>CAILYC010000039.1 GCA_903838355.1 uncultured Burkholderiales bacterium | reverse complement strand
TGGGCTCCGTTTCGCACAACCAAGGCTGCGGTGAAGATGCACACCCTCTTGGATTTGCATGGAAACATACCCAGTTTCATTCACATTACAGACGGGAAGACCCACGAAGTCAACATCCTGGATCAGCTCATCATCGAGGCTCGCGCCTTTTATTTGATGGACCGCGGGTACTTGGATTTTGCAAGGCTTTACAAGATTCATCAATCCCAAGCATTAATTGTAATCAGGAACAATCAATACCAAATTTCAACGCAGATACTCGCAACCAGTGGACAGAGAGAACACCAATGTCATCAGCGATCAACTTGGAGTTCTGCCTTTGTACATTGCGAAAAAACATTATCCCGACACCATCGGGTGCGTCACTGCCAAAGACGACAAAGGGAAAAGACTCAGCTTCTTAACCAACAACATGACACTCAAGCCCGAGCTCATTGCAGACCTCTACTGCCAAAGATGACAAGTGAAATGGTTCTTCAAATGGATCAAGCAGCATTGACGAATCAAGAAATTTGATGCAATTTCAGAGCAATTCCAGCACCCTCTCCTCTGAAAAACGTTGAGACACTACTGCCGTTAATTAATCATTGAACAATATTATTATTTTTATGGGGCATTTATATTGACGAGACTTATCAAAACCAAGAAGCAAAGATTTCACCAAGATGATTCAAGCCCATACCAGTCGCACGGTCGCTATGGACAGCATCGCTAGAGCTGCGTGGACAAGAGATTTCGGATTTACCTCTCGACTGCATGAGCACAAATGACAATCATTTATCCCTCTTTCTTTGTCCATTGTTAAACATGTGGAGCAACAGATGATTGGAATTTTGACCTACTCGAGCTCCATCAATGGGAGTGAGGTCGACCTGCAATATGGCCTGATTCACTTTATGAAAAGTAACACGACTTGGGGTCACGAGCCCTCAAGGCTTAACTGCGATCAAAGGAGAGCGTTTGAGCGATTTCTAAATCGATTGCTCATCTATGCCAGCGAAAAATTACAATTTGATTTTAAACATTGCAAAGAAAACTTGTAGGGGTTTGAGAAAAGCGACATTATTTTTGAGGCACCCATTTGATTTGGACACACCTCTCCACTTGCAGTTCTTGTCAAAGAGCCAGTCAAGCAAGATGGCTTGGCAATCCATCGTGGAACTTGCTGACACAAACCGCGATTAAAGCGCCAAGATTAAATCGGCTGTGCCATTAAATCGTGACCTTGGGTATCGATCACCAAGGCTTTCACAAAACTGCCCACCTTCAAGCGTTGGCTCAATCGCTTGGGCGGCAGCAAATGAACGACGCCGTCAATTTCGGGGGCATCTGCATAACTTCGGCCAACGCCACCTTTTTTCCCGCCCGCTGGCGCATGATCAATCAAAATTTGCATCGTTTGCCCAATGCGAGTCCGCAATTTTTGAATGGAGACTTCTTCTTGCACCTTCATAAACCGTGCTTGACGCTCCTCACGAACTTCTTGACTGAGCATGCCCGAAATTTCATTGGCCAAGGCCCCTTTGACTGGACTGTAGGCAAAGCAGCCCGCGCGATCAATTTGAGCCTCCTTCACAAAATCGAGCAAATGTTGAAACTCAGATTCAGTCTCACCAGGGAAACCCGCGATGAACGTGCTGCGGATCACCAATTGCGGACACTCTCTCCTCCAAGCCAAAATACGCTCCAAGTTTTTTTCACCATTGGCCGGGCGCTTCATGCGCGCCAATACATCGGGGTGACTGTGCTGAAGCGGAACATCCAAATAAGGGAGGACCGCACCCGTGCTCATCAAGGGCATTAAATCATCAACACTGGGATAGGGATAGACGTAGTGCAAACGCACCCAAGCGCCATGGGCCGTGGCCAACACCGACAACTCTCTCACCAACTCCAAGGTTTTGGTTTTGATCGGACGGCCTTGCCAAAATCCAGTTTGGTATTTCAAATCCACCCCATAGGCGGAGGTGTCTTGACTGATTATCAGCAACTCCTTCACACCTTGCTCAAAAAGGACCTGTGCTTCGCTCAAGACATCCCCAATGGGGCGAGACACCAAGTCACCACGCATGGACGGGATGATGCAAAAGGTACAACGGTGATTGCAGCCTTCTGAAATCTTCAGGTAGGCGTAATGTTTTGGGGTCAATTTGATGCCCGCCGGGGACACCGTCTGGGGAGTCAAATCCAAAAAGGGCTGTGAGACTTGAGGTAAGTGTTCCTGCACCCTTGACATCACTTCGTCGGTGGCATGAGGCCCTGTCACCGCCAACACTTTGGGGTGGGTTTTAAGCACCAAATTTTGACCATCATCGTCTGACTTTGCACCGAGGCAACCGGTCACGATGACACGACCGTTTTCCGTTAGGGCTTGGGAGATGGCGTCTAGGCTTTCCTTGACCGCATCATCTATAAAGCCGCAGGTGTTGACGATCACCAAGTCGGCCCCCTCAAAAGTCTTGCTGGTCTCGTAGCCCTGGGCATTGAGGCGTGTGAGGATCAACTCAGAGTCGGTCAAGGCCTTGGGGCAACCCAAGCTTACAAAACCAATTTTTTTGGCGGCTTGAAATGTGGTGAGTGCTTCTGTCATGGCTCCTATTGTCGCTTTAAATGCTCTGCATTGGGCAGCCCAAACAGTCTAGGGCCAAGAATATCCAACGCTGTTTTGAGCCTTGTGGCCTTGTAGCCTTGTGGCGCCATCATCTTGTGGCCAAAAGAAAGCGACGAACCCTCATTTTGGATTCCACATAAAACCCTGTTTGCATGAGGGTCTATGACTCATTTCTTGGTTTTAACCCAACAACAAATCACTTTGGCGAGGGCTTAACTTTGAAGGCCTCGATCATTTTTTCAGTTTGATCTTTGAGTTGCGTTTGCAGCTGGTTCTGCATTTTTTGGAATATTTGATTTGACTCTTCGGTGTAACTGCCCATCATGCCCAGAAGCATGGGCGTTTGAAGGTTCATGACTTGCCCCCAAAGTTCAGGCGAGATCGACTTGGAGTTTTCCGTAATCTTCAGTTGCAAATCAACAAAAGACTGGATGTTTTGCTCCAAATAATTGCCCATGAAGGTTTGCAAAGTGTGGCCATAAAAACGAATCATGTTCTCCAACACCTTGGCACTGAACATGGGCGCCCCAGTAGACTCCTCTTCCAAAATGACTTGGAGCAAGACGGCACGGGTCAAATCTTTCTGAGTTTTGGCGTCGAGAACGGTAAAACTCACGCTCTGCATGACCAAGTCTCTGACCTCCGTCAAGGTAATGTAGCTTGAGGTCGATGTATCGTATAGGCGACGATTGGGATATTTTTTGATCACCCTGCGGTGGTTCTTAGCCTCGTCAGGAGAGGCGCTCACCCCTTTGGTCGTGCGAACAGACGGTTTGACCCTGGGCGCAGCATCCGTCATCTGCCCCTCAGGCGCAAGAGGCGCACCCAAAGAAGTATCTTGGCGATTTTTTGAATTCACAACCACTCCTTGAACCTGATGTTTCCATTCAGATACGAGTACTGAAAAAAGTACATTGTGTTGCTTTGGCATTGCACGTCAAGCCTATGTTAACCCCTATATTATTGACATTGAAAAATGTGCATTGACACGGCATCTGTAGGCGAGACCACTTATTTTGGCTAGTCCATTGATCTTCAGCCTTGATTTCAAACTGATTGCGCGAATGACTTGAGTAAGACCCAAATGTTTTGTTAGGCGATATTGGGCTAGAGCCAACGACCTCGTGCATGCAAATATACTTATAGCCGTGATAATCCGATCAATTGAGAGTATAGCCCGATGACACAGACAGACAGACAGACAGTCAGTCAATCAATCAATCAATCAATCAATCAATCAATCAATCTAAAACAAACAAATAAATTGCCAACAAACGCCTTTTCTTTGTAAAAAATAAAAACAACTTTTATAGTCACATGACTCGTCAAGTAACCATACAAAGGACTCGATCACGAATAATCATTGGCCAGTTCAAGACGCAAAGGCCAGGTTTAGCGCGTTACTCCATACCTGCGTTAATTTAGGCCCTCAAATAGTCACCAGACGATGACTCGAGGAGGCAGTTTTGGTCCCCATCAACAAATGGCGAGAACTTCAAAACTCAAAAAATCTTCTGTCAAATCTTTTTTAGTGCCTGAAAACAATCGATTTGAATTGGTCATCAAAAAAACCTCGGAATCATCGCAAATCGATCACAAAGTAATATAAATATACCTTCTTGTGACAAATGTCATTTCCGAATTGTGAAAACCAAAACCCCACGCATCAGTTGTCGAATGGATTTACAAGGTCAATGATTCTGCATTATTTCTCTTTGCAGTTACAGCAAGGGAAATCCAGTCTGGAATTGAAACAACCAAAGACCAAGACCCATTAAAGGCAAATCAAATTGAAAGTGGATTAGATCAATGGATCAACAATTTTAATATTCTTTGCGTGGATACTCTTGCATTGAGGATCTGGGGCAAGTTAATATCAAAAAAATCATATGCCGTTAATGAAGATGCTGTGATTGCAGCAATTGCAATTTCAAATCATTTAACAACGGTTACAAGAAACGCTGAGGATTTTCAACGATTTAAAGTCAGTCCAACCAATCCCTTTAAGTAAAAGAATCGTGTTGAATTCAAACCAAATTGGAAACTTATTGGTAGGCGATATTGGATTCGAACCAACGACCTCTTCCATGTCAAGGAAGCGCTCTAACCAACTGAGCTAATCGCCTATATTTATTAATTGACTTAGGGTATAAACAATGTCAACTGAGCATTATAACTCCAATTGAGCGCTCTTTCGCCCGTTGGCTCCAAATTCGCCCCAACTCTTCACTCCTAAGACCCTGCGCAATTGAGCAACCCACAATCCTGCTCAATTAGCGCCTCCTCACCGCCCTCACCCCTTTGACCTCTCTCACGATGCCCAACACCTTCTCGACTTTGGAGGAGTCTTGAACTTCGACGGTAAAGGTCATCCAGGCCACCCCCTTGATCGTCTGCGTTTGCACCCCCACGACGTTCATGCGTTCTTTGGCAAACACTTCTGAAATGTCTCGAAGAAGACCTTGGCGATCAAAGGCCTCGAGCGCAACATCGACCGGATAAAACGCCTGCGTTTGCGCTTTGCCCCACTGCACTTGAATGACGCGGTCAGCGTCTTTGAAGAGCAACTGTTTGAAATTAGGACAGTTTTGCCGGTGAATGCTCACGCCCTTGCCCCTCGTCACAAAACCTTGGATGGCGTCTGGTGGAGCGGGCTTGCAGCAGCGCGCGAGTTGCGTGAGCAGTGAATCCATCCCAACCACAAGCAATGCGCCTTTGCCGGTTTGCTCATCGGCTTTGGAGCGTTTTTTAAGCTTGGAGACTTCATCAAGAGCCGGCATCGGCGCCACTGGATGGATAATTTGCTCGATGTTTTTAAGAGAAAATTCATCCTTGCCCACCCCCTCAAACAATTGGTCTGAAGACTTGAAGCCCAATTGGGAGGCCAAACTCTCCAAATTCATGGCTGTTTTGCCTTCGCGCTGGAGCAGTTTTTCCACCGCTTCGCGACCACGCTGAATGGTCTCCTCCATCACTTGGGCATTGAACCAGGCCCTGACCTTGGATTTGGCCCTGGGAGAGGCTAAAAACCCGAGCTCTGGGTTGAGCCAATCCCGAGAGGGGCCACCTTCTTTGACAGTCACCACTTCAACGGTTTGCCCATTCTTCAGTGGCGTGTTGAGAGGCACCATGGCCCCATCCAATCGCGCGCCTCGGCAGCGGTGCCCCAAGTTGGTGTGAATGGTGTAAGCAAAATCCACCGCCGTGGAGCCTTGGGGCAACTCGACAATGGCTGCAGCGGGTGAGAGCACATAAATGCGATCGTCTAGCGCTGGGCCCTCGGCTTTGTTCGAGGTTGCACCCGGCAAGGTTGAGGATCTGTTGCCTTGGCCCTCAGGATCCACCAACTCACGCTCCCAAGCCAGAAGTTGTCTGAGCACCGCAATTTTGGCGTCATAGGAAGAGGACGCACTCACCCCTTGGTAGCCCTTGACGCCAGCCTCCTTGTAGGCCCAATGCGCGGCCACCCCAAACTCGGCATGCTCGTGCATGGCCTGGGTTCTAATCTGGATCTCAATGGGTCGCTGGCTGTGGTCTCTCACCACGCTGTGCAGCGACTGGTAGCCGTTTTGTTTGGGTCTTGCAATGTAGTCGTCAAACTCCTGGGCGATGGGCTCGAAATGTTGATTGACCCAGTCGAGTGCGGCGTAACAGTCCTCCACACTGGGCACCACAATTCTGAGGGCTCGGACATCAAAAATTCGGTCGAACCCCAAAGACTTGCCGCGCATTTTTTTAACAATGCTGTAGATGTGTTTGGGTCGTCCTTGCACCTGGGCGTGGATGCCTTGGCTTTTGAGTTCATCTTGGAGTGTTGCTTGCAGTTTCTCGATGTAAACTTCACGCTCCACGCGTTTTTCATCCAACCAAGTGGCCACTTCTTTATAGGTGATCGGCTCCAAAAACCGAAACGCCAAGTCTTCGAGCTCCCACTTGATTTGCCAAATCCCGAGTCGGTTGGCCAAGGGAGCGAACACGCTCAAGGTCTCTTGGGCCAAACTGGGGTCACAGGTTTTGGTGGTGGCTGCGCAAAACCGCAAGGTTTGCAATCGCGAAGACAGCCTGAGCAAAATGACTCGCAAGTCTTTGGAAAACGCCATCAGCATGCGGCGCACGGCCTCGGTCTGATTGGGTAAACTGTAGGAACCACTGCCCACTGCCGTTGGCGTGGCTTTATTCGAACTCGACAGCAAAGTCGTTTGTGCACGCGACTGCTTTTGCAGTTGAACAAGCTTGGTGGTCTCCATGGCCAAGACGGCAAAGGTCGCGCCAAAGGCCTTGGTGATCACCTCCTGGGGCTTGTTCAAATGCTCACAGGCATAGACCAAATAAGACGCCGCTTGCAAAGACACGGCACCACCCAAGGAGGCCACCAACTCGGACACTGCCTGCGCATGATCCCAGGTATTCTCACCACTCGAGAGCGTCTCACCCGAGATCAAGGGTCTGGCAAAATCTTGCGCACGCAACAACACACCGAGGTCGCCCTCGACTTCAATTTGCGTTTCGTGATCGGTGCTCATGGGGTATCTCTCTGGCGTTCCAGTCTAGCAGACTGGCTAGGCCCTGGAGGCAGAAAACTTCTGTCTTTGGCATGGATTCTAAAATCCCTCCTGCGCACCAAAACGGTTCGATTATTTTTAGACTGCCGAGTCCAAAAAAAGCAGCACTTGAATATTTTCACTTAAGATGGAATCCATGATCCTTTTTCAAATCACCACCACAGGAGCACTTTGAATGAAAACCAATTTATCTGGAAGAACCGCTTTGGTCACTGGATCCACCAGTGGCATTGGCCTCGGACTGGCCATTGCGTTGGCCGAGCAAGGGGCCAATATTGTGCTCAATGGCTTTGGCGACCACTTGCCCGCGCAGCATCAAATTGAAGCCTTGGGGGTCAAGGTGGCCTATCATGGCGCCAACATGACCCAACCTGAAGAAATCAAGGACCTGGTCCATTTCTCACAAAAAACCATGGGCAGCTTGGACATTTTGGTCAACAACGCGGGGATTCAGCACGTGGCCAACATTGAGGACTTCCCTGCAGACAAATGGGACGCGATCATTGCCATCAACCTCTCAAGCTCCTACCACACCATCCACCATGCCATGCCCGCGATGAAGGCAGCCAACTGGGGGCGTATCATCAATATTGCATCGGTGCATGGGCTCGTGGGCTCACCGCAAAAGGTGGCCTACGTGAGCGCCAAGCATGGGCTGGTGGGGCTCACCAAAGTGGTGGCCTTGGAGACCGCCGAAACCGGGGTAACTTGCAACGCGATTTGCCCAGGCTGGGTTTTGACGCCACTCGTGCAAGCTCAAGTCGACGCCAAAGCCAAAGACTTGGGCATCAGCATTGAAAAAGCCACCGAACTCCTCTTGGGCGAAAAAATGCCCTCCAAACAATTCACCACCCCTGCAGAACTGGGCGATTTGGCGGTGTTTTTGTGTTCGGACACGGGCCACAACATTCGCGGCGTGGCTTGGAATATGGACGGGGGCTGGGCGGCACAGTAAACCCACAGCACAAAAATGTGCCCAAGGGATTTAGCACGCTGACGCCTTGGTCTTACACTTTGTAGAGCAAGACCACGGCGCGGGCCTCCATGCTTTGCTGCAAGCCAACGGGGCCCATTTTTTCAGCGGTCTTGGCTTTGACGTTGACCTGAGAGAGCTCGAGTCCCAAGCAGCTTGAAATATTGTCGCGCATGCCCAAAATGTGGGGTGCCAATTTAGGCGTTTGCGCATGGATGGTGCTGTCGATGTTGACCACCACAAAACCCTCGCGTTGGAGCAACTCCCCAACAAGCTTTAAGAGCACTTGCGAGTCCGCCCCCAAATAAGCCGCATCGGTGTCGGGAAAATGCTGACCAATGTCACCCAAGGCACTGGCCCCCAAAAGGGCATCGGTGATGGCGTGCAGCAAGACATCCGCATCCGAGTGCCCCAAAAGGCCAAAAGGGTGAGGAATGTGCACCCCACCGAGAATCAGGGCTCGATTGGGCACCAGGGCATGGACATCAAAACCCTCGCCAATTCTCATTTGCATTGCATTGAACATGGTGAACCTTACTCAAAAAAAGACGCCCAACAATTTGCCCAGAATGGCTGGCAGCAAAGCTAAAATCAAACCTCTTGCAAAACACTCAAGAGCGCCTTGGCCAACAAAAAATCCTCCGCATAGGTCACCTTGATGTTAAAGGCACTGGCTTTGACCAATAAAGGAGACAAGCCAAGAGCCTCCATGGCCGACGCCTCATCGGTTGGCGCTGACCCAGACAGCGTGTCACTCAAGGTCTCACGGACCTGTTGCAATGCGTCTCGCAAGGCACCCACTCGAAACATTTGTGGAGTCTGGGCCAACCACTTGTGTTGCCTGGGCACGGTGGCCACTATGCGCTCGTGATGAGGCTCAATGTTGGCCGTTGCTGGACTTAAAGCCTGAGCCTGTTTGAGCGTATCGCTCACTGGCCAAGCCAAAATCCCCCCCACTTCATCGTCCCCAACCTCTTGGATCAATTGCTCGACCCATTGGGGCTGAACCAAGCAGCGAGCGGCGTCGTGCACCAACACCCAGTCGTGGTCTTTGGCCCCTTGGTCCGTCAAAGACCTCACGCCCGCCAGGACCGATTCCATGCGCGTGGCACCACCTTGGGCAAGAACGCTAAAATGGGAGAACCATTGAGCACAGCCATGGATCTTCATGACCTCGTGGGCAGTCTGGTCATGGGGAGAAATCACCAGTACCGCGTGCCTGAGTTTTGATACATGGGCCAGGTTTTTGAGTGACCTCACGACCAAGGGCAGGCCTGCCAAGCTTTGGTACTGCTTGGCCACGTCGCCACCAGCCCTGAGACCCGATCCCGCGCAAGGCATCACCAAAAAGTACTGACTCTCTTTGACCATAGAACTTCCCCTTTTAAATCCCATTCTAAAATCTCTTCGATCCATTCCTCAGCACAGGCCCAACTCTTGTGGCCTTGAGCGGACTTTGAAATCGTAGATTTGAAAGCTTTCATGCATTTGCCCACCCTTCTTCCCGGTAAGCGCTTTGGTTTGCACAAACCCACTGGCTCCTCAGACGCCTTGCTGATCGGGCACTTGGCCAATCGCGAAAAGGCCAAGGGCCAGCGCTTGGCCGTGATCACCGAACAAGCCCAGGACGCACAACGCCTGCTGGAAGAAATCAAATTCTTTTCACCCTCCTTGCATTGTGTTCTTTTCCCCGATTGGGAAACCCTGCCGTACGATGCATTTTCTCCTCACCAAGACCTCATCAGCGAGCGACTCGCCACTTTGTGGCAAATCTCCCAAGGTCAAGCCGACCTCATCCTCATGCCCGCCACCACGGCGCTCTACAGACTCGCCCCGCCATCCTTTTTGGCAGGATACACCTTTCACTTTCAGACCGGTCAAAAGCTCGATGAGGCCCAGCTCAAACACCAACTGACCCTGGCAGGTTACCAGCACGTGAGCCAGGTGGTGAGTCCTGGAGAATACGCGGTGAGGGGGGGCTTGATCGATCTCTTTCCCATGGGTTCGGTCGTGCCTTACCGGGTGGACCTCTTTGACCAGCAAATTGACACCATCCGCACCTTTGACCCCGACAGCCAGCGCAGTTTATACCCCGTGCCCGAGGTGAGGTTGTTGCCAGGGCGAGAGTTCCCGATGGACGAGGGCTCGCGCTCCAAGTTCAGAAGCCGTTGGCGAGAACTCCTCGAGGGCGACCCAACTCGCAGTCGTTTGTACAAAGACATGGGAATGGGACTGGCCACCGCTGGCATTGAGTACTATTTACCGCTCTTTTTTGACGAGACATCGACGGTCTTTGATTACTTGGGGCCCAATGCCGTCATGGTTCTCCATGGTGAATTGGAGCGTGCCTTTGAGCATTTCTGGCACGACACGAATGAGCGCTTTAAATTGGCCTCAGGCGACCCCGACCGCCCGGTGCTCCCTCCCCACGCCCTCTTTTTAAGTGCCGAGGAGTTTTACCTCAAGGCCAAACCCTATGCACAACTGGCCTTGCGACCGAGTGCATCGCCAAACGCGTTAACAAACCAGAACGCCGACCAGAGCGCCGATCAAAGCGCAGGTGAGCTAGCGTGGAGCCAAGCGTTACCCGACCTGCGGGTGCAACGTGGGCACGACGACCCCTTGAGCCTTTTGAAACTCCACGCCAAGCGCTCCCCCAACCGGCTTTTGCTCTTGGCCGAAAGCGATGGACGGCGCCAGAGCTTGCTCGATTTCTTGCACGCAAGCCATGTGGAGCCCACCTTGTTCGAGTCCTTGGAGGACTTCAACGCGAGCCCGTCTCGATTGGGATTGGCCACGGCGTCCTTGGCCAATGGATTTATGTGGGGTGAAGCGGGCATTGACTTCATCACCGAGACCGAACTCTTTTTAACAAACAGCTTTTCCAGGCGTCGCAAAAAACAAGAACAGGTGAGCGACCTCGATGCCCTCATCAAGGATTTGTCGGAACTGCAAGTGGGCGACCCCGTGGTGCACAACGCGCACGGCATCGGTCGCTACCAGGGACTGGTGAATTTGGACTTGGGGCTTGGTATGAACGAGCAAGGCGAGCCCATCACACAAGAGTTCTTGCATTTGATCTATGCCGATCAAGCTGTGCTCTATGTGCCAGTGAGCCAACTGCACTTGGTCTCGCGCTACACTGGGGTGAGTGCCGACGAAGCGCCCCTGCACAAACTCGGCTCCGCCCAATGGGACAAAGCCAAACGCAAAGCCGCCGAACAAATCAGAGACTCGGCCGCCGAGCTTTTGAATTTGTATGCCCGGCGAGCCGCGCGTGAAGGGTTTTCGTTTCGCTTCTCTGCCGACGACTATGAGACCTTTGCCAATGCTTTTGGTTTTGAAGAAACCGCCGATCAAAAGGCCGCTATTCACGCGGTGATCCAAGACATGATCAGCCCCAGACCGATGGACCGACTCATTTGTGGGGATGTGGGTTTTGGCAAAACTGAGGTGGCCATTCGAGCCTCTTTTGTTGCGGTAACGGGTGGCAAACAAGTCGCCATTCTGGCCCCAACCACCCTCTTGGCAGAGCAACACTACCAGACCTTGGTGGACCGTTTCTCCAAGTGGCCTGTCAAAATTGCCGAACTCTCTCGCTTTCGCAGCACCAAGGAGGTGAACGTCTCTATCGCTGGACTGGCCGATGGCAGTGTTGACATTGTGGTGGGCACGCACAAGCTATTGAGCCCGAGCATCAAATTCAAACAGTTGGGCCTCTTGGTGATTGATGAGGAGCACCGCTTTGGCGTTCGCCACAAAGAGGCGATGAAGGCGATGCGAAGCGAGGTCGACGTCTTGACGCTCACCGCCACCCCCATCCCCAGAACCCTCGGAATGGCACTGGAAGGACTGCGCGACTTGAGTGTGATAGCAACTGCACCTCAACGCCGACTGGCCATCAAAACCTTTTTGCGCACCGAAGGCTCTGGCGTCATCCGTGAGGCGGTGCTCAGAGAGATCAAACGCGGCGGACAGTGCTATTTCTTGCACAACGAGGTGAGCACCATCGAAAACCGCCGCGCACAACTGCAAGAACTCTTGCCCGAGGCCTCCATTGAAGTGGCCCACGGTCAAATGCCTGAGCGAGAACTCGAGCGTGTGATGCGCGACTTTGTAGCCCAGCGCTTCAATGTCCTGCTGTGCTCGACCATCATCGAGACTGGCATCGATGTGCCAAGCGCCAACACCATTTTGCTCTCTCGCGCGGACAAGTTTGGACTCGCCCAACTCCACCAATTAAGAGGCCGTGTGGGCAGAAGTCACCACCAAGCCTATGCATATCTCTTGGTGCCTGATATTGAGGGCTTGACCAAACAAGCGGGCATGCGGCTTGAGGCCATTCAACAAATGGAGGAATTGGGCTCAGGCTTTTATTTGGCCATGCACGACTTGGAGATCCGCGGCTCGGGCGAGGTTTTGGGTGAAAACCAAAGCGGCAATATGCTGGAAATTGGCTTTCAACTCTACAACGAAATGCTCAGCGAAGCCGTGCGCGCTTTAAAGGAAGGCAAAGAGCCCGATCTCTTGAGCCCCCTGCAAGTCACGACGGAAATCAATTTGCACTCGCCCGCCCTCTTACCAAGCGACTACTGCGGCGATGTGCACCTGAGGTTGTCTTTTTACAAAAAACTCGCCACCGCCAAGAACGACGTCCAAATCGATGCCTTACAAGAAGAAATTGTCGACCGCTTTGGCAAGCCCCCAGAGCAAGCACAGACCTTGATCGACGTGCACCGCTTGCGCGTTTTGGCCAAATCCTACGGGGTCGCCAAGGTCGATGCCGGCCCCGAAGTCACCCACATCACCTTCATGCCCCACGCGCCGGTAGAGCTTGCCAAAATCATTGAGCTCGTGCAAAAAAACAAAAACATCAAGCTCGCCGGCAACGATAAATTGCGCATCGAGCGCGAGTGCGAGAAACCCAAACAAAGGAGCCTATTGGTGCGCGAGATTTTGCAAAAACTCGGCCACCCCGTCACACCCAAAGCACTGGCCTGATGACCCAACGCTCAACCCACCCCGTCGTGAACAGTCTTTGAACACGCTTTGAATACCCTTTGAACAGACGCCGCCACCCCTCTCCTATGCAAATCCCCTCCACACTCCTCGCGCCTGGATTGAGCTCGCCCCTTCAGTGGTCGAACTTCAAACTCATTGCATTTGACATGGACTCCACCTTGATCAACATCGAGTGTATCGACGAGTTGGCCAAAGAGGCGGGGGTCGGCGGGGAGGTTGTACGCATCACCGAGGCCACCATGCGTGGCGAGATCAAAGACTTCAAAGAGAGTCTGCGCGCGCGCGTTGCCCTCCTAAGGGGCTTGCCCCTCGAGGCTTTGGAGCGCGTCTACCGTGAGCGCCTTCAACTCAACCCCGGCGTTAAAACGTGGGTGCGCGCCTGCCAACACCATGGCCTTCGAACCGTGTTGGTCAGCGGTGGCTTCACCTTCTTTGCCGACCGGATTTGCAAGGAGCTCAACATTGACTTTTCTCGCAGCAACGCCTTGGCTTATCATGAAGGGTGCTTGACAGGAGAGCTCTTGCCTCAGGCCTGGGGGGATATTTGTGACGGCGAGGAAAAGAAAAAAATGCTCCAAGAGTGCTGCAGCCAGTTGGGGGTCTCTTTGTCTGAAGCCATTGCGGTGGGCGACGGGGCGAACGATTTACCGATGATGCAAGCTGCAAATGCGGCTGGGGGGCTCAGCGTCGCCTACCATGCCAAGCCCGCAGTCAAAGCGCAGGCCATGGTGAGTGTGGAGAGCGCTGGCATGGACGAGTTGCTCCACCTCTTTGCATAAGGCTTATCCAAAAAGCCTCTTTGAATGCACCAGCAAGGTGTCTGTCCTCAACGCAAGGCTTTGTAAATCGTTTGCGCCAGGGCCTCAGAGATGCCCTCCACCCCCATCAAGTCTTGCACCGAGGCTTGGCCCACGCCCTTCACCCCGCCAAAGCGTTGGAGCAAGCGGGCACGTTTTTTCGGGCCCACGCCATCAATGTCTTCGATACTCGAGGCACCGACTCGGGTGCGAGCGCGCTTGGCGCGCATACCAGTGATGGCAAAGCGGTGGGCTTCGTCTCGGATTTGGGCCACGAGCATGAGGGCCGCCGAGTCTGCACCGAGATAGATTTTTTCGCGGCCATCGGCAAACACCAACTCCTCCAAACCCACCCGACGGCCTTCGCCTTTTTCCACACCCACGAGTCGCGTGAGGTCGAGCCCCAGGCTTTCAAACACCTCTTTGGCCACGCCCACTTGTCCCTTGCCGCCATCGATCAACACCAAGTCGGGCATCTTCGCTTCACCCGAGTTCACGCCTTCGGCCACTTTGCTATAGCGCCGGGTCAAGACTTGGCGCATGGCCGCATAGTCGTCCCCACCGGTGATGTCTTCGATGTTGTAGCGCCGGTACTCCGCACCTTGCATCTTGTGGTGATGAAACACCACGCAAGAGGCCTGGGTTGCCTCACCCGAGGTGTGGGAGATGTCAAAGCACTCGATGCGAAAGCTCTCCAAGTCTTCCACTAAAACGTCGAGTGCGTCGACCAATGCGCGGGTGCGCGCTTTTTGTGAGCCCTCTTCGGCCAAGAGTCTCGCGAGTTGAATTTGTGCATTTTGCTGCGCCATCTCAAGCCAAACTTTGCGTTGCTCGCGCGGCTGCCAGACGCATTGAATTTTTTGCCCAGCCTGCACCCCCAACAAATCGATCAACTCCTTTTGCACAGGGTGGCTCGTCACCAAGGTGCTTGGCACAGGCAAGTCCACATAGTGCTGAGACAAGAAGGCTTCGAGCACCTCCAGCGCCTCGGCGTCTTCAACATGGGCGGGAAAATAGGGCCGATCCCCCAAATGTCGCCCGCCTCTCACCATAGCCAAGTTCACGCAGGCGCGTCCTCCCTTGATCTCGACGGCCAAGATATCTGCGTCTTGGTCACCCGTGCTCTCAACGCCTTGCTGGTGCAGCACCTTGGAGAGCGCACTGATTTGGTTACGAATCTCAGCGGCTTGTTCAAACTCCAGCGCCTGGGCGTGCTCGTTCATTCGCGACTCGAGTTGAGCCATCACCTCACGCGTCTCCCCGCGCATCAAGCGCTGGGCGTGCTCCACATCGGCGAGATAGTCCTCCACCTTAATGGCACCTACACAGGGGGCAGAGCAGCGCTTGATTTGATAGAGCAAACACGGGCGCGAACGGTGGGCAAAAACGCTGTCCTCACAAGTGCGAAGCTTGAAGACCTTTTGCATGAGCCAAATGGCCTCGCGCACCGCCCACACACTCGGGTAAGGGCCAAAGTAGTCGTGCTGCTTGTCCACGGCGCCTCGGTAATAGACCACGCGGGGAATGTTTTGAGGCTTTGGGTTGGCGTGCCCGCCAGCAGTGGGCACGCCGCGCAAGACAGGGTGAGGGGCTTCGGGCTCAACGCTCGACTTCACGGTGGACCAATCGGTGGACAGGCCAGCAGTCTGCGTCTGCGTCTGCGTCAGCATCTGTGTTTGCGCCTTCAGTGCAGACGCTGTGGCCGCTTTGGGCAGCTGTGTCGCCTGTGTCGCCTGTGAAGTCTTGGTTGCCTTGGTCGCATCGATCGACTTGGGCCGGGTGATCTTCAAATACGGATAACTCTTGTCATCTCGAAATAAGATGTTGTACTTGGGCTTCAAACTCTTGATGAGGTTATTCTCCAAGATCAAGGCCTCGGCCTCTGAGCGCACCACAGTGGTTTCCATGCGGTGAATTTTGCTCACCATGTGGCCAATTCGCGTGCCCCCATGGTCGCGCTGAAAATAACTGGTGACGCGTTTCTTGAGACTGTTGGCCTTGCCCACATAAAGAATTTGGTCTTGCTCATCAAAGTAGCGGTAGACCCCTGGCAAGGTCGGCAGGGCGTTGACTTGTTCAAGCAATCCGTCAGAAAAACCCCGCTCTTTGGGCTTGGCTTGAGATGGGGTCTCAGATGGGGTCTCAGATTTGGCTTGATGCTCGGCCTGCCCGTCAGCCTGATCTGGTGCCATCAGGTCGCCCACTGGTGCCTTGGTGAGGGACGGGAGCGGCGCTAAAGCCTTGGCGGTTTTGTTGCGCATGGCGCTTTTGGCGTTGTTGGTGCGTTTGGCGCTTGACTTGGCCGCCTGAGGCGCGCTTGCGGGGTCAAGGCTGAGAGCGGCCGAGGTTTTCGGCTCAAGTGCCCTGGCAGCGACTGGCGTCTCAGAGGGGTCTGAACCTGCGGCGAAATCGCAATGATCGATGGGTTTTTGCATGGCCAAGCGTGCTCAGACCTGAGGTGCGGAGAATTCGTTCTTCATGAGGCATGACTATAGCTCGAAAGACGAGGGATCAAAGCGCCTAAAATCCCACGCACGGGTATTGACCAAACACAAACCCCTTGCGCCTTGAAATCCACACCCCCCATTCCAGCACAAATGACAGCCCATACCCCGCCGCTACCCAGTGTCTGGGTGTGGGACGTGTTTTGTCACGTGATAGACAACCATGGGGACTTGGGTGTGTGCTGGCGCTTATCCCAGGCCTTGGCCAGGCTGGGTCACACGGTGAGACTCTACCTCGATCACCCCGAGGACTTGAAATGGATGGCCCCCCACTGGGCCGAACCCCATGGACAGCCCCCCAGTCTGCACGGGGTGAGCGTGGCCCCTTGGCCGAGTGACATTTTGGATCTGCCTGAAGAGCGCACCCCTGCGCAAGGGGTCATTGAGGCCTTTGGCTGCGAGTTACCCTATTCCTATTTGAAACACTTGGGCGAGCGCTTGCTGCAAACCACTGCCACTTCGGTGGTTTGGATCAACTTGGACTACATGAGCGCCGAAGCATTTTACCAATCCATCCATCGCCTGCCCTCACCGCAACTCTCAGGTCCTGCGAGTGGCCACATCAAGTGGTTTTACCAACCCGGCTTCACCCCCATGAGTGGAGGCCTGCTCAGACCCCACCCCGAGCGGCGCGTTTCCAGGGCCCTGGATCTCCCCCCAAGCATTGAACTGGCCAACACATCGCCAAACTCGACAGTCTCGACCGTCTCGACCCTCTCGACGCCTTCGCCTGCTCCCAAGTCCAGACCCTGGGTCTTGTTTTGTTACGAGCCCCCAGCACTCAAAGATCTGCTGCTTCAATTGAGCCTTTTCCCCACCCCAGTGGCGTTGCAAATCACCCCAGGACGCGCCACGCGCCACGCCCTAAAAACACTCGAGGCGATGGGGGCCGACTTGCCCGCGCAATGCCTGGCGGGTTTGGCGTCAACGGATTCGATGGGGTCGTTGAATTTTGGCAGTTTGAAGCTCGAGTTTTTGCCTTACATGGACCAAGCCGAATTTGATCAACTGCTCAGCCTAAGCGCGCTCAACTTTGTGCGAGGCGAAGACTCCTTGGTCCAAGCGATTTGGGCAAAACGACCCTTCATTTGGCAAATTTACCCCCAAGACGATGGCGCCCACGGGCCCAAATTGGAGGCTTTTTTGCAGACCTTGCAGGCCCCTGAGAGCTTGCAGCGCTTCATGCGGGTCTGGAATGGGCTCACTCAGGAGGCCTTGCCGGAGCTCACCCCCGCCGTTTTAGAGGGTTGGCAGGTCTGGAGCGAGGATTACGCCCTGGGGATGCAAAATGTGCCCGATTTGGCCCAAGAGCTGGTGCGTTTTGCCCAGCACATCATGGCCCCCTCAAAACCAGTCGACTGAAATGAAGCCCACTCCAGCGGCCCCCTGTCGAGCACAACACCCGGGCACATGCTCCCCTCTAAGTGGGTTCATGTTAAAATTCTAGGCTAACTTGGAGTCTGATCCTCAAGTTCATCCTTTCCACTTATTTGGCCATCAAAGTCATCATTATTATGAAAATAGCTCAAGAAATTCGCGCCGGTAATGTCATCATGCACGGCAAAGACCCCATGGTCGTGTTGAAGTCCGAATATGCCCGTGGCGGCAGAAACGCGGCCACCGTGCGCATGAAGCTCAAGAGCTTGCTCAACAACTTTGGCACCGAAGTGGTTTTCAAAGCCGACGACAAAATGGACCAAGTCATTTTGGATAAAAAAGACTGCACTTACTCTTACTTTGCCGACCCCATGTATGTATGGATGGACCCCGAGTACAACCAGTACGAAGTCGAGGCTGAAAACATGGGCGACTCTTTGAACTACTTGGAAGACGGCATGACCGCCGAAGTGGTGTTCTATGACGGCAAGGCCATCTCCGTGGAGTTGCCCACCTCGGTGGAGCGCGAAGTCACATGGACTGAACCCGCCGTGAAAGGCGACACCTCGGGCAAAGTACTCAAACCAGCCAAGATTTCCACTGGCTATGAAATTCCGGTGCCAATTTTTGTGGCGCAAGGCGATCGCATCGAAATCGACACCCGCACGAACGAATACCGCCGTCGCGTCTAGACGCGTCGCACCCGTCTAGCACTCGCCGCGTCTTTTTTGAAGTCTGGAATCGTCAAGATCAGTGCCTCAGTGCCTCAGTACATGAGTGCTTAGGCCCTCTTGGCCCTTTTATTTAAAAAGCTATTGCGATGAATGACAAAATTGGCCAACACAGCTTTGAGCTTCTCAAAGACTGGCAAGCCTTGGAAGACGCCAAGGTACTGGAAAACTTGGCGCCAGAGGCCAACCGCTTGGCCTTTGCCGACCCCGAGTTCTTGACCCGGCGCGAGACCCGAGGCATTCGCATCCAGCTCGAACTCTTAAAGCCCGACCTCGACCAGAGTCAAATGGGTGTGGAAAACACCGTGGTGATTTTTGGCTCGGCGCGTTTTAGCAGCTTGGAAAAAGCCCAAGAGAATCTGGCCACGGCCGAGCAAAGTGGGGACGCCAAAGCCATTCGGCGCGCCCAAGCCATCGTCAAAAATTCGATTTACTATGACCAAGCCCGCGCCCTTGGCCGCTTGATTGCCGAGCAAAGCAAGTCTCTCTCCACTGAGAATCAGCTCTATGTTTGCACCGGGGGAGGTCCTGGCATCATGGAAGCGGCCAACCGAGGGGCGCACGATGCGGGCGGCAAAAGTGTTGGGCTCAACATCGTGCTGCCCTTTGAGCAAACGCCCAACCCCTACATCACCGAGAATTTGAGCTTTCGTTTTCACTACTTTGCCCTTCGAAAAATGCATTTCATGATGCGCGCCAAGGCCTTGGTGGCTTTTCCAGGTGGCTACGGCACGATGGACGAGTTGTTTGAAACCCTCACCTTGGTGCAATGCAGAAAATCCAAACCCGTGCCCATTATTTTGTATGGATCACACTACTGGAAGCGGGTCTTTCACCCCGAGGTCTTGCTTGAAGAAGGCGCCATTGGCGAGGATGACTTGAAGCTCTTTCACTACGTGGATTCGGTTGAAGAGACTTGGAGAATCATCCAAGATTTTTATCCCCTCTCAAGCCCCAAGCCAGCCTAGAGCCAGCGGTGACGACCGCGCTCACGCACCAAAAAAGGCCACTCACCCCAATGCTGGCCCCGGCCAAACCAAACAGCATGGGCATGAAAACGCTTGAGGCGTTGACCATCATCAAGCGCACACCCAGCGCCTCGCCCTGACGTCTTGAGGGCGTGATCTGGTGCATGGTGCTCATGAGCATCGGCTGCACACATCCCAAAAAAACGCCCAAGGCGACGGAGCACAAGCCCATCATCCAAGCCGATGAGACCAAGGGGTAGAGCCCCATCACCACACCCGTCATCAGCATGGCGATGGTCATGATCTGCCATTCGGTGAGTTTTTGTGCGATGACGGGCAGCACCATTCGAATGAGTGCGGCAGCGATGGCAAACCCACCCATGATGGTGCCAATGGCCGAGGCACTGATACCGCGCTCATGGCCGAGCAAGGGCACGACAAAGGTGTGCACATCCCAGCACGAGGACATGAACCAGTTCACGCACAATAGCCGCCTGAGCATGGGGATTTTGAGCAAATCCCACGAGCGTTGACCCTGGGCAATAGGTTCGGGCTCCATGGGCTCTAGACGCACTTGCGAGCGGATACCTATCCAAGCAAAAAATGGAATGACGGTTAAAAAGACAAAAGCCGAAGTAAAGCCCGAATGGTCAATCAAAAGGCCCACACAAAAGGGGCCAATGAAGTTGGAGATCGCCGGCCCAATAGAGAGCCAACTGAAGGCGAGTTTTAATTCATCATGGTCCTGGGTCATGCGACCGACATGGCGCTGCAGCGCAATGGTGGTGATGCCGGTCGCCCCTCCGGTCAAGAGTGCGGCCAGACACAGCATGGGGTAGACCTGGAAAAACACCGCCAATCCGGTGGCCAAGGTGGACATGGCCACCCCCATCGCGATCAAGGGCTTCATGCCATGGCGATCGGCATAACGGCCCGCGGGCAAGGCCAAGAAAACCTGAGAGATGGAGAAAAAGGCCAACATCATTCCCACTTGTGCTGCGCCATACCCAAGCCTGAGCGCCAACAAAGGGGCAGCCAAGCGCAAACCCGTCATACAGGAATGCAAACAAATTTGGGAAGCGATGAGTCGAAACAACTTCCGTTTCATTCGTGCCCAGACTCGCTATCAGTGTCGTCCAAACTCGACACGCCCAAGACAGGCTCGGCCAGCAAGCCCTGGGCCTCACTCTCGCTCACGCTCTCCACAGCCCTCAGGGCTCGGCGCATCTGTCTGCCGCGGGTATCGGCTTTGTCCAAGGTGTCGGCGGCTTTTTGCACCTGCTCTCTCACCTTACCCACCCACTCACCGTAGCGCTCGAATTCGGTCTTGACGGCGCCTAAGACACGCCAAACCTGCGAGGCCTGCTCTTCCAAGGCCAAGGTTCTAAAGCCCATTTGCAAACTGTTGAGCATGGCCAAAAGCGTGGTGGGCCCAGCCAAGGTCACCCGGTATTCGCGCTGCAAGGCGTCCATAAGCCCGGGGCGCCTCAAGACTTCGGCATAAAGGCCCTCCACTGGCAAAAACAAAATGGCGAAATCGGTGGTCTGCGGTGGGCTCAAATAGCTCTCGGCAATGCTCTTGGCCTCGGCCTTGATGCGGGCCTCCAAGGCCTTGGCCGCGGCCTCGGCCGCGGGCGCATCGGCCAAGTCCCGCGCATCAAGAAGTCGCTCGTAATCGTCCCGAGGAAACTTGGCATCGATGGGTAGCCACACGGTCTCGCCTTCTAGCCCGCGGCCTGGGAACTTGATGGCAAAGTCCACCCGCTGATTGCTCCTGGGTCGGGTTTCGACTTGTTTGCTGTACTGCTCTTGGGTGAGCACTTGCTCGAGCAAGGACTCCAACTGGGCCTCACCAAAGATGCCCCTCGACTTCACGTTGGTGAGCACACGCTGCAAGTCACCCACCCCTTGTGCCAATGTTTGCATCTGGCCCAAACCCTGGTGTACTTGCTCGAGCCTAAGCGCCACTTGTTTGAAGCTTTCACTCAAACGCAGCTCCAGAGTGGACTGCAGTTTTTCGTCGACGGTTTTGCGCATTTCATCGAGTTTTTGGGCATTGCTGGTCAACAGTTGCTGCAGTTGTGCATCCAAGGTCTGGCGCACCTCAAAGAGGCGCTGCGAGTTGCTCTCGCTCAGGGCGTGCACTTGGGTGCTCAAGGAATCACTCAAACCCTTTTGCAGCACACCCATTTGCTCAGCTTGGCTGGTTTGAAATTGTGAGAGACTTTGCTGCATTTCCATGCGCGACTGGCGCGAGGTGTCCGAGACCTCGCGGCGCACATCGCGCTCAAACTTATCGAATTTTTCTTGTATATGGCGCAACTGCTCGATCACTTCGGTGTTCTCAGGCGGCTTGCCGCGGCGCAGGAACGTGAACCCAAACACCAGCATCACCGCAATGAGAATGAGATAAACCGAGGCATCCATCACGCAGGCGACCTCACCAAAACGTCGGCGTTGAGTGGGGTTTTTGCCTTGCCCGTTGAAAAGTAATCGATCAAATTGTCAGCAGCCAAGTTGGCCATGGCCAGCCGGGTCTGAACGCTGGAGCTTGCCGTGTGCGGGGTCATGACGATGCGCTGCTGCGCCAAGAGTCTGGGGTTGACGGCGGGCTCGTTTTCAAAAACATCGAGGGCTGCGCCTGCCAAATGGCCACGCTCCAAGGCGTCGGCCAAGGCGTTTTCATCCACCAATCCACCCCGCGCGATGTTGATGAGGTGACTGCCCGGTTTCATGCGGGCCATCTCTTGGGCGCCCATGGTATGGTGGACCTCGGGACTGTAAGGCAGCACCAGCATCAAGTGATCAGAACGCTCGAGCAACTCGTCTCGGGTGACAAAACTCGCTCCCAAGGCGACCTCAGTCTGGACGCTCAGTCGGCTGCGGTTGTGATAGATCACGGGCATATCAAAGCCATGGTGCGCGCGCTTGGCCACCGCTTGGCCGATTCGCCCCATCCCCAAAATACCCAAGGTGCTGCCATGGATCTCGGTGCCGGCAAAGAAATCATAACGCCAAGATGTCCATAAACCAGCGCGCAAATAGCGCTCGCTCTCGCTCATGCGACGCGCACAGGCCATCAAAAGGGCAAACCCCAAGTCGGCGGTGGTTTGGGTGAGCACATCGGGCGTGTTGGTGGCCAAAACCCCCAGTGCGCTCAACTCAGGCAGATTGAAATTATTGAAGCCCACGGCCATATTGGCGGCCACTTTGAGTCGGGTGTTGCCTTGTAGGATAAGGGCATTGAGCGGGTCGGCCATGGTGGTGAGAACCCCATCGCACCTGCTCAAGCATTGCCCCCAAGGCTCGGGGGCCCAAGGCAGGTCGTCTTGGTTGTCGAGGACGGTAAAGTGCTCGCGCAAACGCGTCAAGACTTCAGGGAAAATGGGGCGGGCAACCGCTATGGTGATGGTCTTGGACACTTGAGAGCCTGCAAAAAAAGATGAACTCGCCGCCTGAACATTCAAGCCTTGAAGCGAGAAAGAAGCGAACCTTACCTCGAGACTCATGGGGCACAAGCAGGGGAAAAGCCCTGCTCGCTGCACCCTAAGCGAGCTTCACGCCCGAGGGGAGGTGCCTGATGAAGCCCATTAATTTTAAGCCCTATTGCCCCATGGCGACCCAACTGGCCACCCAACTCGCGACCCAACTCGCTAAAAAGCCCTGTACCCAGCGCAAGACCCTCAGCCCCACTCAGCCCCTACATACAGCCAGACGGCTGCGGCTGCATCAGCAAGATTCAAAGCACCGGCCGAGGGACGAGGACTCCCCACCGCTGGGGGCTCAAGGTGGCGTGATGTCAAAGACCTGGCGCAAATAGGCCAAGTATTTTTCATCGGTGCACATGTTCTTGGAGGGGGTGTCCGAGAGTTTGGCCACGGGCTGGCCATTGCACTCGACCATTTTGATGACTATTTGCAGTGGCTCATAGCCCAAGTCGTTGGTCAAATTGGTGCCAATTCCAAACGCGAGTTGGCAGCGACCATTGAATTGCTGGTAGAGCTCAATGGTTTTGGGGACCGTGAGCCCGTCGCTGAAAATCAAGATCTTGGTCTTGGGGTCCACCCGCAAGGCCTTGTAGTGCGCGATCATGCGCTCACCCCAAGCAAAGGGGTCGCCAGAGTCATGCCGAGCACCATCAAAGAGCTTGCAAAAATACAAATCAAAGTCTCTCAAAAAGGGTTCAATCCCGTATACATCCGACAACGCAATCCCCAAGTCGCCTCGGTACTCGCGCGCCCAAGACTCAAAACCAAACACCTGAGAGTCGCGTAGGCGCGGACCCAGCGATTGGCAAGCTTGCAAATACTCATGGGCCATGGTCCCAAGTGGAGTCAGCCCCAGGGTCATGGCATACAAGACGTTGCTCGTGCCCGCGAGTTGGCCTTGGGCCCCAGTGCCCAACTTGGCACTCAAGACCCGCAGCACCTCTTCTTGCCAAGGCTTGGAGAAACGTCGACGCGTGCCGTAATCGGCGATTTTGAGGTCACCCAAATTGGCGCTCTGGAGTTGCTCGATTTTGGTCTCCAAGCGAGCACGCCCTTGCAAAAAATCAGGCACCGGGTAGAGGTCCTTGAACGCCACCTCGTTGACGATGGCGAGCACAGGAATCTCAAACAAAATGGTGTGCAACCAAGGACCCTTGATGACAATGTCAAGGTCACCTGTTTCGGTGCAGGCAATATCAATGTATTTTTCATTGAGTTTGAACAGGGCCAAAAAATCCACAAAGTCGCTCTTGATAAAACGCAAGGTGGTGAGCCATTTGAGCTCCTTTTCAGAAAAGCTGAGGGAACACAGCGATTTGATTTCTTGGCGAATTTCACCAGCCAAGTGACCGAGTTTGACGCCAGGATTGCGACACTTGAAGCGGTACTCCACTTGTGCACCGGGAAACTGATGCAAGACCGCTTGCATCATGGTGAACTTGTACAAGTCGGTATCCAATAAACTGGTGATGATCATGGTGATGGTGCTTTGGAAGGGTTTGGACCTAGGCTCGAGCATGGAGCGCCGGTGCCCCAAATGATTATCTCTCGAAAAACCTTCTCTTTGCCCCCACAGAACACGCCCTGTGCGACGCGCGTATGCACGCGCCCTCAAGCGCCCTCAAGCGCCCTCAAGCAAGCGCCCTCAAGCAAGCTCCAGCAAGCTCAAGCCCCTTCAAGAGAGTCGCATGGCTTTGACCACCTGCCACCCTGAACGCCTTGAAGGCCTTGAAGGCCTTGAAGGCCTCAGACGGGTCTGGGCCAAAGCTGCCAAGACCGGTAGGCCTGCGCAAAGGTATTGAGCTGAAGCTCCACGGTGTGCTCCAAGCTCGGCCCATAGCCGCCCGCCATCACAAAGGCCAGAGGGATTTGACGCGCGCTCGCCCAATCCAAAACCCTGCTATCGCGCTTGTCCAAACCGTCTGCGCTCAAGGCCAATCGCCCCAGGCGGTCATCAACATGGGGGTCGGCCCCGGCCAGATAAAACACCAAATCGAATGGTCCATTTTGATCGAGCTCGAGCAAAGCCCCATCAAGCGCCCTCAAGTAAGGACCGTCGGTGCAGCCATCGGGCAATTCAATATCGAGGTCACTCTTTTCTTTGCGAAAGGGGAAATTCTTGGCCCCGTGCAGCGACAGGGTGAAGACGCGCGGGTCGCCATGAAAGATGGCAGCGCTGCCATTGCCTTGGTGCACATCCAAGTCAATGATGGCCACTTGAAAACGCTGGACCCCGCGGCGCTTGGCCTCCACCCACATCAAGCGTGAAGCCACAGCCACGTCGTTGAACACACAAAAGCCCCCACCTCGGCGGCGATCAGCGTGGTGGGTGCCCCCGGCCATATTGCCGCTCACCCCGTCCACGAGTGCAAGTCTTGCCGCCATGACGGTGGCACCGACCGAGGCGCGCGCGCGCTCGACCATGCCCTCAGACCAAGGAAATCCAATTTCGCGTTGGTGCGAGGCCTCCAAGGTGCCCGCCACGACCGCCTCGATGTAGTCGGTGTCGTGCACCAAGGCGAGTTCCCCCAAGCTGGCAGGCAAGGCCTTGACTTGCTCAATTTGAGGCCAGCGCTCTCGCAGCATCTGGCGCAACAAGGCATACTTGCCCATGGGAAAACGGTGCCCAAGGGGCAGGGTTTGCAAATCGCTGGCCGCATAAAAAACCTTCATCTGCGCCTCATCCCCAAGTTGTCCATTGATCAAACACCCCCACCCTTGTGCCAACAAAGCTTCGCAGTTTTTAGAGATCCACCTCTAATGTGGCTCTCGAACTGGCCTAAAGCCTTGTTTTAACCCGCGAGCCCCCTATACTTCAATCATGTTGCAGTGCATCAAATCAATTTGACCCATTGCACAGGTTTCAAACTTATTTTTAATCCCATAGGAGTATCACGATGTTAACTGTTGACCAAATCACCACTGCCCACAAAAACAACCTCGACGTTTTCTTTGGCATGTCAGAAAAAGCCTTCGCAGGCGTTGAAAAATTGGTTGAGCTCAATTTGGCCGCGGCCAAAAGTGCCATCAGCGAGAGCGTTCACCAAGCGAACACTTTGATTTCGATCAAAGACCCTCAGGAAATCACCACCTTGCCAAGCACCATGGTGCAACCCATGGCTGAAAAAGCAGTGGCCTATGGTCGCCATGTGTACGAAATTGCTTCAAGCACCAGCGCTGACATCAGCAAAACTTTCGAATCCCAAGTTGCTGAGGCCCAACACGGCATGATGGGTTTCATCGATGCCAGCACAAAAAACGCACCCAATGGCTCAGAAGCCTTCGTGGCCATGTTCAAAAGCGCCATGACTGCCGGTCAAAACGCCGTTGAAACGGTCCAAAAAGCCGCCAAACAAGTGAGCGAAACGGTGGAGTCCAATCTACAAGCCGTCGCAGCGAGCACCATGTCCAATGCACAAGTGGCCACCAAAGCCGCCGCAAAAAAACGCGCTTGATTGAAACAAACTCGCGCTGAAAGACCCTTGGGTTTAAAACACCTCGGTTGACTCAAGCCCTGTTAAGCCCATTCGGTGCACCTGAATGGGCTTTTTTAATGGGCTTTTTGACATGGCTGTTCATGGCAATCGAGCGGGTGGAGGCGGTGGAGGGGATACGAATCAGTGGTTATCGAGCAATAATTTTAATTGGGGCAGCAAGGCCTGCATGGCCGCGCGTCCTGCCTCAATCGAGCGCTTTCTTTCATTGAAAGCGGCCGAACCCACACCTTGGAGTTGGGGCTTCACGACAAGATCCGCATCCTTGAGCTCAAAGTCGTTGATGCTTTTGCTCATGATGCTAAAGGTCTGCAGCAAGATTTGCAGCATGCCGTCGGCCTTGTTTCCCTCAGGGGGGGAGGAGATGTCCACAGCCAGCACCACATCGGCGCCCATTTGTCTGGCAAAACGCACTGGAACGGGCGAGACCAGGCCGCCATCGACATATTCGCGTTCACCGATTTTGACAGGCGGAAACACCGCTGGCACCGAACTCGACGCCCGCACCGCCAACGCCACGTCGCCACGTTGGAACAAAATCGCTTGCCCTGAATGCAAGTCAGTTGCAACCACACCGAGGGGGATTTTCATGTCCTCGATTTTTTTAACGCTCAGTTGCTGATCAATGTATTTGGTGAGCGCGTCGCCTCGCATCACACCGCGCGAGATCAAGGGCACCGTCCAATCGGTGAGCATGGACTCATCCATCACCTCAGAGATGCGCTGCAACTGCGACGAATTTTTACCGCTGGCATAAAAAGCGGCCACCACCGAGCCCGCGGACGTGCCGACAATCAACTGCGGCTTGATCCCCGCCTCTTCCAGCACCTCGATCACCCCGACATGGGCAAACCCCCGGGCTGCCCCCCCGCCCAGCGCAAGCCCCAAGCGGATGGGCTTTTTCACCGATGTCACCACCGCTGTGGGTGTTTTGTTCTGCCCCGCCTCAGGGGTCAATGCCGAGACGCCCGTCTTGGATTGAGCCAACTCGGGGTCACCCTTGAGCGGGCCTTGGGGCGTAGAGCAGGCCACCACCATGAGGCAGAGCAAACCCAAAAACAGACCCCTCACATGGGGGCGCCATCCAGCCCCAGAACTCAGAGAGACTGAACAGGCGGGCCAATCAAAACGCAAGAACTCAAGCATGGGGCACACTTCAAAAAAACAGACGCCCTCATTGACTTTAAAACAGCAAGAGCGCATCAACACAAATGTAGGCATGGACTTTGTCACACCTCAACGCGAACCATTATCCCCGAGTGCCGTGAAGCTTTGTAAAAAAACTTAACGCCCACGCCATCTGCTGCGCCTTTCTTTGTCTGCCCAAAAACAGTTCGTCAAAAATCCAAAAGGCCAAGAAACATAGGCTCACAACCTGATCGCGCAAAGCGCCTAAAATCAAGGCTTGAACCTTCCCAACACCGATGTCCATCCCCCAAACCTTCATTGATGACCTCTTGAGCCGTGCCGACATTGTCGAGGTGGTGGGGCGCCATGTTCCCTTGAAAAAGGCCGGGGCGAATTTTGTTGGCCTGTGCCCATTTCACAATGAAAAGTCCCCCTCCTTTTCCGTGAGTCCCGTCAAGCAGTTTTACCACTGCTTTGGCTGCGGCAAAAGTGGCAATGCATTGGGCTTCATGATGGAGCACAGTGGCATGCACTTTGTCGATGCCGTACAAGACTTGGCGCACAGTTTTGGCATGGTGATGCCCCAGACCCAATTCTCACCTCAAGACCAAGAGCGCGCGGTCGAGAAGCGTCGCACTCAAAACAGCTTGATCGACATCTTGGAGTCGGCCGCGGCGGCTTATCGTCAACATCTCAAGGACTCCCCCAAGGCGGTGGCGTATCTCAAACAACGGGGTCTTTCGGGTGAAATCGCCAAAACGTATGGTTTGGGCTATGCCCTGGATGAATGGACGCAACTCACCCGGGTCTTTGAAGACTACCAAGACCCAAGGCTCGTTGAATCAAGCCTTGTGATCGACCACCAAGAGGATCCACAAAGTCAAAAACGCTACGACCGGTTTCGCGACCGCATCATGTTTCCGATTCGCAACATCAAGGGCGAGTGCATCGGCTTTGGTGGGCGAGTTCTCGGTGAGGGGACCCCCAAATACCTCAATTCTTCTGAGACCCCGGTCTTTAGCAAAGGGCGCGAGCTCTACGGTCTTTTTGAAGCCCGCCAAGCCATCAAGGAGGCGGCCTATGCCATTGTGACGGAGGGTTATATGGATGTGGTGGCGCTGGCGCAACTGGGTTTTCCGCAAACCGTTGCCACCTTGGGCACAGCCTGCACCAGTGACCATGTGCAAAAACTTTTTCGCCACACCGACACCATCGTTTTCAGTTTTGATGGTGACGCGGCCGGGCGGCGTGCCGCGAAAAAAGCCTTGGTGGTCTCTCTTGCTTTTGCCAAGGACACGAGAAGCCTGAAATTCTTATTTCTCCCACCCGAGCACGACCCCGACAGTTTCGTGCGCGAGCAAGGGGTGGATGCGTTTTCACGCATGATCGCCAGCGCCACACCCCTGAGCCAATTTCTTGTCGAGCAAGCCCGATTGGGCTGCGAACTCGCCAGTGCTGAGGGCCGCTCATTGCTCGCCTCCCAAGCGTTTCCACTTTGGAGCGAGTTGCCCGAAGGCGTTTTAAAAGCCCAAATTCTGAGCGATATAGCCCTCTTGGTAAACCTCGGGCCCCATGAATTGCGCAACTTGTGGCTGCAACAAGCAACACCTGCTCAGGGCTACTCTGGCTCGTCAGGCCTGAGCGGTCAAAGAGGTGTGGAGCCAGCTGGCGCTGGCAATTTTGCCAACCCCAACGGGGTGTTTAAAAGGGCTTTTTCAAAAACGGGCAAGCGATGGGGCTTCAAATCCGATGGCTTTGCTGCGGACCACAATACCGCGCCACGTGGCTCGCTGCGACACGCCCCGATGTCGCGCCAAGACCGGGCGGTGCAAATTCTTTTCCAGTCCATGAGCGGCTGGGCTCAACTGAGCACAGAGCAACAAAATCTACTCTGTCACCTGCCCTCGCCCCATGGCAGCGCCTTTACTTGGCTTGACCAACAACTCAATGAGCACGGCCTCATGAGCTGGTCAACGCTTTGCACCCTGCCCATGCCCGACAGTTGGGCCAATTGGCTGGTGGCATTGATCCAAAATATCCCCAGCGACTTGGAAACCGAAGCCAGCGAGCTCATCAGCATCCTATTGGAGCTTGAAAAAGCCGATGTTTCGGCGCAACTCACCCAAATGGCGCCTTTGGTGGGGAATGATCCCCAAATTTATCAACAATTCAAAAGCTTGAGCGCGCGTTTTGCTTTACTAAAAGCCAAAGTTTCAGTATAATCCTCATCAGCAAGTGCGACAGCAACACCTCCGGGCCGGCCAATTTTGACGCTTTACGCGCATCGATCGCCACTCACCGCAAGGACTGCATACCAAATGTTCGCCCCAACCTCTTGCGTTTGTCAATTTCCCCCGTCCATTCCCCTTAATTTCATGCGTGTGTGCCGCTCACTGTGGCTCACAAATACTGCTGTCGAGGACTTTTAACATGCCGGATAAAAAACCCAACGCCAAGGCTACCGCAAAGACGGCGGTCAAAACCATCGCCAAACCTGTGGCCAAACCCGCGCCCAAGGTCACGACCAAGACTGTGGTGAAGGCTGCCGTGAAAGTAGCGGCCAAAACGCCAGCCAAAGCACCAGCCAAGGCGCCAATCAAGACTCCAGTCAGTACCTCGGCAAAACCCCCAGCATCGAAAGCCTCGGCTGCCAAAGCCCCAGCCTCCAAGCCCCCTCAGAAAGCAACTGTGCCCGTCTCCAAAACCAATTCCACCGCCAAAGCACCTGTTGCCACCAAGCCCCCCGCCAAGTCTGTGACGCCGCCAAAGGTGGCACTCAAAACAAGCACGCCAGCCGCCAAGAACAGCAAGACGACGACGCAATTACCGGCCAAAGTGCCTACCCAACCAATCGCAAAACCAATCGCAAAACCGCTTGGCAAATCTGCCACATCCGGCAAAGCACCCGCAAAGAGCGCCGCGCCCAGCAAACCCAGCGCAAAAACTGTAGCAAAACCCGCGACCAATGCAGCAGCAAAGACGGTAGCGAAGACCGCTGCAAAGTCAGCCGCCAAAGCACCGGCAAAAGCACCGGCTAAAGCACCGGCTAAAGGCAGCCAAGCTGCGCCGGTCAAGTCGACCAAGCCCAAAGACTTGGTGATCGAGGATGAAATCGACATTGAGGCTGAGTTTGCAGAAGAAGGCGCCGCTGGCACCGAGAAAGTCAAACCCTTGCGCATGAAAATCAGCAAGGCCAAAGAACGCGCTTTGATGAAGGAGTTTGGCCTCGATGAGACGGTGCTCTCAGAAGAGGATATTGCCAAGCGTCGTCAGCGCTTGAAGACCTTGATCAAACTTGGCAAGACCCGTGGCTATTTGACCCACGGTGAGATCTCCGACCATTTGCCCGACAAACTCGTTGACGCCGAGACACTTGAAGTGGTGATCACCATGCTCAACGACATGGCCATTGCTGTGTTTGAGCAAACGCCAGACGCTGAGACACTTTTGATCAACAACACCGGGGCGACGACGGCCACCGAGGAAGAAGCTGAGGAGGAGGCCGAAGCGGCACTATCCACGGTTGACTCCGAATTTGGTCGCACCACGGACCCTGTGCGCATGTACATGCGCGAGATGGGCACAGTTGAGCTCTTGACGCGAGAAGGCGAGATTGAAATTGCCAAACGCATTGAAGGCGGCTTGATGGCCATGATGGAGGCCATCAGTGCGTCGCCGGCCACGATTGCAGAGATCTTGCGCTTGGCCGACGATATTCGCGGCGATAAGATCGTCATCTCCACCGTGGTCGATGGGTTCAGCAACACCGATGAGGCCGATGACTATGTGGCCGAAGAGGACTTTGACGAATTCGACGAGGCCGACGACGACGACGGCAAAGGCGGCTCCAAGGCCTTGACCAAAAAACTCGAAGAACTCAAGCGCGAAGCCTTGGTGCGCTTTGATCGCATAGTGGGCCTCTTTGAGACTGTGCACAAAATCTACGACAAGGAAGGCTACGGCACACCCGCTTATCAGACCGCCCAGCGCGCCTTGAGCAACGAGCTCATGACGATCCGCTTCACAGCCAAAACCATTGAAAAATTGTGTGATATGGTTCGCGCCCAAGTTGAAGATGTGCGCAAAAAAGAGCGCCAACTGCGGCGCATCATCGTCGACAAGTGTGGCATGCCGCAAGACGTCTTTGTCAAAGACTTCCCCCCCAATTTGCTCAATTTGGAGTGGGTGATCAAGCAATCGAATTCGGGTAAAAACTGGTCCAATACGATGGCCAGAAACATTCCTCCCATTCAAGAGTTGCAGCAAAATTTGATGGATTTGCAGTCCAAAGTGGTGGTGCCTTTGGGTGAACTCAAAGATATCAACAAGCGCATGAACGAAGGCGAAACATCATCTCGAAATGCAAAAAAAGAAATGATCGAAGCCAACTTGCGTTTGGTCATCTCAATTGCCAAAAAATACACCAACCGTGGCTTGCAATTTCTCGATTTGATCCAAGAAGGCAATATTGGCCTCATGAAAGCGGTGGACAAGTTCGAATACCGCCGCGGCTATAAATTCTCAACCTATGCCACGTGGTGGATCCGCCAGGCCATCACGCGCTCCATTGCCGACCAAGCCCGCACCATTCGCATTCCTGTTCACATGATTGAGACCATCAACAAAATGAACCGGATCTCTCGGCAGCACTTGCAAGAATTTGGTTTTGAGCCAGACGCCAGCGTGTTGGCGGAAAAAATGGAGATCCCCGAAGACAAGATTCGCAAGATCATGAAAATCGCCAAAGAGCCCATTTCCATGGAAACACCCATCGGCGACGACGAGGATTCGCATTTGGGCGACTTCATTGAAGACTCGGCCAACACCGCGCCCATCGAAGCGGCCATGCAGGCGGGCTTGAGGGATGTGGTCAAAGACATCTTGGATGGGCTCACCCCACGTGAAGCCAAGGTGCTGCGTATGCGTTTTGGCATCGAGATGAGCACCGACCATACCTTGGAAGAGGTGGGTAAGCAGTTTGATGTGACGCGTGAGCGAATTCGTCAAATCGAGGCCAAGGCCTTGAGGAAACTCAAACACCCTTCACGCAGCGACAAACTGCGCAGCTTCATCGACACCATCTGAACACAACCCAGGCCTATCGAAAACCACCAGGCCTGCACCGGGTTTAATCGTCCCCGAGCCCAATTGGGGCGGGGGCGTGGCGGGTGATTTGTGTAAAGAGGTGACTGAATTCATTGGCCAAGGACGGATGGTCCTGCGATGCTGCCAACCCATGGTTGGCCAGCGGATCCACATTTTTCAAAAACTCCACATCCAAACGCTCCCAGTCTTGAGCACTCAAGTGTTGCGCCGCTTGGGGGAGTACTTGGGTGTTCTCGACATGGATGTGCTCCAAGTAGTAGTCTATATAGGCCTCACAAGCGCGGGTGAATGCGTCTTGGTGGGTGACCCCCAAAATCTCCCAGGCCAAGAGCAAGTGCTGTAACTCTCGCACCCGTCTCTCCCCCGTTTCATGCTCGGCGTCCAAGAGACCGATCACGCCTTTGACCTCTGGGCAGACCGACAAGATCGCCGGAAACAAATATTGGGTTTCTTTGGGGTGATGCGATTTTTCCGCAAACTCGTCAATGTAAAACAGCATGGCACGCATCACCTCAAAGAAGGTCGCTGGCTTGTCGCGCGGCCCGCGCTTGATCATCATGCGAATGGACTGCAGCATGGCGGTCAAACTGGCATGCTCTTTCTGAATGATTTGTAGAGTTGGGTGCATAGGGTTTCTCTGAGGACTTGATGTTCGCCTTGTTGCCTTAAAGCCCAAAGGACGTGAAGATTTGATTTTTCTATAGGCTTAGAAAGCGCTTCTTGATGTGAGTCAAGGTCCAACTGAAAAAAAACGAAACAATTGCACTCAACAACTTTCAATGGACACAACACTCCCATGGATAACCCTGACGACACCTTGTTTGAATTTTTAGACAATACCCACAGCACCATCCACGCGCAACTCAACGCGCTCAAAGAGATCGTGCAGTGCATCCATGAAGATCGATTTCAAAGCAGCAACAAAGCGCAGTTGGGGTCGATTTGTCATTTCTTTGATACCGAGGTGCGAGAACACCATTTACAAGAGGAAACCCTGGTTTTCCCATCGCTCATTCATTCCGATGATTTGCGCATATTGCGCGTGGCCAATCAACTCTTCCAAGACCACGGTTGGCTGGAAGAAAATTGGATTGAACTCGGCCCCATGCTCAGAGCCTTTGAGAACGGGCAATCCTGGCCCAACCTGAGTGAATTGGTGCATGGTTTTGAAATTTTTTATCTGCTCAACTTGGAGCACATGCAACTCGAAGAGACTATTGCATACCCCAAGGCCAAAGAGTCGATCAAAAAATGGCGACTTGAAAAAAGCGGTCGCGAGTTGTACCAACTCAAGAAATCCATGCCAAAATCACCTCACTCGAACAAAGCGAGTCTTTTTGGTAAATCATGAAGCTTCCGTTGGAACTCTTTAATTTAAAGTCGCCCATGTGGCGCTTGAACCCACCTCGCCTGTGGGGGTTGATCTCCCCGATCTTGAGTCCCATCTTTGCGTTAATGTTGACCGTCTTGCTGAGCTTTTGCACCCCCCTTGCGTGGGCTTTGGGCGCGCGCACAAGCACTGGCGTTGAGGGCGCGACTGCGCCCAACTCGCAAGTCACCACGAGCTCAGTGAACGCTGTGAGCGCGCTCAACACCAAAACCGACAAAGAGCATGTTGGACCGATGTTGACCCTTGGCATCAACCACTTACCGATGACCGACGTCATTAAAACGCAGGAGAAAGAAAATTTCTATGCCTGCCCTGGCTTGGTCGCCGACTGGTTTTTAAGCCTCGCGAGCGAAGAGATGAATTACTTTGCAACCCAATCCAAATTGGTCAGCATTGACAAGTCGGCTTGCATCATCAGCATTGAAAATGAGAAAAGCTTGACGCCAGGCCTCATTACGATGCGTTTGTATCAAACCACAGAACAATTGCACAACTGCATTGATCATCACAAATGCCAAATCGAACACAACCTCACGTTGGTGATCAAACACAACGTGGTCTATCGCTCGTATTTTCTAACCGATCTCCAACACGGTCGCTACGTTGAGCACTGCGTGAGCGATCAAGGACAATGGTTCAAAAACACCAATTGTTACAAAGTTGAGTGAATCAACACCTCAAGAGCCTTGTCGTCGAATACTCACCAAGATGGAGTAGGATCAAGGCCGTCAGCGCATCACTCATTTGGCTCGAACTCCATGGCTTTGCATCGATCATTGACTTGCTCAAATCTACTTCGCAGTTTGACCCTTGGACTGCTCCTAGCGTCTTGCAGTCCTGATGGCCCGCAGACGTGGTCAGGATATGCGGTGGGCGACTTTGTCTACATCTCTCCCGCAATCGCCGGGCGACTAGAGAAGCTTTGGGTGCAGCCCGGAGACACAGTCCAAGTGGGTCAAGCCCTTTACGATTTAGAAGACGAGGTCGAGCAAGCCTCCAGCCAGGAGTCCTTGGACCGACTCAACAACGCTCGCTCCTTGGCCAATGACCTCGATAAAGGGCGACGGGCTGATGAGATCGCCGTGACCCAGGCCCAACTCGACCAAGCCTTGGCAAGCGAGAAGCTCACAAACACCAATTTGCTGCGCCAGCGCCAACTCTTTGAGCAATCTTTCATCTCCAAGTCCGCCTGGGATGACGCACTCAACAATGTCCAAGTGGCCCAGGCGCGGGTGGCCGAATTGACCGCATCGCTCCAAGTGGCCAAACTTCCCGCCCGCGAAGACGCGCAAAAAGCCGGGCGTGCCAACGCCTTGGCCGCCGCCGATGTGCTCAGACAAAACCTGTGGCGCACAAAACAAAAACACCTCCAAGCTCCCGTACAAGGGTTGGTCAATGAACTGTTTTTTAGAACCGGCGAGCTCATTGGCGTGAGCCAACCCGTCTTGTCTTTGCTGCCGCCGAGCAACATCAAAGCGCGATTTTTTGTGAACGAAACCGACTTAAGCCAAATGCAATTGGGCCAAACTGTACAAATCCAATGCGACGCCTGTGGGCCACCCATTCAAGCCAAGATCACGCGCATCTCAAGCCAAGCAGAATACACCCCACCCGTCATTTACTCCAACGCCCAACGCAGCAAACTGGTTTATTTGATTGAGGCGCATCCAAGCGAGAATGACGCGCCTCGACTGCACCCGGGGCAACCCATTGATGTGAGTCGGGTTTTACAGCCACTCCCGCACCGACAAACCGCTGGCGTCAACAGTCCAACGCCATGAGTGAATCAGCAAGCCCCTACGTGATTGATGTGTCTGGGCTCAGAAAAAGCTACAACGCCCAAATGGTCGTTCAAAACATGGCCCTTCATGTGAGAAAGGGTCAAATTTGCGGTTTTTTGGGGCCCAATGGCAGCGGCAAAACGACCACCATCCGAATGCTGTGTGGACTGCTGTCGCCTGACGCGGGGTTTGGCACGGTGCTTGGGTTTGATTTGATTCGCGACTCTCGAGAAATCAAGCGCCGCGTGGGCTACATGACCCAAAGGTTTGGCCTCTACGAGGATTTGTCGATCCGTGAGAACTTGGACTTCATTGCCCGACTCTTTGAACTCCCAAACCGGCGACGCGCGGTCGATCACGCGTTGGAGCGACTGCACTTGGGTGAGCGTCAACATCAACTCGCAGGCGCCTTGTCGGGGGGGTGGAAGCAGCGCTTGTCTTTGGCCGCTTGCATGATCCATGAACCGGAACTCCTTCTTTTGGATGAACCCACTGCAGGTGTGGACCCAAGCGCCAGGCGAGAGTTTTGGAATGAAATTCATGACTTGGCCGAGTCGGGTATCACGGTCCTCGTGTCCACACACTACATGGATGAGGCGCAACGTTGCCATGAATTGGTCTACATTGCCAATGGGCTGATCTTGGCCCAAGGCACAGAAGAGAGCATCGTGGCCCAATCGGGCTTGGTGGTCTATGCTTTGCAGGGCAAAGGTATCAAAGAGCAGCTGACTTTCTTACAAAACACCCCGGGCATTTTGAGCGTCACTCCGTTTGGCAGCGCCTACCATGTGGCCACCAAGGATGAGGTGGCGCTCAAAGAGGCCTTGGCCAAGCTCATGCACAACGAACAGGTGAGCATGGAGCGCATTGCGGCCAATTTAGAGGACGTATTCATTAATTTTGTGGGCAACTTCTCCACGAACGCAAAGGTATCGGCATGAGCCTTTTTTCTTGGCGACGCGCCTGGGCCATCGTTACCAAAGAGTTCCATCAAATGATGCGGGATCGCTTGACCTTTGGCATGGCCATTGGGGTGCCAATCCTTCAGTTGGTCCTCTTTGGCTACGCGATCAACACCGACCCCAAGGGTTTGCCCACCGCGGTGGTGAGCACCGACTCGAGCGCACTGTCGCAAAGCTTCGTCTCAGCCATGGAAAACACTGGCTACTTTCACATTCAACAAGTGATGACCAATGAGCAAGAGGCCAACAAAATGGTTGAGCGAGGCGAGGTCCAATTCATGGTGGTGATCCCGCCTCACTTCAATAAAAGCGTGATTCGAGGTGACAAACCAGCCATCTTGCTCTCGGCCGACGCCACCGACCCCTCGGCCTCGGCCAATGCCATTGCGGCCGTATTGGCCATCATCCCCCAGGCCTTGAGCCACGACTTGGTGGGGCCTTTGGCCAGACTCAATGCCAGTGACCCACCTTACGAAGTTCGCGTTCAAAGGCGCTACAACCCAGAGGGGTTGTCGCGCTACAACGTGGTACCAGGTTTGGTGGGCACCATACTCACCATGACCATGGTGATGCTCACCTCATTGGCCATGACAAGAGAAGTCGAGCGTGGCACCATGGAAAATTTATTGGCAACACCCGTCAAACCCCTCGAGGTGATGGTCGGCAAAATACTGCCCTATATTTTTTTAGGTTATGTGCAATTGGGCATTGTCTTGATAGCCGCCTTCATGCTCTTTGAAGTGCCCATGATGGGGAGTTTTTCGCTCCTGATGGCCATGATTGGGGTGTTCATGGTCGCGAATTTGAGTGTAGGTTTTACTTTTTCCACCATTGCCAAAAATCAATTGCAAGCCATGCAAATGACGTTTTTCTTTTTCTTGCCCTCTATGCTCTTGTCGGGGTTCATGTTTCCATTTCGGGCCATGCCGCTATGGGCTCAATGGCTCGGTGAGATCTTGCCGCTCACTCATTTTTTAAGAATCGTTCGGGGTATTTTGCTCAAAGGCAATGTCCTCACTGAACTTTGGCCTGAACTGTGGCCGCTCACCTTGTTTTTATTCCTGAGTGGCCTAGTGGCTTTAAGGCGTTACCGCCAAACCATCGATTGAAGTGATTGACAAAAGAAATCCTAGAGTTCAATAAATCGTCAATAGATCGTCAATAGACTTCACTGAGAAATAATGATCCCAGCCCCCCCAATTTGTATAGTTGGGGAACAAGGGTATGTGAGGCGTCGCAGTGGATTGATATATGGCGCCAACGCGGGCATCGTGGCGGGACTGTTTGGGCTTGGGCCAGCGCAACGCTGCCAAGTGCGAGTCTCATGAGCCCAAACCCTGTGCTCAAAAGGATATGACATAAAACCCGCCCCAAGCTTAGCACTTCTCTGGGATGGGAGAAACTTTTGTTTGACGAGTCTCCTCGTTCGTTGGTCAGTAAGGCAAGAAACATCATTAGCATCTTGTGCGTTCCAATCTAAAAAGCGACTTCGGCCGTTTAAAGGTGGTCACCCTTTCTCAAGCAATACGCCAAGGATGGAAAACATCCATTCTCACAATAACTGTAATTAATATTTAAGAAGTCAATAAATCACAAAGTATTGCCAAAGATCAGTACTTTGTTGTTTTTGGAACTCTGCCGGGAAAGCGGCGCCATGGCCGGGTGTGTCGAAAATGCACCCCCATGCTTGGCCTCAAAACCAGAAATTGAATCGAAATGTGTGCAATTTTTGACGCACATCAATCAATTCAACTGTTTGAGCCCATACCATTAAAAATACATTCACACCAAAGAAGAGGTTCATTCATGTACAAGAAAATTTTGATTTGCAACGACGGCTCCGCGCTGTCCAAACGTGCGGTTGGCCATGCATTCAAACTGGCCAAATTGATGAACTCAGAAGTGCTGATCCTCAAAATCATCCCGCGTGTGATAGAAAACCACTTTGATGGCGCGATGGCGCTCAGGGCCTCAGAGATTTCAAGAATTGAGAAAAGCTGGGCCAAGTCTGCGCACGATATCGTGGATGATGACAGCGACAGAGCAAAAAAAATGGGCCTGAAAGCTGAGTCGATGGTGGCCAAATCAGACATCGTCTACAAGGCCATCATTGAAGTGGCCATCAAGAAAAAAGCAGATCTGATCGTGATGGCCTCGCACGGCAGGCGTGGTATTCAGAAGTTAATTTTAGGCAGCGAGACTCAAAATGTACTCACCCACTCAGAAATCCCCGTGTTGGTCTTGCGCTAAAGAATCCCCCAAACGCTTTCAAACCGCCTCAGAATCTGCCTTATCAATGCAGCACGCCTTTTCAATAAAAAAGGTAGGCGCTGCGTGTCTTGCGCGTCAGACAAACTCTTCGGTATCGACTTCAGAAGCGTTTTGCGGGTTGTAGCGGTTGCCGCTGACGGTTTTTTGATTGATCAGGGCTTCTAATTTTTGCATCACGGCTTGACTCAACCTAAGGGAAGACGCAGCCACGTTTTCCTCCAAGTGCAAAATATTTTGCGTACCTGGAATTGCAATCAAATTGGGCTCCTTGGTCAACAGCCAAGCCAGTGCCAACTGCGCGGGCGTGCAATGCTGCTCGCGAGCAATTTCCAAAAAAGGCGCCAAAAGCTTTTGATTGGCCGCAAAATTCGCCGCCTCAAACCGCGGCATGGCGCGCCGAATGTCCTTGGCCTCAAAGGTCTGAATGTCGAGCTCGCTTGTACACAAAAATCCACGCGCCACCGGACTAAAAGCCACAAAGGTGGCCCCAATGTCGCGACAAGCTTTGAGGACTGCAATTTCCGGATTTCGGGTCCACAAGGAATACTCAGTTTGAACGGCAGCGATAGGGTGCACCGCATTTGCACGCAAAATGCTGGGCGCTGAAACCTCACTCAAACCAATGGCCCTGACCTTGCCCGCTTTGACCAAGTCGCTCATCGCACCCACACTGTCTTCGATTGGAACTTTTTTATCCCAACGGTGCAGGTAATACAAATCGATGATATCAGTTTGCAGCCTCTTCAAAGAGTCCTCACAATTGAGCCGAATCGCCTGGGGGCTGCCATCAATCACGCGCTTGACTCCATCGGGGAAATGGACCCCCGCCATACCACCTTTGGAGCAAAGTGTGATCTCAGAGCGGTGAGACTTTAGCAAGGGCGCCAAGAGTGTCTCATTCGCTCCAAAGCCATAAAGAGCGGCCGTGTCAAAAAGATCCACCCCCAGGTCCAAGGCGCGATAAACCACCTTCGCGGCTTGCTCACTCGTAGGCGGCACACCGTAAGCGTGGTTTAAATTCATACACCCCATGCCGACGGGGTTGACTTGAAAAGGGCCGATAGAGCGTTGGGTCATAGAGGATGCCTACAGGTGTGCACAGAGAAATAAAAATGAACTCAATGGCCCATCTGTACTTCCAAGTCATGCAAGACTTGGTAGCAGGCGAGAACATTGGAGACACTGGAGATGGGCTCGCGACCTTCTTGGATCGCGCCAAAGAACTCGCGGTCTTGCAACTCTATGCCGTTTAAACTGACGGCCACTTTGGAGACATCAATTTGTTCGTCCTTGCCGTTGTACAAATCGTCGTACTTGGCCAAATAGGTTCCCGTGTCGCCAATGTAGCGAAACCACGTGCCCAAGGGGCCATCGTTGTTGAAAGACAATGACAGTGTGCAAATGGCACCATTGGCCGCCTTCAACTGGATGCTCATGTCCATGGAAATCCCTAATGTGGGGTGAATGGGGCCTTGAACCGCATTGGCTTTCACCACTGGACTGCCACACTGGTGGGCAAACAAATCGACGGTGTGGGCAGCATGGTGCCACAACAAGTGATCGGTCCAGCTTCTGGGTTGGCCCAGAGCGTTCATATTGGTGCGGCGGAAAAAATAGGTTTGCACATCCATTTGTTGAATGTTGAACTCTCCACTCTTGATCTTTTGGTGAACCCATTGGTGCGAAGGATTAAAGCGCCGTGTGTGCCCGGCCATCGCAACCAAACCCGTGGACTTTTGCAAAGCCACAATGGCCTTGGCATCTTCAAGCTTGTCGGCCATGGGAATTTCAACCTGAACGTGCTTGCCCGCTCGCAGGCATGCCATGGTTTGCTGCGCATGCATTTGTGTGGGCGTGCACAAAATCACCGCATCCACTTCCTTAATGGCCAAACTGTCGGCCAAATCGGTGCTCACGTGATCAATGCCGTATTTGGCTGCAATTTCCTTGGTTTTTCCCAACTCACGACCCACCAAAGAGATGACCTCCACGCCGTCGATATTTTTAATGCCATCCAAGTGCTTGGAGCCAAAGGCACCAGCACCAGCGAGAGCAACTTTAATGGTTTTCATGCAAGCTCCTGAATGAGTAATATAAAAAAGAAATCAATTGTTTTTCAAAATAGCGTGACCCACTGCAGTGTTCGACGCGGGGACATGGTAAAAGCGGTGCAAGAGTTCAACGGGCGCACCCCCATTGACATCGGCCATGGCGCCGCGAGCAATCAACCACATTACCAATTCAATGCCCTCGCTGCCAGCCTCACGAACATAGTTGATATGAGGAATCGCAGCCGCCTCCTCAGGGCTAGCGATGAGCAAATCCATGAAGCGCGCATCAAACTCTTTGTTGATGAGCCCAGCTCTTGGACCTTGCAATTGATGACTCATGCCCCCTGTTCCCCAGATCTGCACGTTCAAAGGCTCGTCAAAACTCTGAATGGCGCGTTGGATAGCACGACCCAATTGAAAGCAACGGTTGCCGCTCGGTATGGGGTACTGCACCACATTGACCGCAAACGGGATCACGGGACAAGGCCAGGCTGAGGGTTGACCGCACATCAAGGACAAAGGCACGGTCAAGCCGTGATCCACGTCCATTTTATTCACAATGGTCAAGTCAAAGTCTTGTTGTATCACCGATTGTGCAATGTGACTAGCAAGTTCAGGGTGGCCTTGAACTTTGGGCACAGGGCGTGGACCCCAGCCCTCATCGGCAGGTTGGAATTCGGCTGCACAACCGATGGCAAAGGTGGGGATGAAATCCAAGCTGAATGCCGTGGCATGGTCGTTGTAGACCAAAAAAATGACGTCGGGCGTGTTGTCCTTGAGCCATTGCTTGGAATACTCATAACCTTTGAACAAGGGCTGCCAGTAAGGCTCTGAGGATTTTCCCAAATCCAAAGCAGCACCAATGGCAGGGACGTGGGAGGTGTAAACGCTAGCGGAGATGTGTGCCATTCAATGGGCTCCTAGGGGTGAATGTTGGCCCTGCGGCTGGTGATGGGCTTGCGCGTCCCCGTCTTCGCCAATGACTCGGTTACCGACCACGCTTCTGCCACCTTTAATCATCATATCGCGATACTCCTCTTCGGTCATACCAGTCATGCTGCCCGCCATTTGCTGAAAACTTTTACCATCGGTGGCACCAATTTTGGCCAAGAAGTAAATGTTGCCACCCAAAGAAATACAGCGGTTCAAGTCGCGTGCGAGCACGGCTTGTTTTTGCTCTTCGCTCATGGCCCATTGATCCAGATAGGCACGCTCATTGGCTTTGAACACCTCTCGGTTTTCAGCTTTCATGAGGGTCATGCAAAACTGATTTAACCAGTAGCCCTTGCGCGACTGCTCGGCGTCAAAGATCGTAGTGCCAGGTACATCCAAATAGGGTTTGTCCAGTGCCATTTTATTTCTCCTCTGGCCAGTAAAGCCGACGCGGGTTGGTGACCAACAACTTTTGCTGGAGCTCAGCTGTCGTGGCAATATGGGGGATGAAATCAACCAACAATCCATCGTCGGGCATGTGGTCCTTCAAATTTGGGTGGGGCCAGTCGGTACCCCAAATGACCCGGTCACTGAAGCTGTCAACCAACTTCTTGGCAAAAGGAATCACATCATGGTAAGCGTGTCTCTCACCATTCAAAGCGGCGGGTCCAGTAACGGTCAAACGTTCGGGACAAGTCACCTTGCTCCAGACGTTAGGGTGCTCGCGCATGAATTTCATGAAAAGCTCAAACTCAGGTCCTTCGACGGGTTTGCTCACATCAGGACGCCCCATGTGATCGACCACCACGGTGGTGGGCAATTGCGTGAAAAAGTCCCATAACTCGGGCAAGTCCACGGCTTCAAAATAAATCACGACATGCCATCCCCAGTGCGCGATTCTGGCCGCAATTTCCATCAACTCGTCTTTGGGCGTGAAGTCGACCAGACGTTTGACAAAGTTAAAGCGCACGCCACGCACCCCCGCATCGTGCAGGCTTTGTAACTCATGGTCAGTGACACTGCGCTTGACCGTGGCGACGCCTCTGGCTTTGCCCCCAGAATGGGTCAAGGCGTCCACCAAAGCGCGGTTGTCTGCACCGTGGCAGGTGGCTTGGACAATGATGTTGCGATCAAAACCCAGATGGTCTCTCAGAGCAAAGAGTTGCGCCTTGCTTGCGTCGCAAGGGGTGTACTTTCTCTCCGGCGAATAAGGAAAAATATCGCTGGGTCCAAACACATGACAATGTGCGTCCACAGCACCTTGGGGCAACTTAAAATGCGGCTTGCTCGGCCCGGTAAACCAATCGAGCCATCCTGGGGTTTTGGTAAATTCATTCATCGTCGGTCTCTCTTGTCTTTGAGGTTAATGCAAATAAGCCATGTCGCCTTTGCTTGGCAGGCAAGGGTTCATTGCTCCATAAAATAAATAATTTCCCGTGGGTCAATGACTAAAAGGATCCATGGGCAGCGTTCAAGAAGCTTGAAAACACCCAACCCTCGGTCATGGTTGGGCATCACGTGCACTGCGTTTTAGTCAATGTATTTCAATCCCGCTTTCTCCAAAGGCTCTCGCATTTTGTACATATCAAGCCCCAAGACACCCGCGGCCAATTTGGCGCGCTTCTCGCCTTCGTTGTCCTCCCGGGCTTGGGCCGCTTTGGCCGCTTCCTCGGCGTGCCCAAAAGGCACCACCACCACTCCATCGTCATCGGCCAAGATCACGTCGCCAGGATTGACATTGATGCCCGCACAGACCACAGGGAAATTCACACTGCCCAGTGTTGCCTTGATGGTGCCTTTGGCGCTAATGCCACGACTCCAAACGGGAAAGCCCATGGCGGTGAGTTCATTGACATCACGAACGCCTGAGTCAATGATCAAGCCCTTGGCACCACGGGCCTTGAAGGAGGTCGCCAAGAGATCGCCAAAAAATCCATCGCAGTTGATTGCCGACAAGGCCACCACCACGATGTCGCCAGGTTGGATTTGTTCGGCCACCACGTGCATCATCCAATTGTCGCCTGGGTGAGCCAAAACGGTGACAGCACTGCCCGCAATGCGAGCGCCTGAATAAATCGGTCGCATATAGTTTTGCATCAAGCCCACGCGACCCATCGCCTCATGAACCGTGGCCACACCAAATTTCTCCAAGTGGGCAATGGTAGAAGACGCAGCGCGAGGAATATTGCGCTTGACCATTCCCATGTGATTCATGCTCATTGTGTTGTCCTTTTGTCAGTGAAGAGTGGATTCAATTTCGCAAATCTTTGAGGGGCTTAAAGCTCAGAGGCTTCGCGCTTTGAGCGCGGCGTCCAAGCGGGGAAAGACACGGCGTGCGTTGCCTTCGAAGACTTGGTAGCGCTGTTCGTCGTTCAAATGGGGCGTGGACAAGATATAGCGCTTGGTGTCATCGAAATAGTGACCCGTTTGTGGATCAATCCCGCGCACCGCACCGATCATCTCACTGGCAAACAAAATGTTTTTGACATCGATCACTTCGGTGAGCAAATTGATCCCCGGCTGGTGATAAACGCAGGTATCAAAAAAGATGTTGTTCATCAAATGCTCGCTCAAGAGCGGTTTTTTAAGCTCTTGGGCCAAGCCGCGGAAACGCCCCCAGTGGTAAGGCACAGCACCGCCTCCATGCGGGATCAAAAAACGCAAGGTGGGAAAGTCTTTGAACAAATCCGAGGTCAAGCACTGCATAAAGGCCGTGGTGTCGGCGTTCAAATAGTGAGCGCCCGTCGTGTGAAAGCAAGCGTTGCAACTCGTTGACACATGGATCATGGCGGGGATATCGAGCTCGACCATTTTTTCATAGATGGGGTACCAATGGCGGTCACTCAAGGGCGGTGAGGTCCAGTGTCCACCGGATGGGTCCGGGTTCAGATTGATCGCCACAAAACCATATTCATTCACGCACTTGTCAATTTCGGCCAAGCTGGTTTTGGGGTCCGCGCCTGGTGACTGGGGCAGCATGGCCGCTCCCATGAAGCTTTCCGGAAAGAGCTTGGAGACGCGGTAGCACAACTCGTTGCAAATGGCAGCCCAAGTGGAGGAGACTTGTAGATCACCAATGTGGTGAGCCATGAAACTCGCACGTGGACTAAAGATGGTGAGGTCACTGCCACGCTCACGCATCAACTTCAATTGGTTGCTCTCAATGCTTTCTCGCAACTCATCGTCACTGATCTTAAGCTCGGAGACCTTGGGCACGAGATGCGGATCCTTGATGCCGGCAATTTGCCGGTTTCTCCACTCTTCAAGCGCCTTGGGCGCGGTGGTGTAGTGACCATGCACATCGATGATCAAGGGGTTTTGCTGACTCATGTGAAAAATCCTTTTGACTAGAGAAGATCGTTTAGTGTTTAGTAATGGAAGCCTACCCCATTGCGTTCTTTGGACTTGGATTTTCCCACCACGAGGAACTTCAAATTCCAAAAAAAATGGTCCAAATTTAACAATTCGAAGATTTTAGAGCCTGAGGCTTTCAAAATCACAATTTTATTGCATTGAACCGCCTAAGAGGGCTCACTGCTTGGCAATGCCCGCTTTCTCAATCACGCGGGCCCAGGTTTTAATCTCAGAGAGGTACCATTCTTGCGCCTGCGCTGGCGTGGACACCTTGGGGTTGATGTTGAGCTCCAAGAGTTTTTTTTCAGTCGCTGGGTTTTGAAGGGCAATATTGATTTCTTTATTGAGTCGATCAACAATGGCCCTAGGGGTTTTGGCCGGCACGGCCAGGCCGTTCCAAGAAGAAGCCACCAAGGACTTGATGCCCAACTCTTTGGCGGTGGGAGTATCGGGCAGGCTTGGCGAGCGCTGTTCACTGGTGAGCGCCAAGACTTTGAAGTTTTTGGCTTTGATTTGGGGCAGCACGGGACCCAAAATTTCAGTGGCCACATCAATTTGCCCACCTTTGAGGGCCGTCATGACAGCAGGGGTGCCATTGAAAGGCACCACTTGCACATCAACTCCTGCTGTCGACTTGAACAACTCGGCGGCCAAATTTTGCGTGCTGCCAATATTGATGCTTCCCACATTGAGTGCACCGGGATGGGCCTTGGCGTGAAGAATAAAGTCGCTCAGGGCATTGAATTTCGAATCGGAATTCACCACAATAGCAATATCAAAAGTCGCCAACAATCCCACATTGACAAAATCATTGATCGGATCAAAGGGCAAGGCGTGCATCAAGGAGGCACTCACCGCGGTTCCGTTGGAGATCAAAAACAAGGTGTAACCATCGGGTTCTGACTTAGCGACCAAGTCGGCCGCCACAACCCCACCGGCCCCAGGACGATTGTCAACGACGACCGACTGGCCAAGGCCTTCAGACATTTTTTGCGCCACGATGCGTGCCGTGAGATCGGCCACTCCCCCGGCCCCAAAAGGCACCACAATGCGGATGGGCTTGACGGGATAAGTCTGCGCCTGCGCCAGGGGTACAACAGTGAGCAAGACCAAGATGCTGAACGCACCGATTTCCTTCAAGCGCCTCAACGCCAAACACACCCAACGATTGATCAATTTCATCTTTTGCCCTAGTTTGATAAACGACATACTGATATGGTTTGTTGCTCAGCGCTTCACACCCAACAAATCCCCCAACAAATCGGGACGATCGAGCAACCTCGCCGCCGACTCTTGTAGCACCACTTGCCCTCGGTCCAATACCAAGGCTTGGTCGGAGATGGCCAAGATCATCTGAGGGTGCTGCTCAACGATGATGGCCGTCATACCCTCTTCTTGCGTGATTCGACGAATCGCAGCCAAAATTTCTTGCACAATAATGGGCGCCAAGCCCTCCAAGGGCTCATCAAGCAGGAGCAATCGAGGATTGACCATCAAAGCTCGCGCCAAGGCCAACATTTGCTGCTCGCCGCCAGAGAGTTGATTGCCCAAATTGTTCTGACGCTCTAGCAATCGGGGGAAAAATTCATAAGCGCGCGCGGGGTTCCATGCATGCGCGGACTCGACGTGGCGGTAGACCGCGGTCAAGTTCTCGTGGACAGTCAAGGACTTGAAAATGTCCCGCTCTTGAGGCACCCATCCCATTCCCCCCTTCGCCAAGGCATTGACCCGTTTGTAAGAAGGCCAACGCTCAATCTCTTGGCCATCCATCACAATCACACCCGAATGCAGTCTCGTAACCCCCATCAAGGTGTTGATCAGGGTGGTTTTGCCCACGCCGTTTCTCCCAAGCAAGGCCAGGGTCTGACCCTCTTGAAGTGCAAAAGACACATCGGACAAAATAATCGATTCTGCATAACCGGCCACCACGCGACTCACCCGCAAGATCTCACCCATGGGTCACTCCCTCAATGGCCTCAGCCCCCAAATAGACCTCTTTGACTCGCGGGTCGTTGGCAATTTCTTCGTTGCTTGCCTCACACAGCAAGGTGCCGTTCACGAGCACCGTCATGCGATTGGCAAAACTAAAGACCAAATCCATGTCGTGCTCAATGAGCAAGATACACACATCCATTGGCAACTGACCCAAGGTGATCAAAATTTCTTCTCGCTCACCAGCGGGGACACCCGCCACCGGCTCATCGAGAAGGAGCACTTTGGGCTCACAGGCCAAGGCAATGGCGATCTCCAACAATCGCTGTTTGCCGTAGCTCAGGGTGCTCACCCGCTCGAGTGCCACATCGGTCAAATGAAACTGCACCAACAACTCATCGACACGCGTCAACACCACGGGCTTGTGTCCCAGAGGATTCCACCACCGCGACCCCAAACCCCAGTGTTGGCTCACCACCCAAGCCAGCGTGGAGACTGGCGTCATGGAGCCAAAAAGTTGATTGATTTGAAAGGTCCTCACCAAACCGCGTTTGACGCGTTGACTCGAGCTCAAATGGGTAATGTCCTGACCCAACAGCTCAATGCGCCCTGAACTCAATGGCAACACGCCAGTGAGTAAATTGATCAAGGTAGTTTTACCCGCACCGTTGGGACCAATCAAAGCATGCCGCGCACCGCGAGGCAAGGCAAGACTCACATTTTGAGTGGCCTTGATCCCGCCAAAATTCTTGCACAAAGCGCTGGCCTTGAGCACAATCTCGACGTTCGGCAGATCGGACATCAAAAGCGCGCTCATGGCATCAAACGCTTAAAAGGACTGAACAATTTCTCACGGCCAACCAGCACCAAAATAACGAGTAAAAGCCCAATCCAAAACATCCAATACTGAGGCGTGATCGACGAGAGCTCTTGCTGAAACAATTTAAACACAATCGCTCCAACCACCCCTCCATAAAGCCAACCCGCGCCGCCAATGACCAGCATCAAGAGCACATCGGCTGAACGCTCAAAGGAAAAGACATCCAAGGAAGCAAAGCCGGTGGTTTGCGCAAGCAACGCACCCGAGAGCGCGGCTACACCGGCCGACACGCTGTAAATCACCACCAAGCGAACGGCCACTGGCAGGCCCACCGACTCGGCGCGCAAACGGTTGTCGCGAATGGCCGTGAGTCCAACCCCAAAAGGGGAGTAAACCAAATGACGCAGCAGCACCAAGACGAGCACCAAGGCCGTGACGGAGTAAAGCGAGGCCACTTTGCCAATCAAATCGAATTCAAAGAGCCCAAGCACCGGCCCCATCAAAACGCCTTGCAGTCCGTCGGCGCCTCCAGTCAGACCACTAAGCCGATTGGCCAACTCGTAGCCAATCAAGGACACGCCTAGGGTGACCATGATTCGCGTGAGATCCGTCCCACGCAAAATCGTGAAACTCAACACGAACCCGAGCAAAACGCCACTGAATGTGGAAAAAACCAATCCCACAATGGGGTCGGGCATCCACAATTTGGCAAACAAGCCTGCGCTATAGCAACCCCAACCAAAAAACGCAGCTTGTCCCAAGGACACAATGCCGCTGTAGCCCAAAATCAAATCCAAGGAAACGGCAAAAAGCGCGGTGATGGCTATTTCATTGACCAGCATGGCGTGCGACACAAACACCCAAGGGCAGGCCAAAACCAACAGCAAACCGACCCACTCCCAAGACTTGATCTTGGCGTGGTTTTTTAAATTCAAAAAGCTGCTGCTCGAACTGATTGGGTCACTCATCACTTCGCCCCCCGAATAAAAAGGCCTTGTGGACGCCAGAGCAGGATCAAAATCATCAAGACGTAGACGACAAAACCGCCCAACTGCGGGATATAGTATTTCCCAAAGACATCGGCCACGCCCAAAAACACCGCAGCACAAAGTGGCCCCGTGATGGACGAGGTGCCACCCACTGCCACCACAATCAAGAAATAGATCATGTACTTTAATGGAAACAGGGGCTCGATGGACAAAATTTCAGCCCCCAAGGCGCCGCCCAGCCCCGCCAAACCGGAGCCCACGGCGAAGGTGATCAAAAACACCCGATTCACCCCAATGCCCAATCCCGAGGCAACCACAGGGTTGTCCACCGAGGCGCGCAACTGTGAGCCAAAACGGGTTTTGGACAAAATGAGTTGAAGCACCAAGGTCAAGAGCGCGCACACAGCCACGATAAAGAGCCGGTAGTGCCCAACACCGAGCACCCAAGGCGCCTCTCCCCACTCCTCTCGGCCTCTGAGCCACAGCGGCAAGTCCATGTTTTGCTGGGAAGAGCCCATAACAAAGTCCATTGCAGCCACCGACATGAAAGCCAAACCGATGGAAAACAGCACCTGATCCAAATGCGTTTTTTTGTACATTCGGCGATACAGGGTCGCTTCCAACAAAGCGCCCAGCAGCGCGACCACGACAAACACCAGTGGCAAACAAATCAAAAAGGGGATTTGGAGTTGCTTGGACAAGATCACCATGGCATAGCCTCCCACCATGGCAAAGGCGCCATGGGCGAGGTTTATAAAATTCATCAGCCCCAAGGTGATGGACAAGCCCACCGCCAAGACAAACAGCAGCATGCCATAGGCCACACCGTCAAAGAGTAGCGTCAGCATATTGGGGGCGTGTGAAAATGGTGAGGAGTTGGAGGTTTCATAAGAAAGCCCTCTTATTTTAGACGCTTTATGGGATTGAATCGCATCCTCTGCAGCTCTGGCATGAAGCCCGCCCCTTGCGCTGCCAAGGCTCGACTTGCGTGGATAGACGGGCATTGCGCTTTGCGCCCAGGATATTGATTTCTAGCTTAATTTTCACGATCAATTCCAATTCACCCCCCAATCGGCGAGAATATTGGATTAACATTTGCGCATTTTTAACATTGGAGACACCATGACTCTGCCTTTAGACAAAATCTTGCCCGCCCGCTTTGACCACGTGGGAAGCTTCTTGCGCCCCGAATACTTGCTCACTGCCCGCGCGCAAAAAGCCAAAGGTGAGATCAATGCTGAGCAATTGCGTGAAGTCGAAGACCGCGCGATCAAAGAAATCATCGCATTCCAAGAAGATGTGGGCCTCAAAAGCATCACCGATGGAGAGTTTAGAAGAACTTACTTTCACATCGACTTTTTGGAGCAACTCGGTGGTGTTAAAACCGACATCCCCGTGACCATCAAAAAACCCGACGGTAGCGAAGAACTGGCCCCTCCCGTGATCAAAGTTATTGACAAGGTGGTTCACGCCAAAAACATTCAACTCGCGGACTTTGAATTTCTAAAAGCCCATGTGAGTGCGGGCCACACGCCCAAGGTCACCATTCCCTCACCCACCATGCTGCACTTTAGGGGCGGGCGCGCGGGCATCAGCCGTGAAGCCTATCCTGAGCTTGACCCCCAGTTTTATGATGATGTGGCCAAGGCCTATGGGGATGAGTTGCGTTCTTTGGCCGCTGCAGGTTGTACCTACGTGCAAATGGACGATACCAACTTGGCTTATTTGTGCGATGACAAAATGCGCCAAGCCGCCTTGCAACGCGGGGATGACCCTGACGAATTGCCCCATCGCTATGCCGCCTTTGTCAATAAAGTGGTTGCCCAAAAGCCCGAAGGGATGACCTTGGCCATGCATTTGTGCCGTGGTAATTTCAAAAGCACCCATGCAGCCTCGGGCAACTACGAACCGGTGGCCCAGGCCCTCTTGTCCGAAATGAATTTGGACGCTTACTTTCTGGAGTACGACGACGACCGCAGTGGTGACTTCAAGCCCTTGAGGTATTTGCCCAAAGGCAAAATTGTTGTTTTGGGCTTGATCACCACCAAGTTTGACACCATGGAGACCAAAGACGATATCAAGCGTCGCATTGACCAAGCAGCCCAATACGCCCCCATTGAGCAACTGGCCTTGTCACCCCAATGCGGTTTTTCAAGCACCGTGCACGGCAACAACATCGCCGTGCAAGCCCAACGCAATAAGCTCAGACTGGTGATTGAGACGGCTCAAGAAGTTTGGGGCGCCTGAGCGCTTTAAGCGCCCTGCCCTGAGTCAAAAGCCCCCCCTAGGACCCCCATCGACCCAGGGGATCCTTGGGCCTTGCCTTTTCTTTGTTGTCTTTTCTGTATTGCCTTTGATCGCTGGCCATGTCGGCTGTTGTGGCTTGCGGCCTTACCTGCCCAAGGCTCTGCTGGGAGCTGCACTTTGACCAAACGTTCAATCTGGTCATTCGAAACCCCATCTTCGCTGCTTTAAGGCCTTCCGCCAATTTTGCACAGAGTTGCGGCGGGGCTCCGACCTCAATGACGCAACATTGCCCAGAGCCCCAGTAAAGTCCCCAGCACGAGCTGACTGAAATTCAGTGCCGATCTCGCCACCTTGGAGGACAAGGTTTTACTCGCTATTGAATAAAAAAATCAATAACGGCCTGTTTTGGGGTTGAAATCGTCACCAAAGGCCTCATTTAATACTGAAATCCTATTTTTTATTCGCACCCACACCTTCAACCATGTCTGACCCCTCACAACCTTTTGATCCTGCCGCCCACTCGGTGCCTTCCACTGAGCCATTGTCACCACACCCCCATGAAGCCCAGCACCAAGAGGGTGCGGGCGAAGCTTCTCATGAGGATCCCCTGGCCAAAGCCTTGGCCGATGTGGCTTTGCTCACGGCCAAAGTGAGCGAACTCCAAGACCAGTATTTAAGAGGTCAAGCCGAAGTGCTCAATGCCAGAAGGCGTGCCGATGAAGAGGTGAGCAAAGCGCGCAAATTTGCCTTGGAATCGTTTTCCGAGAGCTTGTTGCCCGTGCTCGACAGCCTAGAGGCGGGCTTGGCCATCCATGAGGCCACACCCGAGCAAATCAAAGAAGGGGCTGAAGCCACTTTGAGGCAACTCAAAAGCGCCTTGGAGAGAAACAAAGTCCTGGCCATTGACCCCGCTGTCGGCACGAAATTTGACCCGCACCAGCACCAAGCCATCAGTGTCGTGAGTGCGGAGCAAGCCCCCAATACGGTGGTGAGCGTTTTGCAAAAAGGCTATTCCATTGCCGAAAGAATCTTGCGCCCTGCCTTGGTGACGGTCACTGCTGCGTCTTGACCCCTGGAGGGCCCTCATTTTCAATTTTCTGGGTCGGTCTTGTTTTTACAAAACTCGTCCCAATATCCAAATCAACTGTTTTTAATTAAAGCGTGGGCGCAACCAATCCCACAATCACCGGAGCATCAAAATGGGCAAAATCATTGGTATTGACTTGGGAACCACCAACTCTTGTGTGGCCATCATGGAGGGCAACACCACCCGCGTGATCGAAAACTCCGAGGGCGCTAGAACCACCCCTTCCATCATCGCTTACCAAGAGGATGGCGAGGTTTTGGTCGGTGCTTCGGCCAAGCGCCAAGCGGTGACCAACCCCAGGAACACCTTGTACGCCGTCAAACGTTTGATTGGCCGTAAATTTGAAGAAAAAGAAGTCCAAAAAGACATTGACTTGATGCCTTACACCATTGCCAAAGCTGACAATGGGGACGCTTGGGTTGAAGTGCGCGGCAAAAAACTCGCTCCCCCACAGGTGAGCGCTGAGGTTCTTCGCAAAATGAAGAAAACCGCCGAAGACTATCTTGGCGAAGCGGTCACCGAAGCGGTGATCACAGTTCCGGCTTACTTCAATGACGCTCAGCGCCAAGCCACCAAAGATGCGGGGCGCATTGCCGGACTTGAAGTCAAGCGCATCATCAACGAGCCCACGGCCGCAGCGCTCGCCTTTGGCCTCGATAAAACCGAAAAAGGCGACCGCAAAATTGCGGTTTATGACTTGGGCGGCGGCACCTTTGACGTCTCCATCATCGAAATTGCCGATGTAGACGGTGAAAAGCAATTTGAAGTGCTCTCCACCAATGGCGACACGTTCTTGGGTGGCGAGGATTTTGACCAACGCATCATAGACTTCATTATTTCTGAATTCAAACGCGAGCAAGGCGTGGATTTGGGCAAAGACGTATTGGCCTTGCAACGCCTTAAGGAGGCTGCTGAAAAAGCCAAAATTGAACTGTCTTCTTCGACGGGTACCGATATCAATTTACCCTACATTACTGCCGATGCCTCTGGGCCAAAGCACTTGAGCATCAAACTCAACCGCGCCAAGCTCGAGTCCTTGGTCGACGAGTTGATTGAGCGCACCATCGCACCTTGCCGAATGGCCATCAAAGATGCCGGCGTCAGTGTTGATCAAATTGACGACGTCATTTTGGTGGGCGGCATGACCCGCATGCCCAAGGTTCAAGACAAGGTCAAAGAATTCTTTGGCAAAGAGCCCAGAAAAGACGTGAACCCCGATGAAGCCGTGGCAGTGGGTGCGGCCATTCAAGGCCAAGTGCTCTCAGGCGACCGCACCGACGTGTTGCTCCTCGATGTCACCCCCTTGTCCTTGGGGATTGAGACCTTGGGTGGCGTGATGACCAAGATGATCACCAAAAACACAACCATCCCCACCAAATTCGCGCAGACCTTCTCGACTGCCGAGGACAACCAACCCGCGGTCACCATCAAGGTCTTCCAAGGTGAGCGTGAGTTGGCCTCTGGCAACAAAATGCTGGGTGAATTCAATTTGGAGGGCATCCCGCCTTCAAGCCGAGGCACACCCCAAATCGAGGTCTCTTTTGACATTGACGCCAACGGCATTTTGCACGTTGGCGCCAAAGACAAAGGCACTGGCAAAGAAAACAAAATTACCATCAAAGCCAATTCAGGATTGTCCGAGCAAGAGATTCAAAAAATGGTCAAAGACGCCGAGCTCAACGCTGGCGAGGACAAAAAGAAACTCGAAATTGTTCAAGCCAAAAATCAAGGCGACGCCGCGCTCCACTCTGTGCAAAAGAGCTTGACCGAGCATGGTGACAAACTCGATGCTACCGAGAAGGAATCCATCCAAAGCGCCCTGAAAGCCTTGGAGGAGTCGCTCAAAACTGAAGACAAAGACGACATCACGGCCAAAACAGAAAGCTTGATGACGGTGAGTCAAAAGTTAGGTGAAAAGGCTTACGCCGACATGCAAGCGCAAAACGCTGCTGCTCAAGCCGCTGGGGCGCCCCATGATGGGGGAGCTCAAGGTGCAGCCAGTGCCGGCGCCGCCAAGGACGACAATGTGGTTGACGCAGAAGTCAAGGAAGTTAAAAAAGGCTAAAGCCCTCACGCCGCATCGGCAATCACGCCGCGTCCAGGCCTCTTTGTGAGGTGGGCGCGGCTTTGTTGTTCAACAAGGACGCATGGATATCATGGCAAAACGCGATTTTTACGAAGTTCTGGGTCTGTCCAAAACTGCCAGTGATGATGAGATCAAAAAAGCTTATCGCAAAATGGCGATGAAGCACCACCCTGACCGCAACCAAGGCGATGCCGCCAAGGAAGCCGAGGTGAAGTTCAAAGAGATCAAGGAAGCCTACGAGATGCTTTCTGACCCAGAAAAACGCAGTGCTTATGACCAATTTGGTCATGCAGGCGTGGACCCCAACATGAGGGGTGGCGGTGCGGGCGGCGCTGGATTTGGTGGGTTTGGGGACTCATTTGGCGACATCTTTGGCGATATCTTTGGTCAAGCCAGACGCCAGCAAGGGGGCAGACAAGTCTACCGTGGGAATGACTTGAACTACGCCATGGAGATCACGCTGGAGGAAGCCGCCAAGGGAAAGGAGACCCAGATACAGGTGCCCAGCTGGGACTCCTGTGAAACCTGTCACGGCTCGGGCGCCAAGCCAGGCACCTCGGCCAAAAATTGTGGCACCTGCGGCGGCTCAGGATCGGTGCAAATGCGCCAAGGTTTTTTCAGCGTGCAGCAAACCTGTCCCCACTGCCGTGGTGCGGGCAAGGTCATCTCAGACCCCTGCAGCCCTTGTCGCGGACAAGGCAAAATCCAGACGCAAAAGACACTCGAGATCAAAATCCCGTCTGGCATCGACTCGGGCATGCGCATCAGGAGCACGGGCAACGGCGAGCCCGGTGCCAATGGCGGTCCCGCTGGGGACTTGTACATAGAAATTAGAATTCACAAGCACGACATCTTTGAGCGCGACGGTGACGACTTGCATTGTGCCGTGCCCATTGGATTTACCATTGCCGCCTTGGGCGGTGAGATTCAAGTGCCCACCCTCCAAGGCGAGGCGGCCATTGACATTCCAGAAGGCACGCAAACGGGCAAGCAATTTCGCTTAAGGGGCAAAGGTATCAAGGGCATACGCTCGAGCTTCAACGGTGACTTGTATTGCCATATCACGGTGGAGACACCCGTTAAACTGACCGAACACCAACGCAAGCTGCTCAAAGAGTTGGACGAATCTCTTCGCAAAGGAGGGGTCAAGCATTCCCCTAATGAAGGCGGTTGGGCAGAAAAGTTGAAAGCATTTTTCAACTGACGCTTCCTCTCAAGTCTCGTTGCCACACAAGCCCCTGGAGTTCAAAGCCCAGGGGCTTTGATTTTGGACAATCAACTTTAAAACAGGTGTTGAAATAGCGCCCCGACCCAGATCAATGGGGATAAACGCTATTGATCAAGTTGAGTAAATCCATTAAAAATTGACTTTAATATTTCTGAAAAATTTCAAACAAAGGTAAGCCATGACTCAAGCCCAACCGCCAGAGCTCAGCATCAACGAACGCGACCGCCGCTGGGCGCGGGTGAGGACCATGATGCGTGAGCAACACCTCAAAGCGGTGTTGGTCGCAGGATTTCGCTCACGTGAAATGTATGAGAGTTATCTGAGCGACGACTACAACGAAGGCTGCGTTCTCTTTCCGCTGGAAGGTGAGCCCGTGGTGATCACCTGGGCACACTTGCGGGTGATGAGGGCGAGATGGTCCGAAGAGCGAGGGCACAAGTTGTGGATACAAGACTACCGTGTGGCCACCAATGGCACAGCGGTGGCGCAATGGTTCAAAGATTTGCATTTGGATCAAGAGCAGTTGGGCGTTGTGGGACTCACTTCCCAAGCACCCACCGAAGTGTATGGCGCCATCCCCGCCAACTTCTGGATGCAACTCACCCAAGCGCTCCCCAAAGCACAGTTCAAAGATGTTTCTGAACTCTTTAGCCATCTGATGCTCGTCAAGTCCCCTGAGGAGTTGGTCCAAATTCGTTACGCCGCCCATGCGGCAGAGGTCGCGTGCGAGGTGGTGGCAAAATTGGCCAAACCTGGCGTGGGTGAAGAGAAAATATTTGCCCACGCCAGCATGGCCATGCTTGAGTTTGGCATCGGCCTGCGTTATCCCGCCTTGGTCATGAACTCGGGCCCCGCAACGCTCTCATGGGGCCCCCCACGTTGGAGCACGCGCGGCGAAAAACCCAGGGTCTTGCAGCGCGGTGACTTGCTGCAAACCGAACTCATGCCCATGTGTGGCAATCAAGAGGTTCAAGTTCAAATGACCGTGGCACTTGACCCCATTGACAGCGTCAACCAAGGGTGCGAAAAAGTGGCCAGGCTGTCCTATGACGCCGGCATCAAAGCCTTGCGACCTGGGATCACCTTTCAGGAATTGGTGCAAGCCATGGAGGAGCCCCTCAAGACCTCGGGACACTGGGCTTACACCCCATTGGTGCACTCAATTTCACCGCATTTTTTGGCCGGCAGGAGTCAAGTCAATACGGAAAAACTCAATATGGGCGTGACCTTCATGGGCCAGCCCTCAGCGCCTATTCGGCAAGCCGTGATCCAAGCTGGCATGGTGTTCGCCTTCGAGCCCAATGCCTGCTGGGAGAGTCACCGCGTCAACATTGGGGGCACGGTGGTCGTGACCGATAGCGGATGCGAAGAGCTCAATCGCATCCCTTGTCACGTGACCCATGTGTAACGGGACTCTGCCCGCCCCTTGCACAGCCCTTTTCAATAGGAGTCAACCATGAAACCCCTCTTTCACATGACAAAGCAATTGCAACCCCTCGCTAGCATCTTGATGGTTTTGCTGAGCGTGACCGTGCTGCAAAGCCATGCACAAAACTATCCAAAAAAACCCATTGTGATCATTGTCCCGGCCACGGCGGGTTCAGCACCGGATGTGCGCATGCGCCAAGTCGCCCCCAAGATGGGCGAGTTTTTGGGTCAACCCTTGATCATTGAAAATCGTCCAGGAGCAAACGGTGCCATTGGGGCACGGGAAGCGTCCAAAGCCGCGCCAGATGGGTATACCTTCTTGCACGCCAACATCAGCAACTTGCTCAACGATGTGTTCACCGCTGAAAAAGGCACCCGCTTGGGAGAAGATCTGCCTGCCATCGGCGACATTGAATCGGGCCCTTTGATCTTGGTGGTCAACCCCAACGTTCCCGTGAAAACGCTCAAGGAGCTGATTGATTTGGCCAAATCCAAACCGAATGCCCTGACCTATGGCTCTGGGGGAGCCGGTGGACTGATCCAATTGATGGGCGAGCGCGTCAAGCTCGCCGCAGACATCCAGATTTTGGAGGTGCCTTACAAGTCACCAGGCGCTGAAACGCCCGATTTGATCGCAGGTCACTTAGATGTGGGATTTGGCGTGTGGGCCGTGTTGGGCCCCCTCATCAAAAGCGGCAAAATCAGAGCCTTGGCTGTCGCGAGTTCTGCTCACTTGCCCATGGCCCCAGAAATTGCGACCATGACCGAGTCGGGCTTGCCGGGCATGGACACGACGGCTTGGAATGGTCTTTTTGCACCAGCGGGCACTTCCAAAGAGATTGTTCAAACCATTTACAAAGCGCTGGTGTTCTCACTCTCGAGCACAGAGGTTCATGAACTCTTTGCCACCACAGGGTCCTTGACGGGCGGTAAAAATCCCGAACAGTTTACCGAGTTTGTCAAATCAGAGAGAATCAAATGGAGCAACGTGGTTAAACTGGCCAATATCAAGCCACAATAAACCTCAATCCAAGCTTGATATGAGATCCATCCGCCGCATCATGGCTGCGGATTGTGTACCGTTTTTTTATCGACCGTTAAACCCATTTAAAAAGACCCCCCTCATGAACCTCAAAAACCTTTTATGGTGTGTCGCATTGTGGTGGTGTGTCTCGCTCAATGTCAGCGCACAAAACAATGCTTGGCCCAATAAAGTCATCAAAATCGTCGTGCCCTTTGTGCCGGGCTCCTTCACCGACACCGCTGCAAGGGTGCTGAGCGTGGAACTGAGCAAACAGGTCGGACAAACCGTGATCGTTGACAACAAAGGTGGAGCGGGGAGTACTTTGGGCACGGATCAAGTGGCCAAATCCGCGCCTGACGGCTACACATTCTTGCTCACTGACAATTCGTTTGCCGTATCCACCGCTCTTTATGACAAACTCCCTTACAACCCAGTCAAAGATATCGCGCAAGTCACCCTTGTGGCAGAGTCCCCCGCGGTGCTGGTGGCCAGACCGGGCTTGAATTTAAAGAGCCTCAAAGACATTGTTCAATTTGGCCAAAAAAATCAAAACGCGCTCACCTACGGTTCAGGTGGCATTGGCTCCTCGGCCCACTTGGCGATGGAAGCCTTTCTTACTCAAAACAGCGTCCAACTCACCCACATTCCGTTCAAAGGCATTGCTGGAGCCATCACCGATGTGACAGCCGACCGAGTGGACTTGGCCATTGGGTCGGTGGGCTCCGCGCAGGCCTATATCAAGGAGGGGCGTTTGCAAGGTATCGCCGTGAGTGGCACACAACGCAGCCCACTCTTGCCACAAGTACCCACCTTTGCCGAATCTGGTTTTGGCAATTACAAAATGATGTATTGGTTTGGCTTGATGACCCCCACCGGGGTACCCAAGGACATCATCGATCGAATGCAAAAAGAAGTCGTCCATGCCTTGACCCAGACCAAAGTCCAAGAGATTTTTGCTGCCGCAGGCGTTAAACCTGCGAGCAATACACCGACCGAATACGCCAATTTGGTTCGGGAAGAATCGGCCATGTGGGCTGAGGTGATCAAAAAAGCTGGGCTAAAATCTTTGACGTCTCAATGAGCATGAGACCGCTTCTCGAGCAGCCCCATTGAGCTCATCAACCATTACAGTTCGCACGTCCATCACACTCAATGTGTGATTTTTTCAAACGCGCCTTGGCTCACCGATTCACGCATACATCACCATGTCTTTTGATCTTTCCGAAAAACCCATCTTCACCGCTCCTGCCTTGGCCTGCGACGCACACTTTCATGTTTTTGGCCCAGCTGCGCAATACCCCTATGGCGCAGATTTAAGGTATGCCCCCCCGCTCGCGCCACTCGAGGACTATTTAAAGTTGGCCCAGCACTTGGGGCTCACACGCTTTGTGTTTGTGCAGCCGAGTGCGTACGCACGTGACAACAGCTGCATGCTCGACGCCATGAAAGCGGTGGGCGTCAAACGTTGCCGTGGTGTGGTGGACTTGGAAGACGACGTCACTTTGGAGCACATGCAGACCCTGCACGCTTTGGGTGTGCGAGGCATCCGCATCAATGTGAGCCCGGTTCACCCCTATGAGGCCGGCTTGGCGCAAAAGATGACACCTCGCATCGAGACCTTGGCGGAGAAATGCAAGACATTGGGCTGGCACCTCGATTTTTTGCTCCCTGGGTGGCTGACCGCAGAACTGCTCGAACTCATGAAGCACTTGACCATTCCCTTTTCCATGGCGCACATGGGGATGAATTTGGCCAAAGACGGCGTCAATGCCCCAGGGTTCCAAGACTTGTTGAAACTCGTGAGCGAAGGACAACGCTTGGCTTATGTCAAGTTCACCGGCATTTACCGCATGTCCAAGCTTGACCATTACACCGATGCAGATCCCATGGCGCGCGCCCTCATCAAAGTAGCCGCAGACCGCATCATTTGGGGCAGCGATTACCCTCACTTGTCTTTTGGGGAGCACAGCTCGGTCGCACTTTTTAATTTACTGGACCGCTGGTGTGACAATGATCACGAAAAAAAATTAATCTTGAGCGACAACCCCTCTAGGCTCTTTGGTTTTGAAGCCTAGCAAGAGTCCAGGCGGGGGGTTTACAGCCATCGCATGATCTGAACGGGGGCACACCCGTGAGTGGCAGTCGTTGAACCCTCACACCTTCAAGCCATTGACTTGCTTGGCTTTTTCTGTAGCAGCCCCCAAGAGAAACGCCAAATCGGTGCCAGTGGACACATAACGCGCACCCATTTGAACAAATTGCGCGACCAAGTCCGGTCTTGACGACAAGCCCCCAACCCCGCAAAATTTCCCGTGCTTTTGACACACCCCAATGGTGTGTGCGTAGGCCTCCTTGAGCTTGACGTGATCGTACTGACCGGCCAGTCCCATGTCGGCGAGCAAGTCATTGGAGCCAATCATGACCATGTCCACGCCAGGTGTCGCCATGATCGCGTCGGCATGATCCAGGGCCGCTTGATTTTCAAATTGAACAATCACCATCGTGTTGGCATTCAAAGCTGGATAAGCCTTGTCCGGGGGGAATGAACGGTATTGCAAATGGGGCATGACGCCTGCCGCTGAACGCTCGCCAAAGGGCGGGAACTTGGCATAGGCCACCACCGCTTGCGCCTCTTCTTTGCTCTGCACATGAGGGGCAATCACACCCAAGGCACCGCCATCCAAGACCCTGGAGATCCATTGCGAAGAGTTGTCAGGCACTCTCACAAAGGCGGCCACACCAATGGCCATGGCGGCCATGCAAATTTGACCCGTGGTTTCCAGAGAAAAACTGCTGTGCTCCAAGTCGATGTAGATCGAATCAAAACCCGCTGTTTTGGCAATCTGAGCAATCTCAATGCCAGAGACCAACTTGACCGTCATGGAAGAAACCACTTGATTGGCCCTGAGCTTTTCCAAAACATTGTTCTTCAGTATTTCCGACAATTCTGCACCCATAAAACACCTCTCATACAAAAAAACATGAGGGCCACAAAAGATGAGCCCACCTCATAGTCATTTTACAGTTGCCCTTTGGTTGCAAAGTCTTGGGCTTTGTTGATGACACACATTCTCGAGTGATGAACACCGCCAGAATACTCCATGAGCTCAATCCATTGAATGAAGAAAAGCGAAGACGCGTCGCGCCACGCCTCTCTAAGCCAAGCTTGGAGGCAATAGGGCCTTAGCATAATGGGCCAACGCAATTTCGATTGTCCCCCAATGGGTCCCCCCATCGCGCAGCGTCACATCACAAGTCAAAGGGTAATTACCGATTCCAACTGAACCATGATCTTTAAAATACCATGAAGAAATGTTCTGTTTTTAAAGGAATGAAATGAACCGCATCTTCAAATTGGCAATCCAACTGAGCACAAAGCTGCCGGCAATCATGGGTGGCTTATTGCTCAGTCTTTTGAGTGGTCTTGTGTTTGCGCAGGCCAACCCTCCAATTCGAATCGGCAGCACCTTGGCACTCACGGGCCCACTTTCGGCAACAGGCGTGGTGCACAAATTGGCCGGTGAAATCGCCATTGAGGACATCAACAAAAGAGGGGGGTTTTTGGGCCGCAAAGTCGAATGGGTGCTCAAGGACGATCAATCCAAGCCCGAATTGGCCCGTACGCTCTATGAGCAGCTCTTGAACAGCGACAAAGTCGACTTGCTCATGGGGCCTTATGCCACTGGCGCTATTTTGGCGGCCATGGTGGTGGCCGAGCGCAACAATAAACTGCTCATTCACCACACCTTCGGCATTCCAAGTCAAGCGAAATACGACAAACAGTTTCCCGCATGGGCGTTGGGATCTTATCCAGAAAAAACCGTCCCCAATACGGTCTTTGATGCCATGGCTTCACTGGACAAACCACCCAAAACCATTGCCATCATCACGAGCAAATTCCCTTCTGTGCTTTTTTTGTCCACTGGCGCCAGAGAAGTGGCCAAGCAACGCGGCTTGAAAGAAGTGCTTTATTTGGACTGGGATTTTGGCAATCGCGATTTCTCCGCCATTGCAGCCCGTGTGAAAGATGCCAAACCTGATTTGGTCTGGATTGGCGACATTGGTGCCGAAGGCAATCAAGTGCTCGAAGCGATGAAAAAAATCGATTACACCCCCCCTTTGCACACCCACGTCTACCCCTCCCCCGGCATCTTGGCCGCAGCACCCGAAGGGCAAGGCTCATTTGCTATTTCTCCATTTGAAGAGCACGCGCCCTTTACCAAGAACAAAGGCGCTGAGACCTTGATCAAAAATTTTGACATCAAAGCCAAGGCCGAAGGCTTACCCTACACCAAAGTGGAAGTTCAAGCCGCCAGCTCATTTGTCGCTTGGCAAATGTTGGAAGCCGCTGTCTCGGGCACCAAGAGTCTTGATGACGCTTTGCTTGCCAAATGGCTCAAAACCAACCAAGTCGATACCGTCGTGGGCAAAGTGAGATTTGATGGGCCCTTCAATTACGGCGATGATTTGATGCATGTTAAACAACTCCAAAACGGTCAGTGGCTGATGGTTTGGCCGAAAAATTTGGCCGCTCCTGGTGTCAAAATGCAGGTCAATTGATAATAAATTTCATCCACGCTCAAATCTGACAACATCGCAAAAAAGCCCTGATTGAGTCGGGGCTTTTTTTATTTATACTTTTTGTGAATTTGGGTTTAACGCCCAGACCGTTGAGGCGGATTGCTCACGCTGTAGAGCAGAAGAAAAATGCGTTCAAGCTGGGTTTTGTACCATCTTCTCAATGAAAAATTGAGGCAAATGGGCAATGTCTTCTTGCCCAGCACCACCCGCCACCGCACCCGACAGATTGGACACGAGGGCACTTGACAACCCCATAGGAACACCCACTGCAGAGCCACAGGCCACCACATTGATCATGTCTTTGCGCAAATTGTTGATATCTAGGGTCGTCTCTTCTGAATGACCCAAAAGCACATTCTTTTTATTTTTCAACCACGCATTGGCCGTCGGTGACATGGCGAGCACCTCCAACATTTGCTCCATCTCCAAGCCCTCACCCAAACCCATGGCCAGACCTTCGGACAAAGACTGAATATAAGCCGCCATCGTCAAATTGGAGACCAATTTGATGGCGTGCCCACTGCCGACAGCCCCCATGTGCTTGACTGACATGCTCAAAGCACTCAAAACTGGTTGGGCCCGCTCAATGTCTTGCAAACGCCCGCCAGCGGGGATGAACACCAAACCCGCTTTCACGGTCGGTATGGTCCCCATGATGGGCGCACCAATGAGTTGTGCGCCCATTTCTTGCACACGAACACTCAATTCGCGCACGGTCTGCGGCTGCAGGGTGCTCGACTCGATAAACAATTTACCTTCGACCGAAGCTTGCAAGAGCCCTTGTGGACCGAGGTACAAACTCTTGGCGCCTGCATCATCGTTGATGAGAGACATGATCATGGAGGCCTTTTGCGCCACCTCCTCAGCGTTCTCGGCCACCATCACCCCCATTTGCTTGGCGGCGCCCATGCGCTGGGCATTTTTATCCCAAACCAAGATCTCATCAAAACCCTGAGACTGAAGACGATGCACCACGGCTTGCCCCATGCGTCCCAAACCAATTAATCCAAATATCATTCAAAACCTCTGTGTCAAAATTTCACTCATTGATTGATTTCCTCGCCATTTAAAAATCATATCCACTTCGGCATGGGGAGCGCTTGTGGCTTACCCTTATGAGCCACGTCAACACTTGTGCACGTGGCAGTGCGAGCCCTGGAAAAACGGCTCGAAGGATCGCGCATACAATTGTCGAGGGAGTAAAATTGCAGTAATGTGTCTTGACCACAACGCCACAACGCCACAACGCCATAACGCCATAACTGCGTTGAGCACCCTCACGCCCAACAACAAATCCCTCTTCGATTTAACCGAGATTGCCCTTTATGATATCCAGCACAAGAGTATTTCTTAAAACCTCCCTTGCCTTGGCCTTCATGGCGGGATTGGGCTGCCTGTGCTCCTACACATTCGCGCAGAGCTTTCCTTCTAAAACCTTGACGATCGTCGTACCCACCGCCCCAGGAGGAGCCAATGACGCCATGGCTCGAATCATTGCCCAAGGCTTGTCTACACGGCTTGGACAATCGGTGGTGGTGGACAACCGCGCGGGAGCCAATGGCGCCATTGCTTGTGAGTTTGTCGCTCGCGCCACACCCGACGGCCACACCATTCTTTTTGGCTACATTGCCACCCATGGCATCAACCCAGCCTTGCAAAAACTGAAATACGATCCGTCGACAGATTTTGAAGCCATTGGACTTGTTGCGAATTCACCCACTTTGCTGGTCACCACCATGGGCTTGAATGTCAAAACCCCCAAGGAGCTCATTGCCCTCATCAATTCAAAACCGGGCACCATGAGTTACGCATCAGCGGGCAAAGGCACTGCGCCGCATTTGGCTGGTGAGCTCTTCAAACTCTCCACTGGCGTTGACTTGGTGCACATTCCCTACAAAGGCTCAGCACCTGCGGTGGTGGACACCATTGGCGGCACAACCCAGGTCATGTTCCCCAGTCTCTTCACGGCTTACCCGCAGGTCAAGGCAGGCAAACTGCGCGCATTGGCCATCGCCGGCGAAAAACGCTCGTCTGTCATGCCAGAAATTCCCACACTCACAGAACTGGGTGTTCCCAATGTCAACATCAGTCAGTGGTATGGACTGTTTGCACCCGCCAAAACACCCAAAGTGGTAATTGAGCGCTTGAACAAAGAGCTCAATGAGGTGCTCAGCGAAAAGGCCAATGAAAAGAAAATTGAAGACCAAGGCGCAGAAGTGGAAACCAGCACCCCCCAGGCCTTGGCCGACTTGGTCAAAAAAGAGGTGGTCCGCTGGCGGTCTGTGGTCAGTGCCGCTAAGATTTCAGCCGACTAAACCGCCCACTGAACCTTAAAATTTAACCGCACGCATCCACTCCCCATGCAACTTGGTGCTGTTCTTCAAGCCGCGGGCTCTGCTTCACGAATGGGCTACAAGCCCAAATGCTTGCTGGAAATTGATGGAAAAGCCTTGATTGTTCGAACCACCCAGGCGCTCTTGGATGCTGGGGTCCACGATCTGGTGGTGGTGGTAGGCCATTACGCCAAGGAAGTGAGAGCAGCCCTAAAGAATTGTCCAGTCACCTTCATCGATAATCCAGAACCCAACCTCGGTCAAGTCTCATCACAACGCCTGGGTCTTTTGCACCTCATGCCCACCCATGATGCGATCATCATGGCTTTGGCTGACCAGCCCTTGATAGAAACATCAGACATCGCTGAGCTCATCCATTTCTACGATCAATGCGCCAAGTCAATCTCGGTGGTTTACCCAAGGGTAAAAGGCCAACCCGGCAACCCCGTGTTGCTCAGTGGCAAAGCCCGAGAAAACATTCTGGCATGCTCCAGCGATATGGGTGTCAAAGAATGGAGACGTTTGCACGAAGAGGAAGTGATGGTCCTCGAGTGTGACAACGACCATTACGCCACCGACCTCGATACACCTGAGGATGTGGTGGCGTTCAAAGAGCGCACGGGTATTGAACTGACTTGGCCGACTCTGAGCTTGGGATAAACAACCATGTCCGAGTTCAATTCAAAACAGGCAACTTCACACGACACACCCCTGACACTTGCAAAACATGCGCCACCCTCAAGGCCAAATCCTCGCGCCAAGGCGCAGCGATAATCTGCACACCCAAGGGCAAACCCTCTCCTGAGTCCGGCCAAACCGGGGCTGCGACCACAGGACAACCCGCATAGGAAATGGGCTGCGTCAATATCCCCATCGCAGCACGCGCAGGCAACTTATGCCCGTTTATTTCTAGCCATTCGGTGCCAATTTCTATGGCTGGCACTGGGGTGGCAGGACAAATTAAAATATCCCAGTCCTTGAACAAGTCATTGACCTTTTGCCGGTAAAGTCGTCGGAATCGCTGTGCTTTCAGATACCACTCTACAGGCTGCAAAGCACCGGCCAAGAAGCGGTCTACCGATAAAGGCTCAAACTCATCGGCTTGACGTTTGAGTTCTTCCAAATGCAAAATACCCCCCTCACTGGCGGTGGTCACAAATGCCGCGGCCCGGGCCAGGGTGGCATCCGGCCATGTCACGGTCTGACAGGCGCCCAAAACTTTGGCGACCATTTCAACCGAAGAGTGAGCATCTACCAATGCGTGATCGGAAAAATAGCCCCCCAAAATGCCAATGCGCAGCCCTTCGATTCCAAGCTTGTGACTGGTAAAAGTTTCATGAATGGACTCGGCCGCACACCCAGGATCTAAGGGGTCGGGGCCTTGAATGGCGTCATAACTGGCACTGAGCAATTCAACACTGTTGGCCAACACGCCCAAATGGTCAATGCTGTTGACAAATGGGTAGGTTCCGCGCCTCGAGAGCCGACCAAAGGTGGGCTTGATCCCCCAGACTCCGCAAAGGGAAGCGGGTACACGGATCGAGCCATTGGTGTCGGAGCCCAGGCTAAAAGGGAGCATGCCAGCGGCAACGCTCGCGCCAGAGCCACCCGAGGAGCCTCCAGCAATGCAAGAGAGCCGATGCGGGTTGCGCGTGGGCCCGAAGTGCGAGTTCTCCGTGGTAAAGCCATAGGCAAACTCATCCATATTGAGGCAACCAAGCATAATGGCGCCCGCCAGATGAAGACGTTCAACCAAGACGGCATCGCTTGAAGCCGGTGGCGATTGGGCCAGAATTTTGGAACCCGCCAAGGTGGTAACACCTTGAACATCAAACAAATTCTTGACGCCATAGCCCACACCGCACAAAGGTGAGTTGGGCACGCCACTGTTGATCAAGGCGTCAGCACGGTCTGCTTCAAGACGCGCTCGCTCAAAGCTTCTGAACGTGAATGCGTTGACAGCAGGATCGAGGCGTTCTATTGTTAGGATCTGTTGCTCTATGCGATCGCGGATGGTGTGTTTCATCAGGACAATGTGCTCAAAAGAAAAAGGTGCTCTTCACAATGTCCGATTGGGCAATTGCACGGGGTAAGGGGCAGGAACATAAATTTCGACCAATTCACATTCTGGTGAAAAATCCAAATCCATCAATTCTTTGCACATGAGCTTGGTGCGCTCCAAATGCATGGCGACACGCTCAATCTGAGACGCATCGAGTTGCAAATCAATGGTTTCAGAGACCACACTCACATAATTTTTCATGGACACAGTCATCGATGACTCCTATTGGTGACGAATTGAACACAATCAACTCAATGAATTGGGTGACCCAGACCATGGAAACGGGATAAAAACTTTTGGGCTTTTTCTGTTTGTGGGTGATTGAAAAACCGCTCCGGATCGGCCGACTCAACGACTTGACCTTGGTCCATGAAAACAACCCGATTGGAGACTTGTTTGGCAAATTGCATTTCATGGGTGACGATGACCATGGTGACTTGTTCAAGAGCCAAAGACTGAATAACCGACAACACTTCGCCCACCAGCATGGGGTCGAGCGCACTGGTGGGTTCGTCCAAGAGAAGCACCTGTGGCTTCATGGCCAAGGCCCGAGCAATGCCCACTCGTTGCTTTTGCCCACCAGATAACTTGGCTGGGAATTGCTGGCAATGCTCCTCCAGTCCCACCCTTTGCAAGACGTTGAGTGCCTCTTCACGCACCGTCTTTTTATCGCGTTTTTGCACATGAATGGGGGACAACATCACGTTGTCTAAAACATTCAAATGGGGCCAGAGGGCAAAACTTTGAAACACCATACCAATGCGCGAGCGCATTTCCGAGAGATCGTGATCGCTCATTTTAACGACACCATTGTCTTTGACACCCATGCGAACACCGGCCACATGAATACTACCAGCATCGGGCACTTCCAGCCAATTGATGCACCTGAGCAATGTGGACTTTCCACAGCCCGATGGGCCAAGTAAACAGACGGTCTCGCCTTTTTTGACCTGAAGAGATACATCTGACAAGACATTTTTGCCTGAAAAATTTTTGGATACACCATTGATTTGCAAAACCAATTCAGGAGTGAGCGTTTTCTCTTGCATGGACAATCCTCAGGAGTTGTGCTTTAAGGCCTGCGTGAAGCGGCGAATTGCTCAAATGAACCCATCATCGTTTCCATCACCATGCAAACGATCCAATACAAGATCAAAGCGGTAATAAAAGAGGCAAAGGGAATAAAATAAGTCGACTGAATACCATTGAGTTCATGAGTCAGCTCCTTCACAGCAATCACCGTCAAGAACGCGCTGTCTTTCAAAATCTGGATCAACTGGTTGCCGATCATGGGCAAGGCCCTGATCAACATGGGTGTCACCATGATGTGGCGAAGTAAACCCCAACCTGTGAAACCAAATGATCGGCCCGAATCCAAAATGGAGGCCGGCAATTCCAGCCAAGCACCTCTGAGAAGTTCAGCCATATAGGCAGAGTTGTAGAGCACCAAAGCCAACGCTCCTGCAGCCCAATTGGACAACCTCAGTCCCGCGCTAGGAAGACCAAAATAGATCAAATACACAAACAGTAAAAAAGGCACGCATCGCATTGCATCGACATAAAACTGAACCATCTTGGCCAGCATCTTGTGGGAGCCGACCAGCACAGGTGTCAGCAACAATCCAACGGCAATGGATATCGCACCCGACAACACAATCAAAACCAGGGTATTGAGCAGCCCCACCCAAACCGAGTCTCGGTGCGACCAAATGATGGCGAAATCATTCATCAGAGGTAGCCTTTTTCTTTCATTTGAAGCTCAAAATACTTTTGAAGCTTCAAAAAGACAAAGACAATGGCACTGTAGATCAACAAAGCAAAAATAAAGGGAGGCAAAGGCTCGTAAGTATTGGAGCCCACCCGCAAAGCTGCGCGGGTGATCTCAACAATGCCGATAACTGCAACGGCTGGGGTGGATTTGATCTGAAGCGTTATTTCGTTAAAGAGGCCAGGCAAACTTGCTCGCCAAATTTGCGGAAACACAATCAATCGCATACGATTGATTTGGTTCAATCCCAAGGCATAAGCTGCATCGAGCTGATCTTTGGGAAACTCGACCAAGGCACTTCGCCAAACCTCACAATTGAACGCAGTGGTGCTCAAGGTGAGCGCCAAAACCGCCGCTGGCAAAGGATTCAAAGAAACACCAAACTCAGGCAGTGCGTAATAAATCAACAACACCAGCGTCACAGTGGGACAAGACCGAATCAAATTGACATAGACATGGGCGAGGTCTTTTAACAAAGGGAGCTTGGCCCAACGAATCAGTGCCAAACCAAGACCCAGGGGGATACCAATGATTAAACTAACAATTGACAAGGACACCGTTAATAGAGCCCCTTGCAAAATACTGAAATAATCATTGGCATTCACTAAAGATCTCTCAGATCAATTGACAGACTGGGGCATGGATTCAAATGTTGCACCAAACCATTTCTTTTGCAATTGATACATGGCGCCGCTCTTGCGAATATCCAACAACGCACCATTCAAGAGTTGGAGGACCCCAGTGTTGCCTTTCTTCAAAGCCCAGGCAATGTAGACTGGTGAACCCACCTTAGCACCCAATACAAACATGTCGGGCCGGGTTTGAATCAATGAATTCAAATTGATTTGTGTATTGGCCACTGCGTCGAGTCGACCATTGCCCACATCTTGGTAAGCTTCAGGATAAGACTGATACTCGACAATTTCTTTAATTCCATTGCCACCGTGTTTCTTTTTTAAATCACTGTCGAGCGCTTTCAAGTCGCCCAACATCGCACTTCCCGTTTGAGCACCGACCACTTTGCCCACCAAATCATCAACTGACTTGACGCTCGAGCCCTTTTTGGTTGCGAAGTAGGTGGTCGACTCGGCCACAGGCGTGGTGAAATCAAAAGTGCCTTTGCGCTCAGTTGTCACCAAAACAGCTGTGACCGCTGCTTCATATTTACCGGTGGTAACACCGGGCAAAATACCAGGCCAAGGCATGATGTCTTGCTTGATATCGATGGACATTTTTTTCTTAACCAAACCGAGTAACTCGGTATCAAACCCTGTGGGGGTGCCATTCTCCACAAACTCAAAGGGCTTGAAATCGTCTTCTGTGGCAACGGCTATGTAGCCACGAGATTTGACTTCATCCAAGCTCGCCGCTAGGACGATATGCAATTGAGCAACAGTCAGCACTGAAGCCAAGACGCCAAAGCCTGTGAGCTTGACAATTTTTCTTTTCCAATCATGGGAACTGGATTGAGACGCACTGGATTTGACTGAACGTAAAAACATGAAAATTCCTTTTAAATAGAGGAGAACAATTGGCATTCGTATGAAATAAACATCGTGTATTCATTTGTGCTGATTTCAAAGCTTGGCTTTAAAAAACAAACCACTCAACGCACACAAGTGTTTAGCAATTGATGTGCCAGTGACCTATCAGGTTATGAAATAGATCTCCCTGTCTTGTGCGAGACTCGTGTGAACAGGATGAGAAACAAGCTCAAAATATTCTTCTAGATACCTGCATAAATATTATTTTGGTGCCGTCTAAAAATAAACAATCCATTTTGGTGCCATAAAAAATCCATATTGGTGCAAACCTTCACGCCCAATTAAAGGCCTTCTAGAAAAACACAGGCACTGATCTTTGTTCTCATGGACACGCTTGATGAGCGCTCATGCTGATGATCGGTCATTGGCGCAGACCTCATTGGCATTGGCATTGGCTCGACTTATGCTAGAAGAACCTCAACATTGCTTCGATTGAAACAATGTTTGCATCCATTTTATTACTGAAGGAATCTTCGCATGTCTCAAACCCAAACCCTCGTCAAGCCCTTGTACCAAGAGGTGATCGCCGCCAAGGGTCGTTGGTCTCGAAGAATCGAGAAAGGGCAATTTTTAAAAATTATCGATCTTGAAGGCCAGCAAGCTGTCGATTTTTTGTGTTTCTCTGCCGAGTTGCCTATCGATCGACTCAACATCCCCAATACGGTCAAGCTCAATAAATCACTTTATATTGAAAAAAATCACGTCATTTATTCTGATCTTGCAAAAAAAATGTTCACCCTGGTTGAAGACACCTGTGGCTTGCACGATACTTTGGCCGGTTGCTGCAGCAATGAAATTGACTACGTGCGCTATGGCGTTGTCAAAACCCAGAGTTGTCGCGCCAACTTCACCGCCGAACTGGCCAAATGGTCTATGTCCACTTCTGACATAGTCTCCAATATCAATTTTTTTATGCGAGTCACAGTCGGGCCTCACGGCGAAGTTGAAATTGTTCCAAGCACATCTAAACCCGGTGACCATGTCTTACTGCGTGCCGAAATGCCCATCATCGCCGTCATCTCTAACTGCCCTCAAGAACACAATGCAGCGGCCGGCTTCAAGCCAACCCCCATCGAAGTTTCGATCTGGGATCAACAGTAAAAGCGCTAGAACGGCCTTCACTCCCCCATCTTCAGTGCACAGCACCCATCAACCCTTCATCATTGCATTTGATTGGAAACTCCATGATGTATGACACTTTGCTGCAACACGGACATGTGATCGATCCGACTCAGCAACTCGATGGCGTGATGGACATCGCCATCAAGGACGGCAAAATTGTCGCCATTGCCCCTCAAATTGACGCCAATTTGGCAAGCCAGACTCTACAAGTCCGTGAAAAGTTGGTTCTGCCAGGCCTAATCGATACCCATGCCCATGTTTTTGATTTGGTCACCGGGCGTTTTGGAGTGGATGCGGACCTCTCAGGGGTTTACTCGGGCGTGACCACCTTGATTGACCAAGGAGGACCCTCATGCATTACCCTGCCCGCGTTTAGACGGTATGTTGTAGAGTCCAAAAAAAGCAAGGTCGTTGCCTTCTTGTCCTCCTATTTGGTGGGAGGACTAGAGGGACATTACTACCCATCTCTTTATAAACCAGATTGCCTTGATGTGGACGCCACCGTCAAAAGCGCCATGGCCAACCGAGACATTGTAAAAGGACTCAAAGCCCATGCAGAATTGGGTGGATTTGCCAGGTGGGGCGTGAAAGTCATGGAGCTTTGCGCAGAAATAGCCACACAAACCAAGTTGCCGCTTTACATCCATTTTGGTCAACTCTGGCCCGTCCCCTACGATGGCGATCAAAGTGTCGATGCTGACACCATTCTGGAGCAAGTGGTCGACCTGTTAAAACCAGGCGACATTTTGGCGCACCCTTTCACACGTCACCCAGGCGGATTTGTCAACCGCAAAGGGCAAGTTCACCCGATCGTTAAAGAGGCCATGGCCAGGGGCTTGAAAATCGATGTAGGACACGGTTCACACTTTAGCTTCAACATGGCCCGCATTTCACTGGATGCTGGCATTGTTCCTGATACCTTGGGTGCGGACTTGCATGGCTATAACAGTCACATCCCCAAACCCGCAGGAACACCCGACGAACATTCTGACACTGAGCACATGTTCGCTGGCAGCGTCAAATTCTCATTGGTCTCCACCATGACGACCATGCTGGCCTTGGGCCTTAAACTTCAAGACATCATTCCCATGGTGACCTCTGCCCCAGCGGCCATGGCGGGCTTGGGAGAAGAGGTCGGGTGCTTGAAGGTCTCAAGCACAGCCGATATCACCGTCTTGAACGACCACCGAGGCAAGTGGTGGCTCAAAGACAATGAAGGCACACGCGTGAAAGCAGATCGACTCTTGAGTCCAGACTTTTGTTTGCGCCAAGGTATTTATTACCCCGCCAATGCCAATATATTGCCACAATTGTCTGAGTTAGAGATGGCCGCGTGATGAACAAGAACCAAAGCAGCAGGCTGGGGGTTGGCGCGAGCCTTCTCAGAAAAGAGGACAATCGCTTTTTATCGGGTCGAGGTGAGTACGTTGCCAACATTCACGTCTCCGGCATGCTCGAAGTGGCTTTTGTTCGCTCAAGCGTTGCGCATGCCCATTTGCGCAACATTCAAAAACCTCTTGGTTTTGAGAGCCAGGTCTTCACAATGGACGACCTGTATGGGGTCAAACCCATACAAGCTCAAACCCAGCTCGAAGGCTTCAAGGCCAGTGATCAGTGGCCACTGGCCAAGGGAAAAGTTCGTCAAGTCGGAGAATTGGTCGCCATGTGCGTGGCCCCCTCTCGCGCTGAGGCCGAGGATATTGCCCAACAAGTGATGGTTGACTATGACGACATCCCCTGTGTCATGGACATGATCACAGCACGCACAGCACCGCCCGCCTTGGTCCATGAGCACTGGGGGGACAACATCTTTTTAACCAGCAAAAAAACGGGTGAGCTATCGCAAATACGGGCCAGTGCCAAGCACAAAATCACCAAACAGCTCAAAACTGCGAGACAAGTCATGTCGCCGATGGAAGGCCGTGGTGTGGTCTGCCAATGGAATGCGCGACTTGAGCAACTGATCATGTACAGTGCTGCGCAAATGCCGCACATCAACCGAGCAGGACTGTCCGAATGCTTGGGTCTAGACCAAGCCAGCATTCGTGTGGTTGCCCCCGATGTGGGGGGAGGGTTTGGCTACAAAGGCATCTTGCTGCCAGAAGAGATTTGTCTGGCTTGGTTGTGCATGCATTTGGACAAACCGGTCAAATGGATTGAAGACCGCCGCGAGCAACTCACCGCCAATGCCAATTGTAGAGAACACGCCTATGTCATCACGGTCTATGGTGATGACCACGGACGGCTTTTGGGAATCGAGTGCGAAGCCACTGTTGACTCAGGGGCCTATTCCTCTTACCCTTTCTCAGCCTGCTTGGAAGCAGCCCAAGTCGTGTCCATCTTGCCGGGGCCCTACAAAATGCAAGGCTATGAATGCACCGCTTGGTCTGTGGCCACTAACAAACCACCGATTCTGCCTTACCGCGGCGTGGCCAGAACCGATGTTTGTTTTGCTCTTGAAGTCATGATGGATGCCTTGGCCATAAAGATGGGCATTGAGCCTTACCAACTCAGGCTCAACAGCCTCATCTCCAAAGATGAGATGCCTTATGACAATATCACGGGGAAACATTTTGATTCGGGCAACTACCACCTGGCTGTCGAGAAAGCCATTGAGGCATTGGACCTCCAGAAGTGGCGGGATCTGCAACGCCATGACAACAAAAAAGACGCTGACAAAGCGCTGATCGGCGTGGGCCTAGCGGTGTATTGCGAACAAGCGGCCCACGGCACATCGGTCTATCATGGATGGGGCATCCCCATGGTCCCAGGCCATGAACAGTGCCACGCCAGGATGACACCAGACGGATTGCTCGAGTTGCGCATTGGCGCTCACTCACACGGCCAAGGTTTGGAGACCACTTTATCCCAAGTCGCCCATGAAATTCTTGGCATCGATCCAAGTCAAGTCAGGGTGCTGCATGGCGACACCGCCATGACGCCTTACTCCACGGGAACGTGGGGTTCGCGTTGCATGGTGATGTCTGGCGGTGCTGTGGCACAGGCCTGCAAACAACTGCACGAACGTCTCATCAAGATTGCAAGTTTTTTACTCTGTAGCGAGCCCAGTGACCTGAATACAGTCAACCAATGCATTCAAAGTCTAGATGGTCAAAAAAGTCTCACCATGGCTGAAATTTGTCATGTCTGGTACCGCCAACCCCAACGCTTGCCCCCCGATGCAGATCCAGCAGGACTCGAGGTCACCGCTGGCTACAAACCCTTGGTCGACACCGGCACTTTCAGCTATGCCTGCCACGCTGTTGCACTGAGTGTAGACACACAAACGGGCCAGGTCAAAATTTTAGACTACGTCATTGCAGAAGATGCTGGCGTCATGATCAACCCCATGATCGTGGAGGGTCAAATCATCGGTGGCTTAGCCCAGGGCATTGGAACAGCACTTTATGAGGAGATGAACTATGACGATCAAGGCCAACCCCAGGCCTCAACCCTTGCCGACTATTGCTTGCCCGGTGCTACTGAAGTCCCAACCCCCACCATTGTTCATCTGGAGACGCCCTCGCCTTACACGAGTTTTGGTCAAAAAGGCATTGGGGAAGGGGGTGCCATTGGCCCGCCGGCCGCCATCGCCAATGCGGTCAATGATGCCTTGCGCATTTATGGGGTAGAGATGACCGAGTTGCCCATCACCCCCAGAAAAATCGTGAATGCTTTGGCAAAGGCCAAAGCTCAGATGGCTGGGCATGCTGGAGTGATGCAACCATGAAGTCTGCCGCATTTGATTTTGAGCTGCCCACTCAGCTTCTCCAAGCTTTGACTCTTCAGTCCCAAAGTCCTCACCACAGCAAATTTCTGGGTGGGGGGCAATCCATGGGTCCCATGCTTAATTTAAGACTGGCGCAGCCCGATCAATTGATCAGCCTTCAACGATTGGCAGAACTCAAATCACACCGCCTGCATGACGCCAAACTCAGCCTTGGGGCATTGATCACCCACGCAAAAATTGAAGACAAAGTGGTGCCCGACGTGACCCATGGGCTCTTGCCCTTTGTGGCGGCCAACATTGCCTACCGGGCCATCCGCAACCAAGGCACTCTGGGCGGCAGTTTATGCCACGCCGACCCTGCGGCCGATTGGGTGAGCACCATGATGCTGCTCAATGCGACACTGGAGCTCGCGCGCCTAGATGCGAGTGGCAGCGTGCAAACTCGGCAAGTTCTAGCCAGCGACTTCATGCTCGGTGCGTTCACCACGCAACTGCAAGAAGATGAAATCCTCAACCGCATTACCATCACGGCTTTTCCAGCCGATGCGCAGTGGGGGTACTACAAAATATGCCAAAAACCGGGTGAATTCGCCCAATCCATCGCAGCCGTCTTGCAAATTCAAAGTCTTGGGCTGTATCGCATGGTTGTGGGCGCAACGAGCTCAACACCCCTTTTAATCGATGACGCCAAGACACTTTTGAACGACTGCAATAAAAACACCATTCAATCGTCACTGCTCCACCACGGCTTGGAAGCAGATGCATTTGAACTTCAAAACCATGTCGTCGCTGTTGCACGGGCCATTCAAATGATCAAGTCTCAAGATCAAATCCAGCGTTAAAACCGAAGTAAAACTGTCATGCAAACCATTACCCTGAGCTTAAGCGTTAACGGCCAAATCCTTGATCGCCAGATTCAAGCGCGCACGAGTCTGGCAGATTTTTTACGCGAAGATTTACTGCTCACAGGAACGAATCTCGGCTGCGAGCATGGCGTGTGTGGCGCGTGCACCTTACAGATTGAAGGGACACCCGCACGTTCATGCATTACCTTGGCCGCCTCTTGCGAATCCAAAAAGGTGAGAACCATTGAGGATTTTCAAAACGATGACACCATGTCTGCATTGAGAGAGGCATTCTCCAAAGAGCATGCCCTTCAATGCGGCTACTGCACACCAGGTATGCTGATGACGGCGCACGATATCGTCAACAGAATTGCACTGGCCGATGAAGCGCGGGTGAGAAAAGAATTGGCCGGTAATTTATGCCGTTGTACGGGATACAGTGGCATCGTCAAGGCCATTTTGAGTGTATTGCATGCAAGACGTCAAGCCTGAAAAAATCCCACACACCGCAGCATTGTTGCCCCCAATACCCGATGAAAGCTTGGATCAAGTTTTAATGAACGAATTCAAGCAATTGAACCGACTGGCCAACGAGGCTGCAGCACAAAAAATGCTTCGTGTCCGGCCTCAACTCACAGCAGTTGGTTCGGCCATGTCGGTTTTGGGTCTCAAGAATTACACACTGCTCCATGCAGGACCTCCCTTCAAAGACACAAAAAGTCTACCCAAAACCATTCAATCGTCCATTGTATTGTCAGCGATTTACGAAGGATGGGCCAACAACGAGCTAGAGGTTTTGGCACTTTTAGAGCGTGGACTGATTGAGCTTAAACCTGCACAAGATTTCCGCTGCGTGACCCCACTGGCTGCCACCATTTCACCCAAAACATCCTTGCTTTGCGTGAAGGATGCCAAGTCCACTTTGCCCGCTTGTTTTGCACCGCTTGCAAGTGGGCCGGGCGCGGACATTCGATTTGGCACCAACAACCCAGGGGTCTTGAGCACACTCACTCTGCGCGACACACTCTTGACCCGTGCAATGATGGCTGTATTGAAGATGCCAATAGAACTCTTTGATTTCGCTTTATTGGGCCTCCAAGGCGGGGACGAATTGCATTCAAGCACGACAGCAGCAACGCAGGCTTTGGGCCAAGAGATTCATACACGACTCAAGCAATCTTCATTTGCCCTCGACCAAACTCTCGTCGTGGAGGAGTTGATCAAAAGCAATCCAGGGTTTTTCTTAACACCTTGGATGGCCGCTTGCAAATTGATGCTCACCAGCATTGAGGCCATTCCCTTTTGCAGCTTCATCACACGTCTGGGTGGCAATGGACAGAGCATGGGATTGTCCACCTCTCAAGCCCCAATGCAGTGGTTGTGCCAAGCCTCAACTGCCCCCAAGGGCACACGCTTTGTTCACGCCCATCCAACCGTTGCCATCGAAGCTGCCGTGGGCGACAGTTGTGTGATTGATGCCATGGGCTTTGGCGGACAACTGATCAACGCCAGCCCAACGGTCATGCAATCTTTACAACCCTTTTGCCCCCAAGACTATGCCACTCGCTCCAAGAAAATCATGGCCATGGACCATGACCATTTCAATGGCAGTATCTTGGGGCCCACCGAGGTTGCAAAGGACATGAAGGAGACCAAGGTACGCTGTGGCTTGGATGTTCTTCGCATTGTCGAGCTGCATTGCAACCCACTGATCAACATCGCCATGTTGGCCAATGATGGCGTGAGTGGACTCTTGGGTCGTGGCGTTTACGAATTGGATCCAGTTTTGAGCGCACAAGCCGCAACGCAACTGCACACCCCAGATCCCAGCCATCTTTAACCTAACCGAAACACCCTCCTCCATGATCATTGATCAGACAAATACACTGCAAGAGTTGACCTTGGTCTTTGCCGAATATGAACAGGCCTTGGTCAACAATGATGTTGAAACTTTGGACCGATTGTTTTGGAATGATCCTCGCACCATTCGGTATGGCGCGGGTGAGAACTTGTACGGATACGCTGAAATACAAGAGTTTCGCAACTCTCGATCTCCCAAGGGACTCAACCGAACCATCAAGCGACAATCGATCACCACTTACGGCGATTCGCTAGGGTGCACCCATATTGAGTATGTCAACTTGAGTTCTGGCAAAGCCGGCCGGCAAACCCAAACTTGGATCAAGAAGGACAACCGCTGGTTGGTCGTGAGCGCGCATGTGTCGTGGCTTGAACAAATGTGAGCGAATCCCCCCACTCTCGGCGCGAGACAGGGTGGGGTCTGGTTGGTGCTCAGTGGTGCCTGCGTTCACAAGATGGGCAAAAGAGTGGCATTACAAAAAACAAGGTGGGTGGCTCTTCTGAGTGGCAACACCCAGGCGCTAGGGTCGTTGACCCAAGAAACCCCCGCTACAGCCCAGGCTTAGCGGTGGGAGAATTCATTTGGCGAAATGAACGAGGCCGCCTGCGGTTTTCACAAAAAACGATCCAGCAGTTTGCGACTCAATCGGTCCATGCTGGACAAGTCTTTGATCAAAAACTGTACCCCAAAGGCATCCGAGACGATGAGTGTGTTGGCATTGAGCCGTTTGATGTCTTCTTCTCCATTGAGAAGGAGTTGAGTCTCACCACGATTGGTTTGGATGCGCCAGTTGCATGGGGTGACAAAGCCGCTCACAGATTCGAGTTTCAAGATTTCAGGCATGAACTCTCGCATCTCCAAGCACTGCAGCACAGCCTCTTTGAGCTCGCCTGCGATCGCGGCCAAGGAATCAAACCAACAGAGCTCTTTGCCATCTCGACTCAATATGGATACCCCATCGTCTGGACTCGTGATGGGAAAGGCCCGAACCACGGTCACATGATCATGGACCTCTAGGCTCACACTCAAATGCCAAACACCCAAAGCATCGACCCAAAGCTTCGGGCCTTTGGTGTTCAAGCGATCAGCCTGAGAGGATAAAGTGTCGGTGCTTGGCATGGGTGGAGCTGAATATTCTCAGAAGAAAAGTTGAATGAAAGTCCCCGCAGTGGCTCAAAGTTCTTGCGCATTGAGTGCGAGATGGTGCGGCATATCCACACCGCCACTGGTCAATGCATCTTGGGCCTGTTGGGCCTGGGCTTCATACAAACGCCAGTAGGCGCCTCGGGCGGCCAACAAATCATCATGGCGCCCCTCCTCCACCTTGACCCCTTGCTCCATCACGACCAAGCGATCCGCTCGCTTTAAAGTGGAGAGTCGATGGGCAATGGCAATGGTGGTTCGCCCTTGAACCAAATTGTCCAGTGCTTTTTGAATTTCTTGCTCCGTTTCTGTGTCAACCGACGAGGTGGCCTCGTCCATGATCAAGATCTGGGGATTGATCAGCAAAGCGCGTGCAATGGAGATGCGTTGACGCTCACCCCCCGAGAGCCCTTGTCCACGCTCACCCACCAAGGAGTCATAACCTTGGGGCAAGCGCAAGATAAATTCGTGGGCATGCGCGGCCCTGGCGGCAGCGATGATCTCTTGCCGAGTGGCCGTGCTTTTGCCATAGGCAATGTTGTCGGCAATGGTGCCAAAAAACAAATAAGGCTCTTGCAAGACCAAGCCAATGTGTCCACGGTATTGCGCCAAGGGAAAACGCCTGATGTCCACGCCATCGACTTCGATTTGACCTTGACTGAGGTCATAAAAGCGACAAATCAAATTCACCAGCGTGCTTTTACCCGATCCGCTTTGCCCCACCAATCCAATCATCTCACCGGGTTGGATATTCAAATTCAGGTTTTTGATCACCAAACGGTTGCCATAGCGAAAGGATGCGTTGCTGAGTTTGATCTCGCCACGAACGTGGTTCAAGGCGATGGGATCTTTGGGCTCGGGCACACTCGAGACGTGATCAAGGATTTCAAAAATACGTTTGGTGCCTGCCGCCGCCTTTTGGGTGTGGGAGACAATTCGGCTCATGGAATCGAGTCGCGTGTAAAAGCGTCCAATGTAGGCTAAAAAAGCCGTCAACACACCCACCGTCACTTTGTGCTGCGACACTTGCCAAATCCCAAAGGCCCAGACCACCAAGAGTCCGATCTCGGTCATCAGCGTCACGGTGGGGGAAAACAAAGACCACAAAAAATTGATCCGATCGTTGACGGCCAAATTGTGCTTGTTCGCCTCCCGAAAGCGTGCACTCTCTCGCCCTTCTTGGGCGAAGGCTTTGACCACGCGAATGCCGGGGATGGTGTCCGCCAGCACATTGGTGAGTTCAGACCAAACCCGGTCTATTTTTTCAAAACCCAGCCTCAACCGGTCTCTCACCACATGAATGAGCCAACCAATAAAAGGCAGTGGCAGCAAGGTGGCCATGGCCAAATATGGATCGATGCTAAAGAGTATGATGGAGGTCATCACGATCATCAAAAAGTCGGTGGCAAAATCGAGCAAATGCAGCGACAAAAAGACGCACAAACGGTCTGTCTCACCACCAATTCGGGTCATCAAGTCTCCCGTGCGCCGTCCACCGAAGTACTCCAACGACAGCTTCATCAAGTGCTCATAAGCCGTGGTGCGCAAGTCCGCCCCGATGCGCTCTGAGACCAAGGCCAAAATATAGGTTTTGATCCACCCCAATCCCCAGGCCAGCAATGCAGCCCCCATCAAACCGAACAAATACTTGGACACGGTGGACGCTTCAATTTGCTGCCCATTTTGAAATGGAATCAACACCTCGTCCATGAGTGGCATGGTGAGGTAAGGCGGCACCAAGGTCGCAGCAGTTGAGCACAAGGTCAAGACAAAACCAAGCGCCAACCGTGTGCGATACGGCCGGGCAAAACGCCAAAGTCTAAAAAGCCCCCAAGTTGATGGCGTGGTGTCTTCGACGACCTCATCAAAAACGCCCAGGTGAGCGTGATCTAAAGAAGGGGACTGACCCCTAACGCCCGCAGCAGCAAAGTCCTCCCCGTGGGCGGCCTCCATGCTCACTGCTCTTGACGAGGACAGTCCTGAACGCGCCACCACTTGGTTCCAGGCCACTTGTAAAGACAGTGCCTGCACGTTGTGAGCCAGGGTAAAGCGCCAACGGGCCAGTCTTTCTTGAGTGTCAACCAATTCCAATGAACCCACACCCGCATAATCTTGGTGCCTGAGGATGGCCAAGCCAGCAAGGGGAAAGCTTTGACAACTCAAATCGGGGGAGAATTCACCGTCAATTGAGGGCATCCAAGACAACAAGCGTTGATTGGTGGCCACTAAAAACCCTTGAATAAACTTTAATTGAAGGCTCAAGTCAACTTCTAGCCACGCCAAAACGTTCTCATGGGTATCGAGTTGCGATTTCACCAAAGCACTCAGGCTTGTGGGCATTGGAACTTGAGTCGAGATGAACATTCAGTGAGGGCAATCAAACAAAATGAGGCAAAAAACACCAAAAAAAGAACAAACGTTCACCCCCATGGGGGCGGGTGACTTCGTTGAGCTTGACCCGCTTAAAAATGCTCAAAACTCTATAACGCACGCCCCCCCACTGGGGTTGACACAGCCAACATTGTAGCCCCCATCGTTGCGCCCAAAATCAGTCCACACACCCCATTTAACAGTCTAAGGATCAGAAACTTGGCCAAAAAAAGTGATAATCAAAGTCCCTGCTCTTTGTGCGGCTCTAGGGTCTCAAAAACCGCCTAGCCACAGCTGCGAGCAAGTCGATGAATACGGCATTTTGGGTCCCTTGGCTTTCGACTTTTGCGTGGGGGCCAGCGTTTTAATCCTTTCAATACAGAAACTCCACCATGTCACACAAAGACATTCAAATCCTCAAAATGCGCTATTTGCGTGGTCCCAATATTTGGACTTACCGCTCGGTGATTGAAGCGTGGGTTGATTTGGGTGAATTGGAGCAATTTCCCTCCAATTTAATCCCAGGTTTTTATGAACGGCTGACATCCTGGTTGCCAGGACTCATCGAGCACCGCTGTGGCATCGGCGAGAGAGGTGGCTTTTTGCTGCGACTCAAAGACGGCACCTGGGCTGGCCACATCATGGAGCACGTGGCACTGGAATTACAGACTTTGGCAGGACTCGAGACGGGTTTTGGCAAAGCACGCGAGACCAGTACCTCTGGGGTCTACAAAGTCGTCATTCGCGCCGCGCAGGAGGAAGTTGGGCGTCAAAGTTTGCTCATGGCCAAAGACTTGGTGATGTCGGCCATCAACGATGTCCCTTATGACATCAAGGCCACCGTCAAGCTCATGAAAAAACTGGTGGACAAGTTGTGCTTAGGGCCCAGCACCAACTGCATCGTTGAAGCCGCCGTTGCTCGGCGAATCCCGCACATTCGACTCACCGAAGGTAATTTGGTGCAATTGGGCTACGGTAAAAAACAGCGTCGCATTTGGACCGCCGAGTCCGACCACACCAGCGCCATCTCGGAGAACATCTCCAGCGACAAAGACCTCACCAAACAACTCCTTCAAAACTGTGGCATCCCTGTGCCTGAAGGCTCCTTGGTCAAAAGCCCGGATGAGGCTTGGCGTGTGGCGCAAGACATTGGACTGCCGGTGGTCATCAAACCCACCGACAACAACAATGGCATTGGCGTCTCCCTGGGACTCAAAACTGAAGAAGGCGTGAGAGCCGCCTTTCACATCGCCGATGCAGCCGGCTCCGAGGTGCTCGTCGAGCGCTACATCTTAGGTGACGAACACCGCTTGCTCGTCGTTGGAAACCAATTGGTTGCCGCCACCAAGGGCGAGACGGTCTTTGTGGTTGGAGATGGCAAGCACACGGTAAGCGAGCTCATCGAGATCCAAATCAACTCCGACCCCAGACGCGGGCGTGAAGACCATTTCCCCATGGATATCATTCGACTTCATGAAAATCCGCAAGATTTGTTGCAAATCGAGAGTCAAGGCGTTAAGCCTGAAACGGTCCTGGAAGTCAACCAAGAGATCATTGTCAAGCGCGATGGCAATTTGAACAACGACGTCACCGATTGGGTTCACCCCGAGGTTGCCGCAGCCGTGTGCCTGGCAGCTCGTGTGGTGGGATTGGACATTGCGGGAATTGACCTGGTCGCCCAAGACATCTCCAAGCCCTTGATAGACCAAGGCGCCGCCATTGTGGAGGTCAACGCTGGCCCAGGTCTTTTGATGCACCTCAAGCCTTTGACGGGCAAACCCAGACCCGTGGGGCAAGCCATCATTGATCACTTGTTTAGCAAGAAAGAGAACGGGCGCATTCCTATTGTGGGCGTGCTGGGTTCGACCCAAACAAATTTGCTCTCGCATTTGATCACCTGGCTCGTTCACCTCTCAGGCCTTCGCGTGGGACTCGCCTGCGAGGACGGTTTATTCATGGATCAGCGTCAAGTCCAAACCCAAGACGCTCGGGTTTTCTCCATTGGTGAGAGACTGCTGATCAACCGCACGCTTGATGCCGCCGTGTTTCAAACCTCGCCTTGGCATATCTTGCAAGACGGCTTGCCTTATGATCGCTGCTTGGTCGGCGTGGTGACCGACATGAATCGCCAAGCCTGGGATTTGGACGATCATGACATCCATGACGCAGAGAAATTTAAAAATGTGATGCGCACCCAAATTGACTTGGTCTTGAACGAGGGCGTGAGCGTGCTCAATGCTCAGGACGAACAAGTTTTGAACTTGGCCCAGTACAGCGACGGTGAAGTGATTCTTTACTCTACCGACCCCAGCATTGAGGCCATTGAGCAAAACCGCGCTCAAGGACGGCGCAGCGTTTACTTCAGAGACGGTCATGTGGTGCTTGCTCGGGGAGATCAAGAAACCCTGCTTTTTCACCTTGATTTCCCGCCGATTGCGGTGCGCATCAAACAAGACGGGTTTCAATTGGAGACCCTCTTGGCGGGCGTTGCGTGTGCATGGGCGCTTGACATTGCGCCATTGCTCATCCGAGCGGGTTTGAAAAATTTCGGCCAAAAAACCAATGTTGCGACCCAAGAAGTCAGGACTCTTGCATGAACGTTTCTCGCATTCGCGCCCTGAGAGGGCCCAATTTATGGACACGCCACACCGCCATCGAAGCGTTGATCAAGTGCGAAGGCCTGCACAACGACTTGAGCGCCTTGCCCCATTTTGAGCAGCGACTGCGCAATCTATTCCCCGGCATGGGCAACTTGAGACCCAATGAGCGTGGCGCCAAGATGAGTTTGGCCAATGCGTTGGAGATTGCCACCTTGCATCTGCAAACCCAGGCGGGTTGTCCTGTCACCTTTAGTCGCACCACCCCCACCTCAGAGCAAGGCCTCTACCAAGTGGTGGTAGAGTACACCGAAGAGGAAGTGGGCATCTTGGCACTGGAGTTGGCGCAAGCATTGTGCAAAGCGGCGTTGAATGACACGGGATTCGAGTTGGATGCGGCCTTGAATCGCCTGCGCGAACTCGATGAGGACATTCGACTCGGCCCCTCAACAGGCTCGATCGTTGACGCTGCATTGGCCAGGGGAATTCCCTACCGACGATTGACCCAGGGCAGTTTGGTGCAATTTGGTTGGGGATCCAAACAGCGACGCATCCAAGCCGCCGAGATCGATGCGACCAGTGCCATTGCCGAGTCCATTGCTCAAGACAAAGAACTCACCAAAAAATTGCTCTTTGCTGCAGGCGTTCCCGTGCCCCATGGACGACCGGTGAACGATGCAGGCGATGCCTGGGCGGCGGCTTTGGAGATTGGTCTGCCGGTGGTCGTCAAACCCCGAGACGGCAATCAAGGCAAAGGTGTATCGGTCAATGTGAACACCCAAGAGGAAGTGATGCAGGCGTATGACAATGCCAGGTCCTTTCGTGAAGAAATCTTGGTTGAACGCTTTTTACCTGGCAACGACTATCGGCTTTTGGTCGTGGGCGAGAGACTGGTGGCGGCAGCCCGGCGCGAGCCACCTTTTGTCACTGGCGACGGTGTGCACAGCGTTAAACAACTGGTCGACCTCGTGAACGCTGACCCCAAGCGCGGAGACGGACACGCGACGGCGCTCACCAAAATTCGTTTCGACGATGTGGCCTTGATGCGTTTGCAAGAGCAAGGCTACCAATCCGACAGCGTGCCCGACAAAGGCGTGCGGGTGATTTTGAGAAACAACGCCAATTTATCAACCGGCGGAAGTGCCACCGATGTGACCGACGATGTGCACCCCGAGGTGGCGGCGCGCGCCGTGGCCGCAGCCCAGATGGTAGGCCTTGACGTGTGCGGCGTGGACGTGGTGTGCGAGACGGTGTTAAAACCTCTGGAAGAACAACACGGTGGCGTGGTGGAAGTCAATGCCGCGCCGGGACTCAGGATGCACTTGAACCCCTCCTTTGGCAAAGGGCGGGATGTGGGCGAAGCCATCATTGCCCAGGTTTTCCCCAAGGATGAAGATGGTCGCATTCCCGTGATCGCAGTCACCGGGACCAATGGCAAAACCACCACCGTTCGATTGATCAGTCACTTGCTTAGAATGAGTGGGCTCAGAATTGGCATGACCAACACCGACGGGGTGTTTGTCAATGGCCGGCAAATTGATTCGGGCGATTGCTCTGGGCCGCGCAGTGCCCGCAATGTGCTCATGCACCCCGATGTCGACGCGGCTGTTTTTGAAACGGCCCGAGGCGGGATGCTCAGAGAAGGATTGGCCTTTGATCGCTGCCAAGTGGCGGTCGTCACCAACATCGGCATGGGAGACCACCTGGGGCTGAACTACATCACCACCGTGGATGATTTGGCCGTCTTAAAGCGCATGGTCGTGCAAAACGTGGCCGAAAACGGCATGGCAGTCTTGAACGCCTCTGACCCCATGGTGGCGGCGATGGCGGCCAATTGCCCCGGACAGGTCACGTTTTTTGCACTCGACCCACACCACCCCGTCATCGCCACGCACCGTGCCCAGGGCAAACGGGTGGTGTTTGTCGAAGACGACCAAATCGTGGCCATGCAAGGCAGCATGCAAGTGAGAATCCCGATGGTGGACATTCCTTTGACGCGCAGCGGCGCGATCAACTTTCAGATTGAAAATGCGATGGCCTCGATTGCCGCCACTTGGGCTTCAGGTCTGTCTTGGGAGATGATTTGCAAAGGGCTGTCCACTTTTGTGAGCGACGCCCAAGCCGTTCCGGGGCGCTTCAATGTGTTTGACTACAAAGGTGCCACTGTGATTGCCGACTACGGCCACAACCCCGACGCCATCAAAGCCTTGGTCCAAGCGGTCACAAACCTGCCGGCCAAGAAACGCAGCGTCGTGATCTCGGGCGCTGGGGACCGCAGGGACGAAGACATTCGCGAGCAAACCCGCATCATTGGCGACGTGTTTGACGAAGTGGTTCTTTACCAAGATGCTTGCCAGCGTGGTCGTATCGACGGTGAAGTCTTGGCACTTTTGCGTGAGGGCCTTCAAGGCGCCAAAAAAACCGAAAAAATTGAAGAAGTCTATGGCGAGTTTTTGGCCATTGATTTGGCCTTGAATGCGCTGACTTCAGGGGATTTGTGCTTGATCTTGATTGACCAAGTAGAAGAAGCCTTGGCCCACATCATGGGCCGCGTCCAAGCGGCCATCAAGACTTAAGGGAGCAACACCCAAGCCTTTGCGCCTCACCCCCCCAGTGGCAGGGCTTGTCAACTGGCGTTTTGGCAAACTTGCTTTTTAAGGGTCGCCAAATAGGTATTGGGGCGTATCGGATACTCTTTGGTTTTCCACTCTTGCTCGTCGGTGGTAAAAACCTCTTTGCCTTTGCCCAAAGGTTTTTCAAACATCGAGACCGACAGTTTCACAAAAGTGTCGTTCACGCAGTAAAGCCGCCAGCGCGTCATCTGAGACTGGTAGCTGTCGCCATTGACGGTGGAGGAGGCCTTGCTCAAATTGGCCAAAGTCCAGACGTAACGCGAGACATGAACCGCTTTCACAGCTTCTTTGTCCCAGAGGTGGGTGACGTCTTCATCTTTGTCCAACTCGGCCCAATCGGCTTGGGCACTCAAAAACGGTGAGCCCAACACCAATGCACAGAGCAATGAGGCTGCCAAACGCTTGAGTCCACGGCCAAACTGGCCCTCTGGAGATTGGCCTCGGGTGTTTGAGCCTGACGTTAAATGAGCGAGATTGAACATGGTAGAGCAATTAAAAAGGGACGAACTTCATGTTGGACTCAATGCAAGAAACAATCGAGCAGACCGCGTCGAAAGGGTGGTCTCATTGATCCCGACTGGTGAATGATCGACTTCAAAACCTTTTTCTTGAGCCCGCCCACCCCCCGGGCTACCAGCAAGCATCAAATACGCCGATGGTTAAAATTCAGTTGTTGAGTCCATGTCGCAACCCCCATATCATGGAGAACTGCCCAGACGCACTCTAGCCCCCCCTTTTTTTACCGCTTTATTCATGAACAACATCTACACCCAACTCCAAACCCTTGGCATTGATTTGCCCCCTGTTGCCACGCCCGCTGCGGCCTATGTTCCCTTTGTCGTTCAAGGCTCTTGGATTTACCTCAGTGGCCACATTGCCAAAAAAGAGGGGCTGGTCTACAGCGGTCAACTCGGACTCAACATGAGCACGGCTCAGGGGTATGAGGCCGCCAAGCGGGTTGCCATAGATTTACTGGGCACCTTGCACGCTGCATGCCTGTCGGTGGGCAAGGACTTGAACCAGATCGATAAAATCGTCAAAGTCATGAGCTTGGTCAACAGCACGGCACTGTATACCGAGCAACACCTGGTCACCAATGGCTGCAGTGAGCTGCTGCTCGACGTGTTGGGCCCAAGGGGTCAACATGCCCGCTCGGCCTTTGGGGTTGCCCAACTGCCCATGGGTGCGTGCGTTGAGATTGAACTCGTGGCCACCTTGACATCCTCCCAGCCTTGAAGAGACCGGGATTCCTGCGGTGCTAGGCATGAGAAACCTCATGCGCAGTCACTTCAGTGGGTTCTTGCTTCACTGAGGCGGGTTTCGCCGTGGTCTTACGACCCCGGCCAGAGCCTTCCTCTGCACAGGCCAACAAGCGCTGCCCGCGCTCTAACATATTGACTGCG
>CAILYC010000038.1 GCA_903838355.1 uncultured Burkholderiales bacterium | reverse complement strand
TGCACATTGCACATTGCACATTGGCCATTGGCCCTCGGCCCCCTCAGATCAAGCGGGGCCAGCGTTACTTGCGTGTCTTGCGTTTCTTGCAAAGGATTTGTTCCCATGGCCTTTCTCACTTTGGACGTTGGCAACACTCGCTTGAAGTGGGCCTTGTACGATGCACCCCAGCCCGGTGCTCGCTTGCTGCAGCAAGGCGCAGTTTTTCTGGAAAACATCGACCGCTTGAGCGAAGACGACTGGAAAACCCTCCCAAGACCCGACTTGGCGCTGGGCTGCATCGTGGCGGGTGAGGCCATCCGCCGCCGGGTGGAAGAGCAAATGGAGGCCTGGGACACGGTGCCGCGCTGGGTCGTGCCAAGCAGCGCCGAGGCCGGGCTCTCCAATGGCTACGACCACCCCACCCGCTTGGGGGCGGACCGCTGGGTGGCCATGATCGGGGCCTATGCGCGCATGCAACTGCTCACCCAGCAGGCCCAACTCGAGCCCAAGCCCATGGTGGTGGTGATGGTGGGCACGGCCGTCACGGTCGAGGCCATTGATGCCCACGGGCGGTTTTTGGGGGGGCTCATCTTGCCCGGTCACGGCATCATGCTCAGGGCCTTGGAGTCGGGCACCGCCGGACTCAGGGTCCCCACCGGCGAGGTCAAGCCGTTTCCCACCAACACCTCGGATGCGCTCACGAGTGGGGGCACCTACGCCATTGCGGGAGCGGTGCAAAGAATGGTGGAGCACTTGAAAGAGGTGAGTGCCACCGAACCCTTGTGCTTCATGACGGGAGGCGCGGGCTGGAAAATGGCCCCCAGCATGTCGACCCCCATTGAGCTTGTCGAATCCCTCATCTTTGAAGGCCTCCTGGTCATTGCTCGGGAGCGGCACTTGGGCGAGAGGCTGGCCGTCTAAGACTCAGCGAGCCCAGCTCAGCCTAGCCCAACCAAAGCTTAAACGGACACGCAAACGTAAACGTAAGCGGGGCCAGCCTTGCCCATTCTCAAGGCCTTTGGGGTGTGCGGTGGGCCGCCAGTCCCAATGCCGCCCAAGCCGCATGGCCCATTTCATTCATGCGTTGCACATTGGCTTGATAAATGAGTGAGACATCGGGGTGGGTTTGTGCAGCCCATTCAATGTCCTCTTCTCTGAGCAAATGCAGCGTCGGGTAGGGGGAGCGGTTGATGAGGTTTTCGGGGTCGCTCTCTTGGGTATGGGCAAACTGATACTGAGGGTGAAAATGGGCAATTTGCAGCACGCCGACACACTTTTGGGCTTTGAGCACCCGTTGAGCGGCCTGCACCAAGGACAAGAAATCCCAAAAGTCGACGCACAGTTTGGGCAGGATCAATAGGGTGGTCTGCGCGCTGGGGCGTGTCGCAAGGTGTGGAACGGCTGGATCGGCTGGATCGGGTGAAGCGAGTGAAGCATGAAGTTCAGGAGAAGCGGTCTGGCTTGAGTTATTTTGCAGGGGCTTTTTTAAGGTATTTTGTATAGTATTTTGGGCCAATCGCTTGATTTCCTCTGCCAGCGTCTCCAGCGCCTCCTCTTGAGAGTCTCCCCCATAAACCGTGAGTCGCACCAACTTGTCGCGCCAGACTTTTTGGGCAAAGGGACACAAGTTCAAACCAATCACGGCCCGCTCCAACCAGGACTCGGTGTCGAGCTTGACCAAGCGCTCAAAGTCGGTGTCGCTCACAACTTGTTGTGCCTTTTGACATTCGCCATGACCTTCGCCATGATCTTCACCTTGATCTTGATCGTCTCCTGCGCCCGAACCTAACCCGCTCATCAAAGCAACGCCCTTGCCCGCTCGACTTTGGCCAATTCGACAGAGACTTGGGTGGCGCCCACCATCCCCAGCAAACACAGCACGCCCGTCACGACCCAAGTCCACTGCCAGCCCCCACTCACCGCGGCGGCCCAGGCCACCAGGGGCGGTCCGACAAACTGCCCCATCGACGACCACTGCTGCATCCAGCCCACCGTGATCGCCACGCACTCGCGCGCCGGCGAGAGCCGCACCGCCAAAGCAAACAAGGTACCCGGCACCAAGCCCCCCAGAGCTGAGAACAACAAGACACCGCCCAGGCGCACCGCCACGGGCAAATTCACACCATCGATTTGCGCGTAGGCCATGACCGCACCAATGGCCATGCTCGAGTAGCCAATCCAAAGGAGGGTCGGCGCAAACTCGGCACCGGGCACAGGTCCGTCGTGGGTGGCTTTTCGCGCCAAAATAATGCCTGAGCCCACATTGCCCACCATGTTCACCAAGGCGACCAAGGCACTCACCCAACCCGCAGTGAACGCGGTGTTGCCAAGTTCTGTGGTGATGGTGGGCAAAAACCCGATCACCGCGATCCATTGACCCGAGTACACCCCAAAACAAACAGCGATCAGCCAAGGCCCGCGCACGCTCAAGGTTCTTTTGAGCCGGGCACCCACCCCGAAGGTCTCGGGGTTGAAAGGGGTGAAAGGGGTGAAAGGGGTGAAAGGGGTGAAAGAAGGAGTGGGGGAGTTGGGGGGAGGCCAACGCCCCCAAGCGGCTGGTGCCGAACCTGAAACGCTTTGTCCCGTCTCACTCCGCGCCTCGAGCCGGGCTCGGCTGGGAACGCCTTTGTAAAGCCCCCAAGCCGACAAAAACGTCACCCCAGACAGCAGCAACCACCACATCGACCAACTGCTCGCCCCAATCACCCAGGGCCCCACCCAAAGGGCAAGCGCTGCACCGATGGGCATGTAGGCCGCCCACCAACCCAGGGTTTTGGACAAATCTCTGGGACTCACCAATTGGCGCAACAAACTGGGGGCCGGCATGGCACACAGCAAAAAGCCCAGCCCCTCAAAAAACCGGGTCAAGAGGAGTGTGGCGGGGGTTTGCGCACTCGCCCCCAAAGCACTGGCAAACCCCAAGAGCACCAAGCCAAAGAGCATGCAGCGCTTCAAACCCAGCACATCGGCAAACAACCCCACCGCCAACCCCAGGGTCATCCCAGCGAGTTGAACCATGGAGAGCAAAAAACCCGCTTGCACCAAAGTCACATGCAAATCGACCCTGAGCACCGGCAAGGCTGGGGGCAACTTGCCAATGTGAAGCGCCACGCAAATCCCTGCTAGCACCACCCAAAAGGCCGCCACCAGGCCTCGATCGGCATAGGAGCCTAGTGGCGAGGTGGCCTTCATGGGGTGTCACCCTTGGTCGCACCACCCGATTCGGGTCTCGGCCCAGACCCAAAGGATGGCCCAAAGGATGACCCAGAGGATGGTCCAGAAGAGAGTCCAGAAGAGGGATTGGGGTCTTGTAGAGATCGGTCCACGCCCCAGCCCTCTTGAGCGCCAGTGGCCAGGCCATGGCCAGCCTTCAGAGGCGACCAAGCACTCAAGCGGTGGTGCTCTTTGGCGGCAAAGCGATCCGTCATGCCGGCAATGTAGTCCGCGACCGCTCGCTCTCGGTCATGGCGGGCATGGAAGGACTCGGGCATTTCGGTGGGCGTGTGCACATAGGCCAAGAACAAATCTCGGATGATTTCTTTGGCGTAATCGGTCGTTTGCAAGACCCTTGGGTGGCGGTATAAATTGGCCGACAAAAATTGCTTCAAGGCCAAAGACGCCTCTTGCATGGGAACGCTAAAGGCCACCAAGGCTTCGGGGAAGGAGCGCACCTCTGCGGCGCTTTGCAGCCCCAGCGGCAGCAGACCCGCTCGGGTGGTCTCGATCACATCGTAGACTTGCTCAGAGAGCATCAAGCGAATCGTCTCAAAAAGCCAGCGCCGGCCTTGGATCTGGGGATAAAGGGCCAGTGTTTTGCTGCAATAGTGCTCGAACCAGGGCACATTCGCGCGCAACTGCTCCATGCTCAAAAGACCCGACCTCACACCGTCATCGATGTCGTGTGCGTTGTAGGCGATCTCATCGGCCAAGTTGCACAACTGCGCCTCCAGACTCGGTTGGGTGCCGTTGATGAAGCGCGCTCCCAGGCCTGCCGGCTCGCGAGCATCGAGCTCGCGCGCCTGCGCCAAACCACAGTGCTTTAAGATGCCCTCTCGCGTCTCAAAGGTGAGGTTCAAGCCATCAAAGAGGGCGTAGCGTTCTTCCAAAAAATCCACCACCCTCAGGCTTTGTAAATTGTGCTCAAAGCCACCAAACTCGCGCATGCAGTGGTTCAAAGCGTCTTGTCCAGCGTGCCCAAACGGGGTGTGCCCCAAGTCATGGGCCAAGGCAATGGCCTCGACCAAGTCCTCGTGCAAGTTCAGGCTGCGGGCCATCGAGCGCGCGAGTTGCGCGACCTCCAGTGAGTGCGTGAGCCGGGTGCGAAAGAGGTCACCCTCGTGGTTCAAGAAGACTTGGGTTTTGTAGACCAAACGGCGAAAGGCACTGGAATGCACGATGCGGTCGCGGTCTCGCTGAAAATCATTGCGCGTGGGTGCGAGCGCCTCGGCCACCCGCCGCCCGCGAGACAGCAAGGGATCACTGGCGTAGGGTGCCAACCCCGAGGCATAAAAGTCCGTCATGGCGCACGCACGCAATGATCAATGACTTCACGCACCAAAGCATCGGGGGCCGGGCGCACCCGGGCCTCACCCGGTGTGTCAATCACCACAAAACGGATCTCCCCCGCCTCGGCCTTTTTATCCAAACGCATGTGCTCCAAATAAACCTCAGCCCCGAGGTCTGGGGCCTTGACTGGCAAACCCGCTCTCTCAATCAAGTGCCGGAGTCGATCACAAAACGCGCGGTCCACGCCACCCAAGCGGTGCGAGAGTTCAGCGGCCATCACCATACCGCAGCCCACGGCCTCGCCATGGAGCCAAACGCCAAAGCCCAACGCGCTTTCGATGGCGTGGCCAAAGGTGTGGCCAAAATTCAAAATGGCACGAATCCCGCCTTCTCTCTCGTCTTGCCCCACCACCCAGGCCTTGATTTGGCAACTGCGCGCGACGGCCTTGGCCAAATGCTCTGGGTCTTTGTCCATGAGGGAGTCAACGTTGTGCTCTAACCACTCATAAAACGCCATGTCTGCAATCGGGCCATATTTGATCACCTCGGCCAAGCCGGCACTGAGCTCTCGGCCCGGCAAGGAGGTGAGCACGTCCAAGTCACAAAGCACCCGGCGAGGCTGGTAAAACGCGCCCACCATGTTTTTGCCCAAAGGATGGTTGATTGCGGTCTTGCCCCCCACCGACGAGTCGACTTGGGCGAGCAAGGTGGTGGGGATTTGCACAAAGGGCACACCCCGCATGAAGCACGCCGCCGCAAAACCCGTGATGTCCCCCACCACACCACCGCCGAGCGCAAAGAGCACCGTTTTGCGGTCGCAGCCGTGTTCGAGCAAAGTGTCAAAGACTTGGGTCAAGGTGCTCCACGTTTTGGCGGCCTCGCCATCGGCCAGGCTCAAGTGCAAGACCCTGGGGTAGTGGGCCTGCAAGGCCTGCTCCAAGGCGAGCGCGTACAAGGGGCCCACCACGGTGTTGGTGACGATGAGGGCGGTGTGGGCTTGGGGTAGCCCAGTGAACGCGTTCGCAGCCGACAGCAAACCCTTGCCAATCATGATGGGGTAGTCACGAGAGGCGTGACTTGCCTCAGGGTCGTCCAAGCACACTTTCACGCTCCATGGGTCTGTGCCAAGAAGGTGGGCAAAAGGCGGGAGTGTGCTCATGGGTGAGGGGTGGGGGCTGGGTGAGTTCAAGGCTTGAAGTCCTCAATGCCCAAAGGCCAAGGGATCGATGTGCTTCATGATCAACTGCAGCAAGGCCCCCACATGCGGGCGCTCGCTTTCGATCACATGGTGGGCGGTTTCGGTGTAGAGCGGGTCGCGCACCGCAAAGAGCTCGCGCAAACGCGCCATGGGGTCCAGAACCTGCAGCAGCGGGCGACTTTGGTCATGGCGCAAGCGCCGAAACACGTCCTCTGGGGTGCTTCTGAGATAAAACACGGTGCCACGCGCTCTCATTCGCTCGCGGTTGATGGGTTTCAAGACCGCCCCACCGCCGGTGGACAGCACCCCGCCGTCTTGGTCCATGAGGCGGGCCAAGATGTCGCTCTCAATCTCGCGAAAACGCGCCTCCCCCTCAACTTCAAAGTACTCGCGAATGGAGCAGCCCAAATGCTGCTCAATGGCCAAGTCTGAGTCGAGGAAGGGAATGCTGAGCTTTCTTGCCAAATGCCGACCCACGGTGGACTTTCCACTGCCAGGCAAGCCCACCAATACGTACACGGCGTTGACCCCTTTGATCTGAGTGATGCGGCGCAACCTTGGGGCTGGCCAATTGCCCTATTTTAAACCCACGATCGCTTGGGCCTCGAAGCCGGCTGAACAGAGGTAGACTCCCAAACTTCAGCGTAAGAATGGTTTCAAAGCCATCCCACCCCCCATGTCCGACAGCCCCCCATCCAAAGACGCCAAGTCCTCAGGCAACGCACAGGCCAAGTCAAGCTCGAAAGCCGCCCCTAGCCACAATTTATGGGGCCTGCTGCTGGGATTTTTCAGCTGGACGATAGGGCTGGGTGTCGCCGGTGCGTTGGCGCTTTTCATGCTCGTGTGCATTGCGCTGGCCATGGCTTACCCCCAATTGCCCGATGTGACCGATCTTTTGGACTATCGGCCCAAATTGTCCATGCGGGTGTACTCGGCCGAGGGCAAACAAATTGCCGAATTTGGCGAAGAGCGGCGCAACTTGACCCCCTTCAAAGAGATCCCCCAGGTCATGAAGGATGCGATCTTGGCCATTGAAGACTCACGCTTTTACCAGCATGGCGGCGTGGACTACATTGGGCTGATGCGCGCGAGTTTGGCCAATTTGGGCCACGCCAAGAGCCAAGGGGCCTCGACCATCACCATGCAAGTCGCGCGCAATGTCTACTTGACGTCGGAGAAAACCTTCACCCGAAAGATCTATGAGATCCTTCTCACCTTGAAGCTCGAGCACCTGCTCACCAAGGACCAGATCTTTGAGATCTATTTGAATCAGATTTTCCTGGGCCAACGCGCCTACGGGTTCGCGGCGGCGTGTGAAACTTACTTTGGCAAACCGATCAAAAACATCACCATCGCCGAAGCGGCCATGCTGGCTGGTCTGCCCAAAGCCCCATCGGCTTACAACCCCGTGACCAACCCCAAGCGCGCCAAAACAAGGCAGCAGTACATTATTGAGCGCATGCAAGAAAACGGCTTCATCACCAAGGAGCAAGCCGTGGCGGCCAAGGCCGAAGAGCTGCACCTCAAAAACCTCACCACCTCGCCCCAAAACCATGCCGAGTATGTGTCCGAGATGGCCCGCCAGTTGATGTTTGCGCAGTATGGGCCGGAGATCTACACCCGAGGCCTCAACGTCTTCACCACCTTGCACGCCGATGAGCAAGAGGCGGCCTATTCTTCTTTGCGCCGAGGCATCATGGACTACGAGTTGCGGCAAATTTACCGCGGTCCCGAAAAGTTCATTGATCTGCCCCTCACCAAACCCGGCGCCTCGAGCTCGGAGCTTGAAGACATGGTCTCGGACATGGTCTTGGAGCAAGGCGACAAGGGCGACCTTCTCTCGGCCGTGGTGATTGAGGCCAACCCGAAGAAAGTGCGCGTCATGCGCCAAAACAATGAAGTGATTGAGGTCACGGGCGAGGGCCTCAAGCCCGTGCAGTCGGGGCTCTCAGACAAGGCGGCGCCCAACATCAAACTCCGAGCCGGTGCGCTCGTGCGCATCGCCAAGAACGAAAAGGGGGTCTGGTTTCTCACCCAACTCCCCGAGGTCGAGGGCGCTTTTGTCGCCATGGACCCCAGAGACGGATCCATCCATGCCTTGGTCGGGGGCTTTGATTTTGACAAAAACAAATTCAACCACGTGACCCAAGCTTGGCGCCAACCGGGTTCGAGCTTCAAGCCCTTCATCTACTCTGCGGCACTTGAGAAGGGCTTCACGCCGGCCACCATCATCAACGACGCGCCGCTCTTTTTTGATGCGAGTGTCACCGGCTCCCAGCCCTGGGAGCCGAGGAATTTTGACAACAAATTCGAAGGCCCCATGCCCTTGAAGACGGCACTGGCCAAGTCCAAGAACATGGTCTCGATTCGGATCTTGCAGGCCATTGGCGCGCCCTATGCACAGGCCTGGGCGGCCAAGTTTGGTTTTGATCCGGAGCGCCACCCGCCCTACCTCACCATGGCGCTCGGGGCGGGCTCGGTCACCCCCTTGCAACTGGTGGTGGGCTACAGCGCCTTTGCCAATGGCGGCTACCGCGTGAACCCGCACTTGATCACCAAGGTGACGGACCAGTTGGGCAAGGTCTTGTCGCAATTCACCCCGATTGATTTGGACGAGAGCGCCCAAGCGGTGGAGCCCAGAAACGCCTTCATGATGAGCCAATTGCTCCAAGAGGTGGCGAGATCGGGCACCGCGGCCCAGGCCACCAAAACATTGAAGCGCCCCGACATTTACGGCAAAACCGGCACCACCAACGACTCCATGGACGCCTGGTTTGCGGGGTTCCAACCGACCTTGGCGGCGGTCACTTGGATAGGCTACGACACCCCCAAGAACCTTGGCAGCAGAGAAACCGGGGGCGGTTTGGCCCTGCCCGTGTGGATTGGATTTATGCAAAAGGCCCTGGCCGGTGTGCCCGTGACCGAGATCGCAGCACCTGAGGGGGTGGTCAAAGACGGGAGCGACTGGTTCTTCAACGAGTTCACGAGAACCACAGGTATCACGAGTCTGGGCTTGGGCGAGTCAAGCAGCGCTGCAGCGGGCGGTGCCCCACTCACCTATCCTGCGGCTGGTGGCACTTCCGGTGCGTTGGGCTCGCCCGCGCCAGGATCGCCCTTTCCCACCAACCCAGGCACGAACAACTCGGAGCCCACCAGCAGCGAAGAGAAGAAAAGAATTGTGGACAGCTTTAAAAACTAAGTCTGAGGGCGGGTGAGCCATTGAGCACTTGTTCCATCGCGCGCTTGCACGCCCTTGATGTGGTCCAGTGGGTCAGTGATTCAGTGATTCAGTGGTCCAGGGCAATGAGGCAATGAGGTAACAAGATCACAAGGCGAAAAAGTCACACGGGCTCCATGCCGTCCAAGGCTAAAGGGTCTTAAAGTGCTTGGTGTCGACGGGCAGGCCCGACTGCGCGCTCATGTCGGCACTCAACTGCCCCCAAAACTGAGCTTGGTTTTTGGTGTCGAGCCAAGCGCTGCCGGACCATTTGTAGTGGTAGCCCCCGCTTTGGGCGGCGAGCCAAATTTCATGCAAGGGTTTTTGCAGATTCACCACGATTTGACTTTTGTTGGCAAAGACCAAGGTGATCATCCCGCCCACACGTTGGGCGTCCACATCCATGTCGGTGGACTCATTGAGCTCGTCAATGGCGACTTCGAGCGTTTCAAGGGCGCTTTCAGCCAAGTCTAAGAATTCTGTATCGGTCATGGTGTTGAAGAGCGTTGGAGGCCGCCCCACTTGGAGAGCAAAGACTCACAGTTTAATGCTTTTTTGAAAACCCTGTGGCCAGCATCTGGGACAGCTTGGACAGGTTGGGCTAGCACACGATCAAGTCAGGGGCATAGAAGACCATGCTCACCTCGAATTGCAGGGTTGGCGGGTTGGCGGGTTGTGGATCAATCTTACCCATCTTTTGAACGCAGGCACCATGGAGCACGATGGAGCACCAACCACACACCACACACCACACACCACACACCACACACCACACACCACACACCACAAACCTTACACCTTACACCTTACACCTTACACCTCTCTTGGCGATGACGGCGGCTGCATTGTGGTCAGCAGGGTCTCTTTGATCGCAGCTTTGGCAAACAAAGTCGGATTGGCAAACCCGGTTGTCTGAGTGAGTGTGGCCGCACGCGGCACTCGCCTGCGAAGAGCAGTAGGCTGGCACTTCGACAACGAGCTTGCCCGATCTGCGGAATTTGTAACTCAGAAACTCTTTGGTCTTGCCCCACGTCAAGGCAAGAATGGTCTTGTTCAGCCCAGGCGTGGGGGACGCGACGCTGGAGACGGAGGCTAAAGATTTAGAATAGGGTTTCATCGAGGTACAACAAAGCCCAAGGGCATGAAGCTTAATGGCTAGAGCCCGCTTCTAGCTTCTTGCTTTTTTGGCTCACCCATGTCGCTTAAACGAACCTTGACTTTGAAGGGCATCAACACCGTGCGCACCATTTTTCGCCAAAGCTCTCAGGCCAATGCAACTCAATTTCAAGTGCAAACCTGGACTTCGTTGCTGGGCGCATGCCTCGCACTCTCAGCTTGTGGTCAACGGGGTCCCTTGTACCTGCCCGCGCCCGCTTCACCACCTGCGATTCAAACCCAGAGCCTCACATTGAGTCCCTTGGGCAGCGCATCGACTGGCCCAAGCACTTCTTCTACCCCCTCTTCCAACCCTTCTTCCAACGGATCCACCCTACCCGCACCATGAACCCAAGCCCCACCCAAGCCATCGTGCCCCAAGCCCTCATCACAGAAGAATCTCGCTTGCCGGGTGCGCCTGAGCTTCACTATGCGAATGGCCAACTGCACTTGGAAGGCGTGCGCTTGCTCGATCTGGCCCAAGCGCTTGGTACCCCCTTGTTTGCCTACTCCAAACACTCGATGCTTGAGGCCTTGAAACGCTACCAACTCGGCTTTGAGGGGAGACGCGCCCGCGTCCACTACGCCATGAAAGCCAACTCCAATTTGGCCTTGTTGCAACTCTTTGCCAGGGCAGGTTGTGGCTTTGATGTCGTCTCACAAGGAGAACTCGAGCGAGTCTTGGCGGCTGGCGGACTGGCCAAAGACGTGATCTTCTCGGGTGTTGGTAAAACCAGGGGTGAGATCGCCAGGGCTTTGAAGGAGGGAATTTTGTGCTTCAACGTGGAGAGCACGCCTGAGCTTGAAGTCATCAACGAGGTCGCCTTGGCCTTGGGGCTGGTCGCCCCGATCAGCATTCGCGTGAACCCCAACGTCGACCCCAAAACACACCCCTACATCTCCACGGGCTTGAAGGACAACAAGTTTGGCGTTGCCCATGAAGAAACCCTGGCACTTTATTTACACGCAAAAATGTTGAAGGGCCTTCGCATCGAAGGCATCGATTGCCACATTGGCTCCCAAATCACCACCACCGAGCCCTATGTCGATGCGTTGAACCGGGTGCTCGATTTGGTTGAACAAATCGAGTCCCACGGCATGCCCATCCATCACTTGGATTTTGGTGGAGGCTTGGGGATTCAATACAAAGATGAGACCGCGCCAGACGCCAATGTGCTTTGGAAAACACTCTGGCGTGTTCTCGATGCCCGTGGCTTTGGGGATCGACACGTCATGGTCGAGCCCGGACGCTCCTTGGTGGGCAATGCGGGGGTGTGCTTGAGCACCGTACAGTACGTGAAGCCCGGAGAGCAAAAAAACTTTTGCATCGTCGACGCCGCGATGAACGATCTGCCGCGTCCAGCCATGTACGAAGCCTTTCACGCTATCGTGCCGTTGTCGCTACACACCCCTGCCGAGCCTGAAGTCTTCGACGTCGTGGGGCCGGTGTGCGAGAGCGGGGATTGGCTGGGTCGCGAGCGCACCTTGAGCGTTGCGGCCGGTGACGTGCTGGCAGTGCTCTCCGCGGGCGCCTATTGCACCAGCATGTCAAGCAACTACAACACCCGAGGGCGTGCCGCCGAGGTGCTGATCGACGAGCAACAGTGGCACCTCATTCGAGATCGCGAAACCACAGCGGACCAACTTCGACTAGAAAAACTGCTCGACTGAGCCGCACACCTGGGCGGGCGTGAGCAGTCTGAGATTGGCCAGTGCATTTGAATTGGCCAGTCGTTGAGGGTCTAGGACAAACGGCTCATTCTGTACCGCAAAGCTTGCACCATGCGGTAGAGCAGCAAGAGAGCCAAAATCCCCCCGTAAAAAATCACATCGTCAAACCGATGTTTGCCCGCACGCATCCAATAAAAATGCAGCACCGCCAAGGCGACGACAACGTACACCGCTTGGTGCAGCGTCTTCCATCGCTTGGGGCCCATGGCTTTGATGGCGGCGTTGAATGAGGTCGCGCCAAGCGCTGCCAAGAAGACAAACCCCGCCATCCCGACAAAAATAAACGGCCGCTTGAAGACATCGGCCAAGATGTCTTCAAGCTCCAGCCCCATGTCAAGCCACGCATAGCTCAACAAGTGAAGGCTCGCGTAGGCCAGCACCGCCAACCCCAAGGTGCGGCGATGCCGCAGCAGTGCGGGAATCTTGAAGAGGTCTTTGAGAGGGGTCACCATGAGCACATAGCAAAGCGCTCGGATGGTGAGGTCCCCCGTTTGCCGAATCAAGGTCTCCGCTGGGTTGACCCCCAAAGATTCGGTGAAGGCGCCATACACCAAGTAGGCGCCTGGGGATGCGCACAACAAGACCACCCAGCCTTTGGCCCAGGGGTGGAGCAACAGGCGTTGGAGGACCATTCTCACAGCGGGCATGGGCCTTTTCAGCTCCAAATTAGAGCGCCAAGTTGTGGGAGAGCAAAAATCAAGTTCAAAAGTTCCTTTTGAGGTCCATCCCCGCATAGAGAGACGCCACTTGCTCTTCATAACCATTGAACATCAAGGTCTTTCGGCGTTTGGCAAAAAGGCCATCTTCGCCGAGTCGACGCTCAGTGGCCTGACTCCAGCGCGGGTGGTCCACATTGGGGTTCACGTTGGAGTAAAACCCGTACTCGTTGGCCGCAGCTTTGTTCCAAGCGGTGGGGGGCTGTTTGTCGCTGAAGACGATTTTGACGATGGACTTGGCACTCTTGAAGCCATACTTCCAAGGCACCACGAGACGCAGCGGTGCCCCGCTTTGATTGGGCAGCACCTCCCCGTACATGCCGAAAGTGAGCAGCGTGAGCGGGTGCATGGCCTCGTCCATGCGCAGTCCCTCCACATAGGGCCAATCCAAAATGGCCGAACCCACAAAGGGCATGGTCTTGGGATCGGCTTGAGAGACAAAGCTCACATATTTCGCACTCGCCAAAGGCTCCACGCGTTTGATCAACTCGGCCAAGGAGTAGCCCACCCAGGGGATCACCATGGACCAGCCCTCTACGCAACGCATGCGGTAGATGCGCTCTTCCATCGCGCCCCATTTGAGCAAGTCTTCGAGTCCCACGCGCATGGGCTTTTTGACCGCACCTTCGATGGCGACGCTCCAAGGGGAGGTCTGCAAGGTGTGAGCGTTTTTGGCGGGATCGGCTTTGTCGGTGCCGAACTCATAGAAATTGTTGTAGCTCGAGGCGTCGCTGTAGGGTGTCACCTTCTCCATCACGAAAGCACCCGAGACCTTGGAGGCTTGGCCCTTCAAGGCGGCCAATTTGCCAGAACCCGCCTGGGTCTGGGCCATCGCTTCACGAGCGGCCCAGGACGCCAAACCCACACCGCCCAGCCCCGCCGCCATGGCCGCCACCAAGTCGCGACGCTTCAAATAAATACGCTGCGAAGTGATTTCACTGGGCACCACGCCCGCGCTCTTGACCGCGTCTTGGGTGGTGGCGTTGAGGATCAAAAAACTCATGGCGTAGCTCCTATGAAGGGTTGCTGAAGAAAAAGGCTGTTCTCGGCCTTCAATTCGGCTGAAAAGCCTTGTCAGTGACAACTGTATGCGAAAAAGCCAATGCCAAGACTTCGAAACTTTCAAATAACCCCACAATCGGCTTAAAAATAGGGGACATTGAAAACCCAGTGGAGATCATTAGGGGCTGCAAATCTGTTCATCAGGGGTTCCGTGGCCAAAACTTGGGTCAAAGCGCACACCTATTTTTGTCAGTCATGGCGAGTTTTATTGCATGGACGATGGCTAAAACCAAACGGTAAAAAATCAATCAGCAAGAAGTCCACCACACCTCAGTTCAGAGTTAATCCTTCATCTGCTGATTTGGGGGGAATGCCATGGTTCAACCGCCAAGCCCAGCTTGGAATTCATTGATTGCAACACTCTGATATGAATTAGGAGTCGCCAAGTCAATTGCGCTAAAAATTGCGCTAAAACTTACGCCAAAACTTACGCTAACAATTGCGCTAACAATTGCCTTTATGTTTTTTCTTGAATCCTTGGCCAACTTGTAGTGCTTAGAACGACGATGGCGATTTTCCATTGATTCAAATTTTGCTCGTACTGAAGGTTTGTATTAGTCGTCACTAAAACCTCAAATCCACTGTTCTGTGCAGCGGCCAATAGCTCGCCATTTTTTAGAGTAGCCCATCCAAGCTCATAAGCTGTTGACACAGGGTGCGCTGATATGTGGCTTCGTTCAAAGATTTAAGGGTGACTGTTTTTCACGAGTGTCCGGTTTAATTTAGAGGACCCATCGGGAGAACCAATATCCGTTGACCCAAGAAACCCCCGCTACAGCCCAGGCTTAGCGAAGGGAGAATTCATTGCATTGAACTTGGCAAAAATTTCACCAAGGTTTCAATGGTGACGATTCAGTGCAAACCAGCGGTGTATTCGCCCAAGGCTTTGAGCTCTTTGTCGTTGAGCTTGGCCGCCACTTGGTTCATGGTGAGGTTGTTGGCACGGCTGCCGTCTCTAAAATAAGACAACTCACGGGCTGTGTAGTCCGCATGCTGAGCACTCAAGCGTGGGTATTGCGCGGGGATGCCTGCACCGTTGGGACTGTGACAGCCAGCACAAGCGGGGATTTGTCGGTCTGCAACACCACCGCGGTAGATTTTTTCACCCAAGGCCACCAAGGCAGCGTCTTTGGCAAAGCCAGGCTTGGGCGCTTTGGTGGAGAGCCAAGCGGCGATGTTTTTCATGTCCGCCTCAGACAAGGCCGCTGACATGCCCATCATGACCGCATTGGCGCGTTTGCCAGATTTGAATTCGGTCAATTGCTTGACCAAATACTCGGGGTGTTGGCCGGCCAATTTGGGGTATTCGGGAGAACCAGAGTTGCCGTCCGCGCCGTGGCAAGCCGCACACACCGCGGTGAAACTGGCTTCACCCTTGGCCAAATCGGGTTTGGCGGGTGTTGCAGGAGCAGCAACAGGGGCAGCCGCCGGCATATCGGCCGCTTGAGCCACCCAAGCGGCCAAGGCCAACGATGCGGCAAAGGCCAACGAGCGAGAGGTTTGAACGAGGTAATTCATGAATAGAGACTGTTAAATGTTCACAGAAAGACTTTAGATTCTACAATGACTGACTCGGGCAGACCCTGGTCCCCTTTTAATTTACCCATTTGATGACACAAGAACCCCACAAAAACCCAGATCCTGAGCTCCAAACAGGACGTCAAACTGAGTCCATTCCTGTTTCCAAGGACGACGAGGTCAAACTGGCCATGGGCTGGTTGCACACGGCGCGCTTTTTGACCACCGCAGCGCAGTTGCACCATCTGCCCGCTTACGATTTGCCAGAAGTGGCGTTTGTGGGGCGTTCCAATGCGGGCAAATCGACTTGCATCAACACCATGACCCAGCAAAAGCGCTTGGCCTATGCCTCCAAAACACCTGGGCGCACCCAGCACATCAACCTCTTTGCCTTGGGGCGCCAGGCCCTAACCGACGCGGTGCTGGCCGACTTGCCGGGCTACGGCTACGCGGCCGTGCCCAAACAAGACAAAATCCGTTGGCAGCAAGTCATGGCCAACTATTTGATGACGAGGCCCAACCTCAAAGGCATTGTGCTTTTGTGCGACCCTCGCTTGGGGCTCACCGAACTCGATGAAATCTTGCTCGACATCATGCGCCCGAGGGTGATGGACGGCTTGCAATTTTTGGTGCTGCTCACCAAGGCGGACAAACTCAATCGCACCGATGCGCAAAAAGCCCTCTCCATCACCCGACTCCAAGCCGGCGGCGGTGAAGTGCAACTCTTCTCAGCCCTCAAACGCCAGGGCTTGGACGAGGTGGCTTTGAAGTTATGGCAATGGACACACCCCAAGGGCAAAGCCATCGAACCTACAACGGCTGAGTCTTGAAAAGAAAACTGCTCCCAGACTTCACCCCCCCAATTCAGGCGCAACCGATCACTGGAGGAGACGACGTTTTGTCAGTGAACGCCCACCCCTCCATGTCGGCCACATCAGTTGTAGTGACCCATTGGGATGGGCGCCGATACGCCTGAGTCCACCCTGGTACTCATGGATCAGGCAGCCAAAGCTCCATCGCACGCACGACCGACTTGCGAAGTGCAGAACGCATTGTTCGCAAAGTTTTTCATTCCAACATCGGCACCATCAGTGAGTTCAAAGGCAGTTAAGTTTCAACACTTGGCTGCCTTTCTCGTTGGGAAATCAACAGAAATCCAGACATTCCCTTGACGGCATATTCCATGGAGGTTATATTCCCTCCATGAATTGGGAAGTGGAATACACAGATGAGTTTGACCCATGGTGGTCGGGGTTGACTGAGGAGGAGGAGGTCAGCTTGGCTGCTTTTGTCAAATTATGAGAGGAGCGAGGGCCCAATCTTGGTTTCCCGCACAGCAGTGGCATCAATGGCTCAAAGCACAGTCATATGCGAGAGCTGAGAACCCAGCACCTTGGTAAGCCATACAGAACGCTGTATGCGTTTGACCCGTTACGAAATGCAATCTTGCGGATAGGCGGCGACAAGACTGGGGATGATCGCTGGTACGACGTGAATGTCCCCATTGGCGAGCGCTTGTATGACGAGCACTTGGAAGAACTCCGAAATGAAGGAAAAATAGATGGCTAAGAAATTCTCTGATCTGCGTGCAAAGATGAAACCACAAGCGCAGAAACGCGCTGCCGCAATGGCGCAAACAATGTTGGATGAGATGCCACTCAAGGAGCTGCGTCAGGCGCGTGGTTTGTCGCAAAAGATGCTGGCTGAGCTGCTACAAGTCCAGCAACCCTCCATTGCCAAGATTGAAAAACGCACTGACATGTATCTATCGACTTTGCGCAGCCTCATCGAGGCGATGGGCGGAGAGTTGGATGTTGTGGCACGCTTCCCCGATGGAACAGTCAAAATCAGTCACTTCTCTGATCTTGATAAAGCTGCCAGAGTTTGAGGTTTTTAATTTGGCAGCCAGCATTGGACAATAAAAGATTTTCAGATTGATTCAAAGGGCGCACCAATACTAAAAAATATGATTCAACCGAAAGTGGGGAACAAGATGGGAAACAAGGCGAGGAACAAGGCGGGGAACTGAGACTTTTATATTCAATAAGTCATTTAAAGTCATAGAGTTAACCTATTGTTTCGAATCCGACCATCGACCCATCGACCC
>CAILYC010000037.1 GCA_903838355.1 uncultured Burkholderiales bacterium | reverse complement strand
TCCATTGGTTCCATTGGTTCCATTGGCCCGGCTCAATCCACCAGACCCGCCCGTCCCGCCCGTCCCGTTTTGGCCTAGTAAGCTCTGCAGGCCCGTTTGGCCATTGAGCGCGTGATCCATGACAAAGCCAAACTGCTGCAAGTAGTCGCAAACCATTTTGGCCAAGCGTTGATCGTCTTCGATTAAAAGTATGTGTTCCATGCTCATAGGATGCACCCGCAAGGTGGCGTTAATTTAAACCCCACGTAAAGATAGGTAAAAGAGGGTCCGAAATTGGAGCCAAGGGTGTCACGGGGAGGCATCTTCTAAGCCAGCGCATGACACCCTGTGGTCATCAAGACGGGTTGACCCTTTGAACAATGGATCGGCGAAGGTGACACCATTGTCTTGCCTTTAGGGGCTGGAGGACGGGGCGATGAAGTTCAAGCGTTGCAGTTGTTTGATCAAGATCAGCACCGGCAGCCCCAAGAGAGCTGTGCCAATGAAAAACCAAAAATAGCCGAGGTGTTCCACCGCCACCCCCGATAGACCCGCCAAGCTTTGCGGGACCAGGAACACGATGGCGCTCAGCATGGCGTACTGTGAGGCGGAGAACTCAATCCGAGTCAGACCTGAGAGAAACGCCACAAAGGCGGCTTGTGCAATTCCTGCCGACAAATTGTCAGCACTGATCACCCCGATCAAAGCGCCCAAGGAGTGGCCAAGGGTGGAGAGCCAGGCAAACAAAAGGTTGGAGGTGGCGCTCAGTGCCGCCCCCCACATCAACACCCGGGTCACCCCAAAGCGCTGGCTCAAGGCGCCGCCCAGGAACGCACCGCAAAGGGTCATCAACACACCAAAGACCTTGGAGACCCAAGCGATCTCGTCCTTGGTAAAACCCATGTCCACATAAAACGGATTGGCCATCACGCCCATGACCAAATCGCTGATGCGAAACAGGGCAATGAGGGCGAGCAACGTGGCGGCTTGCGCGAGCGTGAAGCGACTGAAAAAATCCTGAAACGGTGCCCACATCACGTTTTGTAGCCACGCTTGGAGGTTTTTTTGGGGGGGAGGCGCTGGGGTGGGGTTTTCCGGAGAAAAGAGGGCTGCCAGCATGCCCACCGCGATGGACAAGGCCATGCAGCTGTAGGCGCTCGCCCATGCGAGCTGACTGGCCGCTTGGGGGCTCAAGGCGGAAGCTGGGGGCAACAGGTCTTGGGCCCGGGCGGCAATCCACAACGCGCCGGCACCCGCCCAGATCATCCCCAGACGGTAGCCGGTTTGGTACATGGCGGCCAGGGACGCTTGCTGTTCAAGTGCCGCCGACTCAATGCGGTAAGCATCGAGTGCAATATCTTGGGTGGCCGAGGCCAGTGCCACAAACAAGGCGCCCATCACCAAGGCCGACAACTGGGTCTGGGCCGAGGTGTGGGCCATGAAAAAAAGCCCCGCGATCAAGCCGCATTGAGAGACCAAGAGCCAAGCACGCCGCCTGCCCAGTCGCGCACTCAAAAAGAAGATGCGCTGGTGGTCCACCAGGGGGGCCCAAAGCCATTTGAAGGCGTAAGCCAAACTCACCCAACTCAAAAATCCGATGGTGCTCAATTCCACCCCGGCTTCGCGCAGCCGAAAACTGAACGTTCCCAAGACCAAGAGCAAGGGCACCCCAGCAGAAAAGCCCATGCACAGCATGCGCAGGCTCGTCCCACTGCCATACCAAGCCAGGCTCTCTCGCCAGGATGCAAGCCGAGCAACGGGGCTTGCCCGATTCGCGGCGTTGTGGGTCGTGGGCGGTGTGTTCATTGAAATATGGGGCTATCCCCGCGGCGTGTGGCTTGGTTCTGGGTTCTTGGTGCGTTCAAATAAGCAGTTCACCCTCTTGCCATTGTCGCTCACAATGCAGCCCGACAGGCGGCATGGGGTCGGATATGATTCATTGACGCGCCAGCGGCTCCTCCATGACAACGCCCACCCATTTGATCCCATCTCGACCAGGCATGCCCCAACGCAAACTCGGCCCTGTTCCTGTGTTGCAGGCCCGTGGCGTGGCGTTTGGGTCGTGCTTGGCCCTGGCCCTGATCCTGACCCTGACCCTTGGTGGACTGGTTTCCTTGGAGGCCTTGGGCGCTGACGGCACGGCCAGCGTTTCAGCCCAACCACAGCGTTCTGGCGAAGGCGTGGGCTTGGTGTTGTCGCCCATTCCTGCCTGGGTAGAGCTGGCCATGCGACTGGTGCCCAGAGCACCATTGGAAGCGCAAGCGTCAAGTGACTATGCGCAACTGATCTTGCGTGCCCAAATGAACGGCACCTTGGTGTCGTCAACGGATGGGCGCGTCCTCTCTCTTCGGCGCGTGACACAGCGGCTGATCCAAGAGGCGCCGCGTTGGAGTGCGATGGCACCGGGTTGGCGCTGGGAGGTCAATTTGGTGAAGGACTCTCAAATCAACGCGTTTTGCATGCCTGGGGGCAAGGTGGTGGTGTACACCGGTCTCTTGCAAACCTTGGCGCTGAGCAGCGACGAGTTGGCGGTGGTGCTCGGGCACGAAATGGCGCATGCCCTTCGAGAGCACTCGCGCCAACGCTTGGCCAAAGGTCTGGCAGCGCAAGGGGTGAGCCGAAGCGTTGGGGTGGTGGCTTCAGGCGTTTTGGGGGTGGACCCGCGTTTGACCGACCGCTTGGCTTTGGAGGGTGCCAATTTGTGGACCTTGAAATTCAGCCGAGAAGAAGAAACAGAAGCGGACTTGGTGGGCTTGGATTTGGCTGCACGTGCGGGGTTTGATCCGCGGGCAGGCCTAGGCCTTTGGCGAAAAATGGCCCAGATGAGTTCACGAGAAGGTGCGCAGTGGCTCAGCACCCACCCCAGCCATGAGAGTCGTCTGAGCGAGATTGAGCGCCACTTGCCCCAAGTGATGCCGCTTTTTGAGCATGCTCAGCATCTCGAGCGGGTGAAAACCTACCACCTCGAGGAGTCCGCTCGCGGTCAACACTGAGTTTGAGGCCTCAGGTGCCACCCACATAGGGGTTGGTTTGACGCTCCCGCCCAAAGCTGCTCTCAGGGCCATGCCCAGGGATAAAAATGGTCTCGTCACCCAGGGGCCAGAGCCGTTCGGTGATGCTGCGAATCAAGGTGTCGTGGTCACCCTGTGGAAAGTCGGTGCGCCCGATGCTGCCCGCAAACAGCACGTCCCCGACAAAGGCACGGTTCAGACTCTTGGAATAAAAAATCACATGGCCAGGGGTGTGCCCCGGGCAGTGCCTCACCCAGAGTTTTTCGCCGCCAAGCTCGACCTCGTCACCGTCCACAAGCCATCTCGTGGGCACAAAGGTCTGGGCGTTCTCAAACCCGTAGCGCGCGCCTTGGGTGGGCAAGAGATCGATCCAGAACTGGTCTCCTCGGTGCGGCCCCGTGATGGGCAAGTTCAGCTGCTGGGCGAGCGTCCCCACCGCACCCGCGTGGTCAATGTGGGCATGGGTGACCCAGATCTGGGTGAGTTGCAGACCGTGGTGTTTCACGCGCGAGAGCAAGTGCTCCAGATCACCGCCTGGGTCCATCAGGGCCGCTTGGAGCGTTTCGGTGTTCCAAATGAGCGAGCAGTTTTGCTCAAAAGGTGTGACAGGGATGGTTTCGTAGCGAAGCATAGGCGGTGTGTTGGGCAAATGTTGGGGTGGGGTGCTACCAAAGGGCAAACGAACTGGGAATGGCGATCCCCGGTCCTGACTAGCCACCGCTAGCCATCCCCAATTCTTACGACAATTCACACTGGGAACAGCCATTCCAATGCACTCAATTCTATCGATTTGCGGACGGGGGTTCAATTCCGTAAATCACCCTTGAATCCGAGTCCGCAGCCCAACAATGCACTCAAATCAAGGGGGGTGACACGTCGGGCAAGAAGCGCTAAAATGCATGAAATTTCAATGAAAAATCCTCCATGTCAGCAGCTGCCACACTATCATCTCCTTCGCTAAGGGGCGCCACTGCGAACCTTGCGCACGAGTTGCAGCCAGGCCGTGTCTATCGGCGTGAGGATCTCGCTCGCCTGAGTAATGCAGTTGATCGGCATCTGAATGAACTGGTGACCACTGGGTTGCTCAAAAAACTGGCTCATGGGCTTTACTACGCACCCAAGCAATCGAACTTTGGTCCTTTGCCACCCACTGACGAACAGGTGGTGAGAGGATTTCTGCGTGACAAGGATTTTTTGGTGTTTTCTCCGTCGTTATACAACACGGTGGGCCTGGGCACCACC
>CAILYC010000036.1 GCA_903838355.1 uncultured Burkholderiales bacterium | reverse complement strand
TTAAATTGAAATATCAAACCGAGTGGAAGTCATAAACCGTTCACGTCGCCGGCCCCCTGGTTAACACGCCATTTTTTCCTGCCCTAAGGCAAAGACCTCCCTGCTCGGACCTGAAGAAGCTGAAGAAGGCAGACAGCTTTTGACTCCATGATTCATGCTTCATGCTTTATTCTCCATGCCCCATGGACCAACTTCAAGCCCGCAAGTTCTGAGCGACCGCGCCAATGGGCGTCTCGGGCGAACGCCAGGGGCGACAAAACCTCACCCCTTAATGGCTTTGAGTCCAATGATGTGGTGCTTTTCAACCGAGTGGGCAATAAAACCCGAGGCGATCATGTCTTGGACGAAGTGGCTCAAATACTCGTCTGCAGCGCTGTGCCCAAGCGGCGTGGCAAGTCCGTGGTTGATGACCATGAAGTTGCCCTCGAGCAGTTGAGCGCCGGGCAGCTTGCCCATCGAATCAATTAAATTGGGTTTGAGCCCGGCCAAGACATCGACCTCCTGTTGATTGAACACCGCCAAGGAGGCACCAAAGTTGGCCGTTCGCACCAAGCTCGCGTGCTGCAGTGCACCCGTGAGATAAAGCTCATAGCCGGCCTTCACGGGGGCAGCAATCTTGACGCCTGGGGCATCAACTTGGTCAATGCGCTGAATAGCTGAGTCTTGATGCACGACATAGCCGGCTTCGATCTCGGTCATGGCCGGCGAGAAGGTGAGTGTTTTGGCGCGGGTTTTTTCAATCGCCAAAATGGCCACATCCCAGAGCCCTTTGGCCGAGTCGTCCGCCACCTGTCCGGGTTGCTCATAGACCACCATTTCAAGGGGCACGCCGAGTCTTTTGGCCAACTCCTGCATCAAGTCCACGCTCACCCCATGGAGTTGACCCGAGGCGTCTTTGCCGGTGAAGAGGGTGTTGCCCAGATTCATCCCCGCGCGCAGTTGCCCCTTGGGGGCCAATTCATTTTTCACAGCGGCCGAAGGATTTGTTGAGCTTGTTGAGCTTGTTGAGCTTGTCATTTTCGTTGCATTCGTTTGTGTCATACCGTTGACCCTGGGTTGGTGAAAAGCCCAGACAGAGCATCCCCTTTAGACAGGATTGATGCTCAGGGCTCGAACTGAGTGGATTGAAAAAAAGCGCGTTGAAATTCAGTTCATTAAGAACGGGTTCATTTTGGACTGGTTCATTGTGCTCTAGCCCATGAAAGCCTCATTTTACTAGTGGAGTTTCACAACCGAGTCGGTTCTTCGGTTGATCAGCCGCACCAAGGTGTCCAAGAACACCTTGACCCAGCCGTGCAAGGCGAGCTCATGGAGTTTATACAGGCTCAAATACATCAACTTTGCAAAATAGCCTTCAATGAAGAAGTTGCGCCCAGCAAGCCCGCCCATCATGCTGCCCACGGTGCTGAATTTACCCAGCGAGACCAAAGAGCCAAAATCCTTGTATTTAAAGTTCCTCAAAGGGCGGCCTTCGATGATGCTCTCCATCTGCCGGACCAGGTGGCTCGCTTGCTGGTGCGCCGCTTGTGCACGTGGGGGCACCATTTTTTGCACCCCCTGGTCATCCTCATCCCAAGGACATGCCGCACAGTCGCCCATGGCAAAAATCGCCGGATCATCGATCGATTGAAGCGAGGCCTTGACCCGCACTTGGTTGGCCGCATTGGTCGACAGTCCGCTCAAGCCTTTCAAGAAATCGGGCGCTTTGACGCCAGCGGCCCAAACAATGAGCTCGGCGGTGATGGTGTGTCCATGGGCCAAGGTGACCACATTTTTGGCAACGTTTTGAACTTGGGAGGAGGTCATCACCTCCACACCCAAATTCACCAAAAGTTGCTGCGACGCCTTGGAGATGCGCTCGGGCAGGGCTGGCAAGATGCGCGCGGCAGCTTCCACCAAAATGACCTTCAAATCCCTTTCTGCGTCAACGCGGTCTAGCCCATAGGACACCACCTCTCTCGTGGTGCGGTGCAACTCTGCTGCGAGCTCCACCCCGGTGGCCCCCGCGCCAATGATGGCCACATGCAGTTGACCGGGGGTGAGGGGCGATTCTTGGGCTTGCGCGCGAATACAGGCGTTGATGAGCCGCTGGTGAAAGCGCTTGGCGTCAGACAAGGATTCGAGGCGAATGGCGTGCTCCTCTACTCCGGGCACGCCAAAGTCATTGGTCAAACTCCCCACCGCCAACACCAAGGTGTCGTAGGGGATGGAGCGCTCAGGGGTCACCATCTCACCACGATCGTCGACATGGGAGGCCAAGTGCACACACTTCTTGTCGCGATCGAGCCCCACCATGGAGCCAATGCGGTAGCTGAAATGGTGCCAATGGGCTTGCACGATGTAGTTCAACTCATGGTCATCGGTGTCCATGCTGCCCGAGGCGATTTCATGGAGTTTGGGTTTCCACACATGGGTTCGCGATTTGTCAATGAGTGTCACGTGAAGCCTGCCAAAGCGGTGCACTCGGTTTCGATAGCGATCCCCAAGCGCAGTCGCCAACTCCAAGCCGCTCGCTCCTCCCCCCACTATTACAACACGGTGTATTTTTTCCATACAAGACCCTGGTGGTTTGGATTTTCCATTTGCGAATTTAACACTGAACGCCAATCCTAGGATACCCGAAACAGACCGGTCTTCCAAAACGCACAAGGCCCGATGGTAAAAAGATAACAACAGGGTAAGCCCCAATGAGTTTGGCGTTGCTGCGTGTTTACGATCCAAAAGTTCACGGACCTTTAACAGCCTGAATTTCCGCCATCCACCCCCCCATCCACCCTCCCCATCCAACATCACCGCATGAAACTTCAATATCTGTGTGCTTTGACCGTCGTCGCATTGCTGAGCTCTTGTGGCGGGGGCAATTCTTCCCTCAAAATCCCCTTCACTTCCATGGTGACCTTTGGCGACAGTTTGAGCGATGTGGGGACCTACAAGGTCGGGACCATCGCGGCTTTGGGTGGAGGCAAATACACCATCAACTCGAGCACTGCCCAAATTTGGGTAGAGATTTTGGCTTCAGAATTGGCCCTACCCGCGCCTTGTGCCGCACAAACGGGCCTTCTCGGCAGCGCAGCCCTGGGCTTTAATGTTCCCGTCACCAACCACCCGGGCTGCACCAATTACGCTCAGGGCGGCGCGAGAGTTGTCAATCCAGTGGGGCCTGGCAACGCCTTGCTCGGTGGCAGCAACGCCACCGTGGGTCAATTGACCGTGCCCCTGTCCACGCAAGTCAACAACCACCTGACGCTGGGCGGCGGTTTCACTGGTAAGGAATTGGTGACTGTGGCCGCTGGCGCCAATGATGTGTTCACCCAATTCAGTGCATTGAGTGTCTTGGCCTCGGACAAAGCACCTTACACCGCCTTCACGGGCTATGCCCAACAAGTCGCCCAGTGGTCGACCTCGGACATCAACAATGTGCTCAGCGCAGCCGCCACTGGCGGGGCCGCCGCCGCCGCCGCTGCGGCCGCGCCCGTCATGGCCAACCAAATGATCAATGCCGCCAATTCGCTTGTTGGTTTGGTGAAGACACAAATCCTCGCCAAAGGCGCCAATTACGTGCTCATCACCAACATCCCCAACATCAGCAAATCGGTGGCGGGCACGAGCTTGAACAACCCCGCACTGCAACAAATGCTCGACGCCATCACCGTGGCCTTCAACACGACACTGAAGGCGGGCCTGGCGGCAAGCACGGGCGTCACCTTGGAAGACGTCTACACGGCCAATACCGATCAGTTTTTGCACCCCCAACTCTATGGACTCTCGAACGTCACCACACCCGCTTGTAATTTGACGGCCCCCGCCAATTTGCTGGGAAGCTCATTGGTTTGCAACAGCAGCAACATGATCACGGGGGATGTATCCACGTATCTCTTGGCCGACTCGGTCCACCCCACCCCCATTGGACATGTGCTGTTTGTCATGGACGCCACACGAACCTTGGTGGCGGCGGGTTGGATGTAGCACTCTTGCCAAACAGCCCACTTAACTTTTTGACTTTGATCCACGCCTAGGGACGAGCAAAACTAAAGACGAGCAATACTAAAGACGAGCAATCTTAAGGACGAGCACTCCTAAGGTCTAGCTCTCCTTAGGACGAGCCTGCATACACGGTGTTGGGACGAGTCACTTGCTCGGCTCGCCTTGCTCAGGCTCGCTCTTTGACAAAAACCGAAGCGCTGCCAAGCCCATCCATTTCTCCCCTACTGATGCCTTGCCCAAAAGGCCATCAAGATCCTGATCCTGATCTTGATCAATACGGCATCTTGGCGCAACCTTAAGATCAGTCTGAGCGTCTTCCTCGACCATGGTCCCAAAAGCCGACCAAGACGGGAGACACCCATCCATTGGATCTTCTATGTTTGTTTCAACCCCGATCCAGAAGCCGAGTGAATTGCAGCTTGATTCAGCGCCCCCCCTGCCACTGTCCCAACAGTGGCGGGAGCTTTGCCCAATGAACTTGATCAAAATCTGGCTGCCGGTCTTGCCCAGCCAAGACCTCTCCTATGCCAATGATTTACCAAAGAGTTTGCAAGATGTTCGCTCGGCGATGATGAAAGCTCGGTTTATGCCCCCCGCAACGACACAAGACCCCGTTTTGAGCGGCAGTCCTCAAGCCCACACCATGCCAGCACCTCATTTATGAAATACAAAGACTACTATGCGGTTTTGGGCGTTGCGCGGGACGCCACGCTTGAAGACATCAAAAAAGCATACCGGCTTTTGGCCAAAGCCCACCACCCGGACATGTCCAATGCCGCAGGCGCCGAAGAGCGCTTCAAAGAAGCAGCCGAGGCCTACGGTTGTCTTAAAAACCCTGAAAAACGCGCGGCCTACGACGCTTTGGGGCGGGTTCCTGAGGGCCAAGGCTTCACGCCGTCGTCAGAATGGGAGAACCATTTCGCAAGCGGTCAACACGATTTCAATGGCCTGGATTTGTCCGACTTGTTGGCCTCCTTGAACGCCAGGCAGCAAGGACACGCTTTCTCCAATGCACCCCGAAACGGCCAAGACCACCAAGATTCGGTTCGGGTGAGTCTCTTGAATGCCCTCAAAGGCTGCACCATGAACTTCTCGCTGCAAGGTTCGGGCGAGGGCAAGCACATTGAGGTCAAAATTCCAGCGGGCATCCGACAAGGCCAAAAAATTCGTTTGCGCGGCATGGGAGGCACAGGCCACAATGGAGGGAGAAACGGCGACATGTTCTTGAACGTGGAGCTCTTGCCCGACCCTTTGTTCAAATCCATCGGCAACGATTTGTACTTGGAGTTGGGGCTGAGCCCTTGGGAAGCCGTGCTGGGGGCTGAAATAGAAATCCCAACACTGGGTGGCAGCGTCATGCTGACCCTCGCCCCTGGGACACGCAGCGGTCAAAAACTTCGCATCAAGGGTCAAGGACTGCCATCCGCCCTGCAGCAACGGGGTGATCAGTATGCGGTGGTTCATTTGGAAACACCCCAGAGCGTGAGTGAGGAAGAGCGCCTGCATTACCAGGCCTTGGCCGCCTCTTTTACTGCGGCTAGCGCTGCTGGCTCTACTAGCGCTTCATCCTTTGATCCCAGACCCAATATCACCCTCACCCTCAACCACGAGAGACACCATGCACACCCACGCCCTTGAGCCCCAGCCGCATGAAATCATGGACTATTTGTCCCTCAGTGAAGTGACGCGACTTTGCGCCTTGAGCCACGAAGAGGCGGCCGAATTGGTCGACTTTGGTGCCATTCTCATTGAGCATGTCGCACGGGGCGAGCGCTATGTGTCGCTCTCGCAAGTCGTCGCCTTGCAAAAGGCCTGCAAGCTCTACCGAGATTACGATGTGGACTTGTTTTGTGTGGTGATCAGCATGGACTTCATGCGGCAAATCGAAAAGCTCGAAGGTCAATTGGCGCTCTTGACGGCTCTTACCCCTGGTGTGGTTTTGAGCTAAAACGCAGGGGATCTTGACCTGCGTCAAAATGCCTGGCGCACGGGTTCTTTATATTCAAGCTTGCTAAATCAAGACACGAAGGCCCGCCATGAGCTACACCGACACGCGCAAAAAAGACCAATTGATCAACGACTTGAAGGCGGTGATCACCGACACTGAGGAACTGCTCAAACTGACCGCCGACCATGCGGGGGAAAATGCCCAGGCCTTGCGCGCACGGGTGAGTCTGCGCTTGAATCAAGCCGCCAGTGAACTTCATCACCTGCAAACCGTGGCCATGGAACAAGTCAAGGCCGCTAGTCATGCCACCGACGAGTATGTGCATGAAAACCCCTGGAAATCGGTGGGCATCGCCACCAGTGTTGGTCTTCTCATGGGTTTACTCTTGAATCGTCGCTGAACGAGACCGTGGTGAGCGACACCCCGTCCCGAGGACTGCTGTCTTCTTTGCGCCATCTGCTCTCGAGCGCCCTGGAGATGGCGCAAGTGCGTTTGGAATTGATCGACACTGAGATTGAGATTGAAAAGCTTCGAATCTTCGATGGCGTCTTGTTGGCCGTCTTGGCCATGGTGTTGGTGAGTGTCGGTCTTTTCCTGCTCTGTGGCTTGGTCATCGTGCTTTGCTTTGACCACAATCGTCCTCTCGCGATCCTCACACTTTCCATTCTGTTTTTGGGACTTGGAGGTTTGCTCGTTTTTCTGGCGAGGCAGAATCTAAAAAACCCATCGGGATTGTTTCACGCCAGCAAAACCGAGCTGCAACTTGATCTTGCGCAGCTTGAGTCTCACCCCCCGGCCCAATCCAGTGGATAAGCTCCCCCTTCGGTTGCGCAAACTCGAACTCCAGCAGCGCAGTGCACTGCTGCGTGCGTCGATCACACAAGAGGCACAGTTGGTGCAAAAACCCATCAAACTCATCGACAGCGTTCATCGGCTTGTGAACAGCGTTGTCCAGCATCCTCTGCCCATTGGCATGGGCTTGGCCGCGCTCACCATCACCAAGCCGCGTTGGGCCAAACGGGTTGCGGGTATGCTCTGGAGTGCTTACTTTTATTGGAGACGCCTTCGGTGAGGGTTCACACCATCGCCGACCGAGAAAAACACAGGCTTTAACCATCGACCCAGTTCGCCCCCTTGTCCAAACGATAAAATCGGTTCTTTTGAACAGGTCCAATGCCCTTGGTATTTGCGCCCAATCCAATCGCTCTTGGCCGCACGGGCAAGGCGCGTGACTTTGTATTGCTGGGCATTTTGTGCTCTGTGTCGGTCATGGGACAGGCCATGGAGGCCATGGAGGCGATGGAGGCCATTGACACCGATGGCCCAGACTTTGTTGAGTCCTCAGAAGTGGTGGATCAAGGTCATCTCCAATATGAACTCGATGCGAGCGCGGCCAATGCGTCCAACAATGCCGCACAAAAAAACTCAGCAGCACGCCTCTGTTGATCAAGTATGGATTTGCCCATCACTGGGAGCTCAGAATTGCATCTGACGGTGATGTGAACTTGGACGGCCTGCGGGGAGTGGGCAACACGGCATTGGGCTTGAAGTACCACAGCCAAGACAGAAATGCGACCGCTGGCCTGCCTTCCATTTCTTGGATTTTTCATCTGCAAACCCCCTTGGCCTCACCTCAACTGAGGGTGAGTCCAGCCTTGCCCTCACTCAGAACGGTCTTGACTTGGGATTTGCCGCATGAATTCGCACTGGGACTCATGCCTGGATTGGCCAAGCAGACCAACGATGCCGGTCAAACCTTCACGGCCGGTATCTTGGGTGCGGTGCTGAATAAACAAATCAACCACAAGTCGAGGGTCTTTATTGAACTCTCCATTCCCACTTTCTCCAAGGCAAATCAAAACGGGGTGGTCGAGAGTTTCGATGTGGGAGGCGCATACCGGTTGACCCACGACACGCAATGGGGATTCAGAGCAGGTCTGGGTCTCAACGCGAACTCACCGAAAAACTACTTTTTGCTGGAACTTGACCAAAGGTACTGAGCGCACATCCCGAGGCACCCAGCGTCACCAAGATCAAGAGTTCGTCCTCACCTCATTGAGCTTGAACCCTGCACCAAGCGGCAAGCGAGACTGCCCCTCATCAGACTTGGTGAAGCCGGGTGTGCTCTCCATTGAGTTCACAAGTCCATCAGAGCGAAACACAGGCGTTTGACATCCTCCCGGCCCTGAAGAGACCGGGATTCCTCCGGTGCTACGCATGAGAAACCTCATGCGCAGTCACTTCAGTGGGTTCCTGCTTCACTGAGCCTGGTAAAAACCGATGAATTCTTGAGTTTTTCGGCAACAAGAATTGGGTGTTGCTCAATAAGATGGGGCCTTCAATGGACCTACCGTCAAGCAATGCATGAACGACATCTTAAAAATCAACCCTGAGGTCATGGTGTGGGCCCGCGACACGGCGGAACTGAGCATCGAAAACGCCGCCTACGCCATCGGCTTGCCCGTCACCCACTTGGGCGCAATCGAGCGAGGCGACATGGCACCGTCTCGCTACCAGTTGTCCAATATGGCGCGCTCTTACAAACGCCCCATCTTCGCGCTTTATCTCACGAATCCCCCTCAGGGCACAGCGCTGCTCGAAGACTTTAGGACCACCGTATCCGCTCGCAACCTCGACCACTGCCAAGATCTCGAGGTCTTGATCAGGGATCTTCAAGTGCGTCACGCATTGCTGAAGTCCGTGCTCCAAGGGAGTCAAAAAAGGACCAGGCTGAATTTCATCGCTTCAGCAAGCATGAGCGAGGGCGCGAGCGCACTCAGTCGGTCCATTGAGAATCGGTTGGGTTTGTCAAAGAAGGAGATCCGCGAAGCCGCAACGCAGGCGGCAGGCTTTGAGCTCATGCGTCAAAAAATTGAGGGCTTGGGTATTTTTGTCATGCTCTCAGGCCACATCTCTTGGCTGCACGCCATCTTGCCGGCAAGGATTTATCGCAGCTTCACCCTCATCGACCCCACCGCCCCCCTCATCTCCATCAATGAAAACGTGGACATGTCCGACTGGATCTTCACCCTCATCCATGAATTGGCCCATCTTTGGCTGGGCGAGAGCGGGGTCACCAGTCTGCGCTTGGATGACGCCTGCGAACAACGCTTGGAGCAGTTTTGCGAAGACGTGGCGAGTGAGTTTTTGCTGCCCATGTCTGATTTGGAAAGTCTAGGCCTCACTGGGCTTGGGACGATTGAACAGCGAGACCGCATTATTGTGGCTGCTCGAGCATGGCAGGTGAGCCAACAGTTGCTGGCCTACCGGGTTTACCAAGCGGGGCTTTTGAGCAAAGTCGACTGGTGCCAACTGAACATGGCGATTGATGAACTCTGGAGAGTCAATCACCGGCAAAACAAAACGGTTGCCCACGAAAATTTAGGCGCCACGACTGAGAACGAGGTTCGCCGCCAACGCCTCGGTCCCAGGCTGCTGAAATTGACCCGAGACGCACTGGCAAGCCGTCAATTCACCCGCAAGCAAGCCAGCCAAGTGCTGGCCCTTCAAGCCAGAAAGATTCCAGACTTTTTGACGATCGCAACACCAGAAATGGCGCCAGGTTCCCATTCAACCCACGACCTCGGACAAGACGCCGGACAAGACGCCGGACAAGACGGTCCATTCTTCACATCCACCTTGAAGCGCAATTCGTTTTTTTAGTCTATTCCCAATTGATCCAAAGGCAACTTCTTATCTTTTATGGAGGGCCGCTGTATGACGCGAGGCCTGAAGCAATCCACGAGCTCGACATCCGAAATGACCCGGCGTCGCATTCGAGCCAACAATTGTCTTCAAACAACTGACCTAGACCATCTACTACAAGTGTGCCATGTTGCTGAGAATTCAAGGTGTTCGCAACAACCGACGGCTCAAGCACGGGTCATGGGCATCAAACCCCTTGTCAAGGCGCTCGCTTAAACACGGCGACTGCAGGCCCATCCTTTGGGGGAGCGCCAGAGCAGACTCATCGGGACGTATCCTCACATCCTTCAATGCCCGCACTTGAAGGCGCAAACAAGCACGATAAGCGAGCGGTCCATGCCTGAACTCCTCACGCGAGCACACGGCATCGATGGCCTTCGCGTCCTGCGGGCTCAGTTGTGACCAGTCGGGCGGCGGCGACAAACCTGGGGCCATATTTGAAGACGCGACCTCGGGGTCCAAGGACCCAATTCGTGCTTCTGAGGCGGGATGAACTTGATGGCTTTGAGGTCCGGCAACACCATCAGGAGATACTTCCAGCGCAGGGATGCCCCCTTCACTGCCCATCCTTTGCTCAACGTTTGCCAGACTCACGCCAGTGTTTCGACTGGACCCATAAAACCCAATCACCATCCACACCAAACCGATGGCCATCAGGACTGGGGGCCTCAATAAAACAGGCAATACCATCAAAAGAAGTGACCGAGAAACCTGGGGGCGCTGCAGACTCGCCTCAGTCAAAAGGCTTAAGTCAAGGGTCTTGCGTTCGCGGGGTTGTGGCGTAGAGACCTTATGATTTTCACATGGAGTTTCATGTGAAGCTTGATCAAGGGTTTCATGTGGGGCTTCAAGTGAAACATAGGGCGACGCTTGTGGGCCAGGGTTTGGGCCTGCATTCAAGATGCTGCTTGGTTTGGCGTTGTCGCTGGCGACTGAAGCGGAGCTTGGTGTCGCATGAGAAATCCACTCGGGATTGCGGGTGTGTAGGGTGCGCGCCAGGGTCTTTTCAGCATCAACTTGCACACAAACCTCGGTGATGAGCGACTTCAGTCCTTCGAGTGGCACATCATAATATTCTTGGCCCTCTTTACCGATTCTTTGGCTGCAGAGCAACTGCTGAACCCGCTGCTCGGCAAGTCCACAGTCCAAGGTCTGGCATTCAAAAACACAATTGAATTCGCCGGGTGTGCCGGTGTTGGCCGCCTTGTTCATTTCGTAGGCGCGAATAAAGCCCGTGCGGCGAGTACACCCCACTTTGTGCACCCCAGGTCGCAAACCCGCATTGCTCAAGACATAGACCGCCCCCGGGACGCCCATGTTTTTCTGTAGGTAACGAAGTCCATTGTTGCGCCGACTTGACATAAAAATTGACCCTTGCTGGGATGAAAAAATCAATTTTATGAACGCAGCGTTGATCCTTCAGAGTCGAAAAACACAGGAAATTCATTTCATTTCATTTCAATTCAAACAAGGACTTCCAATCCATTGCTGGGCGTTTGCTTTCCCTTGAGACCAGAAGGCTCAAAGCAATGGCTTTGTGGTCCTCAAAATCGCACCAGGAGAGAAATGGGTATCTAAAAAAAGAGGCGCTGGCGGTTGAAGCTGCAAAGCCATTCACATCCTCACGGCCCTGAAGAGACCGGGATTCCTACGGTGCCACGCATGAGAAACCTCATGCGCAGTCACTTCAGTGGGTTCTTGCTTCACTGAGGCGGGTTTCGCCGTGGTCTTACGACCCCGGCCAGAGCCTTCCTCTGCACAGGCCAACAAGCGCTGCCCGCGCTCTAACATATTGACTGCG
>CAILYC010000035.1 GCA_903838355.1 uncultured Burkholderiales bacterium | reverse complement strand
GTGATGTCTCGCATGCACCCGCCAGAAGACGAAAAGCGCATGCCGTGGGTCTTGGTGGCCGATCAGTTTGAAGCCTGGCTCAACGCGGTTCCAACACACGCCCAGGACTTGGCCCGCAGGGATGTCATGCCAACGCTCAAAACCCAGGCTCATCCAAGACCAACGCCAATCAAGACACCTGCTCAAAACGCCAAGGCTGAAAAGACATCAAGCGCACCAGACCAACTCGACTTGTTTTGAATTCTGGCTAGAATTGCGCCGCAGCGCGAGTGCAGAGAATCGGTCGATTGGGTTTTGAGATGTGCTGAAATCCAATTTTTCATCAAATCAGGTTTTGGCCTTGGTTTCCGCCAGCCTTAATTGCTCAAGATGGGCATCAAAATCATAACCGGTGGGCTCGACAAAGTCGATGTAATGATTGTTCAGATGAGAAGTTGGACATTGATTGATCTTGTGTTTGATGGGGCAAAAATAAGCTTCGGTTGCCCCAATGACCGCACTCGCAAACGCCACAATGCCAACCCCATATGCACAATAGGTGCAATGGGACTTGGAAATCCAATCGAGGTATTGGAGTTCTTGGCGATCAAAGATGATGAAATCTTTGCGCAATAACTTGGGGATGCCGTAAATGGGAAAGCAAGTCCACTGGTAAAAAGAAACGAATGCGTCCAAAAGCAGCAAGGGGAAAATCATGCTGTAAATGATGGGGCCGGTGATCAAATTGATCGGCCTTGAGCGCTTGATCAATGCAATCAGCCCCAGCTGGTGGTTGGTTTGTGACATGGTCTTGCGATCTTAAGGGTGAAGACCTCCGGATGCGACCCGCACTGATCAAAGCTTGACCCAAATCAAATGAGCAATCGAGACCCGTCCTCAATCGTGATGGATTCATTGACCTTCAGGATCGTCTAGGGCTTCGTTCTTGAGTCCACTCACCACATGGCCAGAGGGCACGTGCTTAGAGGCCGACTCGATGTGACCGGTTTGATCGTCAAAGAAAAAGTCGGGTTCAAATTCCTTTAGAAACCCGCCTTTGTCAAGGCCTCCCAAGAACATGGCCTCGTCAACCTCAATGTTCCAATTCATCAAGGTGCGAATCGCTCTCTCGTGCGCTGGCGCAGACCTCGCCGTGACCAAGGCGGTTCGTATGCGCATCTGAGCCGTTCCCAGATTTTGCAAGCGGTGTAGGGCTTGCAGCAAAGGCTTAAAGGGACCAGGAGACATCGGTAAGGTCGCGAGTTTGGCCTCGTGCTGCTGAAAGGCGTTGAGCCCTTGGGTTTGAAAGACTCGCTCTGACTCGTCCGAAAACAGCACCGCATCCCCGTCAAAAGCAATCCTCACCTCGTTGGGGTGTGAAAGTGAGGCCCTGGCCGAATACGGGTAGACCTGGGCCGCAGGGACGCCTGCCTCCAACGCCTTTCTGACATCGCTCAAGTGGGTGGAGAGAAACAAATTGGCGTGAAGAGGCTTTAAGTATCGCCAAGGGGCTTGGCCGCGGGTGAAGCTGCCACGCACAATCGGCAGGCCATAATGCTGGGCCGAGCGAAACACCCGCATGCCGCTCACCGGATCGTTTCTGGAGAGGATCACCACTTCGGTGTTCTCTTCTCCCGTTTTGTTGAAGGCCAAGAGCTTTTGCACCAAAGAAAAGGCAACGCCTGGTTTGGCCGGGGTTTCCAAGCGCTCGAGTTGAAGCTGCATGTAGGCTTTGTCATTGGCATCTTCAAACACTTGGTTTTCTTCTTCAAAATCGAACAAGGCACGTGAAGAGATGGCCACGACCAATCGGTTTTCTAGGCTGATGCTCATGCGTTAGGGTCCAAGTTAGCGATTCAAATGAATTGGGTGATGACGAAGTTCATCACTTGACCAATTGGTTGAGCTCAATGATGGGCATCATGATGGAGAGGACAATCAGCATCACCAGTCCCCCCATGGCCACGATCAGCAAAGGCTCCAAAATGGTTGCCAGTTGCAAGGCCTTCCTTTGTACATCACTGGAGAGTTGTTCGGCCGCGCGCTCGAGCATATCGGGAAGCCTGCCGGTTTGCTCGCCAAGTCTGGCAAACATCGGCAGCATACCTGGCATTCGCCCGCGCTCACCCAAGGCGAGTCCCAGTGGCGCGCCTTCTCTCACCATGACCAGGGCTTGCAGCATGTCATTTTTCATGGCTTGGTTGGAGAGAATTTGGCAGCACGATTGAAGCGCTTTGAGGATGGGCACACCGGCACCCACCAAGGTCGACAAAGTGTTGGCAAACCGTGCGGCGTTGTAGCCCCTCACCAAAGGACCAACAATGGGGGTGAGCAAGAGCCATGCATCAAAACGCGCTTTGAGGGACTCGTTTTTCAAGGCCTGAGTCCCCGCATAGGAAGCAGTGAGCAGGCCCAGGAGCAACACCCACCATTCATTGAGTAAAAAGGACGACACATTGAGCATCACGGTGGTGAGCAGGGGCAATTGGTGTTGGCTAGACGTGAACACGTGGGCCACTTGTGGGACCACATAGGTGAGCAAAAAAAGCACAATGAAGAGTGCGATCAAGCTCACAATGGCCGGGTAGAGCAGAGCTTGCAAGACTTTGCTTTGCAAAAGGTTCTGCGCTTCCAGGTCGCCGGCCAATCGGGTGAGCACGAGCCCGAGCTGTCCACTTTGCTCGCCTGCTGCAATGCTTGCACGGTAAATCCCGGAAAACTCCTTGGGATGGGGCTCCAAGGACTTGGCAAAGGTGGCGCCAGCGTTCACTTCTGAGCGTATCGACGCCACCAAGTCGCGTGCCCTTTGGTTGGGCGCTTCCGATGAGAGCGCATTCAAGGCGCGCTCGAGCGGAAGTCCAGCTTTGATGAGTTCGGCCAGTTGACGGGTCCACAAGGTGAGGGCGTTGCTCGAGAACACGCGGCTTGCCCACAACTCTTTGTGCAAGATGGAATTCGAGGTTTTGGAGACCAACTCCACGCGCATGGGAATGAGGGACCGCTTTCTCAGCATCTGGCGCACCGCTCGCTCTGAGTCGCCTTCAAGCACCCCGTTTTGGGTTTGACCTTGGGGGTCGAGGGCATGGTAGGTGTAGGCGGGCATAGAAGTAGAGGGTCTGCGTTGGTTGCGTCGCGGATGATCAATCTCGCGTGACGCGAACGAGCTCTTCTAGTGTGGTCACGCCTTCGTCCACCAGTCTTTGCCCGTCTTCGCGCATGAGTTGCATGCCCCCCGACAAGGCCGCGCGTTTGAGCTCCGCTTCCGAGGCTTGGTTGTGGATGAGTTCACGCATATGGGCGTCTACACTCAGGAGTTCAAAAATCCCGGTGCGACCTTGGTAGCCGGTTTGGTGGCAACTCTCACAGCCTTTGGCGCTGCAGACTGGACAGACCCGGCGCACCAAGCGTTGGGCCAAGGCACCGAGCAAGGAAGAGCTGAGCAAAAACGGCTCGACTCCCATGTCCATCAAACGCGTGACCGCAGAGCACGCGTCGTTGGTGTGCAAGGTGGCGAGCACCAAGTGTCCGGTGAGAGAGGCTTGAATGGCAATTTGCGCCGTCTCAAAGTCTCGAATCTCACCAATCATGATCACATCGGGGTCTTGGCGCAAAATCGCTCTCAAGGCTTTGGCGAAGGTGAGGTCGATCTTGGGATTGACCTGGGTTTGACCCACGCCGGGGAGCTCATACTCAATGGGGTCTTCGACCGTCAAAATGTTTTGGGTTTGAGCGTCGAGGGTTTGAAGGGCTGAATAAAGGGTGGTGGTCTTGCCGCTGCCAGTCGGCCCGGTCACCAAAATGATGCCATGGGGCTGCTCAATCAAACGGGCAAACCGTGTCAAAGTCTGCCCGCCCATGCCCACAGACGCCAAGCTCAAGCGGCTCTCGCTTTTGTCCAGCAGTCTGAGCACCGCGCGCTCACCGTGCGCCCCGGCCAAGGTGGAGACCCGCACATCGATGGCGCGTTGTCCCAGGCGCAGAGAAATTCTACCGTCTTGGGGCAAGCGCTTTTCCGCGATGTCCAAGTCGGCCATGATTTTGAGTCTCGAGATGAGGGCTGCGTGCAAGCCTCGGTGGGGTTGCACGACTTCTCTCAAACTGCCATCGATGCGAAAACGCACACTGGAATGG
>CAILYC010000034.1 GCA_903838355.1 uncultured Burkholderiales bacterium | reverse complement strand
CCCCAAAAGTGGCGCGGGCATCCAGTCCTCACGGTGGCCACTGGAGACCTCGTTGGCGGGTCTGATGTCGAGGATGTCACCTTCGCTTGGGTGTTGACGCTTGACCAGCATGCCGACATCTGTCAAGTGCGGGTCCTCAATCAATGTCTCCAGAGTGTGATAAGGCGCCGCAGGGATGTCGTGCTTTTTGCAGACCTCCATCCAAAAGGCCGTGGTTTGTTTCTTCAACTCGCTCGAACGCAAGGAGTAGTAGTCATGGACATTTTTAAATCGCGCGGCCACACTGCAAAACTTCTCGTCGGTTTTCAAGTGCCCAAGCCCCATGGCCTCAAAGAGCGGAAACACCTGGGCATCGGTGTTGGCTGAAATGCTGATGTAGCTGTCAAGCGTTTTGGACGGCGCATAAAACTCGTTCACCAGCCTTGGGTCTCCCATCCCGCCGATGGGTGGCACATAGGTCTGGTTGTACAAATGCTCGGTGAGCACTTGGGTGGCCATGTTCTCAAACATCGGAATCTGTATGCTTTGCCCCTCGCCTTTTCGCTCGCGATTGAAAAGCGCCATGGCAATCATTTGCACCGCAATGAGTCCACCGGTGCGATCTGCAAGCACATACGGCAAGTAACGGGGCTCACCAAACGCTTTGGCGTTCAGTCCGGCCACACCACTGGAGCCCTGGATGATTTGGTCATAGGCGGGAATCTCTGCGTAGCGCCCGTCTTGACCAAATCCGAACATCCCGCAATAGATGATGGTGGGGTTGATGGCTTTGACCTCTTCATAACTCAACTTCATGCGTTCCATGGATTTGGGTCGCACATTCCACGTCATCACATCGGCCGTTTTGATGAGCTCCACCAAGGCCTTGTATCCACTGGGGTGTTTGAGGTCCAAACAGATCGATCGCTTGTTGCGATTCAAATGCAAGAACTTGGGCGCCATGCCAGGCGTCTTGCCTCTCCCGCCGAGGTGGCGACCCACGTCACCTTGCGGACTCTCGACTTTGATCACTTGGGCACCATGATCGGCCAAAATTTGGGTGCACAGTGGCCCAATGACCACCGACGTCAAATCCAACACCCGAACACCCGACAACATACCTTGGGACATTTTTACTCCATCTCCATTGCAGCAACTTGGGTCACCCGAGACCACCTGGGCGCTTCGTGTGATTGAACCTCATCTACTCCTCCAAATGAACAAACTCAGAAGTTAAAAGCTTAACAGATGAAAGGCGTTGAGGACATCCAGCACGCATGGCCATCGGTATCCATCGGCATCCATCCTCACCAGACGATCAAATCAAGGGTTTACACTGAGCGCTGTGGTGCACCGGGGGCGATTACAAAAATCATTGCCTTCACTTTGAACACCTTTTGCAAGCCCCGAGGCCCATTGTCACAATGCAAAACACTGCTGGGCACATTTGAATCATCGCGCAAGCTCAAACCTCGTCGACAAGACATGGTGAAGATGGGTGGGGTTGTCATGCGTGCCCTAGGCGCCCACCCCCCATCAAGAATAAAGTCCCCTCGCATCGGCAGAAAACGAGAAATCTTCAGACCCGATTCATGAGTGGTGATTGGACCCAAACAAGATGGTTTTTAAAACAAATTTTCAGTGACTTGTGCACCTTCTGTATTGTTTTCTCAGGCAAAACACTAGCGTCTAAGCTGTGAGAACTGAACTATGATCAAGAATGAAATGTGGATTGAGGCTCAATCTCAACCCACCGATAGAGCTCAATTGCCCATCATTTGTCTTGGGTGATTCTCAACTGGATATCGGATACTCGGATTGGACAGACGATGACTCAAAAGCTTGAATTCGATTTGATTGTGGTCGGTTGTGGCGTTGCCGGTCTCTCGGCTGCGGTGAGTGCCGCCGAAGCTGGACTCAAGGTGGTGGCGCTCGAGCGCGCACCGATTGAGGAGCGAGGTGGACAAAGTCGCTACACCGAGGCTTATTTGCGCATGAAAAGCCACGCCGAGGTGAGCGACGACTTTGAGATCCATTTGGCTGAAAACGGCAGCGGCCAAATCGATCCTGATTTTGTGGAGCGAAGCGCCGACCCCCACGAAAAAGGCCTGGTTCGAAGCCTGAGTTTGCTCGACCCCAATTTCATCAACACCTTTGCTCAAAACGCCGGCCCCACGGTGAAGTGGTTTGAAGGCATTGGCGCCAAATTCGACTTCTTGCCCACCCAATTCTTGACCAAGTCGCAACCCAGGCTGCTGCCGGTGGGCGGGGGGCAAGGCTTGATTGACGTCCTCTTTTCCAAAGCCACCCAACTCGGTATCACGGTTCTGTATGAAACCACGGCGCGTGAATTGATTGAGAACGAGCACGGTCACATCATTGGCGTGAAAGCCAGACAAGTGGGACAAGGCAACCTGCTCCTCAAGGGCCCAGTGGTACTGGCATGCGGTGGCTTTCAAGGCAATGCCGAGATGATGACGCGCTACGTGGGCGCGCGCTCTATTTATTTGCGCCCCATTTGCAAAGGCGGTTATTTCAATCGCGGTGAAGGCATCGAGATGGCCCTCAAGGCGGGGGCCGCCACTTGCGGGGACTTTGGCTCCTACCATGCCGAGCCCATCGACCCCAGATCGGGCATGTCGGAGCCCTCGGTGTTCATCTTCCCTTACGGCATCTTGGTGAACCAAGAAGGCCTGCGCTTCACCGACGAGGCGATTGGTACGGTCGACGCGTACTATGAATCCATCACCCGCAAAATTCACCTGCAAACCCAGGGCATGGCGTGGGTCATTTTGGATGCCCGTCACCAGCGCATTCCCAATTACCGCCTCGGTATTCGAAGCGACCAAGCCCCCATCGTCGCTCAAAGCCTCTCAGACTTGGCCCAGGCCATCCACGTGCCCGTTGACGCCTTGAGTGAAACCGTGTCGAAGTACAACCAAGCCTGTTCAGGCAAGGACTGGAGTCCCTTGGTGCTCGATGGCGTCAAAACTCATGGCTTGACGCCGGCCAAATCCAATTGGGCCTGCCCCTTGAATGAGGCCCCCTTTCACGCCTACCCCATCATGGCCTCCAACGTGTTCACCTTTGGCGGACTCAAGGTCGATGAGGATGCCAGGGTCCTGCACACCGATGGCTACCCGATTGAGAATCTCTACGCAGCAGGAGAAATCATCGGCTCCTATTGGGGAACCTACACCGGGGCCACGTCAGTGCTCAAGGGCATGGTGTTTGGTCGCAAGGCTGGATTGCATGCCGCTCAGCGCGGGCAGCAATAACGGCGCATCAGCAAAACACCGCTTGCCTGGCTAGGCCAAGACCGGCGCAGGCTTCGGGGCCTGTCTGCCCCAAAGCCCCAGTCTTGACGCTGGCCCTGGGGCTCGGATCAACCCAATGCGGCAATGACGTCTTGCGTGCTGCGTGTTCTGCCCAGTCTGGGGAAGGTGTACTTGAGCGTGCCTTGGTGCGCTTCAACGGAGGGGCTCGCCATCGCGTCCTCCACAAACACTTGGTTGTAATTGCGCTCAAACGCGTCCCTGGCGGTGGACTCCACACCCACGTTGGTGGAAATACCAGCGAGCACGATGGTGTTGATGCCGCGTCTTCTGAGCTGGGAGTCGAGCTCTGTGCCGTAAAAAGCACCCCACTGGCGCTTGGTGATCAAAATATCGCTGGGCTGGGTGTTGAGTTCGGTCACCAAGGTTGCGAAATTTGCAGGACGACCCGCAACGCTGCCCGCTGGCGCATCGGTGATGGGGTTCAAGAGATCTTTGCCGTCGGGCAAATTGCCCACTGTCACCAAGACGACGGTTGCATGGTGCTTGCGAAACGCCTCGACGAGCTTGGAGGCATTGGCAATGACTTCAGCGCTGGTTCTGGGAAACACATTCATGCCGACAATGCCGTACTGGAGGTCGATCAAAACGAGGGCCGATGTTTGGGGATCAATGTGCAATGCAGGAGCGTTCATGGATAAAGTTCTTTCAAAAAATGGAGGTCAAATTTTAAGATAAATTCAAGGCTTAAAACGTCGTCTTGGGGCTTGAAGACGATTTTCATGCTTAGGTAAACCCTGCATTGCAAGTGCTTTAAGCTCTAAAATCCGAGGTGGGTCTTGGAAATCATTTGCTGCGTTTTTTTTCATCCTGATTGGAGACCACATTCTCAACTTTTTGAAGGGCCATGCGCATGAACGTCGTCATCACCGGTGGGTTGGGGGTTTTGGGGCTGGGGTGCGCGCACGCATTTCTCAAGGCTGGTGCTCGGGTGGTCTTGGCCGACACCCAAAACAACCCCGAACTCCTCCAGGCTCTCACCATGGAGTACGGGCAAAGACTGCGCTTCGTGTCTTGCGATGTGAGCCAATTTGAAGAGTGCACGCAGTTGGTTCAAAAGAGCGAAGTATTTTTCAACGCCCCGATCGACGTGTATCTGGTCAACGCGGGCGTGCCCTTTGGAGGTGAGTTTTTAAAGGCGAGCCAAGAACAAATTCAACGCGTCGTGGACGTGAATATCTTGGGCTCCATCTACTGCGCTCAAACCGCCATTCCAAGTCTGCTTAAAAACCGCAACTCCTTGTTGATGTTCACGTGCTCACTGCAAAGCACACTGGGTCGCTCCCAACGCAGCATCTACACCGCCTCCAAGCACGCGATTGCGGGACTGGTGAAATCACTCTCCTTGGAGTTCGCCAGACAAGGCTTGCGGGTCAATGGCATTGCGCCGGCTGCCATCGAGACGCCTTTTCTGTACAGTGCATTCGAAGGCGCTCAGGTCTCCAAGTCCGAGGGCTTGCAAATAGCGGCTGAGTCACTGCCCTTGGGCCGACTGCCAACAGTCGAGGAGTTTGCAGCCACGGCTGTCTTCTTGAGCACGCCCGGGGCCGCCTCCATCACCGGCCAGTTGATCACGCTCGATGCAGGCGCCAGCGCGGGTGTCTTTCCAAAGCAAGCACTTGGATGAGTTGCCTGTACGCACTGAAATGCCGCTGACCCTTCAATCGATTTTGAGGCCGGTTTTGAGGGCCAAGTCTTTATAGGTCTCTCGCTCCTTGGCCAGATAGCCCGCAAATTCTGCCGGCGTATTGCCCCCAGGCACCACCCCCATGTCAGACATTCTTTTCTGAATGGATGGGTCTTTGAGCGAGGTGGAGAGTTCCTTGTAAATCAAGTCGATCACCGCTTGTGGCGTGCCTGTTGGTGCCATGAGTCCAATCCAAGCACTCATCACGTGACCCGGCACACCCGCTTCGATGACCGTGGCGGTGTTGGGTTTGAGAGGAAAACGTGTCCTCGACGTCACGGCGAGCAGTTTGGCATCTCCCGTGTCAATGAGTTTTTGTGGAGAGGGATAATTCTCAATCAAGAAATCAAAGTTGCCCGCCACCAGGTCCATCATCGCTGGTGCCGCGCCGCGGTAAGGCACATGGGTGATGTCAACACCGGCCAAGCTTTTGAGCAACTCGCAGTTCAAGTGGCTAAAGGCACCCACCCCCGAGGAGCCACAGGTGACTTTGCCAGGAGACGCCTTGGCGGCCGCCAAGATCTCTTGCACTGACTTGAAGCTCGAGTTCTTGCCCACCACGAAGGCCCCAGGACTGTCGGCAATCAAGGTGATCGGCACAAAATCGCGCTCCGCATTGAAGTTGATGGGCGTGCGACTGATCGCTGGCATGATGGTGATGGGTCCTGGCGAGCCCGCGAGCAAGGTGTAGCCATCGGGCTTGGCATTGTGGACTTGAGCCGCTCCAATGAGGCCACCTGCACCCGTGTTGTTTTCGACCACGAAGCTTTGACCGAGCTTTTGGGTGAGCTCATTGGCCGCAAGACGGGTGAGCACGTCGGTCGCACCTCCAGCCGCAAACGGCACAATGACCCGAACGGGCTTGTTGGGGTATTTGTCTTGCGCATGGGATGTCCCCATCACAGACGTCAACGCCAAAACGAGAATGGTGGATGGATGGATGAATTTCATGGATTTCATGTTCTTGCCAAGTGAGTTGTTGAGTTGATACAAAGTTGTAAGCTGAATTGATGAAATGGGATGGATCCTCAGTCCATCCAGGAGCCGCCATTGACGTCCAAGACCTCGCCTGTGATAAAACCGGCAGACTCTGCTGCCAAAAACGTCACCGCCTCGGCAATGTCCTCGGCCTTGCCCATGCGACCGACAGGAATCAGGTCTTTGAGAGACTGCGGAAAATTGGTGGTCATGTTGGAGGCGACTGGTCCAGGTGCGATGGCATTGACGGTGATGCCGTGGTGGGCGTTTTCTTTGGCCAAGTAAAACGTGAGCGCATTGATCCCTGCTTTGGACACACCGTAAGCAACGTTGCCAGCCTTCTTTTGTTCTTCTGGGTTGATCCAGGGCCTGGGGTTGCCACCATTTTTCCCGAGCACCGAGCTCATGCTGATGATGCGACCATATCGTTTGTCACGCATGGCGGGCAAGACCGCTTTGGAACAAATGAAGGTGCTGGTCAAGTTGATGTTGAGCACGCGCTGCCACTCGGCCAAGCTCACATCCGACGAGTTGCCATGCGAGACGATGCCCGCAATGTTGACGAGGATATCGATTTTTTGAAAGTGTGATGCGACCTCTGCCACGGCCCTCAAGACCGCCGCCTCATCGGTCACGTCGACTTGGAGCGCGATCACGTGGGCCTCAGGGACAATCGCTTTGAGCTCTTTGATCAAACCCTGGCAGTCGCCAATATCGATCAATCCAAGCTTTGCACCCTCCTTCACAAATTGAATCGCCGTTGCGCGACCCAAACCGCCTGCCGCACCGGTGATGATGGCGACTCGCTTGTCTAGTCTTTTCAAAGAACACCTCTTCGTTCAAATCCAAGCCCGGCGTGTGCCGAGCTTGCGGACCCATTGCGTCCATTGAAATATGAACTTCAATTGTAGGACGGCCAATGCGCTTGGTGTGTGAGGGATTCTATGGATGGGCAGCGAACGATCAATATCAAGGTAAGTACCTAGTTGATCCAACGCAAGGAATTCATCGTTTTTTTTGTGCGCAGCATTAAACTCAGTGCTGGGCCCACTCAAGTCGATCGAGTTGGGCCCTGATCATGATTTCATTGTCAATAGGAGTCAACATGAACACACAAAGCGGTGAACATTCTTCTGGGTCACAGCATCACCTGTCCAAGCTGCTGGGCGTCGTCTTGGCCTGCACCCTGGGGCTTGGCGCAGCCCATGCAGACTATCCCGATCACGCCATCAAAATGGTCGTGCCTTACCCCGCAGGCGGCGCCACCGATGTGGTGGCCAGGGCCGTGGCCCAAAAATTGGGCGAGCGACTCAAGCAATCGGTGGTCATTGAAAACCGCGGCGGCGCCAGCGGTCAAATTGGCGCCGACTACGTGGGCAAAGCCGCACCCGATGGCTACACCATCCTCTTCACCGCGGCCGACACCCACTCCATCAACCCCTTTGTGTATCCGAAGATTTCTTATGATGCCAAGAAAGACTTCTCCCCCATCGCTGAGGTGGGCATCTTGCAAATGACCTTGGTTGTCAACCCCAATGTCAAAGCCAAAAACGTCCAAGAGTACCTCAACTTGGTGCGCCAACAAGCTGGCAAAATGTCCTACGCGTCTTACGGCACGGGAAGCTCCAGCCACGTCGCCATGGCCATGCTCAATGTCTCAGAAAAACTCGACATCTTGCACGTCCCCTTCCAAGGCGCGGCCCCCGCCATCTCAGCCGTGATGGCCGGGCAAATCGACGCCATGATGGTCCCCCTCACCCTCGCCTACCCCAATCACCAGGCCGGCAAAGTTCGGCTCTTGGGTGTGGCCGCCCCCACACGTTTTGTCAGTGCCCCCGACATGCCCACATTCACCGAACAGGGCTACCCCATCAATGCCACACCCTGGTTGGGTATTTTGGGGCCGGCCAAAATGCAGCCCGCGATCATTGAAAAACTCAATGAAGAGGTGAACGCCGTTTGCCAAGACCCCCAGATCGTGGAGTTGCTCGTGAAAAACGGCTTGGCCGTTGAGACCAAAAATGTCACCCAATTCAAGGCTTACCTTGACACCGAGTCCGAGCGCTGGGGAGCGACCATCCGAGCGGCCAACATCAAAGCAGAATAAAATCACTATTTTTAGAAATCAAAACCCATGAAAATCTGGCACCAAAGCTTTACCGTTCTCGAAGACTTGCCCGCTTACAAGGCGGCCATGGAAAAGCACATCAAAAAAATCGTCCGCCCCGACACCGAAGTTGAAATTCACGGCTTGATCCCGGGCACCTATCCGAGCAACTATCCGGGCACGGACATCGGATTGAGCACTTTGTACACCATGCACACCATGCAGTGGATGGTGCAAGCGGTGAAAGCCAACCGCGCCGGTGTTGATGCCTTTGCCATGTGCACCATCCCCAATCCACTCATCCGTGAGATCAGAACCTTGGTGGACATACCTGTGGTGGGCTACGGAGAGTCGAGTTTTCACACGGCATGCATGCTCGGACACCGTTTTGGCGTGCTCATGTTCATCGACACCATGATTCCCATGTTTCAAGAACAAATGGGGGCCTATGGACTCACCACTCGATGCGTTGGCATTGAACCCGTGGGATTCACCTTCCAAGACGTCTTGCCCGCCTTCACCGATCCCGAGCCCTTGATTGAACGATTCAAGAAAAGTGCTCGCGCCTTGATTGCCAAAGGCGCCGATGTGATCGTGCCCGGGGAGATGCCCCTCAATATTTTGCTCGCCAGCAACGGCATCTCCCGCGTGGACGATGTGCCCATCATTGACGGCTTGGCCGTGACCCTCAAGATGGCCGAGATGATGGTGGACTTGAAAACGAATTTTGGTCTTTACCAGACTCGCCAAGGCTGGTTTGGCAAAGCCCCTGCGCGTGAGCGCGTGGAAGAACTTTTTGACTTTTATGGCTTGACCAAACTGTTGAACCAACCTTAATTTCCATCCTTGCCCTTTTCCTCTGAGGACACCTCCCGCCATGTCATACCCCAAGAAAATCCAGATTCATGAACTCGGCCCCCGAGAAGGCATGCAAATCGAAAAAAATCCGGTCACCACCGAAGAAAAAATTCGACTCATCGACATGCTCTCGGAGTGCAACTTTCCTGAAATCGAGGTGGTCTCTTTTGTCAACCCCAAGTGGGTGCCGCAGATGGCCGATGCAGAAAACATCGTCGCGGGCTTGAAGGCTGCACCCAACACCAAGTACACCGGTGTTTACTTGAATATCCAAGGCATGAACCGGGCCATTGCCACCAAAAAGCTCTTTGTCGAGGGCAGTTTGAGCATCACCGCCAGCGAGACGTTTTCCAAGAAGAACACCAACCGCAGCATTGATGAAACCTTTGAAGAGGCCGCCCGACGCGTCGAAGCCTTCAGAATCGCCAACATCCCCGCCACCGAAGTCAGTGTCATGGCTGCCTTTGGTTGCAACTACGAAGGCAATGTCGACCCCGACCATGTGATTCAATTGATTGCTCGCTTGATGAATTTGGCCGAGGACAACGAATACACCATTCAACACATCCAACTGTGTGACACCATGGGCTGGGCCAACCCGCAATCGATCAAATACTTGGTGGGCAAGATTCAAGACCGCTGGTCAACACCCACCATCAATTTGCACCTGCACGACACCCGCGGCATGGGCATGGCCAATGCCTTGGCGGCGTTGGAGATGGGGGTCGATGATTTTGATTCGGCGGTGGCAGGACTCGGAGGCTGTCCCTACGCTGGCTTCAAAGACGCGCCGGGCAACATCGCGACAGAAGATTTGGTGCACATGTGCCATGAACTCGGCATTGAGACGGGTGTCAATTTGGAGCGACTCGTCGAAGTGGCCGTCGAAGCTGAGAAGATTGTCGGCCACCCCTTGCCCGGTAAAGTGATGCGTGGCGGACGCCTCGAGGCTTATCGCCAAGCAGCCCAGCATTGAGTTGAGTCATGACAACACTCGATACCGCACCAAAGCCCGAAGATTTCGCCCATTGGCGAGGCATGGTGGGCCAGCCCTTGACGGCAGAGAACCCACTGGAAAAAGACACCTTGAGGCGCTTTGTACAAGCCATCATGGACAGCAACAAGCGCTATGTCGATGAAACCCTGGCATCCCACACTCGCTACAAAGGCTTGGTGGCCCCACCTCTGTACCCCGTCCACGCCTTTCGGCCCACCACCACCGCCCCCGATCCACTCAATTTGGTCCAAGACGACCGTGATGCCGATGGTGCCGGTCAAAACGACAGCGTGTTCTTTGGCTTGCCACCCATGGTCTCGCCCTTCAAGAGACTCCTCAATGGCGGCAATGAGATTGAATTTTTCCGTTGCCTGGCAGTGGGTGAGCGGTGTGTGGCCCACGCCACTTACAAAGACGTCATCTTGAAAGAGGGCAAAAGCGGCTTTTTATTGTTTGTGGTGATCGAGACCACCTTCAGCACCGAGGCGGGTGAACAGTTGTTGATCAACCGCCAAACTTTGATTTGGAGGTGAGCGATGTCTTTGATTTGGGAACACTTGCAAGAAGGCACTCTTTTGGCTGAGATCAACAAAGGCGTCATCACCACCTCACACATCATGCGGTGGTCCGCTGCGGTTGAGAACTGGCACCGCATCCACTACGACCACCGCTTTGCCACCGAACACGACAAACTCCCCGATGTGCTGATCAATGGGTCTTGGAAGCAGCATGTGCTCGTGCAACTGGTGCAAGATGCCTTGGGAGACACCAGTTGGGTTTGGAAGATCAAGTTTCGCTACAAAAGAATGGATGTCGCGGGCGACTCCATCGTCGCTCAAGCGCGGGTGGTCAATAAAACCAGTCTGGATGGACTGGGTTTTGTCACACTCAAGATTGTTTTGCTCAACCAGCGTGGTGAAGAGTCGACCGCGGGCTACGCCGTTGGTGTGGTTGAGCTCCCAGGCGGTGCCCAGGTGCCCTACCCCTTTGTGCCGAAAGCCTCTTACGCCAGCATTCAACTCCCCCAGGATGACTAAAGAGACCATCGAGCGTGGCGCCTTGAAGTTGGCCGACCTGCTCAGGTACAACGCCCGGTACTTCCCGCACCAAGTGGCGCTTCGTTTGGACGGGCGTGAGGTCACGCATGCTCAGCTGCTGGGCCGAGTCGAGTCCATTGGGGGGCAATTGAGGCTCGTCATCGGTGAAGGTGAGCGCATCGCCCTTTGGTTTCAAAACTCCCTCAATTGGCTGGCAAGCTTCATTGCCATCAATGACCTGGGTGGCGTGAGTGTGCCCATCAATACCCGCTTGACGAGCGCTGAGCTTGGCATCATCTTGAGAGATGTGCAACCCAAGGCCTTGATCACCACCCAAGCTTATAGAGGGCGCGCTTACAGCGAAGAAGCCAGAGCCGTGCTCACTGATCTGCCATGGGCGACGCTGATGCTTGACGCCAGCGACAATGACCATTGGAGCGAATGGCCACTTGAAAGACTGGGGAGTGGATCCTTCAACCTTGAGACCAAGAGCATTGCCGACTTGATGTGCATCCAGTACACCTCGGGCACGACCTCAATGCCCAAAGGGGCCATGCTTTTGAACAAAAGTTACTTGCAAACCGCCTCGTATGTGGCGAGTTGCCAGGGCCTGAACCCGCACAGCGAGTTCATCAGTGCAGCACCTTTTTTTCATTGCTCGGGCACCATGCATGCCATCACGGTGTGCTTGCTCTCAGGTGCAACCTTGACCGCCATGTCGGCTTGGGAGCCCGAGATGTTTTTGCGTTTGGTTGAACAACACCAATGCAGTGTCTCCCACATGGTGTATTACAGAGACGTCTTGGCGCTTGAGTCGAGCAAGAGTCGCACCCAACTGCGAAGCATGAACATCACCCATGACTTGGGCACCGCCGATTTCCTGAGAAGAATCCATGACGAATTGGGCATCCCTGGCATCTCCAATATCTATGGAATGACAGAGACATGCGGACAGTTCGCCATGTGGCGTGCGGGAGATGAACTCGACCAGCGCATCGGCGCCAACGGCCGCCCCCAAGCGGGCAACCTCTTTCGCATTGCAGACCCCCAGACCCGGGAGGTGCTCGGCACCAACTCGGTGGGTGAAATCCAAATGCGAGGACACACCATCACACCGGGCTACTTCAACCACCCAGAGGCCACCGAGCAAGCGTTCACCGCGGACGGCTGGTTTCGCTCAGGTGACTTGGGGACCCTCAATGAGGTGGGTGAGCTCACCTACATTGCCAGACTCAAGGACATCATCCGAGTGGGTGGCGAGAACTTGGCGCCCGTCGAAGTGGAACAAGTCTTGCGCGACTGCACTGGGCTCACCCAGGTTTGTGTCTTGGCGTTGCCCGATGCACGACTCGACGAGGTGGTGAGTGCTGTCGTCGTTTGCAACGATGCACTCCACAACTGGAGTGATGTGGTGAGCCAAATGCGACAACGCCTGGCTGGCTTCAAAGTGCCCAAAAGCATCTACATCACCGACGTTTTGCCGATGACGGCCACCAACCGTGTGCAAAAAGATGTCCTCAAAACACAGATCGCCCATCAGCAATTAAAACGTGTCATCTGAAACACGCCCATGAAAGACGAAAGGCAATTCGCATGAAAACCTGGAGCATCGAGACCTTGGAGTTGGGTCATGTTGAACTGAACCGGCGCCGCATGATCGCCAACGCCTCGGGCAATGGCTTGGTGCGAGTGCCCGTTCAGGGCTGGCTGCTACAAAACGGCGAGCACAAGGTCTTGATCGACACGGGCTTCAGAAGCCCCGAGGTGCTCCAAAAACTTGGCGACAGTGCCAACGGCATCAGCACGAACAGTCTGCGCTTGGAGCTGCAGTTGAAACGTTTGGGCCTTGAGATGAAAGACATTGACTTCATCTTGCACACCCATTTGCATTTGGATCATGCGGGACAAACCGATCAGTTCCCCATGAGCACCGTGGTGGTGGTCAACCGCCGAGAATTGGAGTATGCAGTGAGTGGATTGTCGGGGCCGTCCTACCCGGCCGAAGACATCAAACACTTGATTGATCGCTTGCACACGCCAGGTGCGCTCCAACTCCTCGACCTCGAGCAAACCCCATCGGAAGAAATCTTGCCAGGCATTGTTTGCTCGGCTGCAGGCGGGCACACCGAGGGCTCGATGCTCATTCATGTGCAATCGGACCAAGGCATGGCGGTCTTCAGTGGGGACTTGGTCTACAGTGTCTTTTTTCAGCTGCTCTCCAAAACCGTGCTCCATGCAGACCCCGTGGTGTCGGCGAATTTTGTGGTGTCCAGGAGAAATGAAAAATCGGCTCTGAAGCGTCTGCTCCAAAGCCACCCCGAGTTCACCCTCTACCCAAGCCACGATTTGCCTGTAAAAATCAAGTCAGGCCGCGTGGTGCATGACTCCTTCAAGGGCGACGACTGTGGACCGAGTGGCTGCTGGTGCTCATTCGTTGAAACCATGGGGTATTCAGAACAGGCGCCACAACCAAAGGCCAAGGAGCAAGCATGAAAATTTGGTACCAAAGTGCAAGTGCTTACCGCTTTGAGCCGGTGTGGGATGAGTACGGTAAAACCCTTGAAGCGCAGTGCAAAAAAATAGCCAGCCCTGGCACCGAGGTCTACATCACAGGAATCCCGGTGATGGTGAGAGACATTGAAAACTGGCGCCACCTGCAATACCTACAGAACATCCAAACCCTCAAAAACATGAGGCTCGCTGAGGAGCAAGGCTACGATGCGTTTGTGATTGGCTGCACTTTGGATGTCGGGCTCTTTGAAGGACGCGGCATGCTCGATATTCCAGTCATTGGCATCAGTGAGTCCGCTTATCACGTGGCCATGCAGCTTGGACGAAAATTCGCGGTGGTCACCAGCTCCTCGGCTTTTCCAGAAGTCTACGCCGAGCAAGTCACGCGGTATGGCGTGGGAGCGCGCTACATGGACCGGCCTTATATTTTGCATGCATCCGAGGAAGAGATCGCCCTCTCATTGGTCAACCCGACTCCCATGATCGAGCGATTCAAATTGCAAGCTCAAAGGGCCATCGATGATGGGGCCTCCGTCATCATCCCCGCACCCGCCTTTTTGTCAACACTGGCCACCAGAGCAGGACTGAAAGAAATGAATGGGGCCGTGATCTTGGACACGGTCTGCATTGCCTTGAAGCAAGCCGAGATGATGGTGGCTTTGCACAAAATAGGACTTCACCCTTCAAGACAAATTGGTGTGTTTTGCAAACCCTCAGGGGAATTCGAGGCCGAAGCCATCAACAGGCTGGCAGGCCAAATCAACATCACCTGAAACAGATCGACCAAACACAGTCTATGGTTGGTAATAACAAGTAAGTAAAACTACGGTTTGCCGGATCAGACCCAGGTGTTAGATTGGGTTCAAGGACAATGACTTAGCCTAGCCATATGGGAAAGACTTCATGGCGTGAATATAAAAATATTGAAGGTGGACCAGCCCAAGGGTTTGACCAGTGAAGAGCATAGCAGATTGTCGATTTTAATTCTGCCGGGAAGTTGATCATCCCTCTCAATAGACAAAGGTTGAGTTTGATTTATTCATCATGAAAAGATATTCAAAAAGCAATGAAGTCCAAAGAGTAAAGAGCAAGTGATTCACCCATCAAATGTGAATCCAACTTTTGCCCAATAAAGCAAAACAACTATAAGACAACAAGCCATCCGACAAAAGAGACCCTCAATGCACAACAAAGACTCAAATACTGCCGAGAGAGACAATTTGCTCTCAATGATCCTGGAATTGGGCGGCGAGCTTTTTGTACTGAAAGCAGAAATGCAAAGAATGAAAATGGCCCTTGAAGAGCAAAAACTCCTTACATCACAAAATTTAAAATTAGTCGCCGATTCTTCCGAATTTGCGTTGTGGTTGGCTCATGAAGAAAAACAATTTGGTGAACATCTGATGAATTCATACACCCAGGCGGGAAAAGTTGGCCAGGTACACCAATACCTTTCAGGGATGCATCCTGTGATGGAGAAATGAAATGCTAACTGAAGCCTACGAGGTTCCCTTTGAAGCTCGCGTTTATCAAAGTTATTTATCGGGCATCAAAAATCACTGGAGAACCAGTCTTTATCAGCAAGTCGTGAAAGAGGCACAATCTCTTCAAGCGGAGGATATCGAGAAGATTGAATCCTCCATGCTGTTGTCTCCCAGTTATCAACTCTACGCATGGCAAGAACGCATGACCCAACAGTTCAAATACATTGGGCGATGGGGAATCAAAACCATTTTGGAGCAATCAAGAAAAGAGTTGATAGACATACTTCAGACGGCTGATCAAATAGCAACCGATCGATTAAAGTTGAATCCTGAATGTGCATTGCCTGATTATGTTGGTGGGATTGATGTTCATCAAGTTCCATCTGGACTTGGTCGAGATGCTCTCAATACATGGCTCATGGTTTGGTACCAAAAAGGACTGACATTTGCGGGAGGCAATCCGAATGCATTGGTTGAGTGGTACGCAGACCTATTGGTCAACCTTGCAAAAGATGCAAATTGTGAGGTGAAGACAGTTCTTGACATGGGATGCACTTTGGGAAGATCCACCATGTCCATCAAAAAGAAAATGCCAAGTGCAAATGTTTTTGGCTGTGATGTATGCGAAGCGCCTCTGCGGTACGGGCATCTGCTTGCCCAAGAAAATGGAGTTGATATCACGCTTTGCCAAGAAAATGCAGAGAAATTGACGTTCGGTGATGAAACCTTTGACATGGTGGCTTCGCATTGGTTGTTTCATGAATTACCGCCCGACGCTGTAGTCAACGTGATCCATGAGGCTGCACGTGTTTTAAAACCTGGCGGCATTTTTGCAATCTATGATATGTGCAAAGTGCCAGGCGGCACCATTGGTGAATGGCTACACAAGGGCATGGCCATCCGCAACAATGAGCCCTACGCCTTGCCCTTGGTGCATACAGATCTAGCGAAAATCATGACAGACGCAGGATTTTCCAACATTCAATTTAAGACTACGAGTCCAGATTGGCCTCAAGAGACGGAACCGACTGAAATCATGAAAAATCGTTATATGTTCATGAGTCTTTACAGTGGCGTCATACAAAAAAATATTTAAACCATGAAATCTTCAATGAAAAAAAGAAACATCAACTATTTCACGTACTTAGTGACAATGATTTTTGTCTTGAGTTCCGATTGTTTTGCACAATCGTATCCCAATAAACCAATGCGCTTGATCGTACCATTCCCATCGGGCGGGCCAACTGATATCGTGGGACGAGTCATTGGTGAAGCTTTGGGACTTCGTCTTAACCAAGTCGTTGTGGTAGAAAATAAGCCCGGTGCAGGCAGTTCAATAGGAACCGATGCAGTCGTCAAATCACCACCCGATGGCTATACCTTGCTTTTAGGCAGTAGCAGTCTGGCGATCAATCCAATCATGATCCCCAACCTGCCCTATGATGCCAGCAAAGATTTAGCGCCGATTGGTCTTGTGGCACGAATACCCGGATTATTGGCCGTCAATCCTGCATTGAATGTACACAACGTCAAAGAACTCATTGCCCTGGCAAAAGCCAATCCAGATAAAATCAATTATGGGACTTCTGGTCTAGGAACAGCAGACCACTTGATTGGTGTGCTGTTCACATCTGAAGCGGGCATCAAAATGCGAGATGTCCCCTACAAGGGCTCACCCCAAATGCTCACTGACTTGGTTGGTGGCCAAGTCGATTTAACATTCAATGCCATTTCAACAGTGCTACCACACGTTCGCAGTGGTCGACTTAGGGCGGTTGGAGTGACATCTGGACAGAGATCCCCTTCAGCGAAAGAAATTCCAACCATATCTGAGCAGGGATTGCCAACATTTCAAATTTCTTCCTGGTTTGGCTTGTTTGCACCCAGTCAAACACCGATTGAAGTTTTAGACTCAATCAACAAAGAAATCATTGCTGTCAGTCAATTACCAGTGATACGGGAAAAGTTTTCCTCAGTAGGGGTCGACATCGAAACATCCAGTCGAGAGCAATTCACAACTTTGATCAAAGATGACACTTTGAGATGGTCAAAATTAGCGAAAGAGAAAAACCTAAAATTCGAATAATGGTGTGATGAAAAATTGCACAGAATGTATCAGCAAGGCAATTGCCATATCCACGGATGAAGCATTGTCAAAAAAAATGGAAATTCAATGAAGTTTTTCCAAGTTCAATTGAATTAATGAAAGACCTCTTTCATTCTTCGAATTGAACTTTTGAATTGCGGATCACATCCCCCCATTTGCGCATGTCTGATTTGATCAAAGAGTCAAATTGCTCAGGACTGTTCGCCACCACTTCCCCGCCCAAAATGGTCATGATTTTTTGCTTTGTTTCAGGGTCCAGAACGATTGTTTTGACCAAATCATTGAGTTTTCTGATGACTGGGACAGGCGTACCCGCTGGAGCCACCAAACCGTACCAAACATTGGCCTCATAGCCTGGAAGATTGCCAGAATCTGAGACCGTTGAGATATCCGGATAGGATGACAATTTTTTGGCTGCTGTAACCGCCAAGATTCGAACTTTCCCAGCTTTGGCATAGGGGATCAAATCATTTCCAAAAACAACCTGAATGACGCCTGAGGACAAATCAGTATTTCTGGTCGAGGTGGCCTTGTAAGGCACATGAACCATTTTGATGGTGGCCATCAAATTAAAAAGTTCACCCGCCAAGTGTGATGAAGTTCCATTGCCCGAAGAACCATAATTCAATTTATCTGGATTTTTCTTCGCAAAGGCAATCAACTCGGAGACCGACTTGAATGGAACATCCATGTTGACACCCAAAAAAAACGGCGTGGATGCCACCACCGTGATTGGCGAAAAATCTTTGATGGCATCGTACTTGATCTTTGCAACAGCCACAGGATTGATCGACAAAGTTGTCACGGTTGCCATCAACAAGGTGTAGCCATCGCTTGGGGAATGGGCAACATACTCAGCCGCGAGCATGGTACTGGCTCCTGGGCGATTATCGACAACAACGGTTTGACCCATGAGCACAGAAAGCCGATTGGCAATGATTCTAGACAATGTATCCGCTGCACCTCCTGCAGCATGTGCAGACACAAGAACGACAGGTTTGAGAGGGTAATCCTGCGCAAAAGAGGTTTGGTGTATTGCAAAGACACCAAAAACAATCGCAGTGAGTTGGTTAGCGAAGGCTTTCAATATCCAAATACCATCCATTGAATTCAATTTCATGGCTTTTTCCCCAAGGTTTTTTACCTAGCGCAGTATAGATTCTTAAAATAAAAAACATATTGCGCTTTTCCCTTAGAAATAGATCGATTGAACAATTGAAATTGGAAGTAGCCATTTGATGTTCTCAAATATCCAGTGATGGCATCGATGTTTACTCTATTGTCACCGTCATTTTTAACGTATAAAGTGAAACCAATTTTCAATTCCATTGAAAACGTTTAATTTAATTTTGAAATAAATCATATGCTTTCATCATTCAGAGTGCTTGATTTGACTTGGGTATTGGGTGGCCCCTTTGCTGGACAATTGCTCAGTCAACTCGGGGCCGAGGTCATCAAAGTTGAGCCCATAGAAGGAGATCTTTCCAGGCAAGTCTCTCGCCATGGATCAGAGTTTCATGGGGATTCTGGGTTTTTCTTATCGGTCAATCGGGGCAAAAATAGTATTGCATTGAATCTAAAAACAGCTCAAGGCCAAGCCATTCTTCACGACCTTGTTCGAAAAAGTGACGCCATCATTTATGGATTTGCACCCAATGTTCCTAAAAAGTTGGGGCTAGATCCAGAAACACTCCATGGCATCAATTCCAAATTGGCGATTGGGCAATTGATTGGCTTGCATGACCAACCACCATTTTCAGATGCACCCGCATTTGATTTGATCATCCAAGCCCTCAGTGGAGTCATGAGCATTACCGGTGAAACAAATGGAGCACCCGTGCGCGTGGGCTATCAAATCGCCGACTTGGCGGGTGGACTTTATCTCGCATTGGGTTGTGTCGGCGCAATGCTCAAATCACTGAAAACCGGTATTGGAGAAACGGTACAGATTAGCCTTTTGGACTGTCAATTGGCTCTTCTGACATGGCAAGCTCAAAATTTCTTTGTCTCTGGTGAAATCCCTAAAGCCAACGGCGCTCGCCACCCGGTCATTGCTCCAAGCGACATTTACCCATGTTTGGACGGCAATTTCATTGCAGTGTCGCCCACAGGACAAGATTTTTGGAAGATGTTTTGCCATGCTGTTGAACTCCCTGAACTCATAGAAGATGCAAGATTCGCCATGCCCAAGTCTCGAGTTGCCCATGTTCAAGAATTGACTGAGATATTGACACAAAAGTTCTCTCAATTTAGCTCCGCTCATTGGGAAAAAACCCTATTTGAAAAACGCATCCCCTCGGCCAAAATCAACAATGTCCAACAAGCTCTCAACCAGCCCTTGGCCAATTTGAGAAAAATGGTCGAAGAGGTCACACATCCACAACACGCCGATTCGATTAAATTTCTCGGCAACCCATTCAAATATCCTTCAAATTCTCCTTTGAGTTATCCGCCTGCTTTGGGAGGGGATACGCGTGATATTTTAAAAAGAGTCTGCGAGTATCAAGATTCACACATCGATCAATTAATTGAAAATAAAATCATTTACCAAGGAAGCTACCCATGACTCGCCCCAGTGAAATAAAACCTAGAGAAGACGAGCAAAAACCAGCACTCTATGCTGATTGGCTCATAGGTGATGAGTTTCCACCCTTGACCTTTACGGTTACACCTGATGTCATTGAAGAATACTTTTCTGTTGTCAATGCAGAAAAAAAGAACTACGTCATTGACGGCCGGCAAGCTGCTCCACCCAACGTCATTGCAGTCTATTTAATGGCAGTCATGTACAGGAAATATCCACCACAGCAAGGCGGGATTATGATTGGAAACACCTTTAGTTTTCATCACCCAATATGGGCTGACGAGACGACAGAAATCACTGGAACAGGGAAACTGACAGATAAATTTGAAAAAAAGGGCCGCAAATACATCTGCTACACCGTTCAATTTCATCGCACCGATGGCGTACACCTCACCACCATTGACCACACTTCTGCATTCCCCAATTGATAAGAGACACCCAATGATTGAAAAAACCATCCTTCAAACCCAAGAATTGTTTGACAACTACGGCAAACTCAACGGGGACAATGATATTTTGCATTACGACGATAAGTACGCCAAAGACCGTGGATTCAGAGGCACCCTGGGTCATGGCTTGATGTACACGGCATATGTGGCAGACTTGGCCGCCAAGAAATATGGCAAGGACTGGCATTACCGCGGCCAATTGCAAGTTAAATTCATTGCACCTGTATGCCCAGACGACTTACTGCAGGTCACACTGCAAGATGATGGTGAAGCTGCATGCTCCTCACAATTTGGGAAAACATTGGTTGGCAAAGCAACACTCAAGTAGTCAATCAACGCGGTGCTGTTGAAATCCATCAACATCTATTCAAGAGTAAGTTGGACTGAGCTTTGAAAGAGGGCTTGTCACCAACATCAGTCATGCAAAGGCCAACCAGACGGTGCGCCCAGTCATCCCACATTGCTCTGTGTTGGACACAGAGATTGTCTCAAAATCCTGATCTCAAAAAAATCCAAGCATTGCAAGCTCAACATTTCAATTCGAGCACGATCTCGAGGGCTCCTTGCCCCAAATATTTGCTTTGACTGATCAGAAACACTGACATCAAAGTATCAAAATTGTTTTATTATGTGACATTGAGGTCTTTTGATCACAGTTAATTCAGTTCGCAACAATTCAAAAAAATCGCTCAATGAGATTGTGAGCGTAACGGCAATTCAAATCTGCCGTTCAATGCTTTTTATAAATTATTACAACACAATGGATAAAGTCACCAATGAGGTCCATGGCAGCGGTGACTAAAAACCTTGCAATGTATCCATTGAATGCGACCTTCGACCTTTAGACTTCAACAGTTCAACCACCCAAGAAAAAACTTTTTTTCAGGAGCAGACCAATGTTTTGTCGTCTTTTGTCATGGCTCAGCCTCATCGGATGCTTGCTCACGCCTTTGATCTCAATGGGTCAAGCCTATCCCATCAAGCCCATCAAATTGATTGTTCCTGCCCCACCGGGGGGTACTGCTGATATTTTTGCCAGAGCGATTTCACGCTATTTACAGGAGTCCTTGGGTAAACCTGTCGTGGTCGAATACAAACCAGGCGCTGCCACCAATATTGGAAGCGCCTATGTCGCCAAATCACCACCTGACGGCTACACAATTTTGATGAATGGTTTATCGGTGGCGATCAATCCCGTTCTGATGGAAAACATGAACTACGTTCCATCGAAAGAGCTCACGCCCATCATCGAAGTTGCCGAATTGGTCAATGTAATCACGGTCAATCCAGCTTTGCCAGTGCACACGATGAAAGAGCTTGTTCAACTCGCAAAAAAAGATGCAGGGAAGTTGAATTATGGCAGTCCTGGCATTGGCAGTTCAAGCTTCTTGGCGGCAGAATTGTTGGCCGTCAAAACCGGGGCGAAATTCATGCACATTGCCTACCAAGGTTTTGCGCCCATCGTGAATGACCACCTCAGCGGCATTTTGCAAGTGGGATTTGTGAATTTGCCAGTAGCCTTGCAATTCATCAAGGGCGGAGAGATGAGGGCTTTGGCAGTCACCTCCACGAAACGCTCCCCACTGTTGCCAGATGTACCAACGGTGGCCGAGGCGCTCGCAATTCCAGATTATGAACTGACTGGATGGTTTGGACTTTTTGCACCGGCACGCACTCCACCGGAAATCATTGCCAGACTCCAAGAAGAGACCAACAAAGCACTGAAAGATCCCAACACCATTGAAATCATCAAAACGGCGGGTGGTGAGGTGGTGGGTGGCACTACTCATCAATTTGACTTGCACATTAAAAGAGATGCCGAACGATTGACGGAGGTTCTAAAATTATCGGGCGCCTTGGCAAAATAAAACGCCCACGCCTGCGATTCAATATTTTTAAACTGAATAAAAAACAATGTCCACTTCAAACTTGAAAACGCTTGAGACAAACAATGCTTTGTTAGAAAAAAATAGCAAACATGAGCTCACCGCCTTGGTGATGCTCAAATCATTGAAGTCCCATGGCATTGACTATTTCTTTTGCAATCCAGGTACTGATTTTCCAGCCATCGTCGAAGCTTTTTCGATGGCAGAGCAAGACCCAGAGATTGCAAAATCAGTCCCCCAACCCATTGTGGTACCCCATGAAAATGCTGCGGTGGCCATGGCCCATGGTGTCTACCTCATCACTGGACGGCCTCAAGCCGTCATGGTGCACGTGAATGTCGGAACAGCCAACACCATCAATGGTGCGGCCAACGCCAGTCGCGATCAAATTCCTATATTTCTTCTGGCTGGACGCACACCACTCACCGAAACGGGGATGCACGGCTCTCGAAGTCGCAATATTCACTGGGCGCAAGAAATGTTTGATCAAGCCGGAATGCTGCGAGAATTTACCAAGTGGGACCAAGAGCTCAAGGTGGCCAGCGAGACACAATCAACAATCGATCGGGCCATGGAATTGATGATGAACTCGCCAAGAGGCCCCGCTTATCTATCCCTTCCGCGGGAAGTTCTGAGCACCATGGTTGCAGTGAAGGCACCAAAACCCGCACGTGCAGTCAGTGCTGCCCCATGGCCAGATCCATCCGCCGTCGCTGAGTTGGCTCAAATGCTACTCACAGCAAAGCACCCCATCATCATCACAGCTACGTCAGGTCGTTCGCTGGCTGGTTTCAATGCACTCAGCGCATTGACTCAGAAATATGCAATTGGAGTCGTCACCGCGTCCGGTCGATATTTATGTTTACCCAGCAGTCACGACATGAATCTGGGATTTCAGACCAAACCGTTTCTAGAGGAAGCCGACCTGGTCATTGTTCTCGATTGTGATGTTCCTTGGATACCCTCACTTGAGGGTCCATCACCCGGCTGTCTTGTCGTTCACATTGCAGAAGACCCGGCTTTTTCAAGTTATCCCACCAGGGGTTTTCCCATTGATTTGGCCATCAGAGCCGATAGCGCCATTGCACTCAAAGCGTTGGACAAGGAATTGAGTTCAAGGATCAAAACTGGGGATCACGAAGACGATTCGATCAAGGTGCGGCGTGCGTTGATTGCTCAGCATAAAAAAACTCTAACCGATGCCTACAAGGCACAAGCAGCAAAGGCACATCAGACGGCTCACATCACTCCCGAATACATCTCAGAGTGCATATCCAATGCCGTGGGAACGAGGGCCATCATCATCAACGAATATCCATTGCGTCTAGAGCATTGCAAGCGCGAGGAATTTGGCACTCTTTTTGGATTGAGCCCTGCTGGGGGGCTGGGATGGGGCTTGGGAGCAGCGATTGGGGTCAAACTCGGTGTACCCGATCGATTGGTCATTGCCACCTTGGGCGATGGAGCTTACATGTTTGACAACCCTACGCCTTGCCACTGGGTCTCAGCAGTGCAGAAACTGCCCATTTTGGTGATCATCTACAACAACCAAATGTATGGAGCGGTTCGAAATTCAACCCTGGGCATGTACAAAGAGGGTATTTCTGCTCTAAACGGATGCACTTTATTGGCCAACTTGAGTCCTTCACCTCTATTTGAAAAGGTGGTAGAGGCCAGCGGCGGATACGGCGAACGCGTAGAAGATCCCAAGGATCTTCCTGCAGCGTTGGCTAGAGCAATCCACGCTGTTGAACAAGAAAAACGTCAAGCCCTGCTGAACGTGGTTTGCCAATACTGATGTCAACACTTGTTGGGCACAATTGCTTGGCTGAAGGTTATGCTGCGAGTGGGCAGCGAGAAGGCAGCGAGAAACCTCAACACAAAACAGTGAATGCCCTTGAGGCAATGCTTGAACATCACAATCCCCAATGCCTTAGACATCAATCGATTGACCACTACTTGTGGACAACATGATTAAAACAATAATTTCTTTGATTTCAATTGCATTCGCTTTGGCGTTTGGTGGGCATGCACATGCCTCTCAACAATGGGTCACCAGTTGGATTGGTTCTGTCCAAGGCTCCTACCCCGTGGGCAACCCATCGGCCCAGCCTCACATGGAGTTTGCCATTCCCACGCCAGGCAACGGGGTTGAAGATCAAACCCTCAGGATGATTGTTCGCCCAGATGTTTGAGGGGGCAAGGCCAGAATTAGGCTCTCCAATGCATATGGCGACCGCCCCGTGACGCTTGACCATGTGTTCATGGGTCTTCAATTGGGCAGTGCAGAAATTGTCAAAGGAACGAATCAAGCGCTGAAGTTCAATGGCAAGAACAAGATCACAGTTGAGGCTGGCCAATCCGCTTGGAGCGATCCAGTGGCACTGCCATTTGTCAATCCAAGCAAGCCCACACTACTTGCCGGTCGCAAATTGGCGGTGAGTTTCCATGTTCCCAGCGCCAGTGGCGCCATGAACTGGCATGCCAAGGCTTTGCAAACGTCCTACCTCAGTGCACCCAATGCCGGGGCTTCGTCAGCCGACGAACACGAGACCTCATTTCCCTATGCCACCTCATCGTGGTTTTTTCTGGATGCCGTGGACATGATGGTGCCCTCCACCACCCGTGCCAACGTGTGCTTTGGCGACTCGATCACCGATGGAACCGCATCGGTCATGAATGCAGACGACCGTTGGCCGGATTTTTTATCCAGACGACTTCACGCCAAGTTCGGGGAACAATTTGTGGTCTTGAATGCGGGGATCGGCGGCAACCAAGTCGCTGGACCTGAAGAATACAGCGCAACCAAGCCTTTCTTGGGTGGGCCCAGTTCAGGCATGCGTCTAAAGCGCGATGTATTGGACCTCTCTGGGGTGAAGGGGCTCATTTGGCTTGAAGGCATCAACGATTTCAGTAAAAATGGCAACGCCAGCGCTGAAAAAGTCATTGAAGAATACACCCATGGCATCCATGCGTTAAAGAAAGCCTCCATCAAGGTGTTTGGTGCCACCGTGACCACTGCATTAGGCAGCACCAGTGCAGCACATGGATTTGTCGAACAAGACGAAAAACGTAAAAAGCTCAATGAATTCATCCGCACAACCCCCCTGCTCGATGGCGTTGTCGATTTTGATCCCGTCACCCTGGAGCCGAGCACAGGAGGCATGAAGCAGCAATTCATCCCTGAGAGCACGAGCGGTGGCAATGGCGACAAATTGCACCCCAATCGAACCGGCTATCATGCTTTGGCCAATAGCATTGACTTGGGCATTTTCCAAAAAGTAAAATGAAGTGGCTTGGCCAGTGGATCATTCCATTGGATCTGAAATCAACATTAAAGAATAGCGAACCGCAAATACTTTGATCATGAGTCATTTAAAACAGAGTGGCAATAAAAACCAAGGAGGACAAGCTTGAGTAGCGAAACGAATCCAAATTCTCGCCGTTATGCCGTACAAAAGGTCATCGCTTGGCTGTCGAGTTTGCACCGCAAAGGCTGGAGCAATGCTTTTCTTGACTTGAACAATGAATTAATGCCAGTTGATGGCTTGCGGCACATCCCCGAATTGAATCCCGAGCTTGTCAGAGTCATTGAGCAAAATTTAACCGAATGGCTTTTGGCGGATGGCATGATCAATGCAAAGGGAAGAAAGCGTTCCATCAATGAATACATTTTGAGCCCCGAGGGTCCAACCCTCAGTGCCGAGCAACGCGATTGGCTACAACAACTGGGTCAACGCCCTTTGCGGTTGTATGAAGTTGCAGAAGTGATACCCGGCCAACAAATCACCTTATTTGATGCGGTCGACGTCGCTCAACAGCACGTCGTGGTGATGGAGCGTTCTGGCTCAAGAAGTGTCACAGTTGGCGATTTGCTGGGCTGCCGCATCCTTCGTGCAGACGATCATTTTGAAATGTCGGGCTCAGCATACCTTTTCAATGACTTCATCGGAGATCGAGTGCTCACTGAGCTAGAAGAATACACCGATGAGTGGCTTGACTGTCTTGAATACAAAAAAGAGTTTGGCGAAATCATCATCGAACACTGGCTAGAACAAACCGTTTTACCAAGGAAAATGCCCGAGATGATCGACAGCTACTCGGGTGAACCCATCAAGATGATCTTTGATCTGTATCGTGTCAATGACGAGGCCAAAATGCGCGAGACCTTGGCAGCCCAAACGGATGTGGAGGCCAGCGAAGAAGGATGGACTCGGGTGATGACTTGCACAGATGACGTGATCCGACCGTTGGTTCAAATCAACTGGAGTGAAAAAGCCAACCAAATTGAATTGTTCTCCAACACCCAACGTTATGCCGATGAAAATCAACTGTGGCTTCAAGAGTTGATGGGGGAAGCGCTCACATTCATGAGCAGAAAAACGCCATCCATGGATGAGTTTTTGAAAGATTCAAACAATGCGCACAGGCTCTCCGCCACTAAAAATCCAAGCCCTGAATCGTCATCATCCATCGATCCTGCCACACTTGCGATTCTCATGGAACAAACCATTCATCGAACTTACGCCAAGTGGGCCGATGAAAAAATTGCGATCTTGGACAACAAAACGCCCAGACAAATGATCAAAACCCCAAAGGGCTTGGAGCGAGTCAAGAAGCTTCTTCGCAGTTACGAAACGGGTGAACGACAACAGGCCAAAAGGCAAGGCAGAGTAGAAATTTCTTATGAATTTCTATGGCAATCATTGGGGATCATGCGATAGTTGTCCGACACTGGACTCCCAGAGTTGGGGAGCCTATAAAATCCCAGCCCAGCCCGCAACAACCCCCACCACCATGGAGACCATGATGGAGAGGAGTGGGTTGCTTTTGTAGAAATAAAAGTGCGCCGCCACACAAGCGACGATGAGTAGGCCCAAAGCATCGAGTCCGGTGGCCTTGGCCGTGACCATGCCACTGGAAAAAATCAAACCCACGATCAATGGGGGCAAACTCTTTTTGGTCACCAAATACCACTTGGCGTGGATCAATTTGTTTTCCAGTCGATTGGCAAGGACGCTGAGAATGGTCGTGGGAAGTATGGTTGCCAATGTCGCAACCGCCATTCCCGCCCAACCGGCCACCCGCCAACCAACCAATGTCATGAGCAAGATATTGGGCCCAGGTGCGACTTGCGACAAGGCAAACACAGACGCGAACTGCGCATTGTTCATCCATTCGTTCAACTCCACCACTTGGCGGTGAACCTCTGGGATCATCACGGAAATTCCCCCGACCGAGACAACCGAGACCTTGGCAAAAATTTGCGCGATGGATAGGAGTAGATCGACATCCATCATTCGATCTCTTTGTAGCCCACAAAAATGGATATCGCCGCCAACACCAACATGGTTTCAAACAAAGGCCACTTGAAAACACCGATGGCGATGAATGAACAGGTCATGAACAACAAGGCCGACTTGCGCTTGATGATGGCCTTGCCCAACTTCAAACCCATGCCAAAAATCAACCCCACGGAGGCCGCCGCCGCCGCATACGTTGCGTGTTGCACTTCTGGGAGATACGCATAGTGATCATACACAGTCACCAAACCGAGCAAAATCAAAATGGGGCACAACAGCAGTCCAATCAAGGACAAAAGAACACCTTTGAGGCCATGAAATTTATCGGCCACGATGATGCAAGTGTTCATGAGTCCAGGTCCTGGGAGGACTTGCCCCAACGCCAAGGTGGTGGTGTACTCCTCGGCCGTGACCCAGGCTCTTTTTTCAACCGCAATGAAGTACATGGAGGCTGAAATACCGCCAAAGCCAAAGAGTCCCACCAACACATAACCCGAAAAAAGATTCCAAAGCGAAACATCTCTTGATTCAAAGGGGCCGACTGGAGGAGTTGTTGTTGTATTGCGCATTGACCAAGGAGTGAGGAGACAAAACCACATAATCGCCTTGAAACGAGCGAACATTGGTTAGCCTAAGGAAGCCCCAGGCTGTCGATCATTTTGTGGGATTGAACTTCAGTTCAAGCTAAAATCCCTTCAGGCCGACCTTTGACTTTCAGTGAGGCGATGATGCTTTGGGGTATTCCACCCAAACGCAGCAATTCACGCTCGGCAGAGGTGTTGACCAGTGCGTGCACTTGAAACACCACCTTTTGCCCATTGGGATGAAGGGCGCAGACTTCAATGGACTCCCCGTCCAACACCCCCATCTCAACATTTCCAAAGGCGTAGACCTCTGTGCCATCAAGCCCCAAGCTTTGCCAACTCACCCCTTCATCAAAGCGAAGTGGGAGCACTCCCATGCCGATCAAATTGGCGCGGTGGATGCGTTCATAAGACTGCGCAATCACGGCCTTCACACCCAAGAGCGCTGTGCCTTTGGCCGCCCAATCCCGAGAGCTCCCTGTGCCATATTCTTGACCAGCCAAGATGACCCCAGCCACACCGTCATTCATGTATTGCCTCGCCGCATCAAAGATGGTCATCTGTTTGCCACTTGGTAAATGAATGGTGTAACCACCCTCAAGCTCAGGCGTCAACGCGTTTCGAATTCGGACATTGGCAAAGGTGCCTCGCACCATCACTTCAAAGTTACCACGCCGTGCAATGAAGGAGTTGAAGTTTTTCTGGGTCACGCCTTTGCTGATCAAATATTGCCCCGCAGGCGTGTCCACAGGGATTTCGCTCCCAGGAGAGATGTGATCGGTGGTGAGCGAGTCACCAAAGGCGCCCAACACACGGGCGTGCTTGAGCGACTCGATGAGTTCAGAAAGAGGACTGTCCGCTTTTGTGTCAGTCGAGAAGAATGGCGGCTCCCTCAGGTATTCGGATGCTGGATCCCATCGGTAAAGGCTCCCCACCTGATCAGACTGCGACCAGTTGCTCGCAGCCAAGGGGCTGGCTTTTTGGGTCATGAGCAAATCACCGGCCGCGTACATTTGAGCGACCAATGCGTTCACCTCGGCTTTGCTGGGTTGAATGTCTTTGAAAAACACCGATTCACCTTGAGCATTGACACCGATGGGCTCATGCTCAAAATCAATGTCGATCTTGCCTGCCAAGGCATAGGCCACCACCAAGGGGGGGGCGCCAATGTAGTTGGCTCTCACAAGCTTGTGAATTCGGCCTGGAAAATTGCGGTTGCCCGAGACCACTGCGGCGGTGACCAATTGGCGAGACTCAATCTCTTGTGCCACCTCTGGGCTCAGTGGCCCAGACTTGCCCCCGCATGTGGTGCAGCCAAATCCGATCAAGTAAAAGCCCAGCTTCTCCAAGGGCTCCATGAGTCCCAAGTTCTTCAAGTAGGTGATCACCGCGGGTGAACCCGGTGCCAAGGAGGTTTTAACCCAAGCAGGAGGGGCAATACCGCGCTTGACCGCATTGCGAGCGACCAAACCCGCAGCAATCATCACCTCTGGGTTGGAGGTGTTCGTACAAGAGGTGATGGCCGCAATCACCACGGCACCCGTGGGAATGACACCAGGAACACTGTCGACCAGGGTTGGGCCAAAGCCTTCTTGCGCAAGGGGCTGGGTCAAGCGCGAGCTGAAATCCAAAGCCACTTTGGGCAATGGCAAGCGGTCTTGTGGACGCCTGGGACCCGCCAGCGAAGGCACGGCTTGGCCGATATCAATCTCAATGACCCTGGAGTACTGGGGATCGATGGAGGTTTCTGTGCGAAACAATCCTGCTCGTTTGCAAAAAGTTTGAACCAAATCAATTTGTAACTGTTCGCGACCCGTCACCTTGAGATACGCCAGTGTCAGATCATCGACGGGGAAAAATCCGCAGGTGGCACCATATTCGGGGGCCATGTTGGCGAGGGTGGCGCGCTCGGGAATTGGCATCTTTTGCGCAACGGGTCCAAAAAATTCAACTGCGCAATTGGCCACTTGCTCATGCCTCAAACGCTCGGTCACCAAAAGTGCTATGTCCGTGGTCCAGACCAAGGGGGAGGCATGGCCGGTCAATTTCACGCCGACGACCTCAGGAATGGGAAACGAGTAAGCCAGTCCCAGCAAAGCGGCTTCGGCGTCAATGCCGCCCACCCCCCAACCCAACACCCCGAGCGCATTAACCATGGGGGTGTGAGAGTCACCACCAATGACAAATTCAGGGCATACCCACAGGTCTTCATTGGTTTTTTGCTGGGTGACCACACTGGCAATTCTCTCAAGATTGACTTGGTGGATGATGCCGCTGCCCGGTGGAAAGACGCGCAAGCCCTTGAAGGCTTGCTGGGCCCAATCGATGAAGGAGTAGCGCTCGCGGTTTCTCTCCAACTCCACTTGCATGTTCTTCACGATGGAGTCCGCTGCGCCCCAATGGTCCACTTGGACCGAGTGATCGATGATCAAGTCCACTGGTACCACGGTGTCAACAAGACTGGGCTCACCTCCCATGCGGGCCAAGGCGTCGCGCATGGCGGCAATGTCTTGCAGCACAGGTACACCGCTCGAGTCGGGCAAAATTACCCGGGTCACAAAGAGGGGGACATCTTGGCCGATGTGCTCAGTCCAATGGAGCAACAAGTCGATCTCCTCCTTGGACACCGACTTGCCTTGGAGGTGGGAGCGAAGCAAGTTTTCAAGAAAAACTCGGATCACATAAGGCATCGTCAAAAGGCTGCCACCGGCTTCGTGCATCGCCAACGCGAGATCGACACCTTGCCAAGCCAGGCCATCCTTGTTTTTAAATATCAAGGACGATGGGTCTGAATTTTTTAATTTATCCATGTTTAAATCGATTGACATCGGGGTTTGAATTTTCATTGCTCAATGAGAAGTGCGTCGCACCTCTTGCATACGGACTCAACTGCTCTTTTGAGTCCCGCTACTACACACACGAGCACCACTGAATGGCATGACTTGGTGCACCTCGCGCAGTGAAACTTGCAAGAGAAAACCAAGTTGCGATTGGGTGCGTGGCATGTTACAAAATAATGGGGTATCCCTTGAGCTCCAATTCGAAAAATCAACGTCAACTAGGTGGCGTCAAGCCTGGCTGACAGCTTGGTGCTTTCGGTGCAAAGTATTCTAGATTCGATGCGCGGGACAATGCTGCATGAGCAGTGCTCGTCACCTTTTTTTGGAACGATTCATCGGCTATCAACACGATGCCATGGCCTGGTTCTGCGAGTCCTGGAAACCATTCGGAAGTGACCGGAAGTAGTGCTATGCGGGTCGCATCCAAGACAAATGGCTTTTGCCCCATCGCACTTGCCAGCTCCGAGGTCACGACCAAAACGCCAATTGGCGTCCGAGCCTTGGGCTCCCAGATCGCTGACGTGGTGTAAATTGTTAAAACACTGCCGTCATCCGTTGAATCTTCGACGTATACAAGGTGCAAATGATCCTTTGGGCCAGGATTACAAGGATTTTCACTCATTGGGAGTCGACACCAAACAAAAGCCCCAACTGGGAGTAACGACTGGGTCATTTAGCCCAACCGCTGATCATGTCAAGGTATTCTTGGCGACTTGTCACTTCTTCATGCGTGTTATTCGCGCGAGGATTGGTTATTAATCTTCTGGTCATTGGCTCGGCAATAAACACTTTTACTGGGGTATCTCTAGAGAGATCCCGCACCCTAGCCTGTTTGGCGTTGATGTCCATCTTGATCAAGGTTTCAATGTAATTGGTCAAAGTTCTGTTCTCTGACTCAGCGTAAAACCTTGCTTGGTTTAAGACCTCCTGGTCGAGCCGAATCGTCATGGATTGGCGCATATTTTTACTCCAAATTATGCTTTATTGTAATGCAAATAGAGTACAATGTCAATATATCCACACCGCTTAGGTTTTTCTCCTGCCATCGTTAAACGTCACCCACTCCATTTACAAAGCGAGGCGCTTGCAATCCCTATTTGAGGCAAGATCAGGAAAAATGATTCGATATTTACAATATTTTATTTTTATTGGATAATTATCTGAAATACATAAAAAAGTATAATATGAGTTCTAGCAATGGCATATTTCATCGTCGCGAATACGCTCAAAGCATAGCGACGCAACTCCTGCATCCAACAACATTTCAGTTGAACGTTCGTTCAGGTGTTTTTCTCTCCGGGATACGTCGCATAGGTAAAACCACATTTCTCAAGCAAGATCTAATTCCCACGCTTGAGGCCGATGGAGCTCTGGTTATTTACATTGATTTATGGGCCGATCGATCCATCAGCCCGTCGGTCTTGGTTCATGACGAAGTGATTCGGTCATTGAAACAGTTGAATACTGCAGGAGCGAGCCTTCTTGAACGTTTTAAGGGAATGAACTTGGGTGCTGCAGGCCTGAGTTTTGGCTTCCAAATCGATAGCGTTGGTTCGCCTGGTGGTACAACATTGGCCCAAGCATTCATAGAACTCATTGATAAGGCTGGCGTGAGCGTTGTACTCATCATTGATGAAATTCAACAGGCATTGTTGAATGATGATGGTTACAACTTGGTGCATGCGCTGAAAGCTGCTCGTGATGCAGTGAATTCCAGACCTGGAACTGTTGGGTATTTTTTATTCCTAGGCACTGGCTCGCACAAATCGCTCGTCACCGATATGTCAACACGGCGATCTCAACCCTTCATGGGAGCGCTCTCTACCATTTATGAACCACTTGGAAAAGATTTCGTCGATTGGAAGCTGACACAACTTGCATCCACGCCCAGGATCATTTTGCCAAGTCAGGAGGTCGCGTGGACCGGTTTTCAAACGATGGGGAACCGTCCGGAGGAATTGCTAAAAGCACTAGCGCAATTGCAATCAACGAAGACCAATCCAGACCAAGCGTTTCCAATCATTTGTTCAACTTTAGCTTTGGCTGCGGCGGATATGGAGCTGCAACGATTGGAGGAGTTGGGCCCCTTGGGTGAAGCGATTTTTTCACGCATTGCTTTGGGTTCCAGTGAGGGCGTTAGTGGCTTGTACAGTGGAGAATCACTCGAAATTTTCAGTCAGATCATCCGTACTGCGGTTGATGCACCCCAAGTACAAAACCTCACTGAGAAAATGATAACTGCAAATTTAATCATCAGAAGTGGTCATGGCGTTTACGTCGTGGCAGATCGTTTTGTTAAAGAGGTTTGGCTAAGTCGCAAGTCGCTTGGGGAAAATTTGATTGATCTTCAGCCTTGACTTTTAACTCAATTGCGTGAACGCAAGCTTGGGATTCAATGACAGAACTGTCGAAATTTATTGGCAACGCATGTGAAAAATAAGTACGGGTGCGATCAGTAATAATCAACCTCTATCAACGTTCACGAAAATAAACCATGTCTCAAAAAGCCCAAATCTATCGAGCCCTTTTGAACAGCGGCGAATTCATTGTGTCTCCAGGCGTCTACGACGGGTACAGCGTGAGACTGGTCGAGGCTGCAGGCTTTAAAACCGCAGCAACGAGTGGCGCAGCGGTCTCCAACGCCTTGCTGGGTGTGCCCGATGCCGGCATGATGGGCTTGTCTGAAAACGCCAACCATTGTCGCAATCTCGCGAGATCGGTGAACATCCCCATCACTGCCGATGCGGACACGGGCTATGGCAACCCGATAAATGTGCACTACACCGTCAAGATATTTGAAGAAGCCGGTGTGGCGGGTGTCAACATTGAGGACCAAGTGAGCCCCAAGCGCTGCGGCCACATGCCGGGCAAGGAAGTCATTTCTACGCAAGAAATGCTCAAAAAGATTGAAGCCGCTTGCATGGCCAGACAAGACGACGCCTTCGTCATCATTGCCAGAACCGACGCCATTGCCACCGAAGGCATTGAGGCCGCTTGCAAACGGGTGAAATCCTACGCCAAGGCAGGAGCCGACATGATCTTTGCCGATGCGGTTCATTCAGAACAAGAAATTGCCGCCATCGTGCAAGCCGCTGGCATTCCAGTGACCGTCAACATGGGCTTTGGCATCCGAAATCGCCCCACCACCCCCCTGATCCCGATCAAAACCTTGAAAGCACTGGGGGTGCGAAGAATCAGCCTGCCCAGAATGCTGCCCGCAGCCTCCATCCACGCCATGCAACAAGCCCTCACCCTCATGAGAGGCGTGATGGAAACAGGTGAACCCATTGACCGACCCGATTTGCTAGCCTCCATCGAAGACATCATGAAGTTGATGGGTTACGATGAGATGCGAGTCTTGGAAGGTCAACTCCTGCAGTTTTGAGGGCCAACGCGCACGCAATTATGCAGTTCAATTGCATGCCCTTGCTGCACGTCCATACACAACTTGAATGCCACGCCATTCCAATGGATGACTCACCATGAAACCAATCTCCTCGCTCTTGCTCTCTTGGCTGCTGGTCTCTTTCAGTCTGGCCCATGCTCAAAATTATCCCGATAAACCCATCCGCTTGATTGTCCCGTCTGCTGCCGGAGGCAGCGTTGACCGCTTGGCGCGCAGCATTGGTCAGCGTTTGGGTGAAAAATGGGGGCAAGCGGTGGTGGTGGACAATCGACCAGGCGGCGGCGGCACCGTCGCCACGGAAAACGTGGCCAACGCCAAACCCGATGGCTACACCTTGCTCATCGGCACCATTGCAGGCTTGGCCACCAATGTGAGTTTTGACAAAGTCAAATACGACCCAATTCGAGATTTCGCCCCCATCACCCTGGTGGGCCTGCAAGACTTTGTGCTGTGTGCCAATTCAACCTTTGGCGCCAAAAGCATCCCAGACATCATCGAGATTGCCAAGTCGAGCTCACAAACCGTGACCTATGCTTCAGCCGGCAAGGGTACAGGCAGTCATCTCTCTGGTGAATTGTTCAATCAACTCACCGGGCTTGACATGATCCATGTTCCCTACAAAGGCATGTCCCAAGCCACGGCCGATGTGGTTGGCGGTCAGGTCACGTTTGCCTTCGCCAGCATCTCAACGGCCCTGCCCTTGATCAAGGCCAAACGGTTAATCCCCATTGCGGTGACGGGCAGGAAGCGCTCGCCCATGCTGCCCGACATCCCCACCATCTCCGAAGCGGGTGTCAAAGGCTATGAGTCGTCCACTTGGTACGGCATTGTGGTTCCAATCGATACACCCCAGCCCATTCAAACCTTGCTCAACAAAGAAATTGTGTTGATCTTAAAGGACCCCGATCTGAGGAAAATCTATGACGAAGAAGGCTTGGAACTCGTTGGCAACACCCAACTGGAGTTCAAAACTTTCATTCAAAAAGAAATCGACAAGTGGCGCAAAGTGGCCGCCTCGGCAGGACTGAAGAAGGAGTCCAAGCTCAACACCAACAAATGATTCTAATTTTGGAGGGCCCATGAAAGCGTTGCGATTCAATCAAACCGGAGACTTGAACCACTTGGAGTTCATTGAATTCACAAAGCCTACATTGAATGACGACGAGGTCATGGTGCAAATCAAACCCGCCCAGCTCGCAACTCTATGTGCGGCTTGACAACTGAAAAAAAGTTCATTCAATAGGGTGTAAGCTGGTTTGCCATAGGCGCCTAACATTCACACACCCCTATGACAACCAACGCGACCAGATCCTCATTGACAAGCAGCTCCTCAAGCTCCACGCCCTTGAAGGCGCACCCTTGCCCGTGCCACCCCTTGCCCCCAAGCCCGGTTAACGACCTCGGCCTCAGATCCTGAATAAACTTGAATGACAAATGGGTGAATTGTCACCAACGCGTCACAAAAAACTGTTCCAGTAGCAACAAATCACTCGCATTCACGGATTTGTTCAACATCGGCTTTTTCCCACTGCTCATCACCCAATTCATCTCGGCCACGGCTGACAATGCCCTTTTGATCGTTTGCATTGCCATGCTGGTGGAGGCCGCCAGCGCCGCTTGGTGGATTCCCATCTTAAAAGCCGTCTTCATCATCTCCTTTATCGTGTTTGCCCCATTTGTTGGCATTTGGGCAGACATGGCACCCAAGAAACGCGTGATCTTTTGGGCCAACAACTTGAAAGCGCTGGCTTGCTTGTCCCTCTTTTTAGGGCTTCATCCCTTTGTTGCACTGGCCTTGGCGGGATTGGGCGCAGCCCTCTACTCCCCCGCCAAATATGGGCTGGTGACTGAAATCGTCAAACGCGAGCTCCTCGTCAAAGCCAATGCATGGCTCGAGGTGAGCAGCGTGCTCGCAGCCATCTTGGGCGCCATGGCCGGGGGCGGCTTGGTGAGCACTGACTTCAAGGCTTGGTCTGTGACCTCAGGCCTTCAGGCCTGGTCGCCGATTGCCTCTCTTTATGCGCCTGGGGTCTTGGTGCTCTTCGGGGTTTACATTTTGGCCACTGGGTGGGCGCGCCTCATCCCCTTGAGCCATGCGGTCTATTCGCACGCGCCCTTCTCCCTTGCAAATTCGGGTCACCTCTTTGCGCTCAATTTTCGCAAGCTTTGGCAGGACTCGGAGGGCAAGATTTCGCTCTCAGTCACCACGCTTTTTTGGGGGACTGGGGCGACGCTGCAGATCATGATCCTGGCTTGGGCGCAAGAGGTTTTGGGACTGAGCTTGAGTGAGTCCACCTATTTACAAGTGAGCGCGGCCCTTGGCATGGTGGTGGGTGCCATCATCGCCGCCAAAACCATCCCCATGGACAAAGCCCGCAGCTTTTTGAAACTCGGTTGGGCTTTGGGGGCACTCATCATGGTCATGACCGTGGTGCACGGCTTGGTGACGGCCAGTGTGCTCATGGCCGCCATGGGGGCCGTTTGTGGAGTCTTCATTGTGCCCATGAACGCTTTACTGCAATTCCGGGGCAAAGAGATGCTCTCGGCCGGAGAGTCCATCGCAGTTCAAAACTTTAGTGAGAACGCGAGCGTTTTGGTGATGGTCTCGGTCTACAGCCTTTTGTTGGCCTTGAAGTTACCCACGGCGGTGTTGATCTTTGTCTATGGTTTGTTGATCGTCGTGTTGATGTCGCTCATCGTGAGGCTCAACGCGCGACTGCAAGGGTCGATCTAATGCGCCATCAAAGCGCGGGATAGAGTAAATTCAAAAGGCGCTGCAGATTAAAAACAATCTCGGCCTGGGTGCTCTCTTTGAATGCAAAACCCATGGGTGTTCTTATTTGGGCAACTTGGGGCACCGTGATGGCACCTCCCATCACATGGCAGCCCACATAACTCAAGAGGGCTTTGGCCGAGTTCACCCCAACTGCGCCTCCACTCCAACCGGTTGAGACCGAACACACCAACGTGGGCTTGTCGGCAAAGGCGTTGGCCGTCTCGCTTTGGATGAACTGCATGCGAGAAACCCAGTCGATCAGGTTTTTGAGATAGGGGGTCAGCATGCCGTTGTACTCAGGAGAAGCAATGATCAAACCGTCGGCTCTTGATATGCGCGCGTGCACCGCCATCACCCGGGCTTGAATATCAGGCAGCATCTCCAAGTCTTGGTTAAAAAGCGGCAAATCAATTTCACCGGGCGCCACCAAATCAATCTGAACATGCGTGGCCAAGAGCCCAGACAAATGTTGCAGTAAATTTTGGTGGTGGGAGTCTCTTCGCTGACTGCCTGAGCACATCAATACTGTTTTCATGAACTTTTATAGTCGTCAATCCGACACCGTACTCCATTGAATCAACATCGATTTTTAAAAAAACACCCGTACAAATAGGAAAAACTTTGCCGCACAACGGCAAAGCACTGCCACTTTGAATCTCCAAATAACGGCATTATCAAAATAATCCAACACGGGCCAAAATCATAAAACAAAAAAAATCTTTGAAATCAACAGCATCTCACTGTCGACCCATCGACAAAAAACTTTACATGGCAAAACACTCCCTTGGGCATGCTAGGTGCTGTGAACAATGGGTCTGCTCGTTTATTTCGAAATTCAATCCTTTCCCAATAGATTGAGCAATTTTCAAACCAAGTTTTTTTGACAACAGGAGGTCACCATGGGCATGAGCATCGGTTCTTCATCATCGGCTTTGGCAATGCAAGGCAGCACAGGCATATCAACATCATCCGCCTGGCAGCAACGCCAGCAAAACATGGGTGCATTAAAGACTGCACTTCAAAGTGGTGACTTGGCCGGCGCGCAAACTGCGTTTTCAGCCATCACCGCCAACAACCCCAACATCAACCCCAATGGACCTTTGGGTCAAATTGGCGCTGCGCTCAAAAGTGGCAACATCTCAGCGGCTCAACAAGTGGCGAGTTCCTTTGAAGCAGCTCGGACTGCGGGTGGTCAAGGCGGCTATGGCGCAGGGGCCAGTTCATCGTCTGCCAGCACTTACGGCTTTGCCTCCACTTTTGCCACGGCCTTGGTCAACGCATTGTCGCAAACGGGAATCGGCACCAACGCGTCCTCCTCATCGAGTACAGCAGCAAGTTCCAGCGCAGGAAGCGCCACGCCTGCGGCCACCACCGATCCAGCGATTGCACAAAGTGTCAGCGCTTTCATGCAAAACCTCTTTGCCGCCTTGCAAAGCCAAGGTGCATCAAGCCCCTTGAGTGCCAATGCTGCTCTAGGGTCGACTGGCAGCACTGGCACCACCAGTGCAATAGCCGCCAATGGCACAACGACCAGCGCCTCATCGAGCACGGCGTCAACGGATCCCACACAGGTGGCTTCGGCATCGGGCAGTACAGCACCCACGGCCACCACAACCAACCCAAGCGCCAACCCACAAGCTGGTCAGCAACATCACCGAGGCGGCGGCGGTGGACACCACCACCATTATTCGGGCGGTGGCAGTGCCGACACCAACCAATTGAGCGCCAATTTGCAAGCCTTGATCTCGCAACTCTCAAGCACCGCCACCACGAGCTCGGCCACCAGCACCGACCCCACCGCTTCGCTCAACCCCTTGGGCTCAGGCTCAGACTCAAGCACGACGTCCAGTATTGCGCAAGCCATGTCCGGATCAAGTGCTGCCGCAAGCTCAGCACCAGTGAGTCAATTGCAACAAAGTTTCAGCAACCTGGCCAGTACCGCTGGCGGCTCAACTTCCTCCAATTCGTTGTTGAGCTTCTTGCAAAACTTGGCATCCAATCTTCAAAATGTGGGCACGAGTGGCGGACTCTTGAACCTCTCGGCCTGATGATAGAAATAACCATGAAGTGAGATCTGCGGGGATCTCTTTGAAAGCGCGGTGCACCCAGTGCAAAGCGCTTTTTTTTCGAAAAAATTGAGCCTGATGACCTCATCTCGAATGGAGCGGTTGAATGACGATGTTGATCGCAATCTTTGACAGCACTTCATTGACAACTCGGACCCATTGGCCATCCGTCATGAGGGTTGATGAGTTTCAACGCAAAGACACCCATAGATTGCGAAATAAGGGTAATCCAATGAGACTTGATTCGCAAACACGAGACAAAAAAAAGGAAGTATGAGATCGCCTAAGCCATGACCTTGTCATTCGTTTATTGGGCTGTGGTGTGGATGACTCCCAAAAAAGGGGGATATTGATCTTTTGATCCAAACTGATCAAAACCTCGAGCACAGAGCCGATGACGAGTGCTCTTTAACGTCCAAGCTCCAATTGAAGTGAATGGGTGTGAAATTGGATGTTTTGATCAATGACCATCAAACACCCCTTCAACTTGGTTGTCCAGCACTCAAACAGGGCGTGGTAGACCATTCCTCTCCTAGAGTCAGAGACCTCTTGGAGAGGCGATCGAGCCTTCATATCAAATGATTTTTTCGGCCCTCAACTCGTCAATCTGCGCTTGAGCGTAGCCCAACTGCGCGAGCACCTCGTCGGTGTGTTCACCCAAAAGAGGCGAGCGGGTGACCTCGGTTGCGCTGTCAGAGAGTTTGATGGGGTTGCCCACACTCAAGTACTTGCCTCTCTTGGGGTGATCAACCTCCACAATGGTCCCGGTGGCTCTGAGAGAAGGTTCCTCGGCAATTTCCTTCATCGACAAAATCGGTCCGCAAGGAATATCAAACTGATTCAAGATCTCCATCGCTTCAAACTTGGTCTTGGTCATGGTCCACTGCTCGATGCGGTCAAAAATTTTCTTCAAATGCGGCAGTCTTGCCGGTGGCGTTGCGTACAAAGGATCGGTGATCCAGTCCTCTTGCCCAATCACCTTGCAAATGGAGGCCCAAACGGGCGCTTGGGTGATGAAGTAAATATAAGAATTGGGGTCACTCTCATAGCCTTTGCACTTCAAGATCCAACCCGGTTGTCCACCACCGGAGGCGTTCCCCGCTCTGGGGACAGCCTCTTTGAACTCACCGTCAGGGAACTGGGGATATTCTTTGAGAATATGGGTGCGGTCCAAGCGCTGTTGGTCTCGCAACTTCACTCGGCACAAATTGATCACCGCGTCTTGCATGGCGGCCATCACTTTCTGACCCCGGCCCGTCGTATTGCGCTGATAAAGTGCGGCAACAATCCCCAGCGCCAAGTGCAGGCCCGTGCCCGAGTCGCCAATTTGTGCGCCCGTCACAATGGGTGGGCCATCGTCAAAACCCGTGGTGGAGGCGGCACCCCCAGCACACTGGGCAACGTTTTCATAAACCTTGCAGTCCTCATAAGGCCCGGGACCAAAGCCCTTCACCGAGGCCACAATCATGCGGGGGTTCAGGGCTTGGATGCGCTCCCAGGTGAACCCCATGCGGTCCAAGGCCCCTGGAGCAAAATTCTCAACCAGCACATCGCAGTCTTTGATCAAAGTCTCCAGCACCGCTTTTCCCTTGGGGTTCTTGGTATCCAACGTGATGGAGCGTTTATTGTGGTTTAGCATGGTGAAGTACAAGCTGTCCACATCTGGAATGTCTCGAAGCTGCCCGCGGGTCGCGTCGCCCTCTCCGGCCTTTTCCACCTTGATCACGTCCGCGCCAAACCAAGCCAACAGCTGGGTGCAAGTGGGGCCGGATTGAACGTGGGTGAAATCCAAAATTTTCACGCCATCGAGTGCTTTGCTCATGGGGAGGTTCCTAAAGTTAAAAGTTAAAGGTTAAAAATCGCTCGGCCAAGGGCACAAGCACGGGTAAAACTTCAGGCCAAAGTGCTGTGCTGCACAATGTGCTGTAAGCGGTGCTGGCCTATGTGCTGGCCTTGACTGGGGCCTTGGGTGTGGTCTTGGGATTGAGCTTGGTGATGCGACCACTCTCGGTCCCAGCACTTTCATCAATCACCGCATTGATCAAGGTGGGTTTACCGCTCGCCAGTGCCGCTTCAATGCCGGCCTTCAACTCCAGTTGGTTGGTGGCGTTCAGTCCCACACCGCCAAAGGCTTGCATCATGAGGTCATAGCGTGCGCCTTTGACAAAGACCGTGGGCGCAACATCGGCGCCTCCGCTTTGATTGACATCCATGCCGCCATAAACGCCGTTATTATTGAAGACCACCACGCAAATCGGCAAGTGGTAGCGACAAATGGTCTCGACCTCCATGCCACTGAAGCCAAAGGCACTGTCGCCCTCAATGGCGAGCACGGGTTTTTGGGTGGTGACGGCCGCGGCAATGGCAAAGCCCATACCGATTCCCATGATGCCCCACGTTCCCACATCCAAGCGTTTTCTGGGCTCATACATGTCGACAATACTTCGGGTAAAGTCCAGTGTGTTGGCCCCCTCATTGACCAAGGTGATATCGGGGTGATGGGCCACAATGCTCCTCACCACTGCCAAAGCGCTGTGGAAATTCATAGGGCTTGGGTTCAAGGCCAGGGTATCGGCCATTTTGCTCAAGTTTTTTGCTTTGCGCTCAGCAATGCCTGCGACCCACTCTTTAGGGGCGGGTGTCCAGTTCGGTCCCATCCCTTGAAGCATCGCCTCGACACAAGAGCCGATGTCTCCAATCAAAGGGGCGGCGATGGCCACATTGCTGTCGATCTCTTTGGGCTCGATGTCGATTTGAATGAATTGTTTCGGGCCTGACTCACCCCAAGTCTTGCCTTTGCCGTGCGAGAGCAGCCAGTTGAGCCTTGCCCCAATGAGCATCACCACATCGGCCTGGGCCAAGACGTAGGAGCGCGCTGCTGCTGCCGACAATGCGTGGGTGTCTTCCAACAAACCCTTGGCCATGGACATGGGCAAGTAAGGTACACCCGATGTTTCCACCAAAGCGCGAAGGGCCGCATCGGCCTGGGCATAGGCGGCACCTTTGCCCAAAATGATCAAGGGTCGCTTGGCATTTTTGAGCAAGTTCAACGCCCTGTGTACCGCATCGGCACCAGGAATTTGTTTGGGCGCAGGGTCGACCACTTGGATCAAGGAAGCCAAGCCGGCCGTGTGCTCCATCACTTGAGAAAAGAGCTTGGCGGGGAAATCCAAATAGACGCCTCCGGGTCTGCCAGACAAGGCGGAGCGAATGGCGCGGGCGATACCAATCCCAATGTCTTGTGCATGCAAGACCCGGTAAGCGGCCTTGCAAAGCGGCTTGGCAATGGCGAGTTGATCCATCTCTTCGTAGTCGCCTTGCTGCAAGTCAACGATCTCGCGCTCGCTCGAGCCACTGATCAAGATCATGGGAAAGCAGTTCACCGTGGCGTTGGAAAGCGCCGTCAAGCCGTTCAAGAATCCTGGCGCTGAGACGGTCAAGCAAATGCCGGGTTTTTGGGTCAAAAAACCGGCCGCCGCCGCCGCGTTGCCGGCATGCTGTTCGTGGCGAAAGGAGATGACCCGCATGCCCGCGGCTTGCGACAAGCGCGTCAAATCGGTGATGGGAATACCTGGCAGGCCGAAGATCGTGTTGATGCCATTGAGCTTCAAGGCCTCAATGACCAAGTGAAAACCATCAATGGTTTGGGCTGCGCTGCCCTCGGGGGTTTGGCTTTCTTGGCTCATCAAAAGGTCTCCAGTAAAGGGTTCCGGGCACTGCTAACACCATGAGAACAAGGGACTTGTTCCCCATTCAAACCACTCGGGTTGCCCAACATTCAGTATAAACAAATCTTTCACAATTCCAGACCTTGTGACAACGCGCATTTATCCACCTAGGGACAACCCTAGGTGGATATTTCCCTCTAAGTAGACAAGCCCACTAAAATGGCCACTTGGGGGTTTGTAGCCCCTTGGGCCCTTGATGGACTTCGGGGGCTGAACCCTTCATTTTTGGCAGAAGAGGTGTTTTTCCCATGAAAATTGCATTGATCGGCAGCGCTGATTTCGGTCGCGCCGCATTGGACGCCTTTCTTGACCGAGGTGACGAGGTGGTGGCGGTATTTTGCGCGCCCGACAACCCCAAGTCCAGTAAACCCGACGCCTTGAAGGCGGGCGCCATAGCGCGGGGGATCACGCCCATTCAGTTGCCCAATTTGAGAGGCGCAGATGCCATCGAGTGGATGAAAAACAGTGGCGCCGAAATTTGCGTGATGGCCTATGTGCTGCAATTTGTCACCCAGGAGTTGGTGATGACGCCGCCCTTGGGGACCATCCAATACCACCCTTCACTTCTGCCCAAATACCGAGGACCCAGTGCCATCAATTGGGCCATTGCCCAAGGCGAAAAAGAGACAGGGCTCACGATTTTCAGGCCCAGTGACGGCTTGGACGAGGGCGCTGTCATTTTGCAAAAAAAGGTGCGCATTGGACCCGACGACACCCTGGGCCAAGTCTATTTTGATCATTTGTTCCCCATGGGGGTCCAAGCTCTCTTGGAGGCAGCCGATTTGGTCAAAGCGGGCCTGCACCAAGAACACATCCAAGACGAGTCCCACGCCAATTACGAGGGCTGGTTCAATGCCCAAGCCGCGCAGTTGCACTGGGGCTTGCACATCCATCATCTCTACAACTTGATTCGCGCGGCCAACCCCGCCCCAGGGGCTTGGTGCTTGCTCAAGGGTGAAAAGGTTCAATTCTTTGACACCCGCAAACACTTGAGCCCCACCTTTGGCAGTGTCAGTGGCAAGCCTGGCGAAATCACGCATGTGACCGACAGCGCCTTGTGGGTGGCGTGCCAGGGTGGTCAACTTGAGATCCTCAAAGGCAAAGCTGCCAATGGACAAAAGGTCTCAGGCCACGACTTGGCGCAGGCGTTGGGCCTCAAAAAAGGCGACTTCTTTGATCTATAAGGCAGATCTGGGGGCAACTCCGGGTGCCCCCACTCCTCTTCAAACAAGCCGCCAATTCACGGCTTGAAAACCGGCAGCTGGTCCTTTGGATAAGGATCTGGTGCCATTCATAAGAGTGAAAATTCCTTGATATGAGTGACTTGCGTCAATTTCAACATTGCCAGTTCTTGGAGGGATTCATGTTGTTAGATTCTTTAGCGCAGAATGCTGACCACGAAAGTGGTCGAGCACAATCAAGCTTTTGAGCGCCGATGTGGCCACAGGCTTACCGTTTCCTATTGGCTGCTGCTTAGGCTTGAGTGAGGTCGCAGTTTATGGAGTCCCCTTCATTGAGCAGAGCCCTGTTAGCACAACCGTATTTCATCCGTATTTCAACCGTATTGCAACTGGGTTGCCGCCGTTTGCAAGACTACAATCTCAGCAAAAGAGATAGAAAAATAGAATCCACCAACAATTCACACCCCAATTCACACCCCAAAGCACACCCGCTCAGCCCACCATAACGTCTACAAGGTCATGACATGAAAACACTTTTCTCCATTCGACAACGCTGCGCCTCGGTCCTGGCCGCCCTCATGAGTCTCGCACTCTTACCCGCCTGGGTGACAGCCCAGACCTACCCCACCAAACCCGTCAAGATCGTTGTCCCCTTCGCCTCGGGTGGCGTGGCAGACAACTACTCGCGCTTTTTAACGCAAAAACTACAAGACGAACTGGGCCAGACCTTTTTGGTGGAGGACCGCCCAGGAGCGGGCTCGATCATTGGCACCGACTTTGTGGCCAAGTCCGCTGCTGACGGCTACACCTTGCTCATGATGTCCAACACGCAAACCGTCAACGAGTCCTTGGTGCCCAATAAACCCTTCGTGCTCACCCGCGACTTCGTTGGAATTGTTCCGATCAACTACTCCGATTTGGTCTTGGTGGTTCATCCCTCACTGCCTGTCAACAATGTGGCCGATCTCATCAAACTGGCCAAGTCCAAGCCTGGCTTGCTGAATTTTGCGTCCTCTGGGACTGGAACGCCTTACCACATGGCGGGTGAACTCTTCAATGCATTGGCCGGCGTGAACCTGCTTCATATTCCCTACAAAGGCAGCTCAGGCGCCAGAACCGATTTGATAGGTGGCCAAGTCAACATGATGTTTGATGCCATCACCACCATGTCCGAGTTTGTCAAAAACAACAAAGTGCGTGCCATTGCCACCAGTGGACATAGCCGCTCGGCCATCATGCCCAATGTCCCTACATTGGCCGAGTCGGGGGTCCCCAAGTTTGAGGCCACCATTTGGCTTGGCCTCATGGCCCCCAAAGGCACACCCATCGACATCATCAACAAGCTCAATCAAGTCATTGTCAAAATCGTGAGCAGGCCCGATGTCAAGGACCTTTGGGCCACGCAAGGGGCTTACCCCATGCTGATGAGCCCGGCCGAGTTTGATAAATTTTTACTGGCCGATGTGAACAAATGGGCCGCGATCGTCAAGTCTGCCGGCATCAAGGCCGATTGAGTTGCGTCTTCACAGGCGACATCTGAGTCTTACCTTTGCCGCCCTTTGAAACATTCTTCTATCTTCAAAGAAGCCTAGCCCATGAACACCCAATTGCAGTTTACCCTCAATGGCGTGGGTGTCACACTCGCCAACGCCAAAGATGCGAACGGACACGACCGCACCCTCTTGGATGTATTGCGCCACGAACTTGGCCTCAAAGCCACGCGACTCGGTTGCGGACAAGGCCAATGTGGGGCTTGCACCGTGCTCAAAGGCCAAATGGCCATCCTCGCATGTGAGACTTGGGTGAGCGATTTGGAAGGCGCGCACATCACCACGCTCGAGGGTTTAGCACAAAGTGGCACGCCCCACGCTTTGCAAGCGGCGTTCATTGAACAACAAGCCGCGCAGTGTGGTTTTTGCACAAGTGGGATCATCATGCAGTCCACCGCCTTGTTGCAGCAACACGCCAAGCCTACGCGCGCTCAGATTGAAGAGGCCTTGAAGGACAACCTGTGCCGCTGCGGCGTGCACGAACGGGTGATCAAGGCCGTGCTGTTGGCCTCGGGTCAAGCCTGCACCAACACCAATAATTCAGTCTCCATTCAAGGGTTAGGGTTAGGTTCATGAACACCACCCAGCATGCAGTCTCCACCACTCCGAGTTCCTCGGTCCTGAGCAATCTGAAAAAAAAACCCAAGGTGCGCGATTGGCTGGACCTCTCGCCCACTGGTGAGCTTCAAATCCACACAGGCAAGGTCGAGATCGGTCAAGGCATTCTTCATGCCCTCATGCGCATTGCCTGCGATGAATTGGGTCTGAGTCCTTCAGGGGTCAAGGCCTTGGCGGCGAACACGACACGCTCTCCCGATGAAGCCGTGACCTCGGGCTCACTTTCCGTTCAAGACTCGGGTGCGACCGTGCGCCACGTGTGTGCGTATGTGCGCGAAGCCTGCCTCCAGGTCTACGCCCAACAGCGCTGTGTGGCCAAAGAGGCGGTTCTCATAAAAGACGGACAACTCAAGGCGGGCGCGCACAGCGCCCAACTCGTCTCCTTCATCACCGATGCCCTCTTGGATGCGACGGTCTCCCTTCAAGCCCTGCCCACAAAGCCAACGCATGACAATCCCGATGTCCTCCTTCTCAATAAGAGTCCAGCGTTCACGCAAAGACAAGACATTGCCCAAAAAATCATGGGGCAGTTTGAATACATCCAAGACCTGGTCAAGCCCCAGATGTCCTGGGGCCTGGTGCTGCACCCCAGAACACTCAAGGGGCAATTGATCCCCGAGCGCTTGAGTCGCTTTGAGCGCTTGGCACTCAACATCTCCGGCATTGAGCGGGTGGTTTACGACGGTGCCCTGGTCGGCGTGTTGGCTTCAAGCGAACACGACTTGACGCGCTGCGCCGCACTGCTTGAGTTGGAATCGCTTTGGGACGAGTCCCTGAGCGCCATTCCAAGTGAGCTACAAAACAACCAACACATTGGGGATTGGCTGCAGGCCCAACCCTTGGAGAGCCAAACCATCACAAGCCAAGGCGTTGGCCCCTATACCGCCCGCGTGTCCTCGACGACCACTTCACCCTCAGACCTTCAAGGCCCAGCGGTGAGCGTGACAGCAAGCTTTACCCGTCCCTTTGTGCAACACGCCTCAATTGGACTGTCCACCGCCTGGGCACGTTGGCGTGGAGATGACAAAGTTCATGGTGAACCCAGTCAACTTGAAGTCATTTCACACTCACAAGGCATTTACAACCTGCGCCGAGACTTGGGGCTTGCATTTGGCCTGCCAGAACAAAGCGTGACGGTTGAGCACCACGCGGGTGCGGGTTGCTACGGTCACAATGGCGCCGATGATGTGGCCTACGATGCCGCTTGGCTCGCTCGCTTTAAGCCCGAATACTGGGTGCGCGTGCAGTGGCGGCGCGAAGACGAGTTGGGACTCTCGCCCATGAGTGCGGCCATGGCGGTCAAGATCACCGCCACAGCCTCCGAGAGCGGTCAACTGCTGTCTTGGGAGACCGACCTCTGGAGCCAAGGGCATGGCACGCGCCCCGGGCGCGAGAGCACCCCCGCGCTCTTGGGCGCTTGGCAAGTCGATCAAAGCGTTCACGCGGCCCCCATTTTGGTGGCGGTCAATGCGCCGCTGCAAAACGGGGGAGGCGCCGAGCGCAATGCCGTTCCCCTCTACGACATCCCAAACTGGGCTGTCTACAACCACCGGGTACTGAGCACACCGTTTCGGGTCTCTGCGTTGAGAAGCCTGGGGGCGCAAGTGAATGTCTTCGCCTTGGAGTCGGTCATCGACCTCTTGGCCGAACGCCTGAACATGGATCCACTGACCTTTCGGTTGAACAATCTGAAGGATCCGCGCGCGCGCGCAGTCCTCGCTCGCGTGGCCCAGATGTCCAATTGGTCTGCCCTGAGCGCAAGAGAACGCCTGGACGGCGAAGGCTGGGGCCTGGGGTTTGCAAAATACAAAAACTCAAGTGCTTACTGCGCCGTGGTGGCCCATGTAAAAGTGAGCGAAACCGTTCAAGTCATGAGCCTCGACCTCTGCGCCGACATTGGGCAAGTGGTGCACGAAGATGGCGCGAACAATCAAATTGAAGGGGGCGCCATACAATCCATGAGTTTGACGCTCTTGGAGCAAGCGCAGTTGGGGCTTGACGGGGTACGCTCCAAAGACTGGGCACACTATCCCATCGCTCGGTTTGGGCAGACGCCCACCCTGAAGGTGAGCCTCATTGACCCCATGAACAGTCCGAGTTCTGGCGCTGGGGAATGCTCCATCGGCCCCACCGCAGCGGCCTTGGCCAATGCGGTGAGTCAAGCAATCTCAGCACGGATTTACAACATGCCGCTCAACGCCGAGAATTTACTCCAAAGCTTGGAGTCCTAAAGTGGGCGTCCACTAGCGCTTACTTCTTTGCCTTCAGAGGCAAAATCGCCCCCAACAGATAAGCCTCACCCGAGAGAATTTTGTAGGTGCGGATGTTCTCCATCTCTTGGAGCAAGTCGGCCGCGCTGGTGTGGTGGCGCGTGAGCGCTTTGACCAAGTGCTCTATTTTTTTACCCAGAACGTCAAACTCCTGACTCAAGTCGGCATGCTTTTTTTGCCAACTGTGAAGGTGCGCTTCATAGACGGCATGCCGCTCATGCTCCACTTCCAAGGCCTGTTCTTTTTCTTCCTTGCTGGCCTTGGGGTTGGGTGCCACCGCAGGGGTGTGTTCAGGCACTTGAGGCCTGAACTCATCAAAGTCGATGAATTGATCCTTGATTTTAAGGATCAACTCATAGCTCGAGTACAAGGTGTCTGCGATGTCTTTGTCACTCTCTTTGGTCATGTCTCGAGCCCTTAATGGTGGTGAGTCGGTCTGCCCAGGGGATGGTCTTGGGGTCTTGCAATCAAGCCTTCAAATGAGGGATCTTGAAGACGCGCTCAGCATTGGTTTGGAAGAAGGCCATCTTGTCGGCGGCGTCCATTTTCATGGCGTCCAGGGTGTGCACCTCGTCAACGGAGAACTGGTAAGGGTAGTCCATGGCGTACATGACACGGTCGACCCCGATAAAATCCTGGGTGAACTTGATGGCTTGCTCCCACGCCACGCCAGAGTTGGTGATGATGAAGTTGGACTTCAAGTACTCGCTGGGTTTTTTGCCCACAGGCTTCATGGAGTCATAGCGCTTGGACTTGACGGTCGCTGCGTGCATATAGTCCAAGCGATAGGCCCAAAAAGGCAGGGCCTCGCCCATGTGACCGATGATGATTTGAAGCTTGGGAAAACGGTCCAAAGCGCCTGAGGTCATGATCCTCAAGGCATGCAAGCCTGTCTCCACACCAAAGCCGTAAATGGCGCCATCCAAACCCGCTTCTAAGAACGGCATGATCATGTTTTTCGGTAAAGCGTTGGGGTGCAAGTAAATGGGGGTGTCGTGCGCTTCGGCCGCTTCAAAGATCTCCCAAAACTTGGGGTCTGACAAATACTCACCATGGGTGTGTGAATTGATCACGACCGAGTTCATTCCCAGCTTATTGACGCCACGCTCAATTTCTTTGGCTGCAGCACTCGGGTCCTGGGGGGCCACGGCAATCATTCCAACAAAACGCGTGGGGTGACGGCGAACGGCTTCGGCCAAAATATCGTTGGCCGTGGGTGTGAAAGCAACCGCAGTCTCCTTGTCCATGATTTGCACACCAGGCGACGTGAGGGCAATGACTTGAACGTCAACGCCGGTGTCATCCATGTGCTGAATGCGGACTTGGTCCAAGTCGAGGAGGCCGCGCATGATGTGCTGGGCACGCTCGCTGGGTGAGCTCATGTAAAAGCCCATCAGGTTTTTAAAACCAATATCCACGTCCCCTTTGGCCAAAATCTTGTTATAGATGTCGAGCATCTCTTGGGGCGCAAACGCCTCTTCCGTGGCGATACGGCGGTAGGGGACTTTGCCGGGACGGTTGGCTACTGGTGTGTTCATGTCTTGGTTCCTTAGAGACTGGTCTTGAAAAAAGTTTCCCAATTCTATGACAAAGCTCTCCAGTGCTTTTAAACTTCACCCCATGACCATCCCAAGCTCTCAATTGACCCCATTTGGTGCTACCGCATCCATTCCTGGCCAGGTGTTCATGGGTCTGGACGTGGGAGGCACCAAGATTGAGATCTGTGCCCTGCACACCTCGCCTCCCCCTGCTCGGCCTGCAATGGTCTACCGGGAACGACTGCCCACACCCCAAGGAGACTATGAGGCGACCTTGGAGGTCATCCACACCTTGGTCACGCAATGCACCCAAGCCCTCCAAATACCTTGGCCTCAAGCTGTCGGGGTGGGGCTACCAGGCTCACTGGATGCGAGGAGCCAACGCGTGCGAGGCTCCAACTCTTTGGTCCTCAATGGCAAAGCCATGGCGCAAGACCTCGGCCGCCGACTGGCTTGCCAAGTGCATGTTCAAAACGACGCCAACTGCTTTGCGCTGAGCGAGGCAATGGATGGTGCCGCACAAGGACAGGCCATGGTCTTTGGCGTCATCATTGGCACGGGGTGTGGCGGCGGCATTGTGCACGAGCGGCGCATTTGGAGTGGCGCGAACCGTTTGGGTGGTGAATGGGGACATACACCCCTGCCGTGGGCCGATCCTGTCGAGCGAGGCCGCCCCCCGTGCTGGTGTGGCAAAGCCAGTTGCATGGAACGCTTTGTCAGTGGCACGGGGTTTGAGGAGGATCACTTCAGGGTGAGTGGCGAGTCACTCAAAGCCCCGCAGATTGTTGAAGCTGCGCGGTTGGGCCACTCAAGCGCACAGCTCAGTTTGGCGCGCTACATTGATCGCTTGGCCAGGGGTTTGTCAGGCGTGGTCAATATTGTGGACCCCGACTGCATTGTATTGGGAGGTGGAATGAGTTTGGTCGATGAAATATACGCGCCTTTGCAGTCCAAGCTCGCCAGTTACTCTTTTTATTCAGGCAGCCACACTCCCATTTTGAAAGCCGCGCATGGCGACTCTTCTGGGGTAAGAGGAGCGGCGTGGCTCAGTCAAGAACAAGCCGCCTCATGGGCGACATCAATTTAATTTGGGACTGAAGACCCGCTCTTCTTTGGAGGGAAGGGCCGAGCGGTTGAACACCTCGGAGACAGCGGGCAAGCGCTGCAAATCATAGCTTTGACCGATTTGAGCGATGGCGTTGCTCATTCTCGAGTCCTTCACATCCCCTAAGCCAATTTCAGCACTCTCAGGACTCAGAATGGAGCTCCTGAGCACATAGATCATGCGGCGCTTTTCAATCTCTTTGTTGATCAGTGGCTCATTGACCCCCAAGTTGTCCACACACGCTTGCACATGGCTCACGCAGTCCTTAAAGGCGCTGTTGATGGCCCGCACCAAACCAGACACTGCTTTGGGATTGTCTTTGAGCAATTTGGCCGAGACCATGATGCCATTGGAGTACAAGTCCAACCCAAAATCATTGTAAAAAATCCAGTGGATATCTTTGTCAGGATCGATGTTTTGCGCGACCAAATTCATGTAGCTCGTCGCAGAAAACACCGCCGACGCGTCCACTTGGCCTTGAAGCATCATCTGCTCTTGAAGACTCGGCGCCATGTTGATCCAAGTGATCTTCTTCTCATCCAGGTTGTTTTTCTTGGCCAGTGCTGGGAAAAGCGCCAGGGCTGCGGCTCCGGCCGGAGACCCCAGGGTCTTGCCCTCAAGATCTTTGATCGACTTGATGCCGCTGGAGGTTTTGCTGATGAGCGCAAAAGGTGCTTTGTTGTACATCATGTAAACCATAACCGGCGCCTCACCGGGTTTCACAGATGCGTTTTGAATGATGGCATTCATGTCCCCAAAACCAGCTTGGTAGGCACCGGACATGACTTTCATGACCGTGGCGGCTGAGCCGCTGCCTTGGTCAATGTCCACATCCAAGCCCTGATCTTTGAAGAACCCCTTGTCACGGGCCCAATAAAACCAGGCATGAACGCCTTGGATTTTCCAGTCAAGGACAAACTTGATCTTCACACCCGGTGTTTGGGCCTGCGCTTGCTGTGGCGCCACTCCCCCCAACCCCACGAAGATCAATGAGCCCAGCGCCAATGTGGACGTCAAAGCGCGACAACGGTTTGCCTGATGAGTCATTGCGTTTTGAATCGAAGTCAACAACATAAAATAAGCCTTTCAAAAACAACTCGATGAATCGCGCCTGGCGCTGAAAGTCTCAACAACACCCCAACCACTGTCCCTGGGTGTAGAAATTTCGAATGCCGTGGTGGTACTCATTGAGGGCTGCTTGCCACTGAGGCCAAGCGGGGTCACGGGCGATGGCGCTCTTATAGGCTTGGAACAATTCCTTCTTGGCCGCAACCTCATCGATGGAGACGACATGGCCGCCCCGCACCACTTCGCGCCCCCTCACCACCACCCGGTCGATGTGACCCTGCACCGCTCTGGCCAGAATTTTTTGCATCGGATCGACCCCAGGCACGATGCCCTCCTCGTCGTCCAAGCGGGAGATGTCGAAGGTTAAAAAATCTGCCGATGCACCCGAACGCAATGCACCCACCAACTGCAGCTCGCCCGCTTTCTTGCCCATGATGGAGCGCTTGGCATTCACGCAGGCGAAATCCCACCAATTCTCCAAGCTGAGCGCATGCTCAAAGCCCCAACCGTTGTGCAGCAAGGAGTTCAAGCGCAATTCCTTGAAAGCGTCATCGTCCTCATCCAAGGCCAAGCCATCGAGCCCCATGGCCACACGACAGCCGCAACGGATCATTTGCGCCACATTGGCAATGCCCGAGTGCAAGTGCAAATTGGAACTGGCATTCACCGCAATCGTGACACCCCTTTGGGCCAACAAGTCGAGTTCATCTTCTCTTGCCCAAGTGCAATGCGCCAAGGTCAGCCGTGGGCTCAATAGACCCAAATCGTCCAAATATTTCACCACACCATGTGGGTGATGATGATCGGACCATTCGCGCTGATAGCGCGTCTCCAGCAAATGCATGTGCACACCCCGGCCATCGCGCTCACTGGCCTTGGCAATGGCGCCCAAGAGCTCGGGCGAACACCACTGCACGCCGTTGGGTCCATACTGCACGTTCACCCATGAATTGAAGCCGCTGGCCGGGTCTTCAAGCGCTGCAGCAGTTTCATGCAAGCGCTCGAGGTGCTGGGCCACACTCATCTTGGGCGGACCCATGCGCTCGAGCAGTTGATCGCGATGCGCCTCGTTTAAAAAAGGGAGCACTTGAGCGTCCGGCGCGTAGGCCAGACCCTGTTGGTCTCGCATGGCCACCGCAAAGCCAATGCTCACACCCACATCCTTGGCCGCTTTGGCCACCTCCAGGGCTTCTTGCACATAGGACATGCCGCCTTGTTGCCGGGTGTAGTGCACCATCAATGTACTCACGCCACCTTTGAGGCTTCTTGCAAACGCACAAGCTGCAACCAAATAAGGACTCACCCCAGGCAGGAGTCCCATGAAGGACAACCAACTCTCCAAAGGCTTGTCATGCGCACCCAACGTGCTCGCTCGCAAAGAGCGAGCATGATCATGGGCGTTGGACAAGGTGGGGCACACGATGCTGTGCTCGCTGTTGAGCACGCTTTGTGCAGTGGCTTCAACGGCCAAGACACTCCCGCCTTGCCAAGTGAGCGTGTGGTGTTCGCGTGTGGGCTCACGCCCAGGATTGGCGACTATCCAATTGGCATGAAGGCTTGAGACCAGAGATGAATCATTCAAAGGACAAGCACACTATAAAAAAAATTCATGATTGGGAGTCTGTGAGCCAAGCACTGCTTTATCCAATCGCTTGGACAGGCTGTGATTTGGACATGGTCGAAAAGCTCGGCCACGCCCAAAACCCCCAAGCGGATGTGCTGCTGGGTGGGGTGGACTGGCTCGATGCTTGACGAGCAACTTCAAGCCCAGTGGCACGTGAGCGCTTGTACAGAGCAATCCAATCGATCGATGCCCGGGCTTGGAGGAGTGAGCAGGTGTAAATTTGAGGATCGTTTGCATTCATGGTATTGCTCCCAAAGAACACCACAATGCAAATAGTGTGCCTTGCTGTGAGCCAAAACCAATTTTGCCGAGATATTCACGCGGCGTGCATCGCCTTCGAACGCGTGCAAAGACTGTCACTGAATCGTCATCAACTCACTTGGGCGACCATGATGTCTATGGCTCAGCGCTCACTCTCGAGGAGAAACCGATGTCGTTGAGGCCCAAGAACACGCACCCAAAGAACCCCTGCCCTCATCCTCAGCGTCTAAACGAGTGCTTGAAGTAACAGCAGTAATGGTTCGAGTCGTGGTGTGCGCGACGTTGAATTTTTTAAATAAGATCCTGAACAGGTGAGGTGTTTGCACCAAGATGAATAAAAAATCTAGCCCAGCGTCAAAGGAGCCACCACCACCCAACACCCCAAGCACCAACATAGTGCAGCCCGAGGGGATGCTCATGAACGCCGATTGAAATACCTTTGATCCATTGGATTTGTGTTTGTATTTGGCCATCTCCTCGCCGAAAGCCCATTCAAGCCCTGAGCTTGGTCTCTTTCGCATCAAAGAGCATGGACAGGGTGATTTTTCTCACCTCAATTTTGCTTTGTTCGATGTGGGCCTTGAGCAGTCGAATGGCCTCGCTTTTTCGACTGCCCAAGATGGCCGTCAAAATCATCCCATGCTCGCGATAGGTTTCATGGATGCGAGACGCCTTGGTGAAGTCAAGTCGTCGAATGATGCGGATGCGTTGGGTGATCTCAAAGTGGGTTTTGGCCATCTCTCTGTTGCCCGCGGCTTTGAGCAAAGTGGCGTGAAACTCTTCATCGAGTTGTCCCACCTCGATGGGATCATGTAGTCGGTCGACCTCTGGGACGAGCCAAATGTTGCACAAATCTTGCAGCAAGTCTCGGGGATGTTCAGATTTGCAAAGGACCTCGATGGCATGGCTTTCTGTGAGTATCCTAAAGTCATAGAGCTCGTCCAAAACCTCGAAATCCAATTGCGCGACTTGCCAGCCAATTTTGGGGCGTGAGACCAAAAAACCTTCGTGCTCGAGTCGCTGCAAGGCTTGTCTGAGCGGTGTGCGACTGACCTTGAGCACCTCACTCAATTGATTTTCAAACAACATCTCCCCTGGCAAGAGCTGAAACTCAAAGATGAGGTGCTTTAATTCATCGTACGTTTGGTTCGACAGTGAGACAGCCTTTTTCCGGGTCTGAACCCCATGGGAAAGGATGGGCAATGCGTCGGTCATGGTTGATCAATTGGATTTGTCAGGCAAGAGAGCGCAACAGCAAATCTGAATCCAGATGCATGCGCGTTATCATGCGCGTTCTCATGCGCGTTCTCATGCTCATTGTCATGATCATGCACTTGGATATTGGCAAGTCAACCAGCCACAAGTCTCCCACCGAACCCATACCGAAGCTCCTTGTATTGTTTCTTTCTTTCTTTCTTGCTTACTTACTTACTTACTGACGCAATGACTGACTTCATGACTCACATTCCTACTGACTTACAACCTCACTCCAATGGACCGGTTGATGTCGTGCCCCTTCAACCCAAGCATTTTCCAAATCTCTACGCATCAAGCGAGGACAGGTAGTGGCGCCAACCGCCGTGCTCACTGATGTTTTTGGCGCTCGACTGCGCCACGCCTTCACAGATGAATCCGTGAACCCATTGCCCAGACTCGAGTTCGACTTGCCCCAGACCCAAAGGCGCGGGAATGAGGGTTAAGAATGATCCCAATTGCGACAAGGCCATCTCGTAGACTTCAAGCTCAATGTTCACCCCACCCTCTTGGGTGCGAAAAAGTCCAGGCTTTCTTGGGCTTGTGGCGGCCAATTCATAGAGTTGATAGTTCGCTGAGGTGCGAGTGGTGCTGACAAGTCTTGCACCGCGCTCAATCAGTTGTCCATTCAAGGGCATGCCAGACAGATGAGCACCGACCACGGCCAATAAAAGCGTGGGCGCTGAGTGGGGTTGGGGAGCAGCGAGCGAGAGGGTCCCTTCAGAATTGCTCACAGGGCTGCCTGTGCTGCCCAAGGTGTGCACCCAATTTCGCTCCCAAAGGTGTGCCAACTCCAACAAGGCGCGGTCATAGCCATTGGGGGCGATGAAGGTCACCCCAAAGGGCAAGCCACTGCTCGCGATCCCCGAGGGGCAGGCCACGGCCGCTTGACCCAAGAAATTCACAAAGTTGGTGAAACGGCCCAATTCCGAGTTCTTACCAATGGGGTCCAGGGCCACGGCTTTCATGCTCGGACACGTGACCACCGTGGGTACCATCAAGGCATCCAAGTTCTGCCAAACCCCTTGGATTTCTTGCCTAATTTCCTCCACCCTGTAGCGGGCTTTGAACGCATCCACGGCAGAGTACTTTTGAGCACCCTCAATCACTTGCCTCACCACAGGATCCATTTGCTGGGCGTGCAATTTCACCATGGGCTCAATCGCGGCGAAGCGCTCAGCCACAAAGGCGCCGTCGTAGAGCAAGGCTGCCGCTTCAAAAAAGAGCCCCATATCCACTTCCACCAACTCAAAGCCCAATGCCTTGGCATGCTCCAAACTCTGGGCATGGCTTTGATCAAAGCCCAAGCTCGGATCACAATAACTGGTCTTGGGAATGCCAACTCTCATGTGCCCTTGGGGCTGAGGAAACCAACCCACTTGTGCGGTATAGGGCTGAAAAAGCGGCTCATCCCCAGCGCTTTTCATGCAAGACATCACGCGCGACGCATCCAGCGCGGTCAAGGCAAAAATAGACACCACATCCAGTGAGCGACACGCGGGGACCACACCGGCCATGGGGACACTGCCAGGACTGGGTTTGAAGCCCACGATATTGTTCAAACCGGCCGGCACACGACCCGAGCCCGCCGTGTCCGTTCCCAGTGAAAACGGCACCACACCTCGGGCCACCAACACCGCCGAGCCAGACGACGACCCACCGCTCACATACTCGGGATTGAAACTATTGGGAACGGCGCCAAATGGCGAGCGTGTGCCCACCAAGCCTGTGGCGAATTGATCCATATTGGTTTTGCCCACACACACCGCTCCTGCAGCTTGCAAGGCTTGCACCACCGCAGCGTGGCTCTGCGCGGTATACGCAAAGGCGGGGCAAGCGGCCGTGGTGGGCCAGCCCTTCACATCGATGTTGTCCTTGACCACAAAAGGCACCCCAAAGAGCGGCAAATCTTGGGGGGAGTGCCCTTCAAGGTAATCGAGTTGCGGCTTCAAGTCCTCAAGGCTTGCGCGGTAAATCCATGCCACATCGCCCGTGCGGTCAATGGCCAGCCATTGCGTCAAGAGGGTGCGCGGCGACACCCCATTGCGCTCATAGCGCTCGAGCCACTGGACAATGGTGAGGGGCAAATCGATTGAGTTGGGCACAAGCGTGCTCGTGCTCTCGCTTGAACTCTCGCTTGAACTCTCGCTTGTACTCGTGGTGGCGTTGAGTGTCATGGCGTCATACTCTGTAAGGCCGATAAAAGATCTCGACTCGTGGCAGTCCACCCGACAATTGCACCTTGTGCGCGAACCATCTCCAAGGTGCTGAGCCAAAATTTCTCAAAATAACTCTGCGTGGCGTCTTCCATGAGCACGCATTCAAAACCGCGGTCGTTGGCCTCGCGCATGGTGGTTTGCACACACACCTCAGTCGTGACCCCGGTGATCACGAGATGGGTGATGCCGTGGCGCTTGAGGCTTTCTAGCAAAGGGGTGTTGTAAAAAGCGCCCTTGCCAGGTTTATCGATGACGATCTCTCCCTCCACGGGCTTGAGCTCATCAATGATGTCACTGCCCCACTCACCTCGAATGAGCAGACGGCCCATGGCGCCGACGTCCCCAATTTTTTGGCTGGGCTGGCCGCGGTGAAGTTTGGCGTTTGGGCAGTCGCTCAAGTCTGGCAAGTGCGCTTCACGGGTGTGCACCACGAGCCCCTTGGCACGGCGCCAAGCATGGAGGATGTCTTGCAAAGTGGGCACAATGCTGGCCAAACGCGAGACATCATTGCCCAAGCTCTCACCAAAGCCACCAGGCAAGACAAAGTCGCGTTGCATGTCAATGATCATGAGCGCCGTGTGCGACAGCTCAAAGGCAAAGGGATAGGGTTGAGCGGTGAGTTCGGTCATGGGGGTGGGGGTGAGCAAGGATCGTGGGCTACGGGTCAGTGGACAGGAGTGGAGAGGAGTGGACATCAATGGACATCAATGCACAGCATTGGAGAACATGGCATCGGTTGAACTTTGCACTGGCTGCTCGGCGGGTCTGAAATCCCCTCCCATGTAAGCTCCGATGACTTGTCGATCGGCTCTCTCGCGCTCGACTTCAAAGACGATTTTGCCCTGGACCATGACCAAGATGCGGTCCGACATTTGCAGCAACTCGTCCAAGTCCTCGCTCAGGAGAAGCACTGCCGTGCCGCTATTTCTCGCCGACAACAAACGGTGGTGGATTTCTGAGACCGACGCAAAATCAAGTCCAAACACCGGGTTGCTCACCAAGAGCAAACGCGCGGTCTCTGAGAGCTCTCGGGCCAAGACGGCGCGCTGCACATTACCACCCGACAATTGACCGATGGCCGAGTGGGGACTTTGGGTTTTGACGTGAAACTGCGCAATGAGTCCTTTGGCGTACTCGGTCATGGCGGCAAAACGCAAAAAACCAAATCGAGAAAATGGCGCTTGATCAAACAACCTCAAGGCCATGTTTTGGCTCACGCTGAAATCTTTTACGCAGGCGTTTTGTAGCGGCTCCTCGGGCAGACTGCGAACGCGTTGCAAGGCGTTTTGCCCTCGAGTGGCCTGGTAGTCTTGGCCAGCCACTTGGAGTGAGCCGCTCTCAATGGGCCGCTGCCCCGTCAAGGCTTGCATGAGGGCCTTTTGGCCGTTACCAGCGACACCGGCCACGCCCACAATTTCTCTGGCCCTCACATGCAAGCTCAAACCATCGACTGCCCTCTCACCTCGGTCTCCCACCACCACCAAGTCCTCGATACTGAGCTGCACGGGCTCATCACTGGAAGACTCTCTTGGGGGCAAGTCAAACACCACGCGCGACTCGCCCACCATGAGAGAGGCCAATTGGGCCGATGAGGTCATGCGCACTGGCATACTGTCCACCAGTCGGCCTTGGCGCAAGACGCTCACGTCGTCGGCATAGGTGAGCACCTCTTTGAATTTGTGGGTGATCAAAATAATGCTGCACCGCCCTTCATGGGCCAAGGCATTCAAGGCAAACAAAATCTCATCGGCCTCTTGTGGGGTAAGCACCGATGTGGGTTCATCCAAAATCAACAAACTCGGATTCAAGATGAGTTGCTTCAAAATCTCTAGCTTTTGCTTTTCTCCGGCAGACAAGCCATCTGGGGTGCGGTGCAAGGCGAGCTTAAAGGGCGTGCTCTGCACAAACGCTTCCAATTCTTCGTTGACCTCTCGCCAATTGATGACAGGTGTCAAATGCCCCTTGGCCAGCAGCAAATTCTCCGCCACCGTCATGCCTGGGATCACCGTGAAGTGCTGAAACACCATGCCAATGCCAATTTCTCTGGCTTGTGCCGGCGTGTCGATGGTCACCTCTTTGTTGTTGATCATGATCTGCCCAGCATCCGGGCGTTGATAACCGATCACGGTTTTGACCAAGGTGCTTTTGCCAGCTCCATTTTCACCGAGCAAGGCGTGAACTGTGGCTGGTTTGACCTTGAGGCTCACGCGGTCGAGCGCCGTGAAGGCACCAAAGCGTTTGGTGAGTTCAACGGTCTCGAGTTCAAGTGCACGCATGGGTTCAATTCTTTCGCATCAAATAAAATAAGGGGTCACGACCGACTCTTGAAGCTTCAAACTTCAGGCCAGCGTTGCCAGCCCTCAAGGGATTGCAGCACATCTCGCGAGCTGGCCACGGCGCCAAACACACCGCCTTGCATTTTGATCATCTTGATGGCGGCCATGTGGTTGCCCAAATCGGTGGCCCCCGTGCAATCTTCGAGCATCAAGCACTCAAAGCCGCGGTCATTGGCTTCGCGCATGGTGGTGTGCACACACACATCCGTGGTGATACCGGTCAGGATCAGGTTTTGAATTCCACGACTTCGCAAAACCAATTCCAAATCGGTGGCATAAAACGATCCCTTGCCAGGCTTGTCGATCACGACTTCGCCCGCCTTGGGGCTGAGCTCAGGAATGATCTCCCAACCCCTCTCGCCTCTCACCAGGATGCGACCACACGGCCCCACATCGCCAATGCCCGCACCAATTTGCTGGGAACGCCAGCGTTTGTTGGCCGGCAAATCCGACAAATCGGCTCGGTGTCCTTCGCGGGTATGAATGACGGAGAGTCCCACCTCACGCGCGCGCTTTAACAGCGCGGCGATGGGCTCAATGGGGGATCGGGTAAGGCTCAAGTCATAGCCCATTTTGTCAACATAGCCGCCAATGCCGCAAAAGTCCGTTTGCATGTCAATGATCACAAGGGCGGTATTGCGCGCACTCATGGATTGGTCAAAAGGCCAATGGTAGGGGTCGGCATTGATGGTGGTCACGCGCTGGTCTCCTGATGGTTTACACACTGCTCAAATGGCACCTTGGATTTTTTGCCTCTTGCGTGGGCCACTCATCCGAGGTGGGCTTTCTGGTTGATCTCAAAGTACAGGCTCATGCCTTGGGCATGAAAGGGTTGCTCTCCTCGCCCATGAAGCTGCGAGTCGGTGGTGCAAAGCCACAAGGCGTGCCGTCTTTGACTTGAATGGTCTGGTCCCACGGCAGCTTGTACTGACCTTGAACCATGTCCTTCATGAAGGTGTAGGGGCAGTCCTGGGCGCCGCCCTTCACGGCCACATAACCTCGGTGGTAGAGCTGATAGATGTTGTTCTCCACGCCCCACACACTGCGTGCTTCACGAACCCAATCGGGTCTGACTTCGGCGGTGATGATCTCATCGGCACGCCCCCCGCCTTGGGTGATCACAGTGCCGTCGAAATTGCAAAACATCCCCTCTCCCATGGAGTCAAAACTGCCGTCGCTGCCGCACATGCAAACACTCGCGGTCACGGCCAGGTTTTGAAAGGCATTGGCTTGGTTGGTGATGGACCAGGCATGGCGAATCGGTGCGGTGTATCCTGCCGTGCGGATGATGATCTCTGCCCCCTTGTAGGCGGCCTCGCGCGCCATCTCTGGGAACATGCCGTCGTGGCAAATGATGAGGCCGAGTCGAGAACCCTTGGGTCCGGTGCACACGGGCACACCGACATTGCCAGGCTCCCATGGCTCCACCGGTATCCAGGGATGGAGTTTCCTGTAGTACAGGCAAATCTGCCCCAGATCATTGATGATGAGTCCACTGTTGTAGGGGTTGCCGTGGGGGTTGGCCTCCATGATGGAGAAGCATCCCCAAATTTGATTGCGAACACACGCGGCCTTGAAGGCCGCGACCTCGGGGCCATCAACGCTCACCATCAATTCAGGCGCCGTGCTCATGCTCAACCCGTGCAAGCTGTACTCTGGAAACACGACCAAGTCCATGCCCGAGAGGTTTCTTCTGGCCTTGTCGACCATGTCACAAATGACTTGGGTTTGCGCTTTGAGTTGCGCTGGGGTATCCACCACCGGCAACTTCAATTGCACCAAGCCCATCACCACCCCATTGGGGGAAGGGTTCAAACCACCGAGTCCACTCATCGTTTTCTCCTTATCTAGAAACACTGAGCTCACAGGGCGAGCCTTTGATCGTTCGATTGGGCGCGCACGTGAAGATCAAAATCAACAACGTCAATGCATACGGTATGGCATTGAAGAGGTTGTAGCCCTTGCTGATGCCCACCGACTGCAGCGCGGGACCAATCGCCCCAGCTCCGCCAAAAATGAGCGCCGCATACAAGCAGTTGATCGGACTCCACCGTGCGAAGATGACCAACGCCACCGCAATGAGTCCTTGACCGCTTGAGAGCCCCTCGTTCCAACTGCCGGGGTAGTAAAGCGAGAGCGATGCCCCGCCCATGCCTGCTATCATGCCCCCAAGGGTGGTGGCCAAAATCCGCAAACCCTGCACCGACGCCCCCAAGGTGCGGGCCGCCTCGGCCGAGTCGCCCACCATTCTGAGCTCAAGACCCAGTCGGGTGTGCCCCAGTGCCCAAGACAAGCCAACGGCGAGCAGCGCACCCAAGGGAAACAAGGGATTGATGTTGAGGGCGGACTGAATTTGCACACTCTCGCTCCAAGCCCCCAGGGGAATGCCTTGGAGGAGCGCTGCTTGGGGCTGAATCAAGGGCTTGCCCAAGTAAAACGCCACCCCAACGCCCAAAAGCATGAGACCAATGCCCATGGCAATGTCATTGACCCGCGGCATCGCGCAAAGTAACCCATGCAAGAGCCCCCAAAGTCCGCCGGCCAAGCACGCGGCCACGACGCCCGCCCAGGCCTCACCGCTCCAGTGTGAACCGGCAAAACCGGCCATCGCCGAAAAGACCAACACACCTTCGAGTCCCAAGTTGATGCGACCCGATTTTTCCGTCAAGCACTCTCCCAAGCTCACAAAGAGAAACGGTGTGCCCACGCGAATGGCGCCTCCAATCATGGCCACACCGATGTTCAATACAAAGTCCATGGAATCAAGCCTTTCGTTGAATGAAAGAAAAACCAGGGTTGAGCAGTGTGTTCATTCAAACAACGCTCACTGCTTCACGCTTGAGAATGGCCACACCCAAGCGACCACGAAACGCTTCACTGGCCAAGGTGATCACCAACACAAGCCCCAAGAGCACGTGAACCGAGGCATCGGGCAGTCCCAAGTGGCGCTGCAGCATGCTGCCCGCTGCGCCAAAGCCCCCCAAGAGAATGGCCACTGGAATCAAGGCGAGAGGCTGATGACGCGCCACAAAACTCACCAAAATGCCGGTGTAGCCCAGGCCCTCGATCAAGGAGGCATTGGCGGCGGTGTGGACAGCAGCGACTTGAATACCACCGGCCAAACCCGCACAACCACCCCCGAGTGCGCAGGCCACGACCACCAAGGTGTTGACGGGCAAACCGACCAACTGCGCCGCTTTGGGGTTGCCCCCCACCACTCGGGTGGCGAAACCATGGGTGCTGAGAGAAAGCCACAGATAGGCCAAGACACACAACACCAAGCCCCACAGGAGGCCCCAGTGCACGTCATAGCCCCACATGCCACCGATGAGCAAAGAGTCGGCCAAAGGCTTGGTCGAGGGTTTGTTCAAACTGGCGGGGTCTCGCATCAAGTCCTCCACCACAAACTTGAACAAATTGATGGCGATATAGCTCATCAGTAAACTGCTGATGGTCTCGTTCACGCCTTTGAATTGGCGCATCAAGCCCACCAAGGAAATCCAGGCTCCACCGGCCAAAAAAGACGCAAGCAAAATCTCGGCGGTCCCGAGCAGGCCGCCTGGAACATTCACAAAGACAGGCAAGGCCGCACAGGCCAAGCCGCCCACCACCAGGGCGCCTTCGCCGCCAATCACGATGAGTCCCGCTTGCGCAGGAATGGCCACACACAGGCCCGTGAGGATGAGGGGGGCAGCGCGCTGCAGGGAGTTTTGCCAAGAGAATGCATCACCAAAGGCGCCCTTGAAGAGGAGCGCCCACACCTGCACGGGTGAGTACCCCCCGAACCAAGCAAAGAGTCCAAAGGCCAGCACTCCCAAAGCCACCGAGAGGATGGGAAGCATCAAACCTTCGAGCCAAGAAATCCAAAACTCTTTCACACCGATCCTTTTTAGCGCTGGCCACCTGGTCATACACAACGATGCGTCCAGTGAAACCAAGAACAACGAGAAAGAAACCATTTGCAATGCAATGGCTCACCAGCATCAAAAATCACTGGCTTTGAGCACAAAAGCGCTTGCACCAAAAGTCCCATCCATGCATCATGAAGTCAAGATCAATGTTCCAAGAAAGGTTCACCCAACACTCCCACTGCGCGAGCAGTGGGAGTCTGTGTGTTGACCAAGGCGAGATCTGAGAAAGTTTGTCCAAGAGAATTGATCTCAGAAACTCACTCGCTCAACATGGAAGCGTTAAATCTTGCCAATGACGCCTTCGACCAAGTAGCCCATGCTCTCGAGTTCAACATCGGTTTGCTTGAAGCTCTTGCCTTTGGGGATCACCACTTTGCCTGTGTTGTCCTTCAATTCGCCTGCAAAAATATCGAACTTGTCGCTCATCATGAGGGCCTTCACGCTGTCGGCTTGCTTTTTGGCGGCAGCGCTGACACTGGGGCCATAGGCTGACGTTTTGATGAAACCCTCTTTGAGTCCACCACGAACGAAGTTGGGATGGGGTTTGCCAGCTTTGGCCGCATCGATGATGATCTTGTAGGCGGTTGACCAATTCCACTCTGCACCGGTGAGGTAGGCCTGAGGCGCCAACTTGGACTGGTTGGCATGGTAGCCACAGACCATCGCGCCGCGCTTGGCGGCAGTCTCCACCACCACCTTGGGGCCATCGACGTGCATGGTGAACACATCAATACCTTGATCGGCCAAGCTGTTGGTGGCTTCGGCCTCTTTCACTGGCATGGCCCAGTCGCCCGTGAAGATCACGGTGCAGGTGATTTTGGGATCCACTGAGCGCGCGCCCATGGTGAAGGCGTTGATGTTTCTGAGAACTTGGGGAATGGGCTTGGCTGCAATAAAACCAATTTTTTTAGACTTGGACATGTGCCCTGCCACCACGCCGTTCAAATATTGACCTTCATCGATATAGCCAAAAAAACTGCCCGCATTGGTGGGGTGCTTGCCCGCTGTCCACAAACCACCGCAATGGGCAAAACGCACACTGGGATTCTTCCCGGCCAGGGCCAACACATGGGGGTCAAAATAACCATATGAAGTGGGAAAGAGCAAGCTCGCACCATCTTGAGAAATCATGCCCTGCATGGTCTTTTGCACCGCTTGGGTCTCAGGCACATTCTCTTCTTCTACCACTTTCATGCCAGGCATGGCTTTGATGATGGCTGCCGCCTCAGCGTGCGATTGGTTGTAGCCATAATCGTCGCGCGGGCCCACATAAATGAAACCCACCGTGAGCGCATCTGCCGCAAAACTTGACAAGCCCAAAGAAGATCCTGCCACACCCACGCCAGCACTGGCAGCGAGTTGCATGATCTGGCGACGATTGAGTTTTTGTTGGTCCATAAAAGTCCTTTGATCAAGATATTAAAAAAATGAAGCCATGAAGCACAATGCAAACCCCTTGTGTTCATGCTTGTATACAAGCAATTGACATGCCTACGACTTTTCCCAATGAAATCAACGCCTTTGATTTTTTCTGCAGCCCTGTCGCACTCGAAATGCTTACAAGTTGCGCCAACTTGATGCACGGCGCTCGAGTTTGGTGCAAAGCAAAGCCACTGCGTTCGAGCAGGTCATGAAGTGTGAGCAAAACGATTTCAGAAGCGTTCGCTTCAAGCGAGCAAAAGCGCCAAATGCTCAGCAAAACGCTCTGCAATCGAGGGCAATTCGCGCCTGGCCAAACACGCCAGCGACAACAAGCCGAGCGCCAAGCCCTCCTCATCCAAGGCAACACGTCGAATGGTTTCGTCACCGGGGGGCACCCCGCCTTCAAATTGAAAGGTGATGGTCTGCGCGTCTGTCAACAAGTGGCGCAAGAACTCAAAACTGTTGCTCTCAATGCTCGCTTGCAGCGCCAAGCCTCGCTCCAAACAAAAGGCCTCGATCATCTGCCGAGCCGCCTTGTCTCGGTTGGGCAAGGCCAGGGGGTAGGCCAAGCAGTCGACAACTTTGAGCTGGGCAACACCACTGAGCGGGTGCTCTGGGTGCATGAGTGCGCACAGACCTTGCACCCCTTGGTGGAGCACGCGCACATCGGGTGCTTTCTCCAAATTAAAGACCAGCGCCAAATCGACCTCCATGGAGCGCAACATTTGCAAGGCCTGCACATGGTCCCCCACGGTCACCTCAAAATCCACCAAAGGGTGCGAGGGTTTGAAGCGCTGAATGGCAAGGGGCATGGCGGAGCTGCTCATGCCTTGACTCACCACCACCTTGACCCGGCCTTGGCGCAAGCCTTTTAAACTCGCCAATTGCCCCAGCACCTGATCGAGCTCGCGTTGAGTTCTCCGGATATAGGCGATGAAATGACTCCCCGCTTCATTGAGTTTCATCCCTCTGGGTCGCCTCTCAAAGAGTTGCGCGCCCAGTTCATCCTCAATGTCTTGCAACCTTCGGTTCACGGCTGAGGGGGCAATGTGCAAGCGCTGTGCTGCCGCACGGATGGAGCCGGTTCGTGCAATCGCATCGATGTAGTTCAAAAATCTCAAGTGGTGCATGCTTGAGCTCTTGCACAAGGCATGCCAATACGGCAACAGTCAAAACTTCAAATAGCATCAAAACCAAGCATCTGGGGTCACAACATGGCATGTCGGGTGCATGCACTACAAGCATTCCATTGAATCAACCTCAATTGCGTTCAATCCATGCACCAAAATAATGCATCAAAAATCATCACGATCATCCGCTGCACCAATGAAACGCAAAAGCGTGGGTGACAGCGCCACCAAGCGCCTCATCAAGGTCAAGGCCAAGCCCTTTGATGTGGAGTTCGATGTGGCTCAAGCGGCCTTGGTGATTGTGGACATGCAAAATGATTTTTTGCACCCCGAGGGCTGGTTTGCCCAAAAGGGCATCGACACCCGGGCCGTGAGAAAACCCATCCCGAAAATCTCAACGTTCCTTGACACCTGGCGTGCGCATCACGGGCACGTCATCTGGCTCAACTGGGGGGTGCGAGCGGACTTGCTCAATTTACCGAAAGGCTTTCAAAAGAAGGCAACATGGTCAGGTGCCAACCGCTTTGAGGCGGTGGGCTACGCACAAAGTAGCCCCATTGACCACGGGCCGTCTTTGGTGCAAGGCAGTTGGGGCGCACAAACCATTGCGGAATTTAAAACACACCCGAGCGACATCTTGGTTCACAAACACCGATTGAGCGGGTTTTGGGACAACGAGCTCGATTCCATCTTGCGCCTCATGGGCGTCAACACCTTGGCCTTTGCGGGCATCAACACCGATCGCTGTGTGTTCTCGAGTTTGCAAGACGCGAGTTTCCTGGGCTATGAGTGCCTCTTGCTCAAAGATTTGTGCGCCACTTCCTCTCCTGACTATGTGAGCCAAGCCATCTATTTTTTGGTGGAAAAACTCCATGGTCACACCACCAACGCCACCGTGCTTGCAAAGGCCTTGATTGCATCTTGATGGCGCATAGAGCCATCCACCCAACACCAACCAACACGCACATCACTCATTCACCCTTTCACCCAACCTCACCCCCCTCAACCCCACACCCAAGGACCCACGATGAAAAAACTGCTCCGTTTGACCCTTTTGGCCAGTTGCTTGTCCGTGCTTTGCACACTGAGTCTGGCCCAAACCAAAATCAAACTCACCCTGAACTGGAAATACGAAGGACCTCAGGCCTGGTTCTTCTTGGCCCAAGAGAAAGGCTACTTCAAAGCCGAGGGCTTGGACGTGGAGATCGATCAAGGCGAGGGTTCTGCCGCCTCGATTCCCAAAGTCGCGTCTGGCGCCTACCAAGCAGGGTTTGGTGACATCAATGCCATCACCGACTTGGTCTCCAAAAAACCCACGGAAGCCCCTGTTGCGGTCTTCATGCTCTACAACACCCCTCCCTTTACCTTGGTGATCAAAAAAGACAGCCCTATCAAAACCCTCAAAGACCTGGAGGGCAAGACGCTGGGGGCTCCGGCCAATGATGGCGCGCTCAAAATCTTTCCTGCCTTGGTCAAGCTCAATGGCCTGGACGCTGGCAAGATCACCATCACCAACATGGCGCCCAACTTGAGAGAGCAAATGCTCATGCGCGACCAAATCGATGGCGCCTTTGGCTACATCACCACCATCACCTTCAGCGCCAAGGGCATGGGACTCGACGCCGACAAGGACCTTCGCTTCATCCGGTTTGGGGACCACGGCTTGGACCTCTACTCCAACACGGTGTTTTTCTCGAGAAGCTTTGCCAAAGAAAATCCCGAAGCGGTCAAAGGCTTCTTGCGGGCTTTGAACAAGGCCATCAAAGAGGTCTTGGCCGCCCCTGCGGCAGGCGTGCAATCTGTGCTCAACAAAGAGCCACTGCTGAACAAAGATCTTGAACTCGCCAAGCTCATTGCCACACTGCACAACGACATGAGCCATGGAGAAGTCGCCAAGTTGGGCCTAGGGGATGTGGACGACGCACGGCTTAAAAAATCGATCGCCATCGTGGTTGAGAGCAACCAGTTGCCACGCACACCCAGTGTCAACGAGGTCTTTGATCACAGCTTCTTGCCCGCCAAAGCGGATCGCCCGATCAAGCTTTTTTAATTCAAAGCCACACCCCCATGATCCAACTGCCTTTCCAGCACGAAACCTCTCGACCCACCACGCACACCAACCCACGCCATGCAGCTCTCGCTTGAAAAAAAAATCGTCTTGATCACCGGTCCCGCCAAAGGCATGGGCCAAGCCATCACCTTGGCCTTCGCCCAGGAGGGTGCCCATTTGCTGCTGGCCGCTCGCGACATGAAGGCCGTGGAACCTGTTGCCCAAATGGTCCTGGACATGGGGCTGCCTTGCAAAGTTCAACCCTGCGATTTAACACTGAGCGAAGACACCCAAGCCTTGGCCCGGGAAGCCATTCGCTCCTTTGGGCGCATCGATGTTTTGGTCAACGTGGCCGGTGGCTCTGGACCCATTGGCAAGACCGGTTGGGAGACCACACCCGAAGAGTTTGATCAAATCATTGAACTCAATATGAAGGGATGTTTTAACACCATGCGCGCCGTCTTGCCCTCCATGGTCGATCAAAAAAGCGGCAAGATCGTCAATGTGGGTGGCACCTTTGGCATGCGTGGGCGTGCCGGTCGCATGGCCTACTCCGCTTCCAAATGGGGACTTAGAGGCATCACCAAGAGTTTTGCACTGGAAGCAGGACCTTACAACATCAACGTCAACTGCGTGGCACCGGGCATGGTCGACGGCCCGAGGTTTCGCGAAAAAGTCTGCGCCAACATGGCCAAAACCCTGGGCATCTCTTTGGAAGAAGCCATGAAACGCCACGCCCAAGACTATGCCCTGCGCCGCGTCAGTACCGACCAAGATGTGGCCCATGCCTGCTTGTTTTTGGCAAGCGACGTCTCTCGCCAAATCACAGGCGTCGACCTACCGGTCGACGGCGGTTGGGCATCGCTATAAACCCCAATCAAACCCAAACCCAACATCAACCTCAATACCTCGGCCTACTATGACCCCCCTTCATCACAAAGTCGACCTTGTCATCTCCGGCGCTCAAATCGTGAGCCACGAACGCATTGTCAGCGCCTGCGTGGCCATTCATGGTGAGCGCATCGTCGCCGTTGGCGAACCTGCGGCCATGCCCCCTTCTGCGCACGTGTTTGATGCCAGCGGCTTGCACCTCTTGCCGGGCGCCATTGACAGCCATGTCCATTTCAGAGACCCGGGATATCCCCACAAAGAAACGTGGAGCACGGGCTCAGGGGCTGCGGCGATGGGCGGCGTCACCACCGTCTTTGACATGCCCAACACCAACCCACCCACGGGCACATTGGACGCCTTGGCCTTGAAACTCAAGGCCGCTGAGCACTCTTATGTCGACTTTGGTATCCATGGACTCTTGGGTGACGACACCATAGATCACTTGGAAGCCTTGTTGGATGCAGGGGTGAGCAGCTTCAAAGCCTTTGTGGGCAACACATTTGGCAATTTGCCCGCTCCCAGTGATGGCGCACTGCTGGAGGGGTTTGAGAAACTCGCACCCTTAGGGATTCGTACCGTGGTGCACGCCGAGAACTCCTCCATCATGGCAAGACGCCAAGCGCAGTTGATTGCTGCAGGTCGCAGCGACGCCTTGGCCCACTTGGCGGCACGACCGGCCGTGTGCGAGATAGAAGCCATTTCGCGCGTGAGCATTTTGGCGCAATGGACCGGTGCGCGCTTGCACATTGCCCACCATTCGGCCGCTGATTCGCTCTACCTCATCGAAGATGCCAAAGCCCGAGGCGTAGACATCACTGTGGAGACTTGTCCGCAGTACTTGCTCCTCAACACCGACAGCATGCTGAAGCTCGGTGGCGTGCTTCGCGTCAACCCCCCCGTAAGAGAGTCCCGTCACAACGAGCCCTTGTGGCAAGCCTTGAAGTCGGGGGTCATTGACATGATCGCCACCGACCACGCACCCCACAGCATTGAAGAAAAAACACGTCCGAATATTTGGGAATGCGACTGTGGCTTCCCTGGGGTGGAGACGCAAATGCCCATCATGCTCACCGAGGTCAACAAAGGGCGAGCCTCGCTCACCGATTACGTGCTCTGGAGCAGTGTGAACCCGGCCAAGGCCTGGGGTCTCTATGGTATTAAGGGTCTCATCGCCACTGGCGCACATGCAGACATCGCTTTTGTGGACCTAAAAAAAACCGGCCTCATCAACCAGTCCTTGTTTCAAACGAAGGCCAAAATCTCCCCTTGGCATGGACGCGCCGTCCACGGCATGCCAGTGCACACCATGGTGCGCGGGCGCTTTGTCGTGCAAAACGGTCGCCTCTTGGAGGAGACCCTCGGCTGGGGTCAAAACATCAAAGACGTGCAGACCATGCCCCAACCCCATCCGCAAAACACCGAACACTACAGCAGTGCCATGGTGAAAACGCAGTGATTTTCGACTTCCGACTTTCTGCTTGCCGCTCACCACACCGCATGTCCATCGCGACCCACCCCTGCATTCAAGGAAAAAGACCCGCATGAACCCCGTCTTGATTCAACTCAGTGATGTGCGACTGCAATACGGCAATGGAACCGTGGCCTTGGACAACACCAATTTATCGCTCGCCCAAGGGGACTTCGTAAGCCTGGTGGGTCCAAGCGGATGCGGCAAATCCACCATCTTAAAGCTTGTTGCTGGACTGCTCAAACCCAGCTCCGGCGTCGTCATGGTCGGAGCCCGCGAAGTGAGTCCCGCAGGCCAAAATCGGTCCAAAGGGCAAGGCATGCGTGTCGGCCTCGCCTTTCAAAACCCCACCATGCTGCCATGGCTCAGTGTGATTGACAACATCATGGTGCCCCTCAAAATCGTATCGCCCTTTCGTGAGCACTACCGCACCAAAAAACACCATGAATACCAAGACAAGGCCGAGGACTTGCTCACCCAGGTCGGCCTCAAGGGCTTTGCCCAAAAAAAACCTTGGCAACTCTCTGGGGGCATGCTCCAGCGCGCCTCGCTTTGCCGAGCCCTGATCCACGAGCCACAAATTTTGCTCTTGGACGAACCCTTTGGCGCCTTGGATCAATTCACCCGCGAAGAGTTGTGGTCTATATTGCAAAGCCTGTGGCTCACCAACCAACCCACCGTCTTGCTCGTGACCCATGACCTCAGAGAGTCAGCCTATTTGGCCAATCGAATTTGCGTGATGACGTCTAGACCAGGCCGAATATTGGAAGATCGAACGGTGCATTTCCCCAGGCCTCGCTCCATCGAGATGAGCTATGCTGCGCCCTTCAGCGAGTTGATCCAAGAGCTCAGGGCCACCATTTCACACGCCAAGGTTGAGGAGTTGATTCCATGAGCAGCCCAGCTTCCATCACCCCAAGTTCTGATCAAATGCGTCAAATGGGCTGGAGTGTTCTTGCAACACTCGCGTTTTTCTTGATTTGGGAGTTGGCCTGTATGGGCTTGCACGTCTCCAACTTGGTGCTGCCAAGGCCAAGCGAAGTCGCCCAGGTGTTGGTGGCGAAGTTCCCATTGCTCCTGCCCCACGCCACGCAAACGCTCTACACCACCTTGGTCGGGTTTGTGGCGGGGGTTGCCGGTGGCATTGTGATTGGGGCCTTGGTGGGTTGCTCGAAATTGGCCTATGACGTAGCCTACCCGCTTTTGGTGGGGTTTTCCTGCATCCCCAAAGTGGCAGTGGTGCCGATTTTTGTGGTGTGGTTTGGCTCAGGAACCGTGCCTGCGATATTGACCTCGGCGGTGATCAGCGTATTTCCCGTGGTGGTCAATGTGGCGACTGGACTCGCTTCGACTGAGCCTGAGCTCGAAGATGTGTTCAAAGTTCTGGGGGCTAGCAAGTGGGACTTGTTGATGAATGTGGGTCTGCCGCGAACCCTGCCCTATTTGTTTGCGTCCATGAAAATTGCGGTTACCTTGTCCTTCGTCGGCACGGTTCTCTCCGAGACCGTGGCCGCCAACAAAGGCATTGGCAATGTGATGATGATTGCCAGCGGCAACTTTGACGTGCCCTTGGTGTTTGCAGGCCTGTTTTTATTGGCCATCATGGGGGTGGTGCTCTATGCTCTTTTTGCGCTGGTGGAGATGAGGCTAACGGGATGGTCGCAACGCAAAACCGAATGGGCCATGGCCTGAATCGAAAAAGGAGAACTTTAAATGTCGTTGGCCCATTGCAATACGCAAGCCCTTGAGTCTATCGATGGGTGGGCCGCTGTCTTTAACCACTCGCTAAAAGAGCGCTGCACTGAATTTCGATTCTTGACTTGCGCTTAAAATGGAGACATGTCCATCTTCGCCTCATTGCGCAACTGGGCCAAAAGCATCAAGCGCAGCACCATGGTGCTTTGGTTTGCTGCTCGCCACCCAGACACCCCCCTCTTGGCCAAGCTCATTGCCTACTTTGCGGTGGCCTACGCGTTCAGTCCCATCGATTTGATTCCCGACTTCATCCCTGTTCTGGGTTATTTAGACGATGTGATTTTGCTGCCCATCCTTTTGTGGCTGGCGCTCAAACTCTGCCCCGATCAGGTGATCCGAGAATGCCAACAAAAAGCCGATGAATGGTGGACTCAGCAGCAAAAACGACCCGTCTCCATCGCAGGCTTGGCTGGTATCGTGGTGGTGTGGCTTGTCATTGTCACGCTGATGGGGCTATGGGTTTACCGGCATTTTGGTGAACCGACCCAGGCCACGGGTGAGACTGCGCAGCCCAGTGTTTAAGACACGCGCATGCGGACTTGCATCGGTCGTGTCCAGTTGCAGATAATGCGCAGTTAATGCGCAATTAAAGGGCAATTAAAGGGCATTCATCTTCTGAGAGCGCAGCATCAGATTTTTGAATCCTGCGATTTGTTGGCGCAGCACTTGTTTTGTTTCATCATCAACGCAGTCCCCCTGGGCATTGAATTTGGTTTTTGCGTTCCCAATGAAAACCTCGGGCTTGATCAAGATGTTGGCTTGCTGTGAGTCCAACACCCGACGCAGCTCGTATTGAACCCGAGCACCGCCCAAGTGACCGGTCGTGGACGAACCAATGAGGGTCGCTCGGTTGAGCAAAGGATTGGGTTTGATGCGAGACAACCAGTCGAGGCAGTTTTTCAAACGCGCGGGCAGGGAATGGTTGTACTCAGGGGTCCAGATGACCAGTCCATCGGAATTTGAAATCTTCTTGGCCAACTCAGCCACGCAATCGGGAATGGCACCATTCTCCATGCCTGGGTCGTAAAACCCAATGTCTTGGATGTCCACAGTCTCCAAGCTCATCTCAGGCTGCATCAACTCGCCCAGGGTTTTTAGGGCCATGAAATTGTAAGAATCAGGGGTACAACGCTGGGTGATCCCCACCAATTTAAAAGCTCGCTCGGTCATGGCTAATTTTTTTCCTTTAACGCTCAATTTCATCTCACCCCAAGGGGCTGCCTTAGATCAGCAGGGTGTCGAAAGACGCGGTATGGCCTTGGGCCGTCCCAGTCAGGCCATTGCCAAGCTAGGGCTCAACCCGCGGGCGTGAGCAATTGACCACCCGCCTCGGCCGACTTGGCGTGGATCAAAATCACCGCCATGACACAAGCTTCAGTGCCGCGGTTGATCCAGTTGTGAATGGTGCCACGCTGCACCATCACGTCGCCCGCTTTCAAATGAACCTCCACACCGTCGTCGAGCTCCATGTCGATTTCACCCGACATCACCACGATGTAGTCGACCGAGTCGGTGCGGTGCATGCGATAAGCAACGCCAGGCTTGAAATCCAAAATGCGAAAAACCGAGCCGTTTTCAATGAAGGTGAATTTGCCTTCCCGCATGCCATAGTCTTTGTCGGTGGTGTTGTCCGCGGGTGCCGTGTCGGTGGTCCAAATATTACAAACAAAGCCGTTGGGGCGGCCTTCTTTGAAGTGCTTGCACACCTCATCAATTTTAACAACCGCTTTGCCATGCTCATCATGCCCTGTCACCACGCGACGAATTTGTGCTGTTTGCATACCCGTGTCTCCCAAAAATTAAAAACAAATTAAAAACAAAAATTTAAAAAAATCCATGAATAGACATCCATGAATCCAATTCCAACACTTAAAAAAAAACCGGCCCCACTTTCATGGCAACCAGTTTTTCTACTTTTCTGTGGCCCCCACCCCAAACCGAAATCCGAGGGGGCGGGCAAGGATCAAGCCGCTGCGGCCGCAACTTCCTTGATACCCATCTGATCGAGTGCATGGGCCAAATGCTCAACACTGCGTGGCACGTTGTGCAACTTCTCCAGACCAAAGAGTCCAATGCGAAACGTCATGAAGTCCGCGGGCTCGTCGCACTGCAAGGGCACGCCTGAAGCGGTTTGCAGACCCAAGCTCAAAAACTTCTTGCTGCTTTGAATCTCCGCGTCCGTGGTGTAGCTCACCACCACACCGGGGGCCTTGAAGCCGTCGGCGGCGACACTGACAATGCCACGGGACTCGAGCAAAGCTCGCACACCGGCACCGAGGGCCACTTGTTCGGCCTTGACCTTGGCGAATCCGTAGTCGCGAGTTTCTTGCATCACGTCTCTCAAACGCATCAACGCGTCGGTGGGCAGCGTGGTGTGGTAACCATGGCTGCCACCTTCATAGGTTTCCATGATTTGGAGCCATTTTTTAAGGTCGGCCGCAAAACTCGTGCTCGCTGTTGAATCGATGACTTTTCTGGCGTTTTCGCTGAGCATTACCATGGCGCAACAAGGTGAACCGCTCCAGCCCTTTTGCGGGGCGGAGATCAAGATATCGACACCGGTGGCTTTCATGTCCACCCACATGGCGCCCGAGGCAATGCAGTCGAGCACAAAGAGGCCGCCCACCTCGTGCACGGCTTGGGTGACTTCAGCGATGTAGTCATCGGGCAGGATCATCCCCGCCGAGGTCTCCACGTGGGGGGCAAAGACGACATCGGGGCGCTGCTCCAAAATGGTTTTCACGACTTCTTGCACTGGGCAGGGGATCCAGGCTGACTGGAAACTGGTCGAGACGCGGCGCGCTTTGAGCACGGTGGACTGGGCGGGAATATGGCCCATGTCAAAAATCTGGGTCCAGCGGTAACTAAACCATCCATTGCGGATCACCATGACTTTTTTGCCAGTGGCAAATTGCCGAGCGACTGCTTCCATGCCGAAGGTTCCGCTGCCGGGCACGAGCGCGGTGCTGTGGGCTTGGTAGACCTCCTTCAAAATGGAGGAGATGTCTTTCATGGCACCTTGGAACTTCTTGGACATGTGGTTCAAGGCGCGATCGGTGTAAACCACCGAAAACTCAAGCAAACCATCGGGATCGATATGGGGCAGTAAACCAGGCATGGGAATGTCTCCAGCGTTGAAACAATGAGCCATGGGCTCCCCGATTCATCCAGGGGCGCCCCAATGGGCAAGGTGGCCGTCCATTTTGCGTCAAAATCAACGGGCCAAGCCTCGCATTATCCCTTAGTCCGGAAAAAGCCACCATCGGCTCAAGAATTTCCCTGTTTGGGGGCCCCCCGAGGCCAGGAATGGGGGGCAAAGCGACCTGAAACTGAGCTCAACCAGGCTGAAACAGTCTGAAATCGGAGTGAAATTGGCAAAGTCGGCTCATTTTTTAAGGCGATCCATGACCACGATGACAGGCTTTAAACCGATCAAAAAGCACACCACACCGGCCACCAAGCAAAGCCCGTTCACCACAAAATGCACCGCCGTGGGCTTGCCGTTGACGGGCAAGACCCAGTTCAGACACAGCACCCCAACGGCAAAGAAATAGACCGACAAGATCCAAGCAAAATAACGACGAGTTTGGTATTGCATGACAGTATGGCAGGGAATCTAAGGGTCAGGGACTTGTTGAACCGTGGCTTTTTACGACTGGGCCTGCAATGCCCGCCAGACTTTCTCTGGCGTGAAGGGCATGTCCATGCGGTCCGTGCCAAAGGGCCGCAAGGCCTCCATCATGGCGTTGGCCAAGGCCGGCAAAGACCCCGTGCATCCGGACTCGCCCACCCCTTTGGCGCCGAGCAAATTGAGCTCGGTGCCCAACTCCACTGTCGCGTTGTTCATGGCCTTGAGGTCGCCGGCTCGGGGCATGGCGTAATCCATGAAGGAGCCCGTGATCAATTGGCCCTGGTCGTCGTAGACCACTTGCTCCATGAAGGCTTGACCCAAGCCTTGCACCACACCGCCGTGCACTTGGCCTCGAACCAAATGGGGGGAGATCACCCGACCGAGCTCGTCCACCGCAGTGTAGTTGACAATGGCCGTCTCGCCGGTCTCGGGGTCGATTTCAATCTCCACCACATGGCAGCCGTTCGGAAAAGTGGAGCCCGATTTGGCTTCACCCGTGGCGCTCAAACTTGAGCGCTCTTTGGGCGTCAAGAGGGCCAACACGTCGGTGGTGCTCAAACCTGGCTGGTCACTGCCCCCGGCTTGATGCCAAGATCCTTGCTCGAACTTCACGGCCTGTGGGCTGCACGACCAGTGGGTCGCCAAAAGAGTGGTGATTTTTTCTTTCAACTGCGCGCACATGTTCTTGATGGCCGAACCTGCTCCATACAAACTGCGAGAACCGCCCGTGCCGTTGCCTTGCAACGAGGTCCCCGTCTGGGCCGAGCCGTAGCGGATGTCCTTTTCCAGCATACCGAGTTCGGTGTGCACGATTTTGGCAAACGAGGTCTGGTGGCCTTGACCGGAAGGACCGGTCACTCCTTGAATCGTCAAAACCCCCTCCTCGCTCATTTGACCGAGCACTTGGTCCATTTGCGCGGTGCCGGCACCCGAGGCCTCCACATAGGTCGAAACCCCCAGGCCCCGGACTTTGCCCGCTTGGGAGGCGGCCGCTTTGCGCTCGGGGTAATGGGCGTGGTCGGCGAGTTTCAAGGCCAAGGTCATCACCTGGTCAAAGTCGCACAAATCGTAGCCCGTGCCATTGGCCGTTTTGTAAGGAAAGGCGGACACGGGGATGAAATTCTTTCTGCGTGTCTTGATGGGATCGAATCCATGCTCATGGCAGGCAAAGTCCACGAGTCGCTCAATCGAGTAAGCGATGTCGGGTCGGCCCGCACCGCGGTAAGCGGAGGTGGGCACGGTGTTGGAGTAGACCATTTCGCTGTGCATATAAAGCGCAGGTACCCGGTAGACCCCTCCCATGGTGACAGAGAGGTTGCGCGAACCGATGAAGGAGCTCATGTAGCAGTTGTAAGCCCCCACATCGACCCGGTCTTCAAAACGGATCGCCAAAATATACCCCTCTCGGTCCAAGGCAATGGTGCCGTTGAGCGTCAAGGCCCGGGCATGCCAGTCGCTTAAAAACACCTCTGAGCGTGTGCCGACCCATTTGACGGCAACACCGAGATGACGAGCGGCAATCACCACCCCCACGTGCTCACTGTAGGCGCCGGTTCTGAGCCCAAAAGAGCCCCCCACATCTTGGGTGACGATGTCGATGTCTTGCTCGGGCACGCCAGAGCACTGGGCAAGGTAAGCTTGCATGCTCAATAGGCCCTGAGAAGGCGTGTGCAGTCGGGTGCGCTGGGTGACCGGGTCATGGTGGGCGACCACTGCTCGGGGCTCCATGGGCACGCCAAAGAGGCGTTGACTTCGGATGGTGAGCGCACTCACATGGTGGGCTTTGGCAAATTGGGCTTGCACTGCGGCCAAGTCGCCCGATTGGAAATCCGCCGACACATTGCCACGGGCACTGGCGTGCAACTGGATCGCACCAGGGAGTTTGGCGGCATCGGCATTTTTACAAGCCTCGAGCTCTTCAAAATCAATTTGAGCTTTTTCTGCCGCGTCTTGCGCTTGGTGGTAAGTATTGGCCACCACAAAGGCAATGGGTTGACCCACAAAGCGCACCCACTCGCGCGCCAAAACCGGCATCTTGTTGAGCTCCTGGGGCTTGCCGCTGGTGGTCATGACAGGGGGGGCACTCGGTAAATCTTTTCCCCCATGGGCTTCAATGTCTTTGGCCGTCATCACCCAACGCACACCTGGGGCAGATTCCACCGCGCTCAAGTCCATGCTCTTGATGCGCGCGTGCGCATATTGGCTTCGAATCACAAAGAGGTGAAGCTCACCGGGGTAGTGTTGATCGGCGGTGAAGTGACCCTGGCCCAGGATCAAACGGAGATCTTCAGTTCTAGAGAAAGTGGTCTGGGCAAAGTCGACCGCGGTCGTGGTGGTGTTCATGCACGACTCCCCACACGCATCGCTTGCGCGGCCTCGTGCACCGCCTCGACAATGTTGACGTAACCCGTGCAGCGACAGAAATTACCCTCAAGCCCTAGGGCGATCTCGTCTTTGCTTGGGTTGGGGTTTTTGGCAATCAAGTCTACACTGGACATGATCATGCCCGGTGTGCAAAAACCGCACTGCAGCGCATGGCACTGGGTGAAGGCCTTTTGCACCGGGTGCAAGTCGCCTTTGGACAAGCCCTCGATGGTGGTGACGTGCGCGCCTTCGAGTTGAACGGCCAAGACCGTGCAGGCCTTGATCGAGTCGCCATTGACGATCACGGTGCAGCAGCCGCACTGGCTCGTGTCGCAACCCACATGGGTGCCGGTCAATTGGCAGTGGTCTCGCAAGAATTCGACCAACAAGGTTCTGGACTCCACCTCATGGGTTTGGAGTTGTCCGTTGACGGTGATGGAGGCAGTGGTCATGGAGAGGCGCTTTCTGTGGGGGTGGGGCGGTCAAGGAGAGGGCTCACCGAGCCGCAATCGGCTGGGAATCCAAAGTCATCATCCCTGGGCTTTGCAAAGAGGCAAGGCCCTAGCGGGCAAGACCTTATTTTACGACTTTAAAAGACACCTCACTCTAGCCTCACTCTAGCCTCACTCTAGCGCTATCTGCTGCTGAGTGGGCCATGAATGCCCCCGAAGGCGCCAGGGACTGCGACTATACTGGTGGCTTCTTTTTTTAGCGCTTGAATGTACAACCCAAGCACTGCTTTGAGCACCCACCACCCCATGAACAACACTGCACTCGCCCAAGACCGCGTGACCTCTTTTGATGGCACCCAACTCCATTTGCAATGTTTGAAACAAGGATCGGCCAACGCCACACCCATCGTGTTTTTGCACGCCTTGGCCATGCAAGCGAGCATGTGGGGGAGACTGGTTGAGCATGTGAACGTGGATGCGCCCATTTGGGGACTGGATTTGCGAGGGCACGGCGCGTCTGACCACCCGCCAGGCCCCTACTCCAGCGAACTCTTTGCCAGGGACGTGCTCGCGGTCTTGGACCACTTGAAGGCCCCCCAGGTGCATTTGGTGGGTTGCTCCATGGGCGGCACCGTCTCCATGGCCTTTACAGGCAGGCACCCCACGCGGGTCAAATCGCTGGGGTTGATCGACACCACCGCTTGCTATGGCGAGAACGCCAAAGACGCCTGGGAAAAACGCGGCCAACAAGGCCACCGTCAAGGCCTCGCATCCCTGCGTGACTTTCAAGTCGAGCGCTGGTTCAGCCCTGAGTTTGCCCAAACCCACACCGATGTGGTCGAGGACTGTCTCAACGTTTTTGTGGCCAATACGACGAGCGCTTATTTAGAGACCTGCCGCATGCTCGGGGCGGCCGATGAGCGCGAGTTCATCAAGAACTACCAGGGCGCTTGCACCATTGTCGTGGGGGAAGAAGATTACGCGACCCCAGTGAGCATGGCCCAAGAGTTGGCCACATTGCTGCCCCAAGCGGATTTGCACATTTTAAAGAATGTGCGCCACTACAGTCCTGTTCAAGCGCCGGAAATGATTGCGCCACTGCTCTTGAATTTGTTCAAGAAGGCCTGAAAAAACGCGCGGCACGCAATAGATCGCTTTTATGCTTTTGCAGGAAATTGCAGGCCAGTGCGGGGCCAAGTCCACCCGACCCGGCCCCATTAATCCAAATGAATATGGCGCTGCTTGATCACGGCGCTCCATTTGCTCGACTCCTTTTGCAACCACAGGGCAAACTCCTCGGGGCTTGTGCCCAGCACCTCGGCGCCTTGGCTTGTAAATTTCTCCCTCAAATCGGGCGCGTTGAGCGCCCGGTTGATGGCGACATTGAGCTTGTCAATGATGGGTCTGGGCGTGCCCACAGGCACCAACATGCCCGACCAAGATTGCGCCTCAAAACCCGCAAATGTCTTGGCAATGGGTGGCACACCAGGGAGTTGGGCAATGGGCTTCATGGAGGACACGCCAATGGCGCGCAGCCTGCCGCTTTGGATGTGCGTGAGCACCAAGTTCACCGACACGATCATGGCGCTCACCTGGCCCCCCATCAAATCGGTGATGGCTTGGGAGCCCCCTTTGTAGGAGACGATGGTGGAATCGAAGGGACCAAACTGCTTTAAGAGTTCGGTCGAGAGTCGACTCGAGGTCCCTGCCCCAGGCGTCGCAAATGCAAAGCGCTCGCCCTCGTCTTTGGCCACACGCATAAAATCCGCCATGTTCTTGATGCCTGTGCCTGGAAACACCACCAAGACCTGGGGGCTTTTGACCATCAAGGAGATCGGTGCAAAGTCCTTGAGTGGGTCGTGTTGCAGGGTTTTGTACATGAAGGGGTTGGTGGCAAAACTGTCAAAGGCGCACAAGAGGGTGTAGCCGTCGGCGGGCACTTTGGCCATGGCGTTCGTCGCCACCACCCCACCCGCGGCAGGTTGATTCTCGACAAGGACAGAAACCCCAAACTGCTCGCTCAGCTTGGCGCCCACGGCGCGGGCGACTGAGTCGGTGACGCCGCCGGCGGGATAGGGCACCACGATTTTGAGGGGATGCAGGGGGTATTCGTCGGCGTGGGCCAGGCCAAGGACCGACATGACCGCGCCAGCCGTCAAGGCCAGACCCAGACACCAACCCAGTGGCATTCTCATCAATCCGAGTTTCATGCTGTGACCGCTTGGAGTGGCAAATGCAAGGCTAGCCAGTCTGCGACCACATGCCACACGCGCCGGTTGCCCTCGGCGAGCATGAAGTGATCGGTGTCGGCAAACAAATGCAGATCGGCATGCGCGCTCGCTTTTTTGAAGATCTCGATGGACTGCTCGGTAGGGGTGACCGAATCGGAGGAACTGTGCAGGAGCAAAAGAGGTCGCGGGGCCAATTGATGGATCACCTCTTCGGCCTTGAAGTCCATCATGCTCTGGGCGGTTTCGTGGGTGAATTTTTGCAAAGAGCCGTGCACCACTTGGTGGGTCAAACCGTGGGGAATGGGCACAATCTCATGGCGATCCACCATCAAGGGTTCACCGGTTTTATGCTGATGCCGACGGCCTTTGAGGAGCATGTTGCGAAAATTTCTCCAAGCCTCTTTCGTGTGGTGCTGGCCTTTGAACTTGCGCTCACCGTGCCCCCAACCGCCGGAAGAAATCACCACCGCCACGCGCTCATCAATGGCGCCGGCGTACATGGCCACCGCCGCACCAAAGCTTGAACCCATCACCCCAACTCGGGAGGCTTGAACGCTGGGATGGGCGTTGAGCCGAGTCCATGCGTCTTGGGTGTTTTGTACCTGATCCAAACACAGCAAGTGACCGCGGCGGCCTTCGCTCTCGCCGCAGCCTTGCATATCAAATCGCAAGGTGATGTAGCCCATCTCGCCGAGCTCTTTGACGGGGCCCATGACGTTTTGCGCGTTCTTTGTGCTGCCAAAGCCGTGAAGGACGAGCATGGCGGGGCGTTTTTCCCCAGGCTTCAAGTCACTGGGCAAGCCCACAACACCGGAAAGCTTCAAGCCGTTCGAGGTGAATTCAATGTTTTCTTCGATCATGCTCGCTCCTGTCCATTTCAATGGTCGGTATCTTAACCTCATGGCCCCAGACTTTGGCGGCATATCAGCAACTCAGAAACCTCCACCCCCCACACCCTTGATCCAGAACAAAACAAACAAGCCCTCATCAACGTGAAGTCGAAGATCCTGGTTGACACAAAAATTTAAATATTTGCGTCAACACAATTGAAGACGCACCCGTTGTAGATGTACTCCTCGAATTGTGGAGCCATTCAAAATCTAAGGACTCAACATGAACAAGATCATCATCACCGCTTTGACCCTCAGCACTTTCGCAGGCATCACACTTGCCGCTTCCACACCCACCACGCCAACTCCCGTGGTTGCAGCAAGCACATCAGCAAGCACATCAGCCAGCACATCAGCCAATACTTTAGCCAGCACTTCAGGAGGCAGTGCAGCGAGCGCACCCGCCACCCACAAAAGCGCGCCTGCAGTCGGCCAACACATGGCCAATGCAGCGAGCAGCACGTCACCCGTTGCTGCGTCAGCACCGGCTGCGTCGGCTGCCAAGCCAGTAGCAAGCTCGAGCGCTGCGACCGCCAAAACCACAACTGCACATTCAACCACACCCGCAACCACACCCGCAACCACACCTGCAACCCCACCTGCATCATCGCCATCAGCGGCCACCCCCGCCAAGCACGTCTCCATGGGCAACACCACACCCGCCGCAAGCACCAAACCCGCTGCGGTTGGTGCAGTGAAAGCCAGCACTTCCTCCACCTCGACCTCGACCTCCACATCCACCCACGCCCAAGCGCTCAAGACCCAGCACATTGAGGCCAAGGCCAATGCAAACACCAACGCCAACGCCAACCCCACCAACGTGAACGGCAAAACCAAGGATGTCAGCACCACGGCCACCCCCAAAAAGGCCTGAGCGTTCGCTTGGATGCCGTACTGCGCGAGACCGAACCCGGCCAAGTGACCCTGGCGAGCGGCAACACTTGAGCACTGCGTCCCTCGGACTTTCCCCCCCCAAAGTCTGGGCCCTGCCAAAGGGCCCAGACTTTTTTGAGGGTGAAGCGTCAAAATTCCTTCAAAGCTCCCGAGAACTCCCTCACAAAAAGTCGGAAAGCGTCACAACCCAATCACGCCCACACACTTGTTTAAGGGTTGCGTTGTATTGGCAAAACCCAACATCGTGGCCAGGTGGCACAAACCCTGCTGCACCGCCCAAAAGCGCCATGCTCGTTTGCATGCGCTCGAGGAATGATTGTTCATTTCCCCCAAAAACCACCTGACCTTGCCCCATGATCTGACCGTTTTGCAGTGCCGCACTGAGCACCAAGACCTCATCGGCGCCGCTCGCCTGTCCATTGGAATAGACTTGTCGAAACACGGCCACCCACCGCACGGCCCCATTGTCAACAGGCACACCGCTGGGCCACAGGCCCTGGGCCCACAACAAGGTTGAATCAATGGCACAAGTGTGCTTGGCCGTGTCAACGCTAGTCTGACCCAGCCCTGAAGAAGGCGGCACATTGATTTGGCAGCGGTGGTCCGAGTCGACACTGCTGCCGGCCATGATGGCCTCCAACACCGCTCGGTGGGCGACGAAGTACTGGGCCGCCAGTTGGGTAAAGCTTGACACGGCGTCGGCGTCTTGCACGCCTTGGCGGCGATCGGCGAGCCGTGTCTGAAGTGCCAGCGTCCCCCCCAAAACCAAAGCCATCAGTGCAAGGCCCAAGAGGGCTTCGAGCAAACCCCAGCCCCCATCTGCGCGACGCGTGTTGATGGCGCTCACGGCTGGGCTGGGCTGGAGCAAGCTCATGGACAGACCTGGTAGAGACTGGGGTCGGGGCCCAGCACCATGAAACCTTGGTCCTTGCTTGGGTTCACCACGGTCATGGCCAGGCCCGCGGGACTGGCCCATTGCGCCATGATGCCAATGGCTTTTTCAGACAAAGGGGTGCAAGCACTCCAGCGCCCACTCGCATCCACGACCACGCTCCATGACGGCGGATAGGGCCGGGCCAGCAGGGCTTGGGGCAAACTTGCCATGGCACTCATCTCCCCCCAGTGAAAGGTGCCGGCGCCCGGTGCGCTTTGCATGAACAAATTGGCGATGTACAAAAACGTCTTCCACCGGTCCACCTCGACACTGGCACTGGCAACTGCGCTGGGACGCGCCGCCTCGTCTTGAAGAACAGGCTCGGTGAGCATCGAGAGCGACCAAAGGGCCAACACCCAAAACAGCATCAAAGGCATGGGAACTTTCTTTCCATGAGTTTTTCCAAGTGTCTTTCCACCGCTCTATGACCCGGCTCAGCTCAAAGGGTAGTAGCGGGTGCAGGTCATGCCTAGGGGAGACCACTTGGCCAAATAACTAATTTGTCCTGACGAAGAAATGGCCGTGGCATTGCTTTGATTGACATCATTGGAAGTCCAGTAGTATTTGAGCGGCAAATTGGCAACAAAGAGTTGCAGCTCACTGCTCGCGGGCACCACCCAGCCCGAGCCCAGGGCCGTGCAGGTGTCCTCGATGGAGTTGGGGGTGTAGATGCTTTGGATGGCGATTTTGTTTTGTGCGCCGCTGCTGCCAGTTGGAGCCACCGCAAACTTGTAGGCGTAAAAGTCCCCCACACTCTCCCAAGCCGCCAAGGTGGGCATCAAGTTATAGACCAGCAAGTTTGAATTGAGAAGACCCGCATAAACACCCACCGCCGTCAAGTTGATGGCATAAAAACTGTTGAGCCCCGCCGGTGTGGTGGCGGTGGTGCAGGTGCTTTGGTAGAGGATTTTGTAGTCCCCTTCAAAGCAATTGGGATAAACCTTCAAACTCAAGCTCGCGTTGGTATTGACCCAGGTGGTGCAGTTGAGAACGGCCGTGCAGTTGGTGAGGGGCACACCACCCGAGTCGGTGAACGTGCTCGGGCGCGAGCTCGTCAAGGTCACAAAGCCCGAGCCGGTGTTGAACTGGGCGAAGCCACAAGACGCCCCACAACTCGAGCCACTCGGCGCATGCGCCAAGGTGTAGCCCACAAACCCACCGGACTTGCTGATCGACACGCCCCCCACCCCGGCCAAGGTGATCGTGCTGCTCGAAGCATTGCCGTTGTTGTTTTGGCCGGAGGACTGGGCCGGGGGAAAATACAAATAACTCGCACTCGAGCCCGGGGTCACCACGATGGACAAAGCCCAGGATACTTGAGTCTGAAAGAGCATGGGCAAAGCCACGCTCAAAACCCAAAGCCCAGTTCCGACAAGACAGAGAGGTTTGAACATCGACATCACGGCTTGGGCCCATCAGTGAAACTGCAGTGCAATCAAAGGGTTCGTGGCCGAGCAACCCGTGGCCACACTGGCCACGTTCAAAGCGCCCGTTGCGCTTTTGTAAACACTGCCCCCACTCACCAGTCCCGAGTTCAATTGCACCTCGGTACTGGCCCCGACATCCACCACATCGGCACCCGCGGCCAAGGCTGTGGCCAGGGCAGAACAAGTCTCTTTGTTGAGCGGGTTGACACTGCCCCCAATCGACAAAGCAAAGCTTGGGGTGGCGCTTGTCGCATTGCCGCTCACCCCCAAGGGATTGTTCCAAGCGTCCAAGATGCTGCTCCCATCCCATTTGAGGGGCTGGTTGAGCAAAGACATGCCGTTGATGACCACGGCACTCAAGCCGTTGTAGCCACCACTCGAGGCATAAAAGGTTTTGATTTTGGAGACCATGTAACTCACCGCTTGCACCGTGTCGTTGCTGCGGTTGGTCTCTTGCGCTTTGCTTTGTCGGTCCAAGATGAGCGCCACGCTCGCGGCGATGATGGCCAGCACAATGATGAGCTCGATCAATGAAAATCCGTTTGCAGCGCGTTGGTGTCGAATGTTTTGCATGCCCCTTGCCTCCTGGTATTGATAGACCTCCATTGGAAGGGCAAGTGGCGTCTTGAGCTTCATCAAAAAACATCGCTATCGAGCGTCTTTTTAAGTTTCTTTATAAGTTTCTTTATGGGCTCCATTTTTGAGCTTCGTTTTAAGTGGCGTTTTTAAGTGGCTTTTTTAAGTGGCGTTTTTAAGTGACGTTTGAACTGGCCCACTGCTCAGGGACTGCTTTGCACCAAGTTCATCATCGATGAGTAAATCCAAAAGACTGCCACGCCAACGCCCAACAGCATGGCGTTGCCAAGCAGGTCACCAAAGACGAATTCGAGCAGCTTTTTCACGCGCGCTTGCATCTCCTGAGCCATTCGCCGCATCGACACGGCGGTGTCGGCGTTCATCGCATGCGCCACTATCATCCATCGCCACTCAGGCGCAATCATCACCAAGCTTGACAAGGCTTTTTCAGGACGAAGACCCCGCTTGAGTGAGAGCAAGAGGGCATGGCACTGGTGACTCAAATAGGGAGTTGCCGACATGGCAATGAGCTCCACCGCCTGCGCAAACGGCAAGCCCGCACTGACAAACCCCGCGATGGCGCTCAGCAACTGCGCCGCACTCAGACTTGCATAGACATTGAAGGGAAACACAAAGCGATCGAATTGATCTCTCGCGCGTCCGTGCCAGCGCGGCAAGATGGCCCCAAAACCCGCCCAAAGCATGAAGCCCAACACCAGCAGACCCAGCACCACCGAGCCCACGTGGTCGGCACAAAAGGCCATGAACTGAAGCTCCTGAGGCCAAAGTCGGCGGGCTTTGTAGCGCTCAAATTGCGGCAAGATGTCGATGGAAAAATACACCATCAAAGCCAAAAGCGCAGCAGCGTATCCGAGGGGCTTGAGCAAAGCGCGCGCGAGTGCCGCTTCCAATTCACGCCGCTCACCCAAGCGTTGGGCCGCGCTCTCAAGCCCCAAGGCCACGTCCCCACTCAAATCTGCCGCCTCAATGAGGAGGGCTTCTTCGCTGGGGACCAAGCCTTGGAGTTCAAACCCGAGTGTGCGCCGCCGCTTCATTGAGGACTGGCCATGTTGAACGCGTTGAACGCTTGCAACCCCATGTTGCCCATGTTGCCCATGTTGCCCATGAAGCCATTGTTGCCCTTGACCCCTACCCCATGGGATGGCCTGGGCATGCCGCTCCCGTGCAGTCTCGCCTCGCAGTCTGAGCAACACCGCCCTAAGCAGCGGCGTCAAGGGGTGATGGATTTTTTCAAATTCGTGGGCCAGGGTTTGCACCGCATCAAAGACTGGCACGCCATCGCGGGTGAGCCGGGCCATGGCCAAGTACCACGCCAAGCGCTCCCGCGACAAACGCGTGCCAAAGCAAAGAACTTGCCGAGACTTTGACCCTGCCGCCTTGAAGCGTCTGAGCCAAGCCGCCATGGCTGGCCTCAAGCTTGAACCTGCCCCAGGTCCTGAGCCTGCCCAAGAACAAGACTTTGATTCGTTCCTTGGCGCTTTGCCACCCTCTGAGCGTCTCGTCCTTCCTCCTCGAGCACGAGTGGGCCCATCCAGCGCTCAATGTCGCGGGGGTCAATCAACCCCAACCGCATTTTGGCGATCGCGTGCGAGAGCGCGCTCACCCCCAGACCATCGATGGAGCAGCGCGCTTGAGCGATCCAATGCGCCCGGGCCTCGGCCATGCGACCTCTCGCCACCAAGTCCAAAAAAGCCTCATCGGGAATCAAAACCTCGGCGCACACGGTTCTGCCCACAATGGCCAAATGATCGCACGCGTCGCACCCTTTGCCGCGCACACGCACGGGGTGGAGCGACAAATCAGCACAAGCGCGCAAGCGCTCAAAGGTGCCCAAGCGCACGCCGCCACGCTGGAACGCACTCAAGACCGGCTCAGAACAATGGGGACACAGCAGCGGCACCAAGCGCTGAAACACCACGCCAGAAATAAAACCCTTCATCAAGAGCACCGACGAGGGCACACCCAATTCTCTGAGTCTCGTGAACACACTCATGGCCTCGTACACATGCAAAGTGCTCAAGGTTTTACGCCCCGAGAGCACCAACTGCTTGATGTTCTCGGCGCTGTCGACGTCATTGACCTCGCCCACCATCACGACATCGGGGTCTTGGCGCAAGGTGGCTGCCACAAAGGTGGTAAAAATCGAACCATTTTGACGGTTCATCAAATCACGCCTGGCCTCGGGCACCCCCATCTGACAGGCCGTGGGGATCAGGTACTCGACGGGCTTCTCGACCGTGATCACCTTGATGTGCCGACCGCGCTGCTCAAAGATGCGCTCGATGAAGGACTGCAGTGAGGTCGATTTGCCACTGTTGGTGGGCCCGACCAAGAGCACCGCGCCTTGGGCGCCGATCAGCATGTCCTCAATGGCAGCGGTTTGCGCCGGGGTGTAGCCCATCTCCTCCATGGGGCGCAAGGTGGCGGCGTCCATCACGAGCAAACGAATGACCACATGAAAGTTGCCCGAGGGGTGGATCGGGGCACTCGAGAGCCGCAACTGCACGTGCTTGCCTTCGAGCGTGCGGTGCTCAATCACCGCGTCTTTGACGGTTTTTTCATCCCAAGTGATGCCCTTGTTGTCCGAATCGGCGTGCACGCCATAGAGCACATTGCACATGTCCATGGCGCTTTTGGCCGAGATGCTCGGCTGCTCACGGCGCTCCCCAAAAATCCTGAAGTAAACCTGGGCATAAGCACCCCGCGTCTCGATGTGGATGTCGCTTGCTTTTTTGCTGATGGCCGCGTTGATGATGGCCCAAGCTCTCCCCTCCACTTGGGTCTCCTCCATCTCCTGCCCTCGTTCGTGGGCTGCATGCACGCTTTGGACCATCTCCAGACTTGCCACCCTCACCTTCAAGTCAACAAACCCCAAAGACAACAAACGCCGCCTCAATTCAAACTGCGCATGCGAGCCCAAATGCGTCTCGACCACGAGCACCGAGGCCTGGCGTTCAAAAGTTTTGATCACCGCAAAATGTTCTTTCAACCCGCCAGGCAGATCTGCGTCCTCAAACGACAGGTATTGCCCATGCGGGACGTCCTTGACCTCGCTCACGGGCCGACTCTGGAGTCCATCGCGCCCTGCGCGGGTCTTGAGCAAGCGCGCCTGGTCTTGGTCAGGCGACTGTGGCGCCAAAGTGAGCTTGGGCTTTTTAAGGCTTGTGCGAGCACTGGCAGGGGTGCCAGGCTTCACCGAGGCCTGGGTCGATTTTTCCTGAGCATTGTCTTTGGACTCTATCACCACCTTCTTCTTTTTAGACAAGACTTGAATGCGCACAGCCTTGGGTTGATGCGGGCTCATGGTGATGGACATAGAGGGCTCGCTGGAGGGTAAAACAGGGGGTGACACAGTCATGAATGAACTCCTTTAAGGTTGCACAAACAGGTATTCACCCCGCATTGCGATCGACTGACCTGGGGTGTATTCAATCTCGGTCAAGAGCAGAGGTGAATGCTCAAGTTGCTGCGCAAAAGCAGCCGCACCCAGCAAATGGGTCTTGGCCGTGAAATCGATGCGCCAACGGCCTTGATAGGCCAACAGGGTCTGCGTGGTGGTGGCGTTCTGGCCACTCAGGGGTTCAACAGGCCTCATCGCAAAAACGGGCTTGGGGTCTTCGAGAGTGAAGCCCAAGAATCGGTGAGCCACTTCCCCTTTTAAAAACAAAACCCCCTCCTCCATGGCGCCCCAGTCCGAGAGACCTAGGGCCGGCAGCCTTGGCAAATTGAGTGCCATGCGAGACGTCGCATGCAAATCGGCACTCAAGGGGTTTTGTACAAAGGGCAACTTCAATTGATCCTGGGTTCGCGCCCAAAGACCCTCGGCCTGCCAAGACACCTCACAGCCGTTCAAAGTACAAGCCAGCCGACCGCTTTGGTAGCCATTCATGCTCAAGGGCAGCGCATGGCGGATGTGCTCAAAGGCCCACCAAAGTGCCATGGGCTTGGGCCTGAGCGTGAGCGCCTCTTTTTGGGCCTGCAGGCTGCCCTTCAAGGCCTGATCGGCCAATTGTTGCTGGCGCTCGTCGGCCTCACGTCGGGCCAAGCCTTGCAGCCGAGACTGGGCTCTTTCACGCAATACCTGGGCCTGAGAGAACACGGACCAGCGCTCTTGAGCCCAAACCGCCAGCAAATATGTAGCGCCCAAAGCCAGCGACAAGGAGAAGACTCGCAAAACCTTGCCCCTGGGTGTCAAGGACTTGCGACTGCGTCTTTTGCTCAGCACAAAGGACTGCAGTTGTTTGGACAAGTGTTTGTCTTGCTTGAGCCTGAGTTTGACGGTTTTGAGCAAACCCTCCAAGCTGCCTGCGTCAAATACCTCAGCACCAGGGGAGGTGTTTGTTTTCTCGAGAAGGTTCAGGCGAATGGACGGCCAGGGGCCCAAACTGTCATGCCAGCGTTCACGCGTTTCTTCTTCCAAGGCCTCGGGCAGCACAGCATCAAAGCCCACTACGGGCAAAGCGTCTTTGAGTGCGCACATCCACACCTGGCTTTGAGGCATCTCCACAGTGACAATTCCTTGGGGGTGAAATAGCCCCAAGATCAACGCACCCGCATGCACACGGGTGTGCACGGGTGCATGCGCGGCGAGCCAAACCTCGCCCAGGTGTTTGAAGACCAATGTGCTCGATGGGCCCAGGCGCTTGAGCTCAGCGTGGAGCTCAGCCTTGAGCCGATCGGTGTTGCCCATCCATTGCCAGTGCAAGCCCAGGCCCAAATCAAAGCCCTGAAGTGTCAGCACCATGGTCAGTCCTTGACCCGCTTGGGCGTTGGCGTTGGCGTTGGCGTTGGCGCCGCGGCATTGATCGCGCTCAGTGCCGCATTCAAAGCCTGCTTGGGGTCGCTCTTGGGGTCGCTCTTGGGGTCGCTCTTACCCTTGTCTTGGCTCCACCTCAAGGGCGGGAAAGTCACGCTCGGCAATGAGCCCAGCATTTCAAGGGGCAGAGGTGGCACATGGCTGCCCCCGGCATCTGAGCCCAGGACCCCCGCTGAACTGCCTCGACCGGCAAGAGGTCCATTGGCGCCTTGAGTACTCAAAAAATTGAGCGGCAAGACACGGCGCTCGCGCCCTCGCTGATAGGTCACACTTACCTGGTCTGGACCAATGCCCTGGATGCTCAGGTCTTCTCGCACCCGATCTCCCAAAGAGAAGTTTCTCTGCTGGCCTGAACCCAAATCCAAACGCACACTGTAGCGCCCCTGCAGACTGGAGATGCTCACAATTTGCGGCAGATTCAAAGTCTGAACGCTACCGACTTGGCGCCAAGCGGCTTGGAGTTCGGCTTGTTTGTGCAACAACTCGATTTGGGCTTGCATGATCGCTTTTTGATCCTCAAAGTTCTGGGCCCACGCCAGTGTGCTTTGAAAGAAGAGGACCGCGAGGACCCCACCCCAGCTCGGCCAGGCCCACGCCTTTGTCCAAAACATCGCAAAAATCATCGCCCAGAACTTTGGCCAACTCGCAGGCCATGAGAGCAAAACGGCATCACGCATGTTTGAACCCCGCATTGACCTCCACCACAATCACCACCATTTGCCTCGATTGGGTGCTGGCCCTTGACGCACCCACCAGCTCGACGGCTTGGCTCACCCCATCGCTTTGCTCATCAAAGCCAAAGAGCACAATGGCTTGACCGTCATTCAAGAAGGCTTGCTGCTGCAAAGACTGTGATGAAATATTGGGGGTTTGAATGCCTTGGGCGTTTGGTGTCAAAGGGCTGGCCAAGGAAGAAATCTGCATTTGATAGGACAGCAAAATGCGGTGGTCCCCCAAAATCAGCGGCAAGAAATTGGCCGTGAACCCGACCACCACAGTGCCGGTGTTTTGCGTGACCGAGGTGCCGACATTGGCCGTGGTGGTGGTGGTGCTCGAGGTCACGTAAGTGATCTCATTGGCCACTTGGATGGGAGAGGGCTGGCCATTCACCGCCAAGACTTGGCCTTGTTTTTGCAGGGCCACTTTGCCAAATTGACTCAAGGCTTGGGCCACCACACTCGAGCCACTCCAGCGTGAACTCGCGCTCGATGGGCTCAAGGTGAGGATGCCCGGCGTGTCGGTCCCCGCTTGCAAGGGGGCGGGTGTGGTGACGCTGACTCCCAATGCGGTGAGGGGCTTGTAGAGCACATTCAAGCCAAACCCCAAGGAGTGTTGAGCGTCAAGGGACACACTGAAGATCTTCACATCGATCAGCACATTGTGGGCAAAGCGCTCGTTGATGGCGTCGACATAATGCGCAATCCTTGCCAAATGCGCGGGCTTGGCGGTGACGGTGATCAAGCCGAGTTCTGGATTGGCAATGGCCAACCCATTGGAGGATCCCGCGCTCAGTGAAGCGCTCAAGGCATTGCCCGCTGCACTTGCACCGCCCAAGGCTGCAGCGGAGTTGCCGGTATCGTTGACAAAACCACTCCCACCGGCATGGAGCGCTGAACTCGCTCCAGTCCCTGGGCTGCCAAGCACCTGGTTGGCATTGGCGCCTTCACTCAAAATGCTTTGAATGCCTTGCATGATCGAGGCCCAAGGATTGACGCTCAGGCTTTGCGTCACGGCCACATTGCCCGCTGAAGGCGAAAGCGAGCCAGATCCTGCACCAGCACCAGCACCAGAGCTCACACCACTTGCGCCACCCGAGACCCCGCTCAGCGCTATCCCCGCACTGACGCGCTTGACCCCGGGGGGCAACGAGAGCGACAAGACCTGGGTGTCAAAGGAAAAGAACTCCACACTTTGGCTGATCGCATTGAAGCGCCACGAGGCATTGATCCTGCGGGCCAACTCGTCCATCAAGCCTTTGGCTGTGCCTTGGTAGTGCAAGTTCACGGGCGTGCTCGCCAGGGTCTCAAGCCAAGAGCCTGGCGTGGGCTGCGCATGCGCGGTCGAGCTCAGCCCCGCCAAGCTCGGGGCCATCAGGTTTGATGCTGCGCTGGACACGCTGCTGGCCAAGAGCGGCATCACCCCGAGCTCATGGGCATTCAAAGGAATGTTCAGCAAGACCGATAGGTTGTCGAGCACTTGCAAAAAACTTTGGTTCCCCTCAGTGTGGTAGCTCATGGGCACGAGCAGGGTGTGGGGCAGCGTGGCACTTTTGAGCTTAACCTCTTCACCCGCCACGCGGGGGGCATCGTTTTGAATCAAGTCCGCACTCGCAGAGTGGTCGGTAAAACTTTGAATCAAATTTTGCGCTTGTTGACTGCGCGACTCGACCCTTTGCTCACCATTGAGGTGCACGCAAGCCCCCAGCATCAAACTTAAAACGCCAGCCCACCACCCTCTAATCATGGCGTACCTCCGTGGAGAGCACTTCCATCACCCGGTTGCTAGCGGACAAGCGCAACTGAATGGGCTTGCCCTCTTGGCGCATGACTTTGACGAGCTCAATGATGGCCAGAGTGGGGTCTTTGTAAGCGCTCAGATCGATGTTGGCAATGGCGCGCCAACTCACCGCGGGATACCACAAAAAAGTCCATCCCACAGAAGTCGCGAGCGCCTCAAAGGCCTGGTGGAGCAAGTCGCCTTGGTGAATGCGGTGCTCGACCAAGACGTGCTGGGCAATGGAGTCAAGGAGAGCGCTTGGATTGCGGGTTGGGCTGAATGATGCGCTTGCTGATGCGCTCTCTGATGCGCTTGCAGCGGGGTCTCTTGTTGGACTTGCCCATGGGTCTTTCGAAGGTGGCGTCGGTGGCGTCGGTGGCGTCGGTGGCTTCGATTGCGGCGCACGCCGATCCAGCGCAAAAGGCCCCGAGCCTCCTCGCGCTGAGCTCGAAGCTTCAAAGGGGTTGTCCGCCAAAGGAAAAACCGCCAGTTGCTGATCTGGGCCCTTGGTTTGCGCGCAGCCCATGTGGGCCCAGCAGCTCAGCCCCAAAAGCCACCCGCCCACCGCGGGCCAACACCAACGCAGTCGACAAGGCTTACTCATGGCCTTCTCCTTTGGAGAGCAGCAACACTTGGCCCTCATGGGGAGTGCCCCGAACCGCAAAGCCCGCCTGATTGGCCAAGTGAATCAATGCCTGCGCGCCTTTCAAGAAACTATTCTCTGAAACACTCACTTCTTTCACGACGGGCACCTGGGGAGCGTCTGTGCTCACCACTCGCCAACCCGCCAGTTCACCCCAACGCTGCAGGGTTTTTAACAGCGTCAAGTCGCTGAGCATGACCTGCATTGGCGCCTCCCAGAGGGTGGGCAAAGGCTCGCGCCACTCAATCACCCAGGTGTCATGACAGGTCAAGCGACTTTGATCAAGCCCAGCAGCCCTTGGCATTTGGCGCTTTGCTGTGTCAGTCTTCCCGTCGCCACCCGTCAACCCCGCTCGGTTGAGCAAGTCCATCACGTAAAGAGATCGTTGCTCCTCCAAGGCGGCCTCACGCTTTTGGCCTCTGGGGCCAGAGACGGGCGACAGCGCTGACTGGGCGACCTGGGTTTTGTCGGACTCGGCGCTGGAAAGGACTGCACTCTCAGATCCCAATGTCTCTGGAGCACACAGCAACTGTGGACGAGCCTCCTTGGGCAGGGTCCTTAAAAAAGCCTTCACTCGCAGGAGTGCCGCCGCGTCCAAACGACTTTGGTTCGGCAAGAAGTCAATGCCGTAGCGGTAACGAATGGCGCGCCTGTCGCTGCCCTCAAAACGCAGGGTGTCGCCCGAGACCGGTGTGGCGTAGGCGTGTTCTCGCGCAGAGTCGTCTTGGGTTGAGAAACGTGTGGAGGGTGTCTCCTGGGTCACAGACTGCTTGGCCGCATTGAAGCCACCCCCCACAAAACGACGCTGGAAGTGATTGACATTGGCCCCGGTCAGTGCAAGCGCATCCTCTTTGAGGCCTGAAGTATTGCGTGTAATGAGGTAGGCCTCGTCTTTCATGTGCAAGACGAGTTGTTCATAAACACCGACCAAACGCACAAAGTCGCCCTCGCGCTGAGAGTTGAGCGGCGTTGACTCGCGCTCGGCCAAGACCGTGAGCTTGGCGTTCAGGTCTTCAAACTGAATCCAGGTGCTCACGCCGTCGTCAAACACTTGGGTGGGTTTGTTCAGTCCCATGCCGGCAATGGTGTATTTGAAATAGAAGGCCTGCAACCAGTCGGTCTGGGCAGACCTCGCACGCTCGCTGCCTGGCGCCAACACTGGCGCGGCCAGCGTGAACCCAATCACCCCGCAAAGGGTCAAGCTCGCCATCAGGCGAACGGACTCGGGAGCGCGTCTTGGGGCAAAGGTCACCCGCATGAGGGCAGCCCCCTTTCTGGAAAAACCAAGTCGCGCCTGACTTCCACGTTGATGCGGGTGCCATTGGCAACGGTCAAGGTGGGCGCGACATCTTGGTTGCGCTGCAAAATCTCTTTGGTTGTTTGCACCAAGATTTGTCCAGTCGCGCTCGGTTGGGCGTAAACCCCTTGGGTGGAGAGGTTTTGTTTGCTCACCTGATCCGTGAGCACGCCAATGGCCAAGGACGAGCCATAGAGTTTAAAGAAATGGTTGTCCACATCAGCACGGGCTCCCGCACCCCCCATGGCGTCCGAGCCGTCAAAACCGGGCAAATTAAAGGACCGGCCATCGCTCAAAATCAAACGTGCAAAGGCAAACAAGAGCCTGGACTGACCGCCCCGAATCTCATTGCTGTAGCGACCGATGAGTTTGGCACCCTTGCAAATCAAGGGTTTGCGAGAATGCACCGAGTCATAGACGGTTTGGGTGACCGTGGCGGTGATGACGCCGGGCAAGTCCGAGTTCACATCGCGCCCCAATACCGCGGGAATCACACTCCCTTCCAAGACGGAATAGGTGCTCTCCAAAGGGCTCGAGCGCAGGCCCGGCTTCACCGGGACGTCGGCCTTGAATTCCTTTAAAAACAAGCCATCTTTGGATCGAACTGTTGCGGGACTGGTTTTTTCTTCTTCACCCTTGAGCGCCTGGCGCAACCAGTCTTCATCACCCATGTCTTTGCCAAGGGCCGAATTGCTGACCAAGGCAGACCCACTGGAGAGGGCTCTGAGGTCGGCACTGCCTGGGTTGATGGCCGGTGAACTCGGTGCATTGAATTCAACCGTCTGGCCCTTGAGTTCAACCCCACGTGACGCATGGCTCAAAGCGGTGAGGTTTGTTGACTTGGGTTTCTTCAAGTCTAGACTTGGCGCCATGAGTGAACTCGCCACGTTGGCCATGTTGTTGTGGTCATCAAAATCGGCCACCATCATTTTAGAATTGATGGCCTCGACCTCTTGGGCCACATCGACACTGCTCAATGCTGGCCCGCCTGAGGGCGAGCGCTTGGAGGCAAACGCCCCCGATCCGCCTAAATTCCCCAAGCCCCCTGAATCCACTGAGCCACCCGAGGCCCCTGGGGCCTGAGAAAAAGCAGGGGATGCGGGCCAACTGCCCAACGCTGGCAAACTGGGCAAGGCCGACATGGGTAGCCCAGGCGAGAGTGAAGCAGCAAGTGGCAAAGGGCCCGCGAGCGCGGCGCTTGAAGCTGCAGGGTTGCCCAGGGTTGGGGGCTTTGAAAGAGAGGCGGAGGCGGGGGTGGAGGTGGAGGTGGAGGAAGCAGCAACAGAAGAAAGTGCGCTGGCACGTCCCGCCAAGGCATTGGGCGGCGCCCCGGCTGAGACCGGGTTCACCAAGCCTTGCGCAATTTGCGCAGCCAAGCCGCTCGCGCTATAGGCGTCGTCAACCCAGGTCGAGCCCTTGTCAAGGAGTTCTTTGTCGCTGCCATTGAGTTTGGAGGCCACTTCCCGCGCATACTCATCCGAGGTCTTGAGGGCGGGCTCGCGTGTGGTGGTGATCCCCGCAAAGAACACAATCAGGGTCATCAACAGCGCAAAAACCCAGACGATCAACTTCTTGGGCGGCAAGCCTTGGGGCTTGTCAACGACGGGCTTGAGGAGTTCTTCCGCGCCCTTCACCACTTCGCTCCAAACCAAGACGAGGCGTGCTCTGTCTCTTTGGTGATCTTGACCTCGGCATCTCCTAGTTTGAGCACCAAGCCGGCATGCACGCCTTGCACCACGATGTAGTGCTGCTCGACGCTGTAGTTGACCAGTTGTGTCTGCTCTTTTGTCCAGGCAAACACCGCGGGAAAGTTTTGAAATTGATCGGGCAGTCGAATGAAGGTTTTGCTGCCATCATCAAAAACACTCCAAGGCTTGAAGTCGGCGCTGCCAACGATCTGGTAGTTGGTGCGGATCAAATCCAAACGGATGCGACTGCCCGTTGAGGCTTCTAGCGCCTGGGGCTCATGGTCTGGCGTGAGGTTTGGGGGCATGACGTCTCGACGTGGGTCAAGCATGAGCGCACCTTTTGCCTGAAGCGAGACTTTTTTTGCCCCATCAGCTAACAAATCCCGTGATTTGGCACGAGGCGAATTCTCCTGATCGTCTTCAAACTCCTCGATCGCCAAGGCCGGTGTAGTCCACGACACACGCTGATACCATTTGCCCGAGTCTTGCCTTGTGGAGCGCAAGATCAAGGGGTATTCGCGCTCGTTGGTGATCAAGGTGACGCTGGTGGTGAGGCCTTCGTATTTGGGCCTAATCAAGAGGTGGTGACGGTTGGCGCTCAAAACCACGCTGAAATTGGCGGTGTCCCCCACCACCACGGTGCTCACCGTTTCGGTGTCGCCCAACTGCACATGGGTCACCACCTTGGGACGGGTGAGCACGAGGTAAGTCCGCTCAGGGTCGTAGTCAAAGGTCACCAGTCTCGCGTCCGCACTCACCACCGTGGGATCTTCCTCACCGTAAGCCTCTGGCGCCAAAGTCCACACAAAGGAGCAAAGCGCGAGCACCCCGGCCTGGAGCCAGCCCTTGCAAGGCAAGGGTGAGGGGAAAAGCAAGGGACTTGAGGTCTTCACTGCAAACTGTCTTGAAGACGCTCGAAATGGGTGATCACAAAACCCAGGGGGTTGTCTTGCAAGCCTTTTTCGTCAACAGAAGGCTCGATCACGTAGTGCAGGGTGAAGCGCCACTTGGTGAGCAAGGCCGGACCACTCGAGATGCGCTCGCTCGTTTGTGCAAAGATGAAGATGATGTTGTCTTGAGAGACATCGGCGCTGTTGATCTCGGTGGTTCGGATCAGCCCTGGGGTTTTGGCCATGCGCTCAAACGGCCGCTCGGTGGCCAAGTACTCCTTGAACTCGGCCCGGGCCTTGCCTGCCACCCGGGTCGATGCCCTGGCCAAGTCACGCCGACTCAAAAAGGGGTCAATGGACATCAAGTTGCGCACAAAGTTGCGGCCCTCGGCCGCAATCAATTTGGGCGAGACCACAAATTCTTGCGCTTGCACGGGGGTGGCCAGCACTTGGCCCGAGTCGTTGTCGACCTTGACCATGTAGGGTATGGTTTTGACCAAGGGGGTCATGAAACTGATCGCCGCCACCAAAACGACCATGAGGAGCAATTCCACAAACGCAAAGATGCACCAGCGTGCACCTTGCACTTGGGCACTCACCAAGAGTTGGCTAAAGACGCGCTTTTCTTCACTGTTGAGAGAAGGCGGCATATTGCCCAACTCGTTGAGTTTTTTGGCGGTGGAGGACGATCGAAAGAACATGAGATCATCATGCTCTTGAACTCACGCAATTCAAGGCTCAAAAAACACACGTTTAGAGCGTTTTTTTTTCAGTTTTTGCTGTGGGTCATAAGGCCCTTTCTGGCATGGACGCTTAAAGCGACGATGCACCCAAGTTTAGGGCAAGTCCAATGCGCCACAGGACGCGAACCCATCCCCAAGACTTGTGTTTTAGTAATGCACTGGGCTCACACTGGCCTTGGGCTTTTGATCGTTGGGCAAATAAGTGGACGCATACATCCCGAGTTGGGCGGCGTACTTGGACTGACTTTCATAGTTGAACTCGTGATAACGCTCGAGCAATACCGCCACGAGTTGTTGGGCTCGTATTTTTAAGCGAATGTGAAATGTGTATTTCATTTTCAATCCCCTAAAACCATGTTGTACAAATGCGTCCGCTAAAACATGACTTTATCGAAAAATTTAAACGGTGTATACAGTTTATACCCTAATACACCAATTTACAACACTCTCCAGCGTCAATCCTGCCTCAATACCTTGTCAATATCGCGTCAATTCCGTGTCAATTCCGTGTCAACAGCGAGGCAATACCGAGCCAACAGCAAAACATCCTCAGGACTCCTTCAATCGGCACCGCCCTCGAAAACTCAAGCCCCGTTGGGGTGCGACTGGGCGTAAGACTCAGCAATGGCACCCGGTGTGGTGAACCAGATTTGACTCCCAAAGCGCAGCAAGTACTCGAGCGCTTGGCGCAAGTATTTGAGTCGGTACGGCTGCCCCACGATGTAGGGGTGCAGCGCTATGCCCATCACCAAGGACTGGGGACGACTTGGGTGATAGGCTTGAGAGAGCATGACGTCGAGTTGGTCTTGGATCATCAAGGCAAAGTCCTTCATGTCCAGTTGTCGGTGGATCACCATGGGGATGTCGTTGAGCTCTTGCGGATAGGGGATGGACCAAAACGCAGCCTCGCTTTGGGTCTGGATGCGGGTGGGTTGATCGTCATGGCAATAATTCAAGGTGTACTCAAAACCCAACTGGGCCAATAAATCGGGGGTGCTCACTGACTCGGAGAGCCATGGGGACAACCAGCCTTTGGGAGCGTGCCCAGACTCGCGCCGAATGACCTCTTGGCAGGTCTGGATCATGGCCGCCTCAGCCTCCACAGTCAAATCAGACTGGCGCTGCGCATTGGTGTAACCGTGGCCAATCATCTCATCACCTCTCGACTGCAAGGCCCGCATCACTTCGGGGCAATGCTCATAAAGCGAGGTGTTGACGATGGCGCCGGTGGGCAATTGCAACTCGTCGAACAAGTCCATGCAGCGCCACACCCCCACCCGGTTGCCGTACTCTCGCCACATGTAATTGAGCACATCGGGCTGTGGAGACACCGGCCCCAAACACGCCCCCAAACCATCGCCAAACGAAAAATGCTCTATATTGAAGCCCAAATAAACCGCCAAACGCTTGGACTGTGGCCATACAAAATCAGCACGAGTATGAATACTGTCGTACGCAAAGCGTTCATTGGGACGGATCGGATAGGCGCTCATGGGTCAAGTTTTAAAAAAAGTTCTTTTGACCGATGCAATATTCAGTCCAACTTCAAGCAAAAAGAGACGGGATTTTAAGCAATCGAGGCCATGGACTGAAGGCCTTGAAGGCAGGGAGGATGAAAACGCACCACTTTGGCGCAAAACAGACAAGAGCCTTGGATAGACTCTCGGGCGGTGAGCGGTGGATGGAAACCAAAAAAGTTGCAATAGACCAAGCTCCCTAGCTCCCAAGTGCCCAAAGGCATCAATGCTCAAAGTTCAGCGCTTTTGTGTTGCAAAGAAGGCCACATGCGCTGGAGCACGCCGTCCTTCAACCGGTAGTGGTGCCAAAGTGCAAACAGCGCATGCAAGGCGGCCAAGCCAAGGAGCCCATAGGCAATGATTTCATGGATGTTGACCAACAAGCGACGCATCGGTTTGTTGCTCGGATCAAAGGCTGGAATGGTCAGCAGATCAAAGAGGTTCACGCCGCGAAACCAAACGGCCACAATGCCACTCGTGACCATGGCCACCATCACAAGATAAAGGCCGAGATGGAACACCTCGACGCCTTTTGCCCTCCAATCGAGATAAACGGCTGGGAGCTCAAGGCCATGGCGACGTCGCCAAACCATGCGGTAAACCAAGAGCAGCGTCAACAGTAAGCCCAAAACAATGTGCACACTCCTCACCATGATCTTGGGCTCGCCACGGGGAACCCAATCGATCGCGAGGCCCAGGCCAAAAAGCAGCAAAAAAAAAGCTGCGCTGCCCCAATGCAGCCAACGCGTAGCGGGATCGTAGGCTCGGTCAGGGACTTGCATCAATTCATGGCCTTCAAAGGGATTTCTTCACAAAACTTCATTTGTTTTTTTGGCGACAGCACCCAAGGATGCAAAGATTGCAATATTTTAGGCTTTCATTGTGTCAAATCCATGTCGGGCAACCCTGAATCCAGCCCATTTTGAACACCTAGATACTCAAAGAAAATCGATTCAAAACACTTTAGCGCTTCAATTTCTGCGCCTACAGACCTTGGTGTGAGCGCAAAAAAGCAGCCCCAGAGTGGGTTAAAATCTTCTTTTCCTTGAAAACCATGCGTCTTTCACCCAGAGTGATACCCTGTTAACCACGGTTGACAATACAGCCAACTGGTATTAACGTATTGGATTCAATACTTCTTGCTTATTCAGACCCATGTTCACACAAGACGACGTACAACAAAAGAGCTCATTGCCACACCCAAAATTTCTTGCGTGATCTCCATGCCCCTTGTGTGCCACAACGTTTGTGGCCCCCCACAATGTCCGAAGTAAGCCCACCCCCCATTTCAGTATCATGCAGCGCAATAATTTTAATGCGCCATGTTTTTTCGCGCCCAGTGCAATTCTAGGAGAACCGTTTGGAAGAGACTAATACTAAAAATCCGGATTACTTTCACAAAGTCGTCGACTGTCAGTGGGCTTGCCCCGCTCACACCCCCGTGCCCGAGTACATCCGCTTGATTGGTCAAGGTCAGTACAGTGATGCTTACATGATCAACTGGACCTCGAATGTCTTTCCGGGCATTTTGGGCCGAACGTGTGACCGCCCTTGCGAGCCGGCGTGTCGCCGCTCCCGGGTTGAAGAGAACAATGGAGAAGCCCCGGAGCCGGTGGCCATTTGTCGCTTAAAGCGCGTGGCCGCCGACTTCAAAGACGATGTGAGCGCGCGCATGCCCACCATTGCCCCCTCCAACGGCAAAAAGGTCGCCCTCATTGGCGCGGGCCCCTCGTCCCTCACCGTGGCGCGTGACTTGGCCCCCTTGGGCTACCAGGTCACCATTTTTGATGGCGAACAAAAAGCGGGTGGATTCATCCGAACGCAAATTCCTAAGTTTCGCCTCCCCGAGTCGGTGATCGACGAAGAGACCGGCTACATCCTTAATATGGGGGTGACCTTCAAGTCCGGTGTTCGAATCGAGTCCATGAAAAAACTCTTGGGCGAGGGCTATGACGCGGTGTACGTTGGCTCAGGCGCACCCAGAGGACGTGACTTGGAAATCCCTGGTCGCGAAGAAGCCAAGGCCAACATCCACATCGGTATCGATTGGTTGGCATCGGTCTCCTTTGGTCATGTGACCCGTGTGGGTAAAAAAGTCATTGTCCTTGGAGGCGGCAACACCGCCATGGATTGTTGTCGCTCAGCCCTTCGCTTGGGCAGCAGCGATGTCAAAGTCATTGTTCGCAGCGGCTACGAGGAAATGAAAGCGTCTCCTTGGGAAAAAGAAGACGCCATCCACGAAGGCATTCCATTCATCAACTACCACGTGCCCAAGACCTTTGAGCACAAAGGCGGTCAATTGGTGGGCATGACCTTTGAAGTGGTCAAAGCGGTGTATGACGACAAGGGACGCCGCAACTTGGTCCCCACCGGTGAGCCTGACGCCTACTTTGAGTGCGACACGGTGCTATTGGCGGTGGGTCAAGAAAACGCATTTCCTTGGATTGAAAAAGAGCTGGGTCTTGAATTCAACCAATGGGGTTTGCCTGAGCTCAACAAAACCACTTACCAGTCGACACTTCCCCAAGTGTTTTTTGGCGGTGACGCGGCCTTTGGTCCGAAGAATATCATCACGGCGGTGGCCCACGGCCACGAGGCCGCGGTCTCCATCGACCTCTTTTTGAACAGCAAACCCGTTGATGTTCGTCCCTCACCGCTGACCAATTTGATGTCACAAAAAATGGGGATCCATGAGTGGAGCTACCACAACGATGTCTCCAACGACCACCGCTTCAAAGTGCCATGGGCCAAGGCGGAGAAGGTGCTCGCGAGCATCAAAATCGAGGTTGAACTCGGTTTTGATGCGGCGACCGCTTTCAAGGAGGCCCATCGCTGTTTGAATTGTGATGTGCAAACGGTCTTCACCCACGAGACCTGCATTGAATGCGACGCCTGTGTGGACATCTGTCCCATGGACTGCTTGAGCATCACGGCCAATGCCGAGGAAGAGGAGTTGCGCCACCACCTCAAAGCACCCGCGACCAACTTGGACCAAGACCTCTACGTCTCCACCGGCCTCAAATCAGGCCGTGTCATGGTCAAAGACGAAGATGTGTGCTTGCACTGCGGCTTGTGTGCCGAGAGATGCCCAACGGGCGCTTGGGACATGCAAAAATTCTTGCTCAACACCGCCCAAGCTGGCGCCACGGTCTAAACCCTAGCCCGCCCCACATCGACATCGACCCACCTTACTCCCTTACACACCTCAAACCCATTTAGGTTCATCATGAAAAAAATCGAGGCCGTCAATGACTTTGTCATTAAATTTGCAAACGTCAATGGTTCAGGCTCTGCTTCGGCCAATGAGCTTTTTGCCAAAGCCATCCTTCGAATGGGAGTTCCTGTCAGCCCCAGAAACATCTTCCCCTCGAACATCCAAGGCCTGCCCACTTGGTATGAAGTGCGGGTGAGTGAAAAAGGCTATTTGGCGCGGCGCGGCGGCGTAGACATGATGGTGGCAATGAACCCGCAAACTTGGGGAGCCGACTTGGCCGAAGTGGGCGAAGGCGGTTATCTCTTTTATGACTCTTCACGCCCCATCCCCGCGTCCGAGTTCAGAGAGGATCTTCACGTCATTGGTGTGCCCTTGACCGAGATCAGCAACAACAACTACAAAGAGCCCCGCCAGCGCCAACTCTTTAAGAACATCATCTACATTGGCGCACTCTCCTTGCTGTTGGGCATCGACGCCGATGTTTTTGAAAAGCTCTTTGCCGAGCAATACAAAGGCAAAGAAAAGCTCCTCACCTCCAACATGCAAGCGCTCAATCTGGGACGCGACTACGTCAAAGCCCACATGAACTACCCCATTGGACTGCAAGTCAAACGCGCCGACAATGTTGGTGACAAGATCTTCACCGACGGCAACAGTGCAGCGGCTTTGGGCTGCGTTTATGGTGGTGCGACAGTGGCCGCTTGGTACCCCATCACCCCATCCTCTTCGGTCGCCGAGGCCTTTCAGCGCTACTGCGACAAGTTTCGCATTGACCCCATCACCCACCAACACCGCTACGCCATTGTGCAAGCCGAAGACGAGTTGGCCTCCATTGGCATGGTGGTCGGTGCGGGCTGGAATGGCGCTCGCGCCTTCACCGCGACATCGGGCCCCGGCATCTCGTTGATGACGGAGTTCATTGGTTTGGCGTATTTTGCTGAAATTCCGGTGACCATCATCAATGTGCAGCGTGGTGGACCGTCAACGGGCATGCCCACTCGCACCCAGCAGTCTGATTTGCTCGCTTGTGGCTACGCCTCGCACGGCGACACCAAGCACGTGATGCTTTTCCCCCAAGATCCGCACGAGTGCTTTGAGCACGCAGCCGCGGCACTGGACTTGGCCGATCGACTCCAGACGCCCGTGTTTTTGATGACCGATTTGGACATCGGGATGAACCAGCGTTTGAGTAAGCCCTTTGAATGGGATGACAGCAAGTTTTATGACCGTGGCAAAGTGATGACTGCAGAGGAGCTCACCGCGGGCAAAGACTTTGGTCGCTACAAGGACGTTGATGGCGACGGCATTCCTTGGCGCACGCTGCCTGGCACCCACCCCACCAAGGGCAGTTACTTCACCCGTGGGACCACGCGCGACCCGTATGCGCGCTATTCAGAAAAAGGCGTGGACTACATCTACAACATGGAGCGCTTGATGAAAAAATTCAAGACCGCAGCCACCATCGTGCCCCAACCCATCGTCACCCAGGCGACTGAAAAAACCCCTTATGGCGTGATTTACTTTGGCTCAACCACTCCGGCCATGGAAGAGTCCTTGGACGCTTTAAAAACCGAGGGGATTCATTTAGACGCCATGCGTTTGAGGGCCTTCCCTTTCCCCGATTCGGTGGCGGCTTTCATCCATGCCCATGAAAAGGTGTTTGTGGTCGAGCAAAACCGCGACGCTCAGATGCACACCTTGATCACAACGGAGCTTGAGATTGATGGCTCCGACTTGTCCAAAGTCTTGCACTATGACGGGACTCCCATTACCGCGCGTTTCATCTCACAAGCCATTCGCGCCCAAATCACCAAACTCAAAACCAGCACCAGCCCCAAGCGTGAAAAGGAGTCTGTATGACCTTCATTACCAAACCCGTCCTTCACCACCCCACCCTTGCAAAAAACAAGGTGGGTTACACCCGCCGCGACTATGAAGGTCGCGTCTCAACGCTTTGCGCGGGCTGTGGACATGATTCCATATCGGCGGCGATCATCCAAGCGTGCTGGGAGCTCGACATCGAGCCCCACCGCGTGGCCAAGCTCTCCGGGATTGGTTGCAGCTCCAAGACCCCTGACTATTTCCTGGGTGCTTCACACGGCTTTAACACCGTGCACGGCAGAATGCCTTCAGTCCTCACGGGTGCCAATTTGGCCAACCGCGAGTTGCTCTACTTGGGTGTCTCCGGTGACGGTGACTCGGCCTCCATTGGTTTGGGGCAATTTGCCAACGCCATGCGGCGTGGTGTGAGGATGGCCTACATTGTCGAGAACAATGGGGTGTATGGACTCACCAAGGGGCAGTTCTCCGCCACCGCAGACCGGGGCTCCAAGAGCAAAAAAGGCGTCATCAACAGCGACGCGCCAATTGACCTGGTGGGCTTGGCGCTTCAACTCGGGGCCACCTACGTGGCGAGGGGATTTTCTGGGGACAAAGAGCAACTCGTACCCTTGATCAAGGGCGCCATTGGGCACGGGGGCGCCGCCTTCATTGATGTGATCAGCCCTTGTATTGCCTTTAACAACCACGAAGGCAGCACCAAGAGTTATGACTATGTGAGGGAGCACAACGAGGCCGTGAGCCGCATCGACTTCATGCCCCATCGCTCTGAGATCACCACGTCCTATGCCAGCGGCGAAGTCGTGGAAGTCGAGCAGCACGATGGCCGGTTTTTAAGACTGCGCAAACTCGAAGAGGGTTACGACCCAACAGACCGCTATGCAGCCTTGAATTACATGAATGCCCACCACGAAAAGGGGGAAGTCGTCACAGGTCTTTTGTATCTCGACTCGCACGCGCTTGACTTGCATGCCGCGCAAAACACGACCCACCAGCCCTTGAACTCCTTGAGAGAAGCGGACTTGTCACCGGGCAGCGCCATGCTTGCAAAAATCAACGCGTCCTTGCGCTAGGACAACACCCGCCCAATCCGACGCGCTCCACTGCGGTCGGACCCATCGGCCCAGTGTGCAAAGACTCTCTAGGGAGAGCTGCCAGCACATTGGGCTTTTTCACGTGCACGCCCACTTCGACGCGCAAAGACTCAAGCCAGTTCACGGCAAACCCTAGCGTTCATTTTGAAGCTTTTGCTTTTGCTTTTGCTTTTGGGCAACACCTCCAAAAAGCTTGATGTGCGTCAAACAGGACTTGAGAACTGAGGCACACACTTGATTCCAAGGCAGGGAACAAGCTATTCTTGCCTGACTTCAAGAATAGGAGTAGGCCATGAAAAATATTTTCAAAATCGGCTTGATGCTCACGCCCTTTTGGGTAGCGCCTTGGTGCAATGCATCTCTCACCAACCCCTGCACGGCACAGACCAACAACAACGCGCGCTATGCCTGTGAGGCGCTTTACAAGCTCAATGCCCTCGTGTGTGAAAAAGTCACCAACTTGGACTTCAAGCTCGATTGCATCTTGAAAGTCAAAAACAAACAACGCCAATTGGCCCTCAAAAGTGAAGACCATTACCAAACGCGATGAGCAACACGGTTGAGATCAACGGGAGAAGTCCATGAAGAATATGTCGATCAAAACCACCCCAACACCCCAGTCATGCTCAACTTGGTTTGTGGTTTTTCTTTATCTGAGCTCGTTTGGAATGCTCTTTTTTGTTCTTTTTGAAATTTACACCTCACTTGAGGGCTGATAGCGCGGGTAGCGAGTAACAAGCAACAAACACTGAGCACTGACCCCTCAAATTCACCGGGCTTGGTCATCAAAGACGCTGGCCCCACTAGGCTTTACCAGAAGAGTTTTTTGCGGGGTGTAAACCTATAATGCACGCATGCTGAGCGCGCTTTGCACGCCTATGTTTTGCAAAACCGAATCATTGAGGAACCCCCATGTTCAATTTTAAAACGCTGAGCCGTGCTTTGGCGGTCTTCTTGGTTGCGAGTTTGAACCTTGCGTGGGCAGGCACCTACTCACGACTGCCCGACCTGCCCGATCCGGCCGTGGACCCCATCCTTAAAAAAGAGCAAGAAGAGAGAAAGGCCGCGGGCGGCTCCATCATCAATCTCCAGCTCACCACCGGTCACGCTCCCAAGATCATGATCGCCACCGTCGGTCTGGCCAAGGCGCTCAGGCTTGACGCCCAAACACCGCGCTACATCCGCGAAGTGGCCATCATTCGAACGGCCGGTGTCGTGGGCTCAGCTTATGAACTCAATCAGCACTACGCCTTGGCCCAGGCTTGCCACTATCCGAACGACAAAATTCAAGCGATCCAAACGTGGCAGACGTCTGCGCTTTTCGATGAAAAAGAGCGCGCCGTGCTGGGCTATGTCGAAGAGATGACGCATGGAGGCGACGTGAGTGACGCCACCTTTGATCAACTGGCGAAGTTCTTCAACACCCAAGAAATAGTGGAAATCTCGCTCACGATTTCTAACTACTATGGCAATGGGCTTCTCACCAAAGCGCTGCGCATCAAAACCGAGTCCGATGGCCGCGTGACCTATCCTGGCAAATGCTAAAGAGCGTGGTGACCGGGCTGTGCCCCAGTCACCTTACCCAATGACTCAAAACGACCAAACTTTGACGATCTCTTCGGTGCTCACCACTGGCGTCGTCCAAGACCTCAAAAAGTCAATGCTTCTGTCGTGCGCGGCCTGGGTGTAGGAGCCACAGGCATCCTCGGCCACCACCGTGAAGTAGCCCAGGGCGGCGGCGTGGCGGCAATTGAACTCCACGCCAATGTCGGTGGCCACACCCGCAATCACCAAGGTTTTGATGCCCAATGTTTTAAGGCGCAAATCAAAGGGCGTATCAATGAACAACGAGGGCTGGCTTTTGGGGATCACAATGTGCTGAGGCTCAGGGCTCAAACCGTCCAAAAACTGGGCATCCTCGCCGCCAAGCTTCATCGTTTCCTTTAAAAGACTCGCATGAGCGACCTTTTGCTTTTTCATGAGAAAAAGTAAAAAAGGCCCCGTCGTGTGTTCAAGACTGGGCAGGATGTGTTGACTCCAAAACACCGGTATCCCCAAGGGCGCGGCCGCAGCGAGGAGTCGCTGGGCATTGGCCTTGACTTGATCGGTGTTGCTGGCCTTTCCAGCCAAGCCTTTTTGCATGTCCCACATCAGCAACGCCACGCCTTTGGGGTCGATGAATTCGGACAATTGGGTGGGCAAATGGAGCAAGTCAACCTCAACAAAAAAAGAAATTAAAAAAACCAGAAACGTCAACCTGGGCCTGCATGCTTTAAGCCCATCACTGCAGCTTCTCTTTGAGCCAATCCGCCGTCAAAGGTCGAAATTTGTACGGGATGTTAAAGCACACATGGTTGCCCTCCTCATAGACCACCAACTCGGCTTGTCCCTTCATCGAGTTGGCCAAGAGACTGCCCTCGCTCACGGGAATAATCTTGTCGCCTGCGCCAAACACAATCAAGGTCGGACATTCAATCAAAGGGGCATAGCGCGTCATGTTGAGTTCATGGGCAAAGGCCAAGGCCTCTTGAAGAGTGGCTTTGTGCGCACGAATGCGAAACACCTCTTGCGAGACCGCCGGCATTTGCGGCAACACCGGACCAAAATTGAATGGCCCACAATTGGTCACACAGGCCTTCAAGCGCGGCTCAAGCGCAGCACACAAGGGGGAATAAAAGGCCCCCAAGCTTTGTCCCACAACACCCACGCGCGTCACGTCCACCCGTGGGTTGTCGACCAAGTGATCAAGGACCGCTGCCATGGCGGCTCCCCAGTCAAGGGAGATGGGGAAATGTGCCGCCGACTCGCCTTGACCAGGTCCGTCCAAGGTGATGGTGGCCAAGCCACGGCTTAAAAACGAGTCACTCCAAGAGTGCAACTCTTCCTTGCACGCATCAAGCCCAGGCAAAATGATGGCCAAGGCGGCGGCAGGTGCATGCGCATCGTCACTGGGTAGGCGCAAATACGCATGAATATAGTCCCCACAGTAGGGAATCTTGAGTTTTTGCATGGGGTGAGGCGTGTGGCTTGCTGCCAAAGCGTAGCACCTGAGCATATTGCTTTGTGCCAAGTCAAACTCATCGGGGTGTGCTGCAAACAAGTGCTTGCCGTAGTGGTAATAAATCGAGGCTCTCAGCCACGCCTCAGCCGCGGTGATGTCGCGCCCCACATCCTTGGCCTTTTGGGCCAAGGTCTCGTGGCGAAGGGCCTCTTCGGACCACAGGCGACACCAGTCTGACCATTGATCGATGCGTTGAACCAAGCGCTGCATGTCATTGGCGTCGACTCCCGTGGCGACGTAGCGGGGAATGAAATGATTGAAAATCAGATCGACTTGTGGATCACGAGACATGGTGTGGCGTGCTTTCGCGGCTTGAGAAATCGAAGAAGTGAATCAAAAAACCTCAACTCAAGGACATTGATTCTGAGGTGTCGGAAACTCTCAGCGTTTGGGTAAAAATTCTTCGGTGGCAAATTTATTCAAATTTTGCTTGGAACTCATCAACCCCATGTCCAGCATCGATTGAGAGATCACCTCCATGGCGCCATTGTCAAATTTACCCGTGTTGTTGTAGTGTGGCATCAACAGATCATAGAGTTTGATCGAGAGATCGTTGCTCATATTGAGAGTTTCACTGGAAATTTTGGCGGTTTCAGCCTTGTGGGTCTTCATGTAATCCAAGCCATCGAACCAACACTTCATGAATTTCTTAACACCATCGGGATTGCCCGCAATGATTTTGTTGGTCGCATAGATCACGTGAATATGAAACTTGGGCACAATGTTGCCAAAGCGCACCAAAGTGCGACCACTTCCCTCCTCCTCCAAATGACCCGCAGTGCCCGCCTCCACAACCATGCCATCAATTTGCTTGGTCTTCAAGGCCGCCGTTTGCGCGCTAAAACTGCCCAATGGCACCATTTGCATCCCGGCCCTGCCCCATCCTTGTTGGAGTGACAACTCACCCGCTGCCCACTCGGTCAGGGACCCTTTGGTGGACATGCTCACTCTTTTGCCCTTCAAGTCTTCTAGGGTTTTTATCGGTCCATCCTTCAAGACCACCAAGGCCAAGTCTTGCGGTGCATCGGACATGGCCGCAATGGCTTTCTCAGGGGCGCCTTTGGCTAAAAATCCAAGCTCAGGCCCAGCTCCAAGACCAATGTCCACGCTGTCGGCGGTCAAGGCTTGGTGCAGTTGGGCACTGCCACTGAAAACGGTTTTTTGCACCTCGAGGTCTTGCGCTTTGCAGGCTCCGGTTTTAACGGCCACATCCAAGGGGATAAAGGAGTAGGTGGGCTGAGACAGGCCTACGCGCAGCACGGTCGAGGCGTGCGCAAAACCCGTCAAGACGAAAGTCAGTCCAAGGCCCACAAGCAAAGTGGCAGGTCGTGCGGTTTTAATGGAGATCATGGTTTTGAGCCTTGAAAAAAGTGGATGAGATCAATGAACAGGTTCGATGGCCAAGTCGGCCATTGAAAGCGGCCCTGCATTTGCACGCCAAGGGCTTGGCAGTGATTGCACGGATTTTAAAACCAAAAGCCTGAGGCATTCCTTGACACATCACACTCATGTCCACTGTCGCTTGGCCCAGCGCGCTTGCATCCAGGCCAAACTGGCATTGAGTGTGATAGCCAAGACCACCGCCACCGAGATCAAACCAAATAGACTCGTGGAGTCAAAAGTGTCGGTGAACTGACGGGTGAAAAAGCCAATGCCCTTGGTCGACGCGAACAACTCGGCCAACAGCACCCCCAAGAGGCACGCGATCATGGACAGCCGCAGGGACGAAAAAAAGGATGGCAGCATGCAGGGCAACAGAATATAGCGAAATTTCTGCCATGGCGTGGCCCCAAAAGCCCTGGCACTCACGTGGTAGATGGGGCGCACCTTTTGTAGACTAGAGGACACCGACAAGAGCACAGGAAAGACACCATGGGTGATGCCAAAAATCACCTTGGAGCCAAATCCCACTCCAGCGGCGAGCATCACAATGGGCAAGATGGTGATTTGCGGGGTGCCGTAGAGCAGCAGCACAATGGGCATCATGCGCTCTCGAGTGCTTTTGACCAATCCGACCGCCAAACCGAGCAGCAACCCCAAAGCGACAGAGACCACAAAGGCGATGAGGAGCTCGGCCAACAATTCACCATAGGCCTCGAGCACACCGGGCCTGGCCAATAGCACATCCAAGTGTCCAAACACCCGACTTGGGGGACTCAAAAACATGGGGTCAACCCAAAACCGTGCAGCACACTCCCAGAGCAACAAAAGCGATGCCACAAAAACCAAACGCACCAAAACACGATGGCCCGCTTTGGCCAAAAAAGGGACTGGACTCATGCGGCCCTCCCGCCGATGCGCTCGAGCATCGTCAAGGCCGTGTTGAGGGTGAACGACACCGCAATGACAAACACAATCCAAGCATACATGAGCTCAGCATCCATGGCCTGTGAGGATTCTGCAATTTGGTGCCCCAGCCCATTGAAGGACGCGATGGTCTCGCCACCCAAGACCGACAAAAACGCCAGAGTGAGCCCCATCCTCAAGCCCGACAAAATCATCGGGATGGCGCTGGGGAAAAGCACGTGGCGAAGCATCTGCCACTTCGAAGCCCCCATACAGGTGGCCGCTTTGAGGTGTATGCTCTCCACCCGGCCAAAGGCAGCGGTCGTGTTGATGACGATGGGGAAAAAACTGATGGTAAACCCCAAAGCAATTTTGGAGCCTTCGCCCAGCCCAAAGAGCAACGCAAACAAGGGGAAAAACAAAATGGCGGGCACAGCATTGATGCCGTTGAGCAAGGGGTCAAAGGTCTTGACCACCCAAGCCGAGCGACTGAGCACAAAACTCAGTGCAATCCCCAGGATGCTAGAGAGCGCAAAAGCACTCACGACCTCCGCAGCCGTCACCCCCAGGGGCTCCAACCATTCGAGCGAGCGCAGCAACTGCACGAGGCGAAGGAGCACACCCAAGGGGTCGGGCAGCAACAGAGGCGAGACGGCCAACCACTCGGTGGACGAGAACCAGGCCAGTAGCACCAAGACGACAAAAGCCACTTGGTACGCCACCTTCGATTGCCAAAATCCCTGAGTACGATTAGCCATGGGGAGGCGAGCCCCCTAAGGTCTTGAGCGCCTTGTTGGCCATCGCCTGGGTGCTCAAGGTTTGGCGAATCTCATCGTGCAGCAGGGCGTACAAACGGTTGCGCAAATCGGAGAATTTGGAAGAGGTCACAAACTGAGGATCTCTCGGGTGGGGTTCGTTGACCTCGATGACTTCCAGCACGCGACCTGGCCTGGCCGAGATGACGGCGATACGGTCGGACAGAAATACCGCCTCCCCTAGGCTATGGGTAACGAGCACAATGGTTTTGCCGGTTTGGTTCAGGAGCGTGGACAAGTCCTCGCCCAGCACCATGCGGGTTTGCTCATCAAGTGCGGCAAAGGGCTCGTCCATCAAGATGATGTCGGTCTTCAAGGACAAAGCCCGCGCCAAGGCGGCGCGCTGGCGCATGCCACCGGACAGTTGGTCAGGATAGTAGTGGGCGAATTCGGTGAGCCCCACCGCCCCCAAGGCCTGGTGGGCCAACTCGACGCGGTCTTTTGCGGGGACGTTTTGAAAGGTGAGTGCCACCACGATGTTGTCAAGAATCGTGTTCCAGGGAAAGAGTGCATTTTCTTGAAACACAAAGGAGACGGTTTTGGGCATGGGCGCGGTGACCTTGACGCCATTGACCCTCACCTCACCTGAGCTTGGCAGCAGTAGGCCTCCGATCATGTTGAGAAGCGTACTTTTGCCGCAACCACTCGGCCCAATGAGACTCAAGAGCTCGCCGCGGCGAACCTCTAAATCGGTGGTGGACAGAGCCAGGAGCTCTGCACCACTTTGAGCTCTGGGGCCTTGGGCAGCTTCAAACGAATGGGAGACGCCTTTGACCTCAATGGCTGTGTCCAACGGATTCACAACAAACACCTTTGACATCCTCCCGGCCCTGAAGAGACCGGGATTCCTACGGTGCTACGCATGAGAAACCTCATGCGCAGTCACTTCAGTGGATTCTTGCTTCACTGAGGCTGGTTTCGTCGTGGTCTTACGACCCCGGCCAGAGCCTTCCTCTGCACTGGTCAACAAGCGCTGCACGCGCTCTGAAATATTGATTGCGCCCACCACATCGGCATTGTCTGCGTGGCCACAAGCGACACACAAGAACTCGACTTTTTTGAGCCGGTTTTCTTTGGCGACCTGGCCGCAGCACGGACAAGTCTGACTGGTGGGAAGGGACGCAACGGAGAGCAAAATGCCGCCGTTCCAATCCATTTTGTACCCCAGTTGCCGCCTGAACTCGCCCCAGACTTGATCGAGGATGGCGCGGTTCAAATCAGGCTCTTTTTTCCAAACAGGAAGCCATTTGCACATTGCAAAATGGTGGATGAATTTCTCACCGGTTTTGTGATTTTCAATCTGCAGTGCCAGCGCTTTATTCCAGACGTACCGACAAGAACCAACGATACGACGCATTGCACGCTGCTGTTCTCCATTGGGCTCCATCAGAAATTGGTAGACTT
>CAILYC010000033.1 GCA_903838355.1 uncultured Burkholderiales bacterium | reverse complement strand
CAATGTGCAATGTGCAATGTGCAGCACCCCCCGCATGTTTCAATTGGGTGACATTGTAGGGCCGCGTGCTGGCTTTCTCGGTGTATGCTTTGGGGAGCGTGAATTGGGGACACGCTCCAATCCCTGCTCCCTTTTGAACGACCTACGCCTGAGATGAGAAAACAACGCGCCCATCGGCCGAGCACGGCGGCGGCGAAAACTGCTGAAGTGGGCAGCCAAGCGGCCTTGGCCTTGAGCGCATTTGCCCTGGAAGACCCGCGGGGTTCGAGTTCGGTGTCTTTGCTCAAAGCCCTGCACATTTTGACGCGAGACGGGCAACTCAACCAAGACTCGCGAAGAAAGTTAAAGCAAGTCAATCATTTGATTCAATTGATGACCGAGCCACTGCGCCAGTGCTGGGCTGGCTCGGGCTGGTCTGCGCTGGAGGGGGCGCCCATACCAAACACCCCGGCAAACGTGCCGGCAAGCACTTCGGCGAACGCTCTCCCAAAGCCCTTGGTGCTGGTCGACCACGGTTGCGGCAAGTCCTATTTGGGCTTCATGCTGCATGAGCAGTTTTGTGGTGAGCGTGCGGCCATTCCTTTGGAGATCATTGGCATTGAAACCCGTTTGGAGTTGGTGGAACACGCCAAGGCCTTGGCCCAAGAATTGAACTTCAAGGGCATGGATTTTTTGAACATCAGCGCCAAAGCATCCGGCAGCAGTGCTCTTTTGCCCCGCCGTGTGGATGTGGTGACGGCGCTCCATGCCTGTGACACGGCCAGTGACGACGCCATCGAGTTTGCTTTGGCCAAAAAAGCCCAGTTGGTGTTTTTGGTGCCGTGTTGTCAAGCCGAATTGGCGGCCAAGCTCAGAGCGGGCAAAGCGAAAACACTGGCCAAAACCCCCTTGGCGGAGCTTTGGAGGCACCCTTTGCACACGCGGGAGATGGGCAGCCAACTCACCAACGTGCTGCGGTGCTTGTACTTGGAGAGCCAGGGCTACAAGGTGAGTGTCACCGAGCTCGTGGGTTGGGAGCACAGCATGAAAAACGAATTGATCACGGCCACCTTCACGGGCCAGTGTAAGCGCAGTGCCGCACACCGCTTGGTGGCGCTATTGGCGCAGTTTGGTCTAGAGGGCATGATGCTCGAGCGCTACCCCAGGGTGCAGGCGGTGCTGCAAGCGTCGGCCCAGAGCACGGGTGCCAATCCAGGCCATGCCTTGGGTCTGGACCAAGACCAAAACCAAAACCAAAACCAAAACCAAGCCGAAGAGCAAAACAATGAAGAAGGCCTGACGGCTTTATCACCTGGGCTTTTGCCTGTGCCTGTGCCTGTGATTGCACCTTAAAGCGCTGTCCATGGCCAGACTCACGCGACTGGATTTGCCCAACACCTTGCACCACGTGTGCATCAGGGGCAACAACGGCGAGCCCATTGCCCGTGCGCCCCAAGATCTCGATGTGATGCGCGAGCTCTGGCTGGAGATCAGCCAAGCCAAGGGCATCAAAGTGCATGGCTACGCGTTTTTGGCGCAATCGGTTCAAGCCCTGCTGACCCCCACACAGGAGGGCGCCTTGAGCGGCTTCATGCAAGGGGTGGGGCGGCGCTACGTGCAGTACTTCAATCGTTTGCATGGGCGAAGCGGCACCCTATGGGAGGGGCGGTTTCGCTCCAACGTCTTGCAAGCCGAGCCTTGGTTGCTCAAGGCCATGGTGTACATCGATGGTTTGTGCGAAGGCTTGGGCTTGCAGTCTGGCGTGCCTTCTGACGCGCTGGCGTCCAAAAATCAGATGAATGGGATGGCCAGCCTCGACAGCGCTTCGGGCCAGTGGCTCTACCCCTGGTCAAGCCACGCTCACTGGGTGGGTCAACGGCTGGACCCCTTGGTGTCGGCGCATGAGTCGCTTTGGCATTTGGGCAACACACCCTTTGAGCGTGAGGTCCAATACGCCGAAATGGTGCGCCAAGGCCTCAGTTTGGCGCAACAGCAAGGCATTGAGTCCTCCCTCAAATCGGGTTGGCCACTGGGGGACGCTGAATTTGTCGCCAATTTACAAAAGACGACCCACCGACGCCTCACGCCCAAGCTCGCGGGCCGCCCGCCTAACCCCCCAGTTGAGACCCTCGAGTCCACCCCATTGCCAGGGTTCTTGGGGTAATTTTGCCCCTTGCCCGATAAAACTCCCCTTGGGCTTGGGATTTTTGAACTATTTAATCTGACCCCAATTCATTTCAAACGGTGAAGCGGTGTAATAAATTACGCTCTGACCCCAAATAAAAAGCTTGGCATTGTTGTTGCAAACGATTATGCTCGTTTTCCGTTTCGGTGTTAACCCTGACGGGCTTGCACCCAATTTCACCAACATTCTTCTCTTTGGGAGTGCGTCATGCACCGTTTCGATCCACCATCTTTTCAAGACCAACCGGGTTTGTATCACCCAAGCCAGGAGCACGATGCTTGCGGGGTGGGGTTTGTGGCGCACATCAAAGGCGTGAAGAGCCACGCCATGGTGAGTCAGGCCTTGAAGATCCTGGAAAACCTTGACCATCGGGGTGCGGTCGGTGCCGACAAACTGATGGGCGACGGCGCGGGTATCTTGATTCAACTCCCCGATGCCTTGTACCGCGAAGACATGGCCCGCCAAGGGGTCAAACTCCCACCCGTGGGCGAATACGGTGTGGGCATGATTTTTTTGCCCAAAGAGCAAGCCTCCAAAGAAGCCTGCGAGCAAGAGATGGAGCGCGCCATCCTAGACGCGGGCCAAGTGGTCCTGGGCTGGAGAGATGTCCCCATCAACAAAGACATGCCAATGTCGCCCACTGTTCGCGCCAAGGAGCCGCTCATACGGCAAGTGTTCATTGGACGCGGCAACGATGTGATCGTGCAAGATGCGCTCGAGAGAAAACTCTACCTGATCCGCAAAACCGCATCGGCCGCGATTCAGAACTTGAAGCTCAAGCACTCCAAAGAGTATTACGTGCCCAGCATGTCGTCGCGCACGGTGATCTACAAAGGCCTCTTGCTTGCCGATCAGGTGGGCACCTACTTCAACGACTTGACCGACCCGCGTTGCGTCTCGGCCCTGGGGTTGGTCCACCAGCGTTTCTCCACCAACACCTTCCCCGAGTGGCCCTTGGCCCACCCCTACCGCTACGTTGCCCACAACGGCGAGATCAACACCGTCAAAGGCAACTACAACTGGATGAAAGCGCGCGAGGGCGTGATGTCCTCCCCAGTCTTGGGTGAAGACCTGCAAAAGCTCTATCCCATCAGTTTCGCCGGTCAGTCCGACACGGCCACCTTTGACAACTGTTTGGAGCTCCTCACCATGGCAGGCTACCCCCTGTCACAAGCGGTGATGATGATGATCCCCGAGCCCTGGGAGCAGCACGCCACCATGGACGAGCGTCGCCGCGCTTTCTACGAATACCACGCCGCCATGCTCGAGCCCTGGGATGGTCCAGCCTCGATCGTGTTCACCGATGGCCGTCAAATTGGCGCCACCTTGGACCGCAATGGCCTGCGCCCCTCGCGCTACTGCATCACCGACGAAGACGTGGTGATCATGGGCTCGGAGTCCGGCGTGTTGCCCGTGGCCGAGAGCAAAATCGTGCGCAAGTGGCGACTGCAGCCGGGCAAGATGTTCTTGATCGATCTCGAGCAAGGGCGCATGATCGATGACGAGGAGCTCAAAGCGGGACTGGCCAATGCCAAGCCCTACAAACAATGGATCGAGAATTTGCGCATCCGTCTCGACGATGTGAAAGCCGCCCACCACGAGAACACCCAAAGCGCACTCCCCACGCCCACCAAAGACAGTTTGCTCGATTTGCAGCAAGCCTTTGGCTACTCGCAAGAGGATTTGAAGTTTTTGATGGCCCCCATGGCCACCAACGCCGAAGAGGCCACGGGCTCCATGGGCAACGACAGCCCCTTGGCGGTTCTGTCCGGAAAAAACAAACCCCTCTACAGCTATTTCAAGCAACTCTTTGCCCAGGTCACCAACCCACCGATCGATCCGATTCGCGAAGCCATTGTGATGTCGCTCGTCTCCTTCATTGGACCCAAACCCAATTTGCTCGACATCAACCAAGTCAACCCACCCATGCGGCTTGAGGTCTCTCAGCCGATTTTGAACGTCGAGGACATGGTCAAGCTCAGGCACATCGAGGACTACACCCATGGCAAATTCAAAAGCTTGACCTTGGACATCACCTACCCCTTGGCCTGGGGCCAAGAAGGGGTGGAGGCCAAGCTCGCGTCGCTTTGCGCCGCATCGGTGGATGCGATCAAGAGCGGGCGCAATATTTTGATCATCAGCGACTCCCGTGTGAGCGCCACGCAAGTCGCCATCCCAGCGCTCTTGGCGTTGTCGGCCATCCACCAGCATTTGGTGCGCGAAGGTCTCAGGACCTCGGCCGGCTTGGTCGTGGAAACCGGGTCTGCCCGGGAGGTTCATCACTTTGCCGTGTTGGCGGGTTTCGGTGCCGAAGCGGTCCACCCCTACTTGGCCATGCAGACCTTGCAGGCCATTCACCAAGACTTGCCCGGAGACTTGTCGGCCGACAAAGCCATTTACAACTACGTCAAGGCCATCGGCAAGGGACTGTCCAAAATCATGTCCAAAATGGGTGTCTCCACCTACATGAGTTATTGCGGTGCACAGCTCTTTGAGGCCATCGGCATCGACAGCGTGACGGTGGAGAAATATTTCACCGGCACAGCGACCCGGGTCGAGGGCATTGGTGTTTTTGAGATTGCCGAAGAGGCCATTCGCACCCACCGAGCGGCTTACTCCTTGGATCCGGTGCTCTCGCAGATGCTTGACACAGGCGGCGAGTACGCCTGGCGAGCCCGCGGCGAGGAGCACATGTGGACGCCCGATGTGATTGCCAAACTGCAGCACAGCACCCGAAGCGACAACTTCAACACCTACAAAGAATATGCGCAACTCGTCAACGACCAAAGCCGCCGGCACATGACGCTGCGCGGCTTGTTTGAGTTCAAGATCGATCCCGCCCGCGCCATCCCGCTCGAAAGCGTGGAGAGTGCCAGTGAAATCGTCAAACGCTTCGCAACAGGCGCCATGTCCTTGGGCTCGATATCGACCGAGGCGCACGCCACCTTGGCCATTGCCATGAACAGGATTGGCGGCAAAAGCAACACGGGCGAAGGTGGGGAAGACCCCGCGCGTTACCGCGGCGAGCTCAAAGGCATTCCGATCAAAAAAGGCGAAACCCTCAAAAGCGTGATTGGCAACGCCCAAGTGGAGGTGGATTTGCCCCTTGAGGACGGCGACTCGCTCAGGTCTCGCATCAAGCAAGTGGCCTCTGGGCGGTTTGGGGTGACGGCCGAGTATTTGAACAGTGCCGATCAAATTCAAATCAAAATGGCCCAAGGCGCCAAGCCGGGTGAGGGCGGTCAGTTGCCCGGGGGCAAGGTCTCGGAGTACATCGGCAAATTGCGCTACAGCGTGCCTGGAGTGGGCCTGATCTCGCCGCCTCCGCACCATGATATTTATTCCATTGAGGACTTGGCGCAGTTGATCCATGACCTCAAAAACGTGGCCCCCCACGCCTCCATCAGTGTGAAGTTGGTCTCCGAAGTGGGGGTGGGCACCGTGGCAGCCGGTGTTGCCAAATGCAAGAGTGACCACGTCGTGATCGCCGGTCACGACGGCGGCACCGGGGCCTCGCCCTGGTCCTCGATCAAGCACGCCGGTTCTCCTTGGGAGATCGGTTTGGCCGAGACCCAACAGACCTTGGTGATGAATGGATTGAGGCAACGCATCCGCGTGCAAGCCGATGGTCAAATGAAGACCGGTCGCGACGTTGCCATTGCCGCCTTGCTCGGCGCCGATGAATTTGGTTTTGCCACCGCCCCCTTGGTGGTCGAGGGCTGCATCATGATGCGCAAATGCCACTTGAACACCTGCCCGGTGGGCGTGGCCACGCAAGACCCAGTGCTGAGGAAAAAATTCTCCGGCAAGCCAGAGCATGTGATCAATTTCTTTTTCTTTGTCGCCGAAGAGATGCGCCAAATCATGGCGCAGTTGGGCTTCAAAACCGTGCAAGAGATGATCGGTCAGTCGCAGCTCCTGGACATGAAAAAAGGCGTCGAGCACTGGAAAGCCAGTGGTCTTGATTTCACCAAACTGCTCTACACCCCACCGCCTTATCCAGGGGCGACGCTTTATCATTCCGAGGCACAAGACCATGGTCTGGAGAAAGCCCTCGACCATGTGTTGATTGCCAAGGCGCGTGCCGCCATCGATCACGGCGAGCGCGTTCAGTTCATGGAGGTCACCCGAAATGTCAACCGCTCGGTGGGTGCCATGCTCTCAGGGGCCCTCACCAAAATACACCCCGAGGGGTTGCCCGACGACACCTTGCGCATTCAACTCGAAGGCACGGGTGGGCAGTCTTTTGGTGCCTTCTTGGCCGCTGGGATCACGCTTTATTTGATCGGAGACGCCAACGACTACACCGGCAAAGGCTTGTCGGGCGGTCGGGTGGTGGTGCGACCGAGCCTTGACTTCAGGGGTGTGTCAAGCGAGAACATCATTGTGGGCAACACCGTCATGTATGGTGCGACCTCGGGCGAGGCCTACTTCAGTGGCGTGGCGGGGGAGCGCTTTGCGGTTCGTTTGTCGGGTGCTACTGCGGTGGTCGAGGGCACGGGCGACCATGGCTGCGAATACATGACCGGTGGGACTGTTGCTGTGTTGGGCCAAACGGGGCGCAACTTTGCTGCGGGCATGAGTGGGGGGGTGGCCTATGTTCTCGATGAGCAGGGTGACTTTGCCAAGAGGGCCAACACCGCCATGGTCTCACTCGAGCCTGTGCTCACCACGGCTGAGCAAGTCGCAGGGCTCAAAGGGGCCATGCACAAAGGGCTCAGCGATGAGGCGTTGCTCAAAAAACTGCTCGAAGACCACCACCGCTGGACGGGGTCCAAGCGCGCACGCGATTTGCTCGACACTTGGGCGCAGTCGCGCTTGAAGTTTGTGAAGGTTTTCCCCATTGAGTACCAACGCGCACTCAAAGAGATGGGGGCCGCTTTGGAAAAAACGCCAGCCCCGCTTGAGGTCAAAAAAACCAGCAAATCGAGCAAAGTCAGCACCTGAGCGAGCACAAGGGCGCTTTTTGGCAAGGCCAAAGAGCCGCCCTTTTTAGCGCAAAGGACGAAACGACCAATCGACCAATCGAATAAACGAACAAACTAGCTTTACAGGAATTCAACCATCATGGGCAAGATCACCGGGTTTTTAGAAATCGAACGCATCCAAGAATCCTACAAACCCGTCCCCGAGCGTTTGAAGGATTACAAAGAGTTTGTCGCAACCCTCAAGGACGACGCGGCCAAAGCGCAAAGCGCGCGTTGCATGGACTGCGGCACGCCGTTTTGCAACAACGGCTGTCCGGTCAACAACATCATTCCCGACTTCAACGAATTGGTCTACCAAGGCGACTGGAAAAATGCCATCGAGGTGCTGCACTCGACCAACAATTTCCCCGAGTTCACCGGCCGCATCTGCCCCGCCCCGTGCGAGGCGGCCTGTACCCTGAACGTCAACGACGATGCGGTGGGCATCAAATCGATTGAGCACGCCATCATTGACAAGGCCTGGAGCGAGGGTTGGGTCCAGCCCATGACGGGCTTGGTCAAGACGGGCAAAAAGGTGGCGGTCATCGGTTCTGGTCCGGCCGGCTTGGCCAGTGCCCAGCAACTCGCGCGCGCGGGGCATGCGGTCACGGTGTTTGAGAAAAACGACCGTTTGGGGGGCTTGTTGCGCTATGGAATCCCTGACTTCAAGATGGAGAAAAGCCACATTGACCGGCGCATTGCGCAAATGCAGGCTGAGGGCGTGGTCTTTAAAACCGGTGTCTTGGTCGGTGACTGGCCAGCGCCTGACGCGGGCCAAAACCCAAGCCCTGCCCAGCGCATCACCAATTGGTCCAACAGCAAAGTCTCGGCCCAAGCCTTGCTGGGCGAGTTTGATGCGGTGCTCCTGTGCACGGGCTCGGAGGTCTCGCGGGACTTGAGTATTCCGGGGCGGGACTTGCAAGGCGTGCACTTTGCCATGGAATTCTTGCCCCAGCAAAACAAGGCCAATGCCGGCGACACAGTGAAAAATGCGTTGAGGGCTGACCAACGCCATGTGGTGGTGATTGGTGGGGGCGACACGGGGAGCGACTGTGTGGGCACGAGTCGCCGCCACGGGGCCTTGAGCGTCACGCAGTTTGAGGTGATGCCCGAGCCCCCCGTGGAAGAGAACCGTCCTCTCACCTGGCCTAACTGGCCATTGAAACTCAGAACGAGTTCAAGCCATGAGGAGGGGTGTGAGCGCGAGTTTGCCATTTCCAGCAAAGCCTTTGTCGGTGAAAAAGGCCACGTCACGGGCGTGCAAACGGTGCGCGTGCAGTGGCTCGACGGCAAGATGCAGGAAGTCCCCGGCACGGAAAAAACCATCCCCGCCGACTTGGTGCTTTTGGCCATGGGCTTTGTCAATCCTGTTGCCAGTGTCTTGACCTCGTTTGGGGTTGAGCTGGATGCGCGCGGCAACGCCCGCGCCGTGACCGACAGCACCGCGCTCGCCCAGGCCTATCACACCAATGTGCCCAAAGTTTTTGCCGCTGGCGACACCCGCCGTGGCCAGTCCTTGGTGGTCTGGGCCATCCGAGAAGGCCGACAAGCCGCGCGTGCAATCGATGAGTTTTTGATGGGCAGCTCGCTGTTGCCGCGTTGATGGCCCGTTGATGGCCGAAATGATGGCCGCAATGATGGCCGCTTTGGTGCCCAATCCCCCGTGCCCAATTCCGTTCTCAATCCCGCGCTCAAGCATGGCTGCAAGCCAATGAAAAGTGACTTCAAGTCACTTGAAGTCAATTCAAGTCTGGGCTCAACACGCACAGCCATTAGAATCGACAGCTCTAACCTCACCGCGATGGCCCCAATCGGGCCCTGGCCCTCCAAAGTCCGCCCACCATGACCGTCACCTTTGATTCCAACACCGCCGCACTGGTCGAGTTCAAGGACGTGAGTTTTGCCTATGCCGATCGTCGCATTTTGGACGAGGTGAGTTTTCACATTCCCCGCGGCAAGGTGACGGCGCTCATGGGGGCGTCGGGCGGGGGCAAGACCACGGTGCTGCGCTTGATTGCGGGGCAATACAAGGTCGACTACGGGCTGGCCACTTGGAAAGGCCAAGAGATCAAAGCCCTCAGTGACAAAGCCCTTTACGCGGCACGTCGCCAAATGGGCATGCTCTACCAGTTTGGCGCACTCTTTACCGATTTGAGTGTTTTTGACAATGTTGCCTTTCCCTTGAGAGAGCTCACCGATTTGTCAGAGCCCATGATCCGAGACATTGTCTTGATGAAGCTCCAAGCGGTGGGTTTGCGTGGCGCGAGAGACCTCAGTCCGAGTGAGATCTCGGGCGGCATGTCGCGCCGCGTGGCCCTGGCGCGCGCCATTGCGCTCGACCCCGAACTGGTGATGTACGACGAGCCCTTTGCCGGTCTTGACCCCATCTCCTTGGGCACTGCGGCCAGGCTCATACGCCAACTCAACGACACCCTGGGTCTCACCACGGTGCTGGTTTCTCACGATTTGGAGGCCACCTTTGCCATTGCCGACCAAGTCATCGTGTTGGCCAATGGCCGCATTGCCGCCCAAGGCAGCCCGCAAGAAGTCCAGCACAGCGTGGACCCCTTGGTGAGCCAGTTTGTGAGCGCCTCACCCGATGGTCCCGTGCGATTTCACTATCCCGCCCCCGACTGGGCCGAGGATTTGGGTTTTGGCGCAGCGCACCACACGGCGTCCCTCGCTGTGCAAGCACCCTCAAGGACCGGATCGGTATGACGACACCCAAAGCACCCCTGAATCCCAAGGCCAAGGTTAAGGTTAAGGTCAATGGGGGAGAACGCCTCCAGGACGCTTTGTCCGCACTCGCCGTTTTGGGCGCCAGCAGCCGCACCTTGATGTCGAATTTGGGGCTGGCAGCCCGACTTTTTGTGCGTCTTTTAATGACCTTCACGCCAAGCCTCAAGCGCTCGGTGTTGGTGAGAGACCAGTTGCATTTTTTGGGCAACTATTCCTTGGCCATCATCTCGGTGTCGGGGCTTTTTGTCGGGTTTGTACTCGGCCTCCAAGGCTACAACACCTTGCAGCGCTATGGTTCGTCATCGGCTCTGGGGCTTTTGGTGGCCCTGAGTTTGGTGCGTGAACTCGGTCCCGTGGTGAGTGCGCTTCTTTTTGTTGGGCGTGCTGGCACCTCCCTCACGGCAGAGATTGGTCTCATGAAGGCGGGCGAGCAGTTGAGCGCCATGGACATGATGGCGGTCGACCCCGTGCAGCGCATTTTGGCGCCGCGGTTTTGGGCGGGGGTGCTGGCTTTGCCCATTTTGGCGGCGGTGTTTTCAGCGGTGGGCATCATGGGGGGCTGGGTCGTGGGGGTGGTCATGATCGGCGTTGACCCTGGATCCTTTTGGGGTCAGATGCAAGCCGGTGTGGACGTTTGGAGAGACGTCTTCAATGGCGTCATCAAGAGCATTGTGTTTGGCTTTACCGTCACCTTCATCGCCTTGTACCAAGGCTACATGGCCTCTCCCACCCCGGAAGGGGTGTCAAGAGCCACCACCCGCACCGTGGTCACGGCCTCCTTGGCGGTGCTGGGGCTGGACTTTATTTTGACGGCGTGGATGTTCAGTTTGTAAAGCAAGAAGAGGAGCAACAAAAGTGCAACGATCAAAAAATGACATCTGGGTGGGCTTCTTTGTCCTCATTGGCTTGGTGGCCATTCTCTTTTTGGCATTGCAAGCGGCCAACTTGCTGAGCGTGAGTTGGCAAAAAACCTATACCGTGTGGGCCGATTTTGACAACATTGGGGGCTTGAAGAAAAAGGCTGCCGTCAAAAGTGCCGGTGTGGTGGTCGGGCGCGTGGACCGCATCACCTTTGATGACAAGGTGTTTCAAGCCAAGGTGGAGTTGGCCATTGACGAGCATTTTGTTTTTCCCAAAGACAGTTCCTTGAAAATTTTGACCAGCGGTCTCTTGGGTGAGCAGTATTTGGGCCTAGAAGCAGGTGCCGATGCGGAGAACTTGAAGCCTGGCGACAAAATACAGTCCACCCAGTCTGCTGTGGTGCTCGAGAATTTGATCAGCCAGTTCCTGTACAGCAAGGCTGCAGACCCCACGCAAACCCCCGCCAAGCCCTGAATAGGGCCAGAACTGGTCCTGAACTGGTCCTGAACCCCAAAAACCACATCATGCAAACCCTCAATCCAGCGCCCTTCTTTTGTGTCAAATTGACCCCAACCGGGATGACCCTGATCGGCTGCGTCTTGGTGGGGCTCGCCATGCTGGCTACACCCCAAGTGAGGGCGCAAACCAGCCCTGACGCTCAGGCCCAGGGTGTTGTCGCCCCCACCCCCGACGCCGTGCCGGATCAACACCCCCCAGTGCCCAATCCCAAAGACCCTTTTGAAGCGTTCAACCGCGTTGTGAACAGTTTCAACGACAGCGTGGATGCAGCCGTCTTGCAACCCGTGGCCCGCGCTTACGTCAAGGCCACTCCAGCGGTGGTGCAAACCGGCGTCAAAAACTTCTTTGGCAATTTGGCCGACGTGTGGTCAACGGTGAACAACGCCTTGCAATTGAAGCCCCAAGAAACGGTGGAGAGTTTGGCGCGTGTGGGCGTGAACACGATTTTGGGGATCGGGGGGGTGATCGATTGGGCCAGCAAAATGGGCATCGACCGCCACTCTGAAGATTTTGGGCAAACCTTGGGACACTGGGGTGTGGGCTCGGGCCCTTATTTGGTCTTGCCGCTCTTGGGGCCTTCAACCCTGCGAGACACCTTGTCACTCACCCTCGATTTCAAGGGCAACCCCACGAGTCGCGTGCGGCCGCAAAGCGCGCACTATGAGCTCTTGGGGCTCAATTTGCTGAGCAAACGCGCACAGTATTTGGGCCTTGGGGACGATCTCAACGATTTGGCCTTGGATCGCTACAGCTTTTTAAGGGACGTTTATTTGCAAAAGCGGCTGTCCGATGTCTGGGATGGCAATCCCCCCGAGGACAGCGAAGACCCTGGCGCTCAAGATGGGGCCCAAGCCCCGGCGGACTCGACTGCACCTGCGGCGTCCCGCTCGTCACCGCCCGAGTCTCCAGCACGGGACACGACCCCCTGAGTGCTTTGCTCGAATTTCGAGGGTATTTCTCAGCATTCGGCATCGGTGAACTGGGGTAGGGGATAATACGGGGTTGTGGATGTCTGGGCGGCCATTTGAATCGATGGAACCGATGGAGTCTATGGAGCCCATGGATCTCATGAAGCCCTTTGGGGTGTGAGGCTCTGTGCATCGTTCACCGGGCGAGACCGACCCCCGTTTTGAGCGCTGTGTGGTTAGCATTCCCCAGCAAACTTGACCTTGAGTTATTAATCTATGAGTTCGACATGTTGACAATGAATTTAGGACAAAAACAAACTCGCTGGCAGCGCTTTTGCGCGTCGTGCTTGGGGCTGCTCTTGTGCTGCGCGGGTCTTCTTGCGTTCACGGCAGCGACGGCGATGGGGGCTGACCTTCCCCCTGAGGTGATGGTCAAAACCCTGAGTGACCAATTGCTCGAGTTGGTGAGCAACGACAAATCCATCAAAACCGGTGACGTCCAAAAAATCGCCGCTTTGGTGGATTCACAAGTCATGCCGCACTTGAATTTTCAGCGCATGACCGCGTCTGCCGTGGGCCCCGCTTGGCGGCAAGCCACGCCCGAGCAACAAGCCAAACTGCAAGACGAGTTCAAGCTTTTGTTGGTGCGCACCTATGCCAGTGCCTTGAACCAAGTCAAGGACTTGACCATCACCATCAAGCCCATGCGCAATTCACCCCAAGACACCGAGGTCTTGGTGCGCAGTGAGGTCAAGGGTCATGGAGACCCTGTGCAAATTGATTACCGGCTCGAGAAGACCCCCTCGGTCGGTTTGGGTTGGAAGATTTACAACCTGAATGTGATGGGCGTCTGGCTCGTGGACACTTACCGCACCCAGTTTGCGCAAGAAATCAATGCCCATGGCGTGGACGGCTTGATCGCCACCCTGGCCCAAAGAAACCAAAACAATGCCAAACCCAAGCCCTAATACAAGCCCAAATCCAGGCCCATATTCAAGCCCTGATCCAAGCCAGGAGCGTTCTCTGTGCTCAAGGCTGTGGTATGCGCCCCTTCGTGTCGAGACGCGCGCGACCTGACCCATGTCTGCCCCTTTGTCCAAGCTCCTCATCAAGTTGCCCTCCGTGCTCAGTCATGACACGGTGGCCTCCTTTGCCCTCGATTTGACACAGCAGTGCGAGCAGTTTTTTTCATTCGACGCCTCCACCCCAACCCAGGGCGCCTTCACCGTTGAGCTTGATGTCGGAGGGCTTGAGCATTTTGACTCTTCGGCCTTGGCGCTGCTGTGTGATCTCAAACGCACCGTTTTGTCCCATCAGGGCGTGTTGACGCTGTCTCATGTGCCCACGGCCATGGTGCGCTTGGCCCAGGTCTATGGCGTGGTCGATTTGCTGATGACCCCTCCATCCAGCCTGCAGTCTCCAGTCTCAAGCCTACAGCCCTAAGCATTTACATTTAGCAATTAGCAAAGCATTTAGCATTTAGCATTTAGCCTCTCCAACGAGCCCCACACCCCACACCCCACACCCCAGAGTCCACGCCCGCCACCATGTCCGCCATTTCATTTTTACAGGTCAGCAAAACCTTTGTCACCTCCCGTGGCCCTTTGCAGGCCTTGGAGCGGGTGAGTTTTGACATTCAAGAGGGTGAATTTTTTGGCCTCTTGGGCCCCAACGGGGCGGGCAAAACCACCCTCATCAGCATCTTGGCGGGTTTGTCCAAGGCAAGCGAAGGTCGTGTCACGGTGCTGGGGCACGATGTGCTCAAAGACGCCGCCCATGCTCGTCGACTTCTCGGGGTTGTGCCCCAGGAGTTGGTGTTTGATCCGTTTTTCTCGGTGCGCGAGGCCTTGCAATTTCAATCGGGCTATTTCGGCATTCAAAACAACCACGCCTGGATTGACGAGCTGCTCGAGAGCCTTGGCTTGGCCGACAAAGCCTCCAGCAATATGCGCCAGCTCTCAGGCGGCATGAAGCGCCGCGTCTTGGTGGCCCAGGCCTTGGTGCACAAGCCCCCCGTCATTGTCCTTGACGAACCCACCGCAGGCGTTGATGTGGAGCTCAGGCAAACCTTGTGGCATTTTATTGCCAAGCTCAACAAGCAAGGCCACACCGTGTTGCTCACCACCCATTACCTGGAAGAGGCCGAGGCGCTTTGCTCGCGCATTGCCATGCTCAAAGCCGGTCGGGTGGTGGCGCTCGACACCACGAGTGAGCTCTTGAAGGCGTCGGCAAGCAATGTGCTGCGTTTTAAGCTCGACGCCGAGCTGCCTGCCGCCCTGCAGGCCAAAGCCCGGGTCACGGGTCGCATCGTTCAACTGCCCGCGCACACCGCCCTCGAAGTTGAGGCGCATTTGGCCGCGTTGCGACTTGCGGGGCTTGTGCCCGAGGACATGGAGATTCGCAAAGCCGATTTGGAGGATGTTTTCATTGACGTGATGCACCAACACTCTCAAGGAGAAGCCGCATGAGGGGCTGGAGCGCGCTGTTTTACAAAGAGGTGCTGAGGTTTTGGAAGGTGTCCTTCCAAACCGTGGCCGCCCCGGTGCTCACCGCAGTGCTTTATTTGGTGATTTTTGGCCACGTTCTTGAAAACCACGTGAAGGTCTATGAGACGGTGGGCTACACCTCCTTTTTGTTGCCTGGACTGGTGATGATGAGTGTTTTGCAAAACGCCTTTGCCAACAGCTCTTCGTCCATGGTGCAAAGCAAGATCATGGGCAATTTGGTGTTCATTTTGCTCACCCCCTTGGGCTACTGGAGTTGGTTTTTTGCCTATGTGCTCTCGGCCATGGTGCGGGGCATGGCGGTGGGACTCGGCGTCCTCTTGGTGACCGCGGGCTTCATTCCCTTGACGTTTTACAATCCCTTGTGGATTTTGGCGTTTGCCCTGTTGGGTTCGGCCATGCTCGGCACCTTGGGGCTGATCGCCGGGTTGTGGGCGGAGAAGTTTGACCAAATGGCCGCCTTTCAAAACTTTGTCATTGTGCCCATGACGTTTTTAAGCGGGGTGTTTTACTCCATCCACTCGCTGCCGCCCTTTTGGCAGCAGGTGAGTCACTTGAATCCATTTTTTTACATGATCGATGGTTTCCGATTTGGCTTTTTCGGGCAAAGCGATGTCTCGCCGTGGCTGAGTTTTTCCTTGGTGGCAATGGCCTTGGCGGCCGTGTCCACCCTCACGCTTTATTTGCTCAAAACCGGCTACAAAATCCGGGGTTGATTGGGAATTTCATCCGCCATGCCACGCTCAAAGCGCCTTTTTTTCTCTTGAAGCCGGCAAGGCTTTGTTTTTTTAAGCGGCACCAACATGACCGAAGACGAGCTCAAAAATCTGATCGCCAGCTCACTGGCTTGTACCCATCTTGCGCTTGAGGGTGACGGCAGGCATTGGTTTGCCACCATCGTGTCGAGCGAATTTCAAGGCATGCGACCCATTGCCCGGCACCAGCGTGTCTACAAAACCCTGGGCACACGGATGCAAACCGATGAGGTGCACGCCTTGTCGATGAAGACCTTCACGCCCCAAGAGTGGGAGCAACAATCCCTTGAGGGTCGTGACCCCGGTGTCCAAGGCTAATCCAGAGGACCCTCCACATGGACTCACTTCTCATCCACGGCGGCCAATCCTTGAATGGGGAGGTGAGCATCTCCGGCGCCAAAAACGCAGCCCTGCCTGAGCTTTGCGCAGCCCTCCTGACCGATGCGCCCGTGGCGCTTCACAACGTGCCGCAACTCCAAGACGTGGCCACGATGGTGAAGTTGCTCACCAACATGGGCGTGCACATCGAGCGTCACCCAGGACACGCCGTGACCCTGACCTCAGGACATGCCATTGAGCCCGTCGCCCCCTATGAGTTGGTCAAAACCATGCGCGCCTCCATTTTGGCCCTGGGACCACTTGTGGCGCGCTTTGGAAGAGCCCGCGTGTCGCTGCCTGGCGGCTGCGCCATTGGTTCTCGACCCGTTGACCAGCACATCAAGGGCCTGCAAGCCATGGGGGCCCACATCCAAGTCGAGCACGGCTACATGATTGCGAGTTTGGCTGAGGGCCAAACGCGTCTCAAAGGCGCGCGCATCACCACCGACATGGTGACGGTGACGGGCACGGAAAATTTGATGATGGCCGCTTGTTTGGCCACGGGCGAGACCGTTCTTGAAAACGCCGCCCAAGAGCCCGAGGTCACCGACTTGGCTCAAATGCTCATCAAGATGGGTGCGCACATTGAAGGGGTGGGAACATCTCGACTGCGCATCCAGGGCGTGAGCGCCTTGCATGGGGTGAGCCATGAGGTGGTGGCCGATCGCATTGAGGCGGGGACCTTCCTTTGTGCGGTGGCCTGCACGGGCGGGCGAGTCTTCTTAAAGGGGGCCCGCGCCGAGCACTTGGAAGCGGTGATTGAAAAACTCATGAGCGCTGGCGTGAAGATCGACGTGGTTCATGACGGCATTGGGGTGCAGGCCTCAAGGGACTCTTACACCCATTTGCGTGCGCAAAGTTTCAGAACCAGCGAGTACCCAGGTTTCCCCACGGACATGCAAGCGCAGTTCATGGTGCTCAATGCGGTGTCAAGCGGTTCGGCCATGGCCACCGAGACCATTTTTGAAAACCGCTTCATGCACGTCAATGAGTTGGTGAGGCTCGGGGCCCACATCGACATCGATGGCAAAGTCGCTTTGACGCAAGGGGTTGCGGCGCTCTCGGGTGCGGACGTGATGGCCACCGATTTGAGGGCGTCGGCCAGTTTGGTGATCGCCGGTCTGGTCGCCCAGGGCCAGACCCGGGTTCAGCGCATTTACCATTTGGACCGCGGTTACGAGAAAATGGAGTCCAAACTCGCCAGCCTTGGCGCACACATTGAAAGAGTGAAATGATCACACTGGCCCTGTCCAAAGGTCGAATTTTTGATGAAACCTTGCCGCTCTTGAGATCGGCGGGCATCGAGGTCTTGGAAGACCCCAGCACCTCCAGAAAACTCATCCTCCCCACCAACCAGCCCAGTGTTCGCGTGGTCTTGGTGCGGGCGTCAGATGTTCCCACCTATGTGCAGTATGGTGGGGCTGACCTTGGGGTCACGGGTCTTGACACCTTGATCGAGCACGGGGGAGCGGGCCTTTACCAACCCTTGGACCTCAAGATCGCACGCTGCCGCATGAGTGTGGCCGTTCCCAAGGGCTTTGATTACGAAGGCGCCGTGCGCCAGGGCTCAAGACTCAAAGTGGCGACCAAGTATTTGAGCATTGCCAAGGATTTCTTCGCGACCAAAGGCGTGCACGTTGATTTGGTCAAACTCTACGGCAGCATGGAGTTGGCCCCCTTGACCGGCCTGGCCCAGGCCATTGTTGACCTGGTCTCGACGGGGAGCACGCTCTTGGCCAATGACCTGATCGAGGTCGAGCGCATCATGGAGGTGAGCTCCAGGCTCGTGGTCAACCAAGGCGCCTTGGTCTTGAAGCGCCAAGCCATGCGCGAGTTGATGGATGCGTTTGAGCGGGCGGTGTCATGATGCGCGAAGCCTTGAAGCGTCTTCACCCCTTGCGGCTGCACACGGGCCAAGCGGACTTTGAGGGGCAATTCAAAGCGCGGCTGCACTGGTCCAGCGCCCAAGACGACGCCATTCATGCCCGAGTCAAAGGGATCTTGGAGCGCGTGAGGTTGCAAGGCGATGCGGCCGTCTTGGCGCTCACCCGTGAGCTCGATGGTTCAAGCGCCCAAAGCCTGGCCGAGCTGGAAATCTCGCGCGCAGAGCTCAAAGCCGCCTTTGAGGGCTTGCCTTTGGCGCAAAAAGCAGCCCTGCAAACGGCCGCAGAGCGGGTCCGTCACTACCACGAAGCACAACTCAAGGCCTGTGGCTTGTCTTGGAGTTATGTGGAAGAGGACGGCACGCGCTTGGGGCAAAAAGTGACCCCCTTGGAGCGCGTGGGCATTTATGTGCCCGGCGGCTTGGCAGCCTATCCCTCAAGTGTCATCATGAACGCCATCCCCGCGCAAGTCGCTGGGGTGGGGGAAGTGGTGATGGTGGTGCCCACACCGCATGGCGCCAAGAACGCGTTGGTGCTGGCCGCCGCCCATGTCTGTGGCGTGCACCGGGTGTTCACGCTGGGTGGCGCCCAGGCCATCGCGGCCTTGGCCTATGGCACGGCCACGGTGCCGCGGGTGGACAAGATCACAGGCCCGGGCAACGCCTATGTGGCAAGCGCCAAGCGCCAAGTCTTTGGTCAAGTGGGCATCGATATGATTGCGGGCCCGAGCGAGATTTTGGTGCTGGCCGATGGCAGCACCCCGGCCCATTGGGTGGCCATGGATTTGTTCTCCCAAGCCGAGCACGACGCCTTGGCACAAAGCATTTTGCTCTGCCCAGATGCCCCATACATTGAGGAGGTGCTGATGGCGATGGAGCGACTCCTGCCCGAGATGCCTCGTGCGGAGATCATTTTGAAGTCCATCAATGAGCGCGGCGCATTGATTCAGACGGGAAGTATGCTCGAAGCGTGCGAGATCAGCAACCGCGTGGCGCCCGAGCACTTGGAGATCTCCTCCAAGACGCCGCAGGCGTGGGAGCCCCATTTGAAACACGCCGGGGCCATCTTTCTCGGAGCCTATACCAGCGAAGCCTTGGGCGACTATTGCGCCGGCCCCAACCATGTTTTACCAACCTCGGGCACGGCGCGGTTCAGCTCCCCGCTTGGGGTCTATGATTTTCAGAAACGCACGAGCTTGATCGAGGTGAGTGAGACTGGCGCTCAAAAGCTGGGGGCAGTGGCCAGTGTGCTCGCCCATGGCGAGGGCTTGACGGCCCACGCAAGAGCGGCCGAGATGAGGCTGGTGTCGGACCGCCAACACCTGAGCGCGGGTGAGCCGGATAGTTTGGATAGTTTGGATAGTTCGGATGCTTCGGCAGCTTCAACTCAAACGCGCGAGTCCGCGAGAAAACCTTAAACTGCACGGCCAAGGGATCCTTTTGTGGTGATTCACGGCTCTTTGATTTTTTTCTAAACCCCCAACACCATGTCCGCAACCCCATCCTTGCACGTCATCCGAGACGACATCCAGGCCCTGAACGCTTATGCGGTACAAGATGCCCAGGGCTTCATTAAACTCGATGCGATGGAGAATCCCTACACCTTGGCGCCTGAGATGCGCGCGGCTTTGGCGGCGCGACTCGCCCAGGTCGAGGTCAACCGCTACCCAGGCCCCAGGGTCCAAGACTTGAAGCGCGCTTTGATGTCTCACGCCCAGGTCCCCGCGGGTTTTGAATTGATGCTCGGCAACGGATCTGACGAGCTCATTGGTTTGTTGGACTTGGCCTGCGCCAAGCCTGGCGCTGTGGTGTTGGCGCCAGAGCCTGGGTTTGTCATGTACGCCATGAGCGCCAAGCTCTTGGGTCTCACCTATGTCGGGGTGCCTTTGCAGGCGGACTTTGAACTCGATTTGCCGGCCATGCAAGCGGCCATTCAAACGCATCGCCCGGCCATTGTGTACCTGGCCTATCCCAACAACCCGACGGCCAATTTGTGGCAACCCCAGGATATCGAGGCCATCATCGCGCAGGTGTCCTCCTATCACGGTGTGGTGGTGATGGACGAGGCTTACCAGCCGTTTTCCAGTGACACGTGGCTCGAGCGCATGCGCGCTGAGCCCGACAAAAACGCCCAAGTGCTCTTGATGCGCACGCTCTCCAAGTTTGGCCTCGCGGGGGCACGCCTGGGGTATTTGGTCGCCCATGCGGCTTGGATAGGGGCGCTGGAGAAAGTGCGCCCGCCCTACAACGTGAGTGTGCTCAATGCCGAATGTGCGCTGTTTGCCCTCGAGCATGAAGAGGTTTTCAAGGGCCAAGCCGAGCAAATTGTGGCCGAGCGTGCGAGGCTCCAGAGCACCTTGTCACGGGGCTTGGGCTTGACCGTTTTTGAGAGTTCTGCCAATATGCTGCTGATCCGCTTGGATCCTCACGTCTGGGCGCCGCTTTGTTCGGCCAAGTCAAGCGACCCCGATGTGGGGCATGCGGTGGCCGCCCATGCCTTCAAGGCCCTGAAAATTCAAGGTGTGTTGATCAAGAACGTCTCTACAATGCACCCATTGCTCAAAGGCTGTTTGAGAGTGACCGTGGGGACACCCGAGGAGAACAACGCCCTCACCGCCGCCTTTGAATCCATTGTGCAGACCCACCCTCAACCCTGAGAGCGGCGTTGAGCGCCAATGCCCGCCCTTATTTTTGAACAAAACCCTTTGCCCATGACCCAACCCCGCACCGCTGAAGTCAGTCGTCAAACGGCGGAGACGCAAATCAAAGTCAAACTCAATTTGGACGGCACGGGGGTGTCCAAGCTCGCCACAGGCATTGGATTTTTTGATCACATGCTCGATCAAATTGCGCGCCACGGCCTGATCGATTTGGAGATAGAAGCCACAGGCGACTTGCACATCGATGGGCACCACACCGTGGAGGATGTGGGCATCACCTTGGGCCAAGCGATTGCCCAAGCCGTGGGTGACAAGCGGGGGATTCGCCGCTACGGGCACGCCTATGTGCCGCTGGATGAAGCCTTGAGTCGTGTGGTGGTGGATTTCTCGGGTCGTCCGGGGCTGGAGATGCACCTGCCCTTTTCCAGCGGCCAAATTGGCGAGTTTGACACCCAGCTCACTTATGAATTCTTTCAAGGCTTGGTCAACCACGCCTTCATCACCTTGCACATTGACAATATCAAAGGCGTGAACGCCCACCACCAAGCCGAGACCGTGTTCAAGGCTTTTGGCCGGGCACTGCGTGCGGCGCTCGAGTGGGATCCGCGGGCCCTTGGGCAAGTGCCCTCGACCAAGGGCTCTTTGTGAGGTTCGAGCGTTAAAACCGCCATCCCAAGCGTTGAGCCAATCCAACATCAAGCAAACATCAAGTAAACATCATGAGCGACGTGGCAGTGATCGATTACGGCATGGGCAATTTGCGCTCCGTCCTCCAAGCTTTGCGGTTTGTGGCCGAGCCGCTTGGCCTCACGGTCGAGGTGACCCAAGACGCAGACGCGGTGAGAAAAGCCGGGCGCCTGGTCTTGCCGGGCCAAGGCGCCATGCCCGACTGCATGCAAGAACTCAAAGCCTCTGGACTGCTTGACGCCGTGCTCGAAGGCGCGAAGAACAAACCTCTTTTTGGCGTGTGTGTGGGCATGCAAATGCTGCTCGAGTCCTCGGCAGAAGTCGCTCACCCTGTGGACGCGCCCGACGGTGAAGGGCTCACTTCAGGCGAGCCCGTGCATGAACTGGAGAGCCCGGCGATGAACACGCCTTGCTTGGGACTCTTTCCTGGCGAAGTCGTGAAGTTTGAATTGGGCGGTCGCTTGCAAGCCGATGGGCACCCGTTCAAGGTGCCGCAAATGGGCTGGAATGCGGTGCGCCAAACCCAAGACCATCCGATTTGGGCCGGTGTGGCCCAGGACAGTTATTTCTATTTTGTGCACAGTTATTACGCACAAGCGTCTCAAGCGCGCCACACTGTAGGGGAAACCGACTACGGTGCACCCTTTACCTCGGCCATTGCGCGAGATAATATTTTTGCCACCCAGTTTCATCCGGAAAAAAGCGCTGACAACGGTTTGCAGTTGTACCGTAACTTCTTGCGCTGGTCACCCTAAACCTAAAGCCCGGTCCATTTTTTTACCCGTCACAAGCCCACGCCCTTTCAAGCAAAGCTCCTGGCCCCTCAAAATGCCCCTTTTGTCGCTCGCCTGCCCTTGTTTAAAAGTCCATTCAACAGTCCCCATCCGAACTCTTCATTGTTGACACCATGCTACTGATCCCCGCCATTGATTTAAAAGACGGCCACTGCGTGCGCCTTATTCAAGGAGACATGGACCAAGCCACCACCTTTGGGGAGGACCCCACCGAGATGGCGCTGTCTTGGGTAAAAAAAGGGGCCAGGCGGCTGCATTTGGTGGATTTGAATGGTGCCTTTGCGGGTAAGCCGCAGAACTACAATGCGATACGCGCCATCCTCAAAGCGGTGGGGGACGATATCCCAGTGCAACTCGGTGGCGGCATTCGTGACTTGGACACGATTGAGAAATACATCGATGGCGGCATGCGCTACATCATTGTGGGCACAGCCGCGGTCAAGAACCCAGGATTCTTAAAGGACGCGTGCTCGGCCTTTGGTGGTCACATCATTGTGGGGCTTGACGCCAAGGACGGCAAAGTCGCCACCGACGGCTGGAGCAAGCTCACCGGCCACGAGGTGGTGGACTTGGCCAAGAAATTTGAAGACCACGGGGTGGAGTCCATCATCTACACCGACATTGGCCGCGACGGCATGCTCTCAGGGATCAATGTGGAGGCGACGGTGCGTTTGGCCCAGGCGCTCTCCATTCCCGTGATCGCCAGTGGAGGCTTGTCGGGCATGAAGGACATTGAGGACTTGTGCGCCGTGCAAAACGAGGGCATTGAAGGGGTGATTTGTGGTCGGGCGGTTTATAGCGGCGACTTGGATTTCGAAAAGGCCCAAACGCGCGCCGACGAGTTGGACGCCGCCTGATGCTGGCCAAGCGCATCATCCCGTGCCTGGATGTCACGGCCGGGCGCGTGGTCAAGGGGGTGAATTTTGTGTCGCTGAGGGATGCGGGCGACCCGGTTGAGATTGCCGCACGCTACAACGAGCAAGGGGCCGACGAGCTCACGTTTTTGGACATCACCGCGACCTCGGACGAGCGAGACATGATGCTGCACATCATTGAAGCTGTTGCCGCCAAGGTGTTCATCCCTTTGACGGTGGGGGGAGGGGTGAGAACGGTGGAGGATGTGAGGCGTCTTTTGAATGCGGGCGCTGACAAGACGAGCTTCAATTCGGCCGCCATTGCCAACCCACAAGTGATCCGTGACGCCGCCAACAAATACGGCTCGCAGTGCATTGTGTTGGCCATCGATGCCAAAAAAAGAAGCCCTGAACAAGAAGCCCGCAGGGGTGAGGATGGTGGGGTGATGGGCCCAGGCTGGGACGTCTACAGCCATGGGGGGCGGCGCGACACCGGGCTTGATGCTGTGCAGTGGGCCAAGCGCATGACGCACCTCGGAGCGGGGGAAATTCTCCTCACCAGCATGGACAAAGATGGCACCAAAAGTGGCTTTGATTTGGCGCTCACGCGGGCCGTGAGCCAAGCGGTGAGCGTGCCCGTGATCGCTTCAGGCGGTGTCGGGTCTCTGGAAGACTTGGCCGATGGGATTGCGATTGGCGGCGCCGATGCGGTGCTCGCGGCCAGTATTTTCCATTACGGCGAGCACACCATTCAAGAGGCCAAGGCGTGTTTGAGGTTGCGTGGCATTCCTGTCAGGCCTTGAGGCAGCCCTAGAGGCAGCCCTAGAGAGGTACTTCTCTCCTCGCCTTGGGCTGAGGTTAAAGCTGTCATTTTTTCCATAAAAAATAATTAAAAAGTAAAAAACAAGATGCCCCGGGCGTAAATTTGTTTTTAGACTGTCAGAATCTGTCTGAAGAAAAAATTAAAATTCGATATGACCCATGACAGGACTTGTGCTTTGTCAACTTTGATGACTTTACCAACCCCTTTAGAGGCCAGCGTGAACGAAAAATCCACTCCCTCTTGGCTTGACCGCGTTCGCTTTGATGACAAAGGCTTGTTGCCGGTGATTGCGCAGGAGCAAGAAACGGGCGATGTGCTGATGATGGCCTGGATGAATCGCGAGGCGCTGGAAAAAACCGCCCAGACTCAGCGTGCGGTTTACTTCAGTCGCTCCAGAGGCAAACTGTGGTTCAAAGGCGAAGAGTCGGGCCATGTTCAAGTCGTGCACAGCATGCGACTCGATTGCGATGCCGATGTGCTGCTGCTCACCGTCACCCAAGAAGGCCACAGCCCCTCCATTGCCTGCCACACCGGGCGCCACAGTTGCTTTTCTTGGAGCCTCGATGAGCATCACCAGTGGGTGGCCACGGCCCCCGTGCTCAAAGATCCCGAGGCCATCTACGCAAGCCCCACTGCCCACAACCCTTAAAAAGATCGCCGCCATGAACAGCACCACAGACACCTTGAGCCGCCTGGCCCAAGTGATCGAGACCCGCAAGCCCGAGCACGGTGGGGATCCCGACAAAAGCTATGTGGCGCGACTGCTGGCCCGCGGGCCCGATGCCTTTTTGAAGAAAATTGGGGAAGAGGCCACGGAAGTGGTCATGGCCGCCAAGGATTTGCAAGCCGAGCGAGATCAGAACCTCAAGGACGCACCTAGCACCCCTAGCACCCCTAGAGCGACAAGAGCGACAAGAGCGGATCCCTTGAGTGCAAAGGCACAAAGCTTGGTGGGTGAAATGGCGGATTTGTGGTTTCACGCCTTGGTCGCCCTGTCTTATTTTGATTTGAGCCCTCAGGCCGTGCTCGAAGAACTCGAGCGGCGAGAGGGTCTGAGTGGCTTGGAAGAAAAAGCCCTGCGCAAAGCCCAAACCCGTGAGGCTCAAGGGGAATGAATTCTTTTTTTAGCGCTGTCCTAGTGCAAGCGGCTTGGGACGGCGTCACCACAACGTTTTTGAAGAGGTCGGTCTGATCATGCAACACGACGAACACTGCATCTTTTGCAAAATCGTTCAACGCCAAATTCCCTCAAAACTGGTTTATGAAGACGAGGAGATGATGGCCTTTCACGACATCGCTCCCTGGGCGCCGGTGCATTTTTTGATCATCCCCAAAACCCACATCGCCAGCATGGCGCAGTTGAGCGCCGAGCACACAGCCTTGCTCGGGCGCATGATGGTCAAGGTCGACGTGCTGGCCCGCCAAGAGGGCTGTTTGCCCTATCCTCAAGGGGGCTACCGTTTGATGGTCAATACGGGCCAACACGGTGGTCAGGAGGTGCACCACTTGCACTTGCACGTGATGGGTGGCCCAAGGCCTTGGGCCAAGGGCTGAGCTTTCATGGCCAAAGTCCTAAGCCCTAAGCCCTAAGCCCTAAGCCTAAGTCCAAAGGTATATTTAGGGGGATGGGCAAGCCGCCCGCCTTGGGGGTAATACAATGGGACCCAGACCATTCGCCCTTTGAGACAGTGATGGGCATTGATGGACAGTGATGGGCAGTGATTTATCGCTTAGGAGACTGAGACATGGGTTCATTTTCAATTTGGCATTGGCTGATCGTGTTGTTGATCATCGTTTTGGTGTTCGGGACCAAAAAGCTCAAGAACATCGGTTCTGATTTGGGCGGCGCCGTCAAGGGCTTTAAAGAAGGCATGAAAGACGGCCAAACACCACCCAACCCTGAGGCCGAGGCCCATCCCCATGTGGGGGCCCAAGGCGTTGCTCACCAAGCCGATAAAACCACGATCGACGTCGAGGCCAAGCAAAAAATCTAATGCTCTGCATGGGCCCATTCTCTGGCGTTTGGCCGCCAGCGTTTTGGGGCTTGGTGCCGATGTGTTGAAAGGTTGACGCGTTCCATGATGTCTTTTGCCCATTCCCCCGCGCCATGATAGACCTTGGCATCTCCAAATTGGCCCTGATTGGTGCTGTGGCCCTGATTGTGATCGGGCCTGAGAAGCTCCCCCGGGTCGCGCGCACCGTGGGCACCTTGATTGGCAAAGCACAAAAATACGTCTCCGACGTCAAGGCCGAGGTCAACCGCGCCATGGAGCTCGATGAGCTCAAAAAAATGAAGCAAACGATGGAGTCGGCTGCGCAAAGCGTGGAGCAAAGCTTTCATGAAGGCACCCACCAGTTTGAGAAAGATTGGAAAGACGCGACAGCGGGGCTTGACGGCAGCGCTGCTGCCCACGATCCCATGACGGCCAGTTCCTCTTCGGATTTTTTACCCCCCTTGTTCATGCCGCAATACCGCCACCCGGGCAAGAACTGGCGCTTAAAGCGTGCGGCCACGCCCCAGTGGTACAAGGCGCGCCAAGGCGTGCGCACCAAGGCCTTGTCGGGTGCGGCCCGGGTGGCTCGCTTTAGGCCGCGTGCCTGAGGGACCTCAACGCCCCTAGCCTTGCCCCTTTTTTTTCACCCCCAAGCCCCCACCTAAGAGCTGTCCTTGTTTCACCGCTAGCGCCTTGAGCTGAAATCGATTCGACTGTTTGCCCACCCCCCTTACCCTTACCGCATGTCTGACTCCAACTCCTCCAAGTCCAGCTCCCACGACAAATCGACGCCTGAGGACGAACTCGCGGGCACCGAGCAGCCCTTTGTGCAGCATTTGGTGGAGTTGCGCGACCGATTGGTCAAGGCGGTTGCGGCCATTGCGGTGATGGCGGTGGTCCTGAGCATTTATCCCGGACCCTCGGAGTTGTACGATTTACTCGCCGCCCCCTTGGTGGCCAATTTGCCCGCGGGCACGACCCTCATTGCGACCTCGGTGATTTCACCGTTCATGGTGCCCCTGAAAATCATGCTCATGGCAGCCTTTTTATTGGCCTTGCCCATCGTGCTCTACCAAATTTGGGCGTTTGTGGCCCCGGGGCTTTACTCGCATGAAAAGCGACTGGTTTTGCCCTTGGTGATCTCGAGCACATTGCTGTTTTTTTTGGGGGTTGCGTTTTGTTACTTCTTTGTCTTTGGGCGAGTCTTCAAGTTCATCCAATCGTTTGCGCCCAAAAGCATCACGGCCGCTCCCGACATTGAGGCCTATTTGAGCTTTGTGCTCACGATGTTTTTGGCCTTCGGCATGGCCTTTGAGGTGCCCATTGTGGTGGTGGTGTTGGCGCGGATGGGGATTTTTTCCATCGAAAAACTAAAATCTTTTCGTTCTTACTTTGTGGTGCTGGCCTTCATTGTGGCGGCCATCGTGACGCCTCCCGATGTGGTCTCCCAGTTGGCGCTGGCCATCCCGATGTGCTTGCTCTATGAAGTGGGGATTTGGGCCGCGCAGATTTTCATCAAAACCACACAGGCACCCAGTGAGGATTGAAAAGATTTGTAAATTATTGGATTCGTGTTTCTTTTTATCAAGGTTTTTTTCTTTATGAAACGACTGTGGTTGCTGTTTTCGCAAGTGGTCACGACCCTTTTGGCCGTGTGGTTTGTCTTGGTCACCTTGAAGCCCGAGTGGCTCAATCAGCGCCCCTCGCTCTCGAGCCTGGGGCTGCAAATGGCCAGGGACACGGCGCCCTCGAATGACGCCGGTTTGCCCTCCCCGGGGAGTTTTAGTGCGGCGGCCAAAAAAGCCGCCCCCGCGGTGGTGAGCATCAACACGAGCAAAGCACCCGAGAAAAGACCCTCTCCCATGGACCCTTGGTTCAAGCATTTTTTTGGGCAACCTGAGGACAGTGGCCCGCAAGTGGGCTTGGGTTCTGGCGTGATCGTGAGTGAGCAGGGCTTTGTCTTGACCAATTACCACGTGGTCGAAGGGGCAGATGAGATCGAGGTCGTTTTGAACGACGGCAGAAAAGCCAAGGGCCAAGTCATTGGTGTGGACCCCGATTCGGATTTGGCGGTCCTCAAAATCAAACTCGAGCGTTTGCCTGTGATTGTCATGGGCAACTCCGAGCGGCTGCTCGTTGGCGACCAAGTCCTCGCCATTGGCAACCCCTTTGGGGTAGGGCAAACCGTGACGAGCGGCATCGTCTCGGCACTGGGGCGCAATCAGCTGGGGATCAACACCTTTGAGAATTTCATTCAAACCGATGCTGCGATCAATCCGGGCAACTCTGGGGGCGCCTTGGTGGATGTCGCGGGCAATTTGATGGGCATCAACACGGCGATTTTTTCACGCTCTGGCGGCTCTATGGGCATTGGCTTTGCCATTCCTGTGTCCACGGCCCAACAAGTGCTGGAGGGCATCATCAAGAACGGGCAGGTCACGCGCGGCTGGATTGGCGTCGAGCCCAATGAATTGACCCCTGAGCTCATGCTGACCTTTGGCGTGAAGGACCCCTCGACCCAGGGTGTGGCCGTCACGGGCGTCTTGCAAAACGCACCTGCGGCCAAGGCGGGTTTGAAACCCGGCGACGTGATCGAGCAAGTGGGAAGTCAACCCGTGGCCCACGTGGCCGAGCTCTTGAGTGCTGTGGCAGGCCTCAAACCCAATTCGACGGTGGAGTTCAAAGTCAAGCGCAAAGACCAAGAGATCAAACTCTCGGTCACCCCGGCGCAGCGGCCCAAAATGAAGCCTCAGCCGCGCGAGCAGGCCGATCAATGATCGAGCGTGAGGCCTTGGTCTCCTACGTCAATGGGCTTTTGTCGCCCGAGCGGTTCAAGGACTATGGTCCCAATGGACTGCAGGTCGAAGGGGCGTTGCAGATTGGTCGCTTGGTGAGTGGTGTGAGCGCAAGTTTGGCCCTCATTGACTATGCCATTGACACCCAAGCCCATGCCCTGTTGGTCCACCATGGTCTGTTTTGGCGCAACCAAAGTGGCTGCGTCACCGGTTGGATGAAAAAACGCCTGGCCGCCTTGTTGGCGCACGATATCAATTTGTTGGCCTACCACTTGCCCTTGGATGCCCATCCTGTGTATGGCAACAATGCGCAGTTGGGCCTGTCTCTGGGGCTCGAGGTCAAGGGCAGTTTTGGTGAACAAAACTTGGGGCTTTGGGGGCAGATGAAACCCACGCAAGCCATGCAAGCCGGTGCCCACCCCGAGGGCTTTGCACCGGAGGTCTTGAGTCTGAACACCTTGCTGCACCGCATTGAGCGGCAATTGAATCGCAAGCCCTTGGTGATTGAGCCCGCGGGCTTTGAGCCGGGTGCACCCTTGGGGGCGGTGGCCTGGTGCACTGGCGGCGCTCAGGGCTATTTCGAGTCGGCCATGGAGACTGGGGCTAGCGTCTTTCTCACGGGTGAGATCTCCGAGCCCCAAACGCATTTGGCCCGGGAGTGCGGTGTCGTGTTTGTGGCCTGTGGCCACCACGCCACCGAGCGAGGAGGCGCCAGAGCACTGGGGGTGCACTTGGGCGAGCGTTTCGCACTCGAGTCTGAATTTGTTGACATCGACAACCCCGCCTAGGGCCCATTGAGTTGACCCAATGCCAACAATGCCAACAATGCCAACAATGCCACCCATGTCACCCATGTCACCCATGTCACCATTGCCCTCATTGCCTTCACTGACATGACGCTCAAGCCCCCTTTGGCCATCACCCAAGGCGACCCCTCAGGCATTGGTCCTGAGATTGTGCTCCAGTGTTTTTTGGCTCAACCCAGCCTTTGTGAGGACGCGGTGATCTTTGGCCACTGGGGCGTGCTCGAGCGAGCCCTGGCTTGGGTGGACCCTTTGCAGCAGATTCTTTTGCGCCGAATCACCTGGGGGCCTGGGGGCCTGGAGGAAGCGTTGGACCCAGGGCCTTCAGGGGCTCAGGGCAGAGGGGGGCAGGGCAGCACCTTGCGTGTCAAGGTGGTCCATCTCGAGCACCGCTCAGCGCCAAGCGCTGGAGACCGTCTTGACCCCAGTTTGAATCACCACCGAACGATTCGAGGGGATGTGGCCGAGGCTCTCCAACGCCAGTCCTTGCCCGAGATTGGCCGTGTTCAGGCCTTGTCGGGTGAGATGGCGGCGCAAAGCATCGTGCGCGCCACCCAAGCCGCTTTGCTCGGCCAGGTGAGGGCGGTGGTCACCGCCCCCATCCACAAGGCAGCCTTGGCCCAAGCAGGCTGGCCTTATCCGGGCCACACCGAGATGCTGCAGCACGAGTGTGCGCGCCATCTGGGACTCAACCCGGCACAACTGCCGGTTCGCATGATGCTCACCCACGACGAGTTGACGGTGGTGTTGGTGAGTATTCACATCTCTTTAAAAGACGCCATCACGAGTTTGACCGCCCAAGGGGTGCTCGAAACCTTGCAAATCACCCACCAGGCTTTGAGTTCAAGCTTGGGGCGCCGTCCTCGCTTGGCTTTGAGTGGGCTCAACCCCCACGGGGGGGAAGGCGGCTTGATGGGCCGTGAAGAAATTGACATTTTGGCGCCCGCCTTGACCCTGGCACGCGCGGCCGGCTTGGATGTTCAAGGGCCGTTTTCTCCGGACACGGTGTTCATGCGGGCCAGGCGCAGCCCAGGGCATGCGGGTGAATTCGATGCGGTGGTGGCGCTCTACCATGACCAGGGCCTCATCCCCATCAAGTATTTGGGACTCGACCAGGGGGTCAACGTCACCTTGGGGCTGCCCGTGGTGAGAACCAGCCCAGACCATGGCACCGCTTTTGATTTGGCGGGCAAGGGTCAAGCGCGTGCCAACAGTCTGCTCGCGGCTATCCTTGTCGCCCAGGCGATGAGTTTCAAGCGTGGCCAACTGGCCACCGAGCCCGGGCAAAGCATTGGAGGGTCCTAAAAGGGGAAATTGGCTTGGGCTTGAATCTCTTGGGCGCAGTCAGATACAATAGATGGTTAACCCTAGCGTTGGGGCATCATTGAGGACTTTCATGAGTGACAATACCGTTGATTCAAGCAAACGCACATGGCTGATTGCCACCTCGTGCGTGGGTGCAGTGGGCGTTGCGGCCACTGCCGTTCCTTTTGCCAGTTCCATTGAGCCGTCTGAGCGTGCCAAGGCCGCGGGTGCGTCGGTCGAGGTCGATATCTCTGCGGTCAAGCCTGGTGAAAAAATCACCATCGAGTGGCGTGGCAAGCCAGTGTGGATCATCCGCAGAACGCCTGAGCAAATCGCCGCTTTGAGCAGCGTCGAGGACGAACTCGCCGACCCCAAGTCCGAGCGCAAGCCCTCTGAGCTCACCCCCGAATACGCCCGCAACCAAGGCCGCTCAATCAAGCCTGATTTGTTTGTGGCCGTGGGCATTTGTACCCACTTGGGTTGCTCACCCAGCGACAAATTTGCGCCTGGCGCACAACCCTCCTTGCCCAATGACTGGCCGGGTGGTTTTTTGTGCCCCTGCCATGGATCCACTTTTGACATGGCCGGACGGGTCTTTAAGAACAAGCCCGCACCTGACAATTTAGAGATTCCTCCCCACATGTACTTGTCGGATAACAAGTTGATCATTGGCGAAGACAAAAAAGCTTGAATTTAAGGGATCACGAACATGGCAAACTTTAAAGAAATTTCGCCCAATGCCTCGACTGGCGAAAAGTTCATGAATTGGGTGGACAACCGTTTCCCCGCTACGAAGCTGTGGGAAGAGCATTTGTCCAAATACTATGCGCCGAAAAATTTCAATTTCTGGTACTTTTTTGGCTCTTTGTCATTGTTGGTCTTGGTGCTACAAATTGTCACGGGCATCTTTCTCACGATGCACTACAAGGCGGATGCCAGCACGGCGTTTGCCTCTGTGGAGTACATCATGCGCGACGTGCCATGGGGCTGGCTCATTCGCTACATGCATTCCACGGGTGCTTCGGCGTTTTTTGTGGTGGTGTATTTGCACATGTTTCGGGGCCTCATTTACGGCTCCTATCGCCAGCCGCGCGAACTCGTGTGGATCTTTGGTTGCACGATCTTTTTGTGCCTGATGGCCGAGGCCTTCATGGGCTATTTGCTGCCCTGGGGACAGATGTCATATTGGGGCGCGCAAGTGATTGTGAACCTCTTTTCTGCTGTGCCAGTGATTGGACCGGATTTGGCTCTCTTGATCCGCGGTGACTATGTGGTGGGCGATGCCACCCTCAACCGATTCTTCAGCTTTCACGTGATTGCCGTGCCTTTGGTGTTGGTGGGCTTGGTGGCAGCGCACATCATTGCCTTGCACGAAGTGGGCTCCAACAACCCAGACGGTGTTGAGATCAAAGCGAAAAAAGACGCCCAAGGCATTCCTTTGGATGGCATCCCTTTCCACCCCTATTACTCGGTTCACGACATCATGGGCGTGGGTGTATTTTTGATGATCTTTGCGGGCATCATTTTCTTTGCCCCTGAGCTTGGAGGCTACTTCTTGGAAGCCAACAACTTCATCCCCGCCGACCCCTTGAAGACCCCCTTGCACATTGCGCCGGTGTGGTACTTCACCCCTTACTACTCCATGCTTCGCGCCATCACGGGCGAGATGGTCAATGTCTTGATCTTGATCGTATTGGCCTCCGGCGCGCTCACCATTACCAAGGCCAATTTCTCGGGCTTTTTGAAAGCCGTGGTGGCGCTCGCGACCTTGGGGTTGGCCGTCATGATGTACTCTGTCGACGCCAAGTTTTGGGGCGTTGTGGTGATGGGTGGTGCAGTGGTCATTTTGTTTTTCTTGCCTTGGCTTGACCACTGCAGCGTCAAATCGATCCGCTACAAACCCGATTGGCATTGGTACATTTATGCCATCTTTGTGGTGGTCTTCTTTGTGCTCGGCTACTTGGGCACCCAGCCGCCCTCACACATGGGTGAGCGCATCTCCCAAGTGGGCACTTTGTTTTACTTTGGATTTTTCTTGTTGATGCCTTGGTGGAGCAAAATGGGTCAGACCAAGCCCGTGCCCGAGCGCGTGATTTTTCACGCCCATTGAGCCTCGTGCCACCCTGCACCCCACTGAGAAACTCTTGAACCCAAAAAGAACTGCCAAAGGTTAAAACCGATGAAAAAAATCCTAATCACTTGTCTATTCGCCCTCTTGGGGTTGACTCAGGTGCAAGCCGAGGAGGGGGGCTATCCGCTGGACAAAGCCCCTGACAAGCTCAACGATGTGGTGGCCCTGCAGCATGGCGCGCAGATTTTTGTCAACTATTGCTTGAATTGCCACAACGCCGCTTACATGCGCTTTAACCGATTGAAAGACATTGGCTTGACGGAAAAGCAAATCAAAGACAATTTGCTCTTCACCACCGAAAAAGTGGGCGACACCATGAAAGTGTCCATGGACCCCAAAGAGGCCAAGGCCTGGTTTGGCGGCGTGCCCCCTGATTTGACGGTGATTGCCAGGTCTCGTGCAGGGCGCGGTGGCACGGGTGCAGACTATTTGTACACCTACATGCGCACCTTCTACAAAGACGACACCAAGCTCACCGGTTGGAACAATTTGGTCTACCCCAATGTGGCCATGCCCCACGTGCTGTGGCAACTCCAAGGGGTTCGTACCCCCGTCTTTGAGACCAAAACCGAGCACGATGAGGAAATCCATGAGTTCAAAGGCTGGACCCAAGTGACACCGGGCAGCCTCAGCTCATTGCAGTACGACCAAGCCATGGGTGACTTGGTGGCGTATTTGCAGTGGATGGGCGAGCCCGCGCAAAACACCCGCGTTCAAGTGGGCGTTTGGGTCTTGCTGTTTTTGTTGGTCTTCACCCTGTGCGCTTGGAGGCTCAACGCCGCGTACTGGAAAGACATTCGCTGAGATGCAGCTCTTTGGGAGACTTGGGCTGAACCATGAAGCCCAAGGTCCTCCCAAACAGCGTTTTTAGAGTGACGCAGTGTGAGACTGGTCACTCTTTTTTGATTCAAGGGAGCTCTAATTATGATGGTGTTGTACTCTGGGACGACGTGTCCCTTTTCCCACCGCTGCCGCTTTGTGCTGTTTGAAAAAGGCATGGATTTTGAGATCCGAGATGTTGATTTGTACAACAAGCCCGAAGACATCAACGTGATGAATCCTTATGGTCAAGTGCCGATTTTGGTCGAGCGCGATTTGATTTTGTATGAATCGAACATCATCAATGAGTACATCGATGAGCGCTTCCCCCATCCGCAATTGATGCCTGGGGACCCGGTGGACCGCGCACGTGTGCGGCTGTTTTTGCTCAATTTTGAGAAAGAGTTGTTCACCCATGTGACCACCTTGGAGTCGCGCCAAGTCAAGCCCCAAGACAAAGTGCTGGAGAAAGCGCGCTCGCACATTCGCGACCGCTTGACGCAGTTGGCCCCGGTCTTTCTCAAGAACAAATTCATGCTTGGCGACAACTTCTCGATGCTCGATGTGGCCATCGCCCCGTTGCTGTGGCGCTTGGACCATTACGCCATCGAGTTGTCTAAAAATGCCGCACCGCTGCTCAAATACGCCGAGCGCATTTTCTCAAGACCCGCCTACATCGAGGCCTTGACCCCGTCTGAGAAGGTCATGCGCAAGTAAACTTAAGCCGGCTAGTTTGGCCCTGCAGTCTTTGGTGAACCATGAACTTCGATAACGACAGCACTTCCACGCGCCCCTACCTCATTCGAGCCCTGTTCGAATGGTGTGTGGACCAGGGCTTGACCCCCTACTTGTTGGTGGTGGTCAATGAGAACGTGCGCGTGCCCAAGGAGTTCATCAAGAACGGCGAAATTGTGCTCAACATCAGCCCCGAGGCGACCGGGGGTTTGCAACTTGGCAACGAGTGGATCGAGTTCAAGGCCCGTTTTGGTGGCGTGGCGCGTGAGATCTTTGTGCCGGTCGAGCAAGTGGTGGCGATTTATGCCAAAGAAAATGCCCAAGGGATGGCCTTTCCCAGGCCCAATGCCAATGCCAATGCCAATGCCAACGGTAAGGGTCAAGACCGTGTCAAGCCCAAGCCCAAGTCATCCGCCGCTGGAGCGGGCCTGTCCATCGTGGGTGCAGAGCCTTCATCATCATCGCCTTTCGCACCGCATGAGACGAGTGCCCCGAGCGCTTGGTCCAAGATGCTCAGCCAAGTGGGTTTGAAGTCGGTGCCGCCAAATGCTGAGCTCGATCAAGAAAGCGCGCTTGCACAAGAAAGCACGCTTGCTCAAGAAAGCGTGCCCAGTGCCGATCAAAGCAGTGAGGCGTCGTCGAGCCGCGCCGCCGATGCACACGAGCGCAGGCTGCCGACAGTGCCGACAGCATCGTCTTTGCCCCAAGGCCCAGCACCGACAGGTGCAGGCCCAGGTGCCTCTCACCTCAAAAGAATCAAATAGTGTGGTCTGGGTGTTAAAAAGCACCAGGTCCGTGCCGCGTTGAGAAGAAGTCGTGTAAAATACGACCCGTTGCCCTTATAGCTCAGTTGGTAGAGCAACTGATTTGTAATCAGTAGGTCCTGCGTTCGAATCGTAGTGGGGGCACCAAGAAAACCAAAAAAACACAGACTGTTCAAGCAGGCCTGTGTTTTTTTTTGGTCTTTTGGTTTTGTGGAGTACTCACAAGGCGCCATCGGAAAGCACGCATGCTCCAAAGCGGCCACCCAAGGTGCGCGATGGGATCCCATCGTCCAGGCAGCCCGCCGTCTTTTCGCATGAGAACGGGGGGGTGCGCGGCTTAGGGTTAGGGGTTCACCCAGGCCCCAAAGCCCAAAGCCCAAGCTCGACTCACGTCAACCTTGAGCCTGCAGTCGTCTCGCGTGCGGCGCGCCTGCCCAAGGCGCCCGCGTATCGCCTTCTCTCGTCTGGCGTGCTTGGCTCAAACGGTGTGACGGGGATGGATTGGCCCTCATCGTTCACCGCCACCATGGTGAAAAAACAACTGTTCACATGCCGCACCTCTTGCGAGCGAATGTTCTCGGCAATGACTTTGATGCCGATCTCCATCGAGGTGCGACCGGTGAAGTTCACACTCGCCAAAAAATGCACCAACTCGCCCACATGGATGGGTTGCTTGAAGGTGACTTGGTCGACACTCATGGTCACCACATAGGACTTGGCGTAGCGGCTCGCACACGCATAGGCCACCTCATCCAATAATTTCAAGACCGTGCCGCCGTGGACATTGCCCGAAAAGTTGGCCGTTTGCGGCGTCATGAGCTCGGTCATGGTGAGCTGGTGGGGGAGTAAATTCATGAAAATCTTTCGCGTGAAGGCCTGCAAAGCTCAGCACTCAGTGCTTCGCACTTTGTGCATTGCACTTTTCGCTTGGAGTCTGAGACCAGAGGCACCAAGTTCAGCCCTGGTGTTGGATGACTTTGACCGTGATGTCGTGGACCAGTTCCCCCTTGGTCCGCAAGTGAGCGCACATGGCGGGCACGAGTTGGCGCAGTTTGCCAGCGGCCGCTGGGCTTTTGAGCATCAAGCACCACACCCCCTGCTCCAAATTGCCCGCGCTCAGTTGGGTCAAGATGATGGGCGGGACCACCCCTTTGAGGAGGGTGAGGCGTTTTTGATTCCTTTGCGCGGTGGCCATCAAGGACCCCAAGCCCGGGGCGCGCTCGGCCGCGTTCATGACCGCTTGGGGCTCATTCGTATAGCGGGGGGCCGTTCTGGGTTTTTTCCCAAATCCCAAAGACGCAAACGCCAGCAAGGTGGAGGGCTTGACTGAATTTGACGCAGGTGCGGGCGTTGGCGCTCCTTGGGCCAGGTCTTGGGTTTGGGCCTTCAGGTCATTGTGGGGGTCTAGATCGGCACCCACGGCATCTTGAAGGCTCGAGAATGACCCAGCAGGACTTGGGTTGGCATGGGGCTTGGTCACAGACATGGTGGGATTATCCTCGCCTTTGGCCAGCAAAGGGGAGAGGGCAGGGTGAAGCGCTTCGGGGGCGAATCGGGGGCAAGGCGGTTGAGGTCATAGAAGTTGTTGAAATTGTTTCAGTTGTTGAAAAACCAGCCTGGCTGAGCGTTGACTCGGAGTCGGGCCAAGATGGGCGCGCTTCGGGGGCCAGGGCGTCAAGCCTGCTGTGCGCTTTTCACTCGCCTTGAGCGGCAAACCAGACTTGTTTGGGCGTTAAAATCCTTGGATTACTCATAGGAAAGTGTGACACGTCGTGCACCAAGGGTGGTTTTGCCCTGGGTGCCTTGGCGTGTTCGAACCCGTCGTCATGGCTTTCAATTTACTCACCTCCATCTTTGGCACTCGCAACGAGCGGCTGCTCAAACAGTACCGCAAGACCTTGGAGCGCATCCATGCGCTTGAGGCTTCGTGCCAGGCGCTCCGGGACACGGATTTCCCCCTTAAAACCGAGGCCTTCAAGGCGCGCGTGAGTGCGGGCGAGCCCTTGGACGATTTGCTCCCCGAGGCCTTCGCCTTGGTGCGAGAAGCGTCGGTGCGCTCCATGAAAATGCGCCACTTCGATGTCCAAATGGTGGGCGGCATGGCGCTGCACCAAGGCAAGATTGCCGAGATGCGCACAGGCGAGGGCAAGACCCTCACGGCCACCTTGGCGGTTTACCTCAATGCCTTGGCGGGTCAGGGCGTGCACGTGGTCACCGTCAACGACTACTTGGCGCAGCGCGACGCCCAGTGGATGTCTCGTTTGTACAACTTCCTGGGCCTCACCGTCGGGGTGAATTTGTCACAATTGTCCCGAGCTGAAAAACAAGCGGCCTACCGCTCAGACATCACCTACGGCACCAACAACGAATACGGCTTTGATTATTTGCGCGACAACATGGTCTACGAGGCCGCCGAGCGGGTGCAGCGCAAACTTCAGTACGCCATTGTCGACGAGGTCGACTCGATCTTGATTGACGAGGCGAGAACGCCTCTCATCATCAGCGGACAAGCCGATGACCACACCGCCGAGTACCTGGCCATCAACACGATTGTGCCCAAGCTCACCCAACAAATCGGTGAAGAAGACCCCAGAACCGGCGAGGGCATCATCACGCCTGGAGACTTCACCTTGGATGAGAAGTCTCGCCAGGTCTATCTCACCGAATCTGGCCACGAAAAGGCCGAAGGCTTGCTGGCCGAGATTGGACTCTTGACCCCAGGCACTTCCCTCTACGACCCGGCCAACATCTCTTTGATGCACCACTTGTACGCCGGCCTCAGAGCCCACCACCTTTATTTCCGCGATCAGCACTATGTCAACCAAGACGGCGAGATCGTGATCGTGGACGAGTTCACCGGGCGCTTGATGTCGGGCAGGCGTTGGAGTGAGGGGCTGCACCAAGCGGTGGAGGCCAAGGAGGGGGTGCCCATCCAGGCCGAGAACCAAACCATGGCCTCGATCACGTTTCAGAACTATTTCCGCTTGTACAGCAAACTCTCAGGGATGACGGGCACCGCCGACACCGAGGCCTATGAGTTCCAAGAAATTTACGGCTTGGAGACGGTGGTGATCCCACCCAATCGGCCCTCACACCGAGAGGACCAACTTGACCGGGTCTACAAAACCACCCAAGAGAAGTACACCGCTGCCATTGCCGACATCAAAGAGTGTCACGAACGGGGGCAGCCGGTGTTGGTGGGCACGACCTCGATCGAGAACTCGGAGCTCATTGCCAACTTGTTGGAGACGGCCCATTTGCCTCACCAAGTGTTGAATGCCAAGCAGCATGCCCGTGAGGCCGACATCATTGCGCAGGCTGGGAGCGCTGGCACCATCACCATCGCCACCAACATGGCAGGGCGTGGTACCGACATTGTGCTCGGGGGCAACGTGGAGCGAGACATTGCCGTGGTCGAGGGTGACGAGACGCTGAGCCCAGGCGACAAAGAGGCGCGCATCCACACCTTGCGCCAAGCCTGGAAGCTCGAGCACGAGAAGGTCAAGAGCCTTGGGGGTCTGCGCATCATCGCCACCGAGCGCCACGAGTCCAGGCGCATTGACAACCAATTGCGCGGCAGGTCAGGTCGCCAAGGCGACCCGGGCTCCTCGCGCTTTTATTTGAGCCTGGACGATCCGCTCATGCGCATTTTTGCCGGTGAACGGGTCAAATCCATCATGGACCGCCTCAAAATGCCCGAGGGCGAAGCGATCGAAGCGGGCATGGTGAGCCGCAGCATTGAGAGCGCCCAGCGCAAAGTCGAAGCCCGTAACTTTGACATGAGAAAGCAACTCCTCGAGTACGACGACGTCTCCAACGATCAGCGCCGGGTGATTTACCAGCAGCGCAACGACATCTTGGACGCCCAAGACTTGAGTGCACAAATTGAGTCCCTGCGCGAGGGCTGTTTCAGCGACTTGGTGGCTCACCATTTGCCCAGTGAGAGCATGGAAGAGCAGTGGGACTTGGTGGGCTTGGAGCGGGCCTTGGCGCAGGAGTGGTTGATGCCCATGGCGCTTGAGGCTTGGGTGAAAGAGCAAACGGCGGTGGACGACGAGGACGTCAAAGCGCGGGTGGTCAAGGCCGCCCACGATGCCTTTGAGGCCAAGGTCTCGCAAGTGGGCTTTGAGCAATTCACCCCCTTCATGCGCGTGGTGCTCTTGCAAAGCATTGATTCCCATTGGCGCGACCACCTCTCGGCCCTTGACTATTTGCGCCAAGGCATTCATTTGCGAGGATACGCACAAAAGCAGCCCAAGCAAGAGTACAAGCGCGAAGCCTTTGAGCTCTTTGGCCAACTCCTTGACTCCGTGAAGAACGAAGTGACCAAGAGCTTGATGACGGTGCAAATCCAGTCCCGAGACCAGATTGAAGCGGCGGCCCAGACCTTGGAGAAAGAGGCCGAGGCCATCCAAAACGTCACCTACAGTGCCTCCGATGAGAGCGGTCAAGTGCAGGTCACGACCGATCTCGGGACGGTTGGCCAAGCCCATCTCCCCATCATGCCAGTGGGCCGCAATGAGCCGTGTCCGTGTGGGAGCGGTAAAAAGTACAAGTTCTGTCACGGCAAGCTCGCGTGATGACACGACGACCTTGGCGCGCCCATGGGCGAGCCAAGGTCTGGGGTTGATATATACACTTCTTTTGAAAGCACACGGCCATGCCTGTCAATTTGCCTTTGCCCATCCTCCAAGAGTTGCGCCCCATTGCTGGACTGGCCTTGTCGGTGGTGAGTGCGGGCATCAAAAAGGTGGGTCGGCGTGATGTCACGCTGATGCGTTTGGCGCCCGAGAGCGTGGTGGGGGCGGTGTTCACTCAAAACCGCTTTTGCGCAGCCCCCGTGCAAGTGTGTCGCGCGCATTTGAGTCTCGTGGCCCACAAGCACTGCGCGGTGCGCGCCTTGGTCATCAACACGGGCAACGCCAATGCCGGCACGGGTGAGAGCGGTTTGGCTCACGCTCAGCACACTTGCGAGGAAGTGGCGAGACTTTTGGGGATCGAGGCTGATCAGGTCTTGCCCTTTTCCACAGGGGTGATCATGGAAGCCCTGCCGGTCGAAAAAATCCTGGCTGTTTTGCCGCAGGCTGTGAGCGCCTTGGGCCAGAGTTCCTGGCTCGATGCGGCCAATGCCATCATGACCACCGACACCCAGCCCAAGGCCTATAGCCATGGGCTGATGGTGCATGGCGTGCGTGTTGCCATCACCGGAGTGGCAAAGGGGGCTGGCATGATCAGGCCCAATATGGCCACCATGCTGGGATTTTTGGCAACCGATGCCTGCATTGATGCGGCCTTGATGCCGGCCTTGGCCGAGGAGATTGCCCGGCGCAGTTTTAACCGCATCACGGTCGATGGTGACACCTCAACCAACGACTCCTTTGTGGTGATGGCGACCCACCAAGCCCAGCACCCGGTGATCAAAAGTTGGCACGAACCCCAGGCCAAGGCCCTTTTTGAGGCCTTGTGCCAGGTGGGCACGCAACTCGCACACGCCATCATCCGCGACGCCGAAGGGGCGAGCAAATTCATCACGGTGAGGGTCGAGCAAGGTGCGAGCGATGCCGAGTGTTTGCTAGTGGCTTACGCCATCGCGCATTCGCCTTTGGTCAAAACCGCATTTTTCGCAAGCGACCCCAATTTGGGCCGCATTTTGGCGGCGGTGGGCTATGCCGGGGTTGGCGATTTGGATCAAAGCCAGATCGAACTCTTTTTGGACGATGTGCATGTGGTCAGCTGCGGTGGGCGTCATCCCGACTACCTGGAGTCCCAGGGCCAAGCCGTGATGGCCCAGTCCGAGATTGTTGTGCGAGTGCTCTTGGGCCGAGGCACCCATGCGCAGAGTGTTTGGACGTGTGACCTCTCGCACGAGTACGTGAGCATCAATGCGGATTACCGCAGTTGAGCGCGGCAGATCCAGCTCGGTTTTTTGTAGTTTTTCTCGATGTGTTGGGCTCGCTGTCTTGGTGTGCTTCTTCTTTGAGCCACCTTTGATGCAGCCGTCATTTTTTTAATCGCTTTTTTTTAAACCATGAATCACTCTTTACCCACGCCCACGCCCACCCCTTTCAAAGCACCCCAAGCCCAGGCTGGCTCGCCCGAGGCGAGCGGTCTGAGCCCCAAGCTTGAGGTGCTGCTCGAGCGTGCGTTGGAACTCATGGAGCGCATCGAGGCGGTGCTGCCCAAGCCCTTGGGTGAGCCCGATTGGTCTGCCAGTGTGGCCTATCGCTACCGGGTGCGCTCGAGTGGGCATGGCGTGCTGGAGCCCGTGCGCCATCTCGCCCCTTTGCGGTTTGCAGACCTCAAGGAGATTGATGCACAAACGCAGAAGTTGGCGCGCAACACCTTGCAGTTTGTCCAAGGTCTGGGCGCCAACAACGTGCTGTTGAGTGGTTCCAGAGGAACGGGCAAATCGTCGCTGATCAAGGCCTGTTTGAACGAATACGCCCACCTGGGTCTGAGACTGATCGAGGTCGACAAGTCCGATTTGGTGGACTTGCCCGATTTGATGGACTTGGTGAGTGCGCGTTCGGAGAAGTTCATCGTGTTTTGTGACGACTTGAGTTTTGAAGAAGGCGAGGCGAGTTACAAGGCCTTGAAATCGATTTTGGATGGCACCGTCTCAGCCAGCAGCGCCAATGTGCTCATCTACGCCACCAGCAACCGGCGCCACTTGCTGCCCGAATACATGCAAGAAAACCTTTCTCACTCCTCGAGCCAAACGGGGGAAATTCATCCAGGCGAGGGTGTGGAGGAAAAAATTTCTTTGTCCGAGCGTTTTGGTTTATGGATCAGTTTTTATCCTTTCTCTCAAGAGGAGTACTGGACCATCGTGCAGCAGTGGTTGGTGTACATGAAAGTGCCGCACGCGGCGCTCGAAAGCGCCAAGCCCCCGGCACTCCTTTGGGCGCTCGAGCGAGGTTCTCGCTCCGGTCGGGTGGCCTACCAATTTGCCAAGGACTATTCGGCCCGCATGCTCTTGGGGGGTGGCGTCGAGTCAAGCCAGCTTGGCGCCATTGCTGACCAGGGCGTCGACCTCGACGATGACAATGCGTCTCTCGATTGAGTGGTTTGGGTAAGCGTAAGCACAAGCACAAGCACAAGCACTAAAACCTGTCCTCTCACTTTTGAGTTGATGAATACCAAGGGCCCCTACCATGTCGCCTACCCTGCCGCCTGCACCAATTGCACGCCACTCTTGCCCAAGCCCTGACCTCGTCTACCCAGGGCTGGTTAAACTCGGCCTGGTGAGCCTGCATGGTCAAGACCGGCTCGTGTGGAAGGCCCTGTCGGCAAAGCCCTATGGCTGCTCTGATGGCTCCGAGCCCCTAGCGTGTGACTCGCTCCTAGACCGCACCGCCTTGTTGTCGCAGCCGCTTGTCCAAGTGGCAGTGGCCCTGTTGATTCAACCCTCGGGCTCATTTTTGATGACCTCCCGCCCGCCTGGCAAAGTCTACGCTGGGTACTGGGAGTTCCCTGGTGGGAAGTTTGAAGGAGCTGAGAACTTGGGGCAAGCCTTGGGGCGCGAGATTCAAGAGGAGTTGGGGGTCGAGGTCTTGGCGTTTGAGCCTTGGTGCGTTGAGTGTGTGCTCTATCCCCATGCCTTGGTGGAGTTGCATTTTTGCCGCGTCACCCAGTGGGCCGGTGAATTGCAAATGCGAGAAGGCCAAGAGGCGGCTTGGCAGACCCTGCCTTTGAGCGTGAGTCCGGTCCTGCCGGGTGCTTATCCGGTGCTTGATCGACTGGCCAGAGACTGAGATCGAGACTGAGATCGAGACTGAGATCGAGACAGAGACAGAGACTGAGACTGAGACAGAGACTGAGACCGAAACCTGAAGAGTTCAGTGGGATCCAGGCCTCACTAGGAGGCGGCTATTGAAGCCTTTTGGGGGGCAGCAAATGGGCCGGCTCCGGCTCCGGCTCTTGCGCGTCTGTCTCGCTGGGGAGCTCAGGCAAATCGTCAGCACCGAGCCCACCAAGACTGGGCCCAAACACCAGACCAAGACCAAGACTCGAACGGGCATCGGCCCCAAGCTCGCGATCCGGGTCCTGATCGGGGTCGAGCTCATCGCTAGAAGGTGCCTGGGGGAGTCGATGTTCCTCATTGGCCCAAGCGCCAAAATCATGCTCTTTGCAACGGCGCGAACAAAATGGCCGATAGGCATTCTCGGGGGCGTAAACACTGGGGCCTTGGCAAGCCGGACAAGTGACGGTGCGTGCGGTGGTCAAGACGAACGGTTCCTGTTGGCTTGGTGTCGTGGTGTCGTGAGGTCGTGGGCTTGCGTGGGTGGCTCAACTGCACAAAGCGAGCTCAAGTGTCGCGTCAGCGTTGCTCGCTTGAAGTCGCCCGTCCTCGTCTTGCTGCATCAAGCGAATGGAGACCATCATGCGGTTGCCGCTGATTTCGGGAATCAAATTCAAAGACGGGTCGATATAAAGGCGCAGCAACTGGAACTTACCTTGGGGGAGGTTTTGCTGAAAGACACCGCCAGAGGCCGACACCTTTTGTGCGCTGGCGTTGTCGCGCATGAGTCCCAAGAGGATGTCGACCGCGGCTTTGAGGGGCTCGAGTGGCTCGGTCCAATGCTTTAAATTGTCTTGCCGAAGACCGGCGGGTTTTTGCTGCCAGGCGTGGTAATAAGGCAAATCAAATCCACAGGTGCCGCCGGGGATGGAGATGCGGTTTCTCAGGCTTGAGAGAAAATCATTTTCTCCCACGAGTTGGTTGATTTTGGAGCCCAGGCCGTTCAAATGCTCAAAGGCACTTTCAATGCGGGTGAGCACGTTTTCTAAAACCTGTTGGTCAACACTGGCGTTCGTGCGAAACGTCATCAGGTGAAGGCGATGGCGGTCGAGATCTTTGAGCATGTCGGTCTTGAGATCGGTGCGACCGCCCACCTCAATGATTTCAAAGAGTGTGGTGAAGCAAAAATGGTGATCCAAGGCCTGATCTCGCCCAATGAGATGCTCAAAGCGATCAAACAAATGCTCAAGCCGCAAATAAGTGCGGACTCGCTCATTAAAAGGGTGTTCAAAAAGGATCACAGGCAGTATCAAGTCAAATTGGTCAAATCATACTCTCGACTGGGCCCAATTTTAATGAAGGCCAGACTTAATTTGTCACGCGAAGGCGTGCAGGGTGAGCGTTTTTGTCGCAAGCCCTGGAATGGCGTGAAGCCTCATTGGGATGAGCACGAGCCCATGTCGTGTCAAGCCCTCAGCCCCTTGGCCCCATGAATCCCTAGGCTTCCTCTACTGCCCGTTGGTAAAGGGCTTGAACCTCGCGCTCGAGCTCGGCCAAGGTTTTGCCTTCATTGAGCAGCACCCAGTCGGCCGCGGCGAGTCGCGCCTCTCGGTTGGCCTGGGCCTGCATGATGCGAAGCACCTCCGAGCGGGCCATGCCAGAGCGGGCCATGACGCGGCTGACTTGCGTCTCGGGGCTGCAGTCGACCACCAAAATGCGGTCAAATGGGCTGAGGTTCTCGTTGTGATGCTGGTGATCTTTGTCACCCTCGTTACCCTTGTCACTTTTGTCACTCTTGTGGCGCCCCGACTCCACCAGCAACGGAATGTCGTGGACCAACACTGGGGTGCCGCTTAATCGGGCAAGTTCAACCAAACGGCTGGAGGCTTGCCGGATCATGGGGTGAAGGATCCCCTCAAGACGGGCCTTGGCACTCGGGTCGCCAAACACCCTCTCGCGCATGCGGGCGCGGTCCAAGGCGCCGTCGCTGCCAATGGCCGATTCGCCAAACGCCGCTTGGATGAGTGGAATGGCCGCACCGCCTGCGCGGGTGAGGTCTCGTGAGAGTTGATCAGCGTCGATGGCCTGCGCTCCACAGCGCACCCACATCTGGGTGACAGTGCTTTTGCCGCTGCCAATGCCGCCGGTGATGCCGATGTGTCTCATGGGATGAATGCCAGCGTGAGCGCGGGATTGGGGGTGATGGGCCGAAGTGTAAAACGTTCGGGGGCGTTGTGAGCTAGAGCCACCTGAGCCAAGCCTGGGGTCCCCAGACCATGGTGAGAAACGCTCCCAGCACCAAAAACGGACCAAAGGGCATGGGGCGCTCAAGCGCTGAGAGGCCGTGAGACTTGAGTTGCCAAAGACCGAGCAACAATCCCGAGAAAGAGGCGATCAAGACGATGGGAATGAGGCTCCACGGGCCCAGCCAAGCGCCCAAGGCGGCGAGCAGTTTAAAGTCACCTTGTCCCAGGCCTTCTCGGTGGGTGAAGGCCAGGTAGACGCCGGCCACCCCAGCAAAACTGCCATAGCCCAGCACCGCCCCCCACAGCGAGGCGTGCAGCTCAATGCTGAGCAGCCCACTGCCCGATGCGATCAATCCCCCCCACAGCAGCGTGGCGGTGAGCGCGTCTGGGAGCAATTGGTGCTCCCAGTCAATGTAGGCCAAGGCGATCAAGATCGAGCCCAAGAGTGACCACAGCGCACAGGCCCCCAGTTGAAGCCACAGCGTGCCGGTCACACCCGCGAGCCCACCCGCACCCATCACCACGCCCCATCCTGTGAATCCGCCCAGGCCCGTTGCAAGCCCCCCGGCTGGTCCCAGGGGCTGGGAAAAGCGCCAAGCACACCAACACCACCACAGGGCACTGAGGATTTCAATCCAAAGGTAGCGAGACGCGATCGCGCCTTTGCAAAAACTGCAACGACCATTTTGGTGTAAAAAACTGAGCACCGGGATGAGTTGGCGCCAGCCCAAGGGGTGTAGGCAAAGTGGACAATGTGAGCGTGGCCACCACAACGAGAGGCCTGGTGGACAAGCGGGGTCGCTCTGTGGTGATGCAGTGGTTTGGTCTTGAGCTGTGTCAGGCGTGAGCAGCATCTTGGGCAGTCGGTGCACGATGGCGTTCATGGCGCTGCCCGTGACCAAGCCCAAAAGCACCCACAACACCAGCACCCCAGAGCTGAGCGCGCCCGCGTTGCTCCAAAAGTCCAGCGGCGCCGTCATGGTGTTGGTGAGGGGAGGTTGGGGGTGTTGGGCGAGTTGGGCGAGTTGGTGGCCTCGTGGGCCACCTGAAGTGCATCCAATTGCGCTGGCAAGTCCTCGATGGACCAGTTGAGCAGTTCACACAAGCGTTGCATCACCCACGTGCACTCTTTGGGGCTCATCACCTCGGGGCTGCTCAAGAGGCCACGGTAGGTGCGCTCGATCACATCGAGTTCGGTGATGTGCAAGGTGGCCATTTGGTTCAGGCTTGGCTCAGAGAGGATTTGCGCCATGTCTTCGCACCAGTCGTAGCGCTGACAAATTTTTTCAAAGGGCAAGAGCGGTTTGGCGTAGGGGCGCGTGGGATCCCTGTAAAGATCCGTGAACGTGGAGGGCAAATGGATTTGATGGAGTTCGTGCGAGGAGGACATGCCTCCTATTGTGCACGAAAGTGCCCTTCAAAGGGTGTGCTCAAAAGCACCCCGAGGACCGGTTTTTCTTGAGTGTCTTTGCACCTCTGGCGAGGGTTCACACCCGCGCAGTCCTCTACAGTCGGTGTTTTTGCAAGTCTCAACTGAGCGCGCTTTTGTCGAATTAAAGTTGAATCTGCTTGCGCGGGCTTGCCATGCTGATCGAAAAGCGATCGTGAAAATGCAACGATTTTATCGGCGAGGACCTCTGACAATGATTCAGTCGGAACGATAATCTGACTAGGATATTCCAGAAAATCGCAGTTGCTCTTTAAAGCCACTGGCTCTTTGGTATAGGCATTGGTATTTGCAATTTCAACTTTGATCTTCTGACTTGGAAGGTCGGGCTTGCCGGGACTTGTTTGAATCGTCACCACCCACCTGTCCACGTGCACTGTTTCCCCATTTGAATCTGCTGCGGGTCTCACCTTCGTTTTTTGACCAATACGTGGAGGCCATAGCGCTCGCCAATGTGCATTTTGATGCATTTTTTGATTTTCACCATGCTTTCCAAGTTGAATTCTTTGCCTCCTACAAAGTCCAAATCTTCGCTGAACCTGTTTACGCCTCTGAATAGTCGCAATGACGTTCCTCCTTGAAATGTCAATCAATTAAGGAGCCCTTCTCCGCTCAACGCCTTGAAAATATCATAGTGAAGAATTTCCTTTTCCACCACGGGGCGCATGGCGGACAAAGACGCTCGTTGTTTAATCACCTTTTCAACTAATTCATCAAAGTCTTTCTTACTCATTAAAGCCCCTCATCTAATTCTTCTTGGTCGATCATGTTTGTATTTCTTCCGACCCGATACAAATCTTGCACCGCAGCCATTTTCTTTGCAATTCTGAGAGGGCGCCTCTTATCATGAAGTGTGCGTTCAATCAAAGATTCTGGCGATCGCTTGGTGTGGGTGAACTCAATGATTCCCAGCGGGGTTTCGAATACACCTCTTGCCCCCGTGGTCATAATAGTGATCCGACCAATTGGAATTTGGGAAATGACGCCGTATTCAGAAAGAATAGATTCAAGGCTGATGTATGAAAAGCTATCAGGCCTCAATGCTTTGGCAACTTCTTCAATAGCCCAACTGTTTCGCGACGAAGCATAAGGGTTGAGATAAATACCTTTTGCCACCCTGCAGTAATCACCTGAAAAAGCACCTATTATTTGTCTGAAAAACATGCTATATTTCGGACAAATAGAATCTTGTAGCCTATACCCCATGCCCCGAGCTGCCTCACCCCAAAGCGTTGACTCACAAATTGCACTTCAAGTGCAACACAGTCACCCTGGCACGGTGTTTACCCCCGATGCCTTTGCATTGATGGGTAGCCGCGCTTCGATTGATAAGGCACTACAACGGTTGGTGGCACGCGGGGAGTTGCGGCGACTGTCGCGTGGGCTGTATGACAAGCCGCGACATGACGAATTGCTGGGCCTGCTATGGCCGTCAGTGGATGCAGTGGTTCAGGCGCTCGCAGGCAAGGACAAGCTGCGCATGCAGCCAGCGGGTGTGTACGCAGCCAATATGCTGGGGCTATCAGAGCAAGTGCCCGCCAAGGTTGTGCTGCTCACCGACGGCATCAGTCGCACGGTCAAGGCTGGCCCCATGCAAATCAGTTTCAAACGCACGACGCCGCGCCAGATGGCAGCCGCCGGGCGGCTGAGTGGGCTGCTTATTCAGGCTTTCAAGAGTTTGGGTGCGCCGCACATTACCCCGGGACGCATTGAGCGCCTGCGTCAGCAGGTACCCGCTGCAGAGCGGGCACAGGTACTACAGGATATTGCGCTTGCGCCTGCCTGGATGCGCCCATTTTTGCGTGAAGTAGCAAGGCAAGAACCATGACACTGGCAGCCAAGTTTCTATCTCTCTCTCCCGAGCGGCGTGGGCTTGTGTTTGAGCAGGCTGCTGCAGGCTTGGCGGGGCACGCCGTGATTCTGGAAAAGGATTTCTGGGTGTCGTGGTTGCTGGGCTTGTTGTTCGCACAGCCAGAGTTGGCACCGTTTTTGGTGTTCAAGGGTGGCACGTCCTTGTCCAAAGTATTTGAGGTGATTGACCGGTTCTCGGAGGACATTGACCTGTGCTTGGTGCCGGAGTTTGTGGGCGCCGATGCATTGGGTTTTGATGCCCTGACCAGCCGTGTGAAGCGCGATGCCGCCGTGCTGGAGATGCAGCGCCTGTGTGCCGACAAGGTGCAGCAGGTGCTTTTGCCTTTGCTGGAGGGGGCGATCATCGATGCCTTGGGCACCGCGCATGCAGGTAAATGGCTGCATTACGAGCTGGATGTGGATGCCAAGTCGCCCATTCTGTACTTTCGCTATCCAACGTCGCAGGGGCATGGCATTGACTACGTGCGCCGCGAAGTCAAACTGGAACTGGGTACGCTGACCGACCAACAACCCACCGGGCGGTACCCCATTGCGCCGATGGTGTCCAGTGTGTTTGTGCCGCTTTTTAGCGACTGGCAATGTGAAGTGGTGGCGTTGGAGTTGCAGCGCACTTTTTGGGAGAAAGCGACCATACTGCATGCGGAGTACCACCGGCCACATGATTCACCCACACCAGACCGGTATGCACGGCACTATTTCGACATGGTCAGGTTGTTGGCGCACGCCGATGCACAGCAATTTTTAGCGGACAAGGCGCAATGCGCGCGCGTGGTGGACTGGAAAAGCCGCGTGTTTGCCCGAGGCTGGGCGCGTTACGATCTGGCCTGCCATGGCACGTTTCGGTTGGTGCCGCCTGCGGCACGGCAGGCTGAATTGGCGCGCGATTACGCGACGATGCGCCCCATGTTCATGACCGAGCCACCGAGCTTTGACGTGTTGCTGCGAGAACTACAGAGTGCTGAAAACGCCATCAATGCTTAGTTTTGAGCGATAGCCACAAGGCATGTCTGATCTTTTTGCCGTGCTCGAAAAGGTTCACCGGACAACCAACAACCACTTAGAAGAACGCCTTGCCAATCACACAATCCATCAATGACTTCTTCACGCCAGAATCCCGTTTACAAAATGGCGGACTGCAGATGTTGGATCAATGTGCGTATTCCGGTAGCACTTGGACACTGATTCCAGCAACACTTGGACAGCATTCCGGCTAACACTCGAACGCGATTCCAGTAACACTTGGACAGTGTTCCGGGAGTACTTGGACATCGTTCCAGGCCAACTTGTGCGTATTCCGGTATCGCGTAAGCGCCTGTACCTTGTTAATCAGCACGGTCGCAAGTTGCTGCAGTTGGTGGTGAAAGACGAGCAGACTCGTGTTGCTGCCGTGCGGCACGCCCAGCTCAAAATCATTCCCTACGGCACGCGCGTTGCTCGCGTGTCCCAGGACAAACCTAGTGACCCGGGCATTGAGGTAATACGCAGCGGTGTCGAGTTCACCTACCACGGTGGCAGTGCTGGCGACAAAGCCCCCAAGGTGCATCTCAAGGCTGTCACCGGTTACCGAAACTTGGTGGACAGCAGTTTGGCTTTACCCAGCGATACAGTTCACCCGGTGCACTTGTTCACCCTGGAGCAGGGTCATGATGCCGATAAGCCGAAGTCTGCGGACGACTTGATCAGCAAAGGCGCCCATGTTGCCAACGCTGGTCACACCCAACCGGTGCGTTTTGACTTGTATTTGGCGGGTGCTGGCTTTGACTTGGGTGCCTTTGTGAACTCGGTGTATTTCTTCAACCTGTTTTCGCCGCTCGACTACCTGATACGGGCGCAAAATTGCCCATTAAACAGCGACCAAATTGTGGCGCCCATGACGTTTTACCCGATGGGGCGTACACATTGCTAGTGCGCCGATCGCTATCACGCCACCATGGCAGGCCGTATTTGCAGTTTTATAACAATGCAGGGTATTACGACAAGATCATGAACCGGCCTACTGCCTGGATGGGTGCTGATGGCGAACTGCAGTGGTCAACCATGGCGCAAGATGAAGCCGCCCTGAGCCGTTCTTCAGTTTCGAAACCAACCGGTACCGCTGAAGTCGGCAATGCTGGGCAGGCGTAGCCTCTGGTCGCTAGCCCATCTTCGCAGCCAATTTCTCCGCCTTTAGGTGGGTGTATTTATTCAGCATTTGCAGTGTTTTGTGGCCGGAGATGGATACGAGCTCAAGAATCGAAAAATCGCCACGTTCGGCATACCTTGAAATTGATTCTTGTCTCAAGTCGTGCCATGTGAAGTCTTCAATCTTTGCCCGTTTGCAAGCCGTTTTGAAAACCGAATGCAGGCCTTGTTTTTGAACCAGGAGGACTCTGTTCCCATCGGCGCGAGGGATTGATTGAAGCAATTCAATTGCGCGCCCCGATAGTGGCACAGCGCGCGCGTCACCGTTCTTGGTGACTTTTAAAAAGGCAATGCGCTTTTCAAGGTTCACATTGGTTACGAAGATTCTTATTTGGCTGCGTGATAAAGCGCCTATTCCGGTCTAATCGGGTGCATATTCCGGCATCCCACTCAGGGCGGACAGTGAGTTTTAACGTGATGCAAAAGCCCACAGTCACTTTTGAGCTTCTGTTGGATCCCGTTTTGTCTGATATTTACATATATTTTTCGGACAAAACCGTGATCCCCGCGCAAAAACACTAACTAATGCACAATTTCGTTGAAAAGCACCCGCATTGTGTAAAACCGGTCATGACAAGGCAGGCGAGAAAGTCAATGATTAGCGCGTGGGTTGCGCATAGTGAATGAGAAAACCCAGACCGGATGTTTGAAATATTTGCGATAGTTAGCCTTAAATGTGATTTTTAGAGATTATTTCAATCAAATCGTTGCCGAGTAAGCTGGAGCTTGCTTGAGTTCATCCAATTTCAGAAACCAGCCTCGACAACCATCATGTCGATGGATTTAAATTTCGACGACACGTTTTCTGAGTGTGTCGTTTGCGACGACACGAACCCAAGACGTGTCGTTAGATTTCAAAAATGTCGACACATTATCTGGACATGTCGCTCGTATCGCTATATCATCAGAACATGTCGATAAAAATGACTTTTTGAACCATGAGGAATACTGATATGTCCTGGACCCCCGAAAAACCACACAACAGTCTTCCTCCACTGCCCCCAGCTCAAAATCTGGAAAGTCGAGCTGTTTTGAAGGCGTGTATCAATGCGCGGACAGCTCTGGCTGAGCTCAAACAGGCTGCAGGGTTGATACCCAATCAAACCATGATCATCAATACGATCCCTTTGCTAGAGGCAAAGGACAGCTCAGAAATTGAGAACATCGTTACCACGACAGACAAGCTTTTCCAACATGCACAGTGGGAAAGTCAGGCGGATCCAGCAACAAAAGAGGCGCTGCGTTATCGATCCGCACTGCATAAGGGATATCAATCATTAAAAGACCGCCCACTTTGCACAGCGACTGCAGTTGAAATCTGTCGCACCCTCAAAGGTGTGGACATGGACATCAGAAAAACACCAGGGACCCAGTTGATCAATGATAGAACTGGTGAGGTCATTTATACGCCGCCAGAGGGTGAAAAAACTCTGCGCGATATGTTGGCCAACTGGGAACGCTTTATTCATAATGAGGAAGAGATTGACCCCCTCATTCGCATGGCTGTTGGACATTACCAATTTGAAGCGGTACATCCCTTTATTGATGGCAATGGACGCACTGGCCGAGTGATCAACATCTTGTATTTGATCCAGCAAGACTTATTGCAATTGCCCATTTTGTATCTTAGCCGACACATCATTGCAAACAAAAACGACTACTACAAGCTTCTGCTCGATGTAACTCGCGATGAAGCTTGGGAGCCGTGGATACTTTTTATGCTCAAGGCAGTTGAAGAAACATCCCGGTGGACAACAGACAAGATCGCGGCGATAAGGAGTCTCTCGGACCACACCACAGAATTCGTTCGTAGCAATCTGCCGAAAATTTATACCCGTGAATTAGTGGATGTCATTTTTGAGCAGCCTTATTGTCGAATTTCAGACTTGGTTACCAAGGGGGTGGCAAAGCGTCAAGCGGCCTCTCGGTATCTAAAAAGTCTCGTCGATGTTGGCGTTCTGAATGAGATCAGCGTGGGGAAAGAAAAGATTTTCATACATCCAAAACTGATGAAGCTCTTAAGTCGCGATACCAATCAGTTTGAAGTTTATAAATAATAGAGCAACTGCATTGTATGTTTGCTCGAACCTAACGGTTGAGCAGTGAACAAGTAAAGCGCGGTCAATCATGAGTCAACGAAAATTTGTTGCGTGCTATGTGCGAAAAACGGCTCTTGGTGGTAGAGGATGTGTAACCAATGGGATGAACACCCCCACCTTAAGTGACACAATTTGTGTCATAGTGTAGTTTCCCTCAACACTAAATAAGACAGGAGCGTTCAACATGGATCATAAAGTAATTGGCATCGATTTGGCAAAATCTGTTTTTCAAATTCACGTCATTGATGCGTTCGAGAACGTGGTCACCAAGAAACAAATAAAACGCAGTCAAATGGTTATTCGAGCTAAAAGAAAAAGCGGGCTGGCAAAAGGCTGAGGTTGTCATGGCCAACAAGAATGCCAGAATCTTATGGGCCGTGATGACCAAAGGCACTGCCTTTGATCCGCGGCATGTGAGCCTGAAGCCAACCGGTGAAATATCACCAGCAATGGCGATGTAAAAAAGTGGTTGATTAACAATTTTCTTGCAAGACGTAAAACAAAGATAAATTTCACAGGTTAGACCGGCGGTGGGTAAACTCGATAAGCTGTTGGGGATGCAATTGCGAATACCCGAAATTCAAATGGAGTCCAGCCGAGCGGTTCTTATCTTGGGTCGCACTTGAGTGCAACAAACCCGTCTGTAAATTTGCAGTCTAATTCTTGTTGAGTGATGTCTTGGGTAAGCGTTGAACAAGAAAACCGTTAATTAGGAAAGAAAAAACTACAGTCAGTGGTTGACTCGGTGGTGAGTCCCTGTAAACAGATTAAGCGAACGGCTTGCCCGAGGACCGGTTTTTCTTTAGGGTCTTTGCACCTCTGGCGAGGGTTCACACCCGCGCAGTCCTCTACAATCGGTCTCTTTGCAAGTCTCAACTGAGCGCGCTTTTGTCGAAATGGGCATGGCACGCACCCATTGGGTCTTTGAGGTTTGATTTTTCGGAAGGAATTCAACGTGCGCCGTCGTCAATTATTGGAATTCTCCGCTGCCCCTTTGCTGGGTGCTTTGGGCTGGACAGGTATGGAAGATGCGCAGGCACAAGGCAGCGATTGGCCTCAGCGCGCGGTCAAGGTCGTCGTCCCCTATTCACCAGGAGGCAGTGCCGATACATTGGGTCGCACGGTGACCTTGGGGCTGAGCGAGTATTTCAAACAGCCTTTTGTGATCGACAACAAAGGTGGGGCGGGTGGCATCATCGGTTCGCAGTTTGTCGCCAACAGTGCGCCCGATGGCTACAACTTGGTGGTCTCGGGCATTGGCTCACATGTGATTGCGCCCGCGGGAAACGCCAAGGCCTTTGATCCGATGAAGGACTTTACGCACATTGCGATTTTGGGCGGGCCGCCTTTGGTCTTGGCCATCAATGCCCAACTGCCGGTCAACGATGTGAAGGGCTTTATTGAGTACGCCAACAAAATGCCCAATGGCGTGAGTTGGGGCTCGCCCGGCAAAGGCACGCACGGTTATTTGATTGGCGAAGAGTTCCAACGCATGACCAAGGTCAACATGGTGCACGTGGGCTACAAGGGGGCGTCACCGGCCATGGCCGATTTGGTCGCAGGTCAAATTCCCGCCTCTTTCACCACCTTGTCCACCGCCAGTGTGCACATCCAGGCCGGTCGTTTGAAGGCCTTGGCGGTGTCATCGAGCAAGCGGCTCAAGGACTTCCCGCACGTGCCCACCTTTGCAGAGTTGGGTTTTCCCAAATTGACCTCGGTGACTTGGTTCTCTTTGTCAGGACCGGCTGGCATGCCCGCTGCACTCGTGACCAAGCTCAACGCGGTGGTGCGGCAAATCATGAAAAGCCCCGCCGCGCAGGAGCAATTGAACAAAAGCTCGATGGAGACGTTTGACTGGGATGTGCCCAAGTTCAATCAATTTTTCATGGAGGAGATCAAACGCTGGGCGCCGATGGTGAGTGCGCTCAAAGACGAGGAATGATCGTCCAAGAATGGCTTGGGGCGTTTTGCCAGTCGCTCCTCAAAGAGACTTACACCGGGTCCTTTTTGGTTCAGGGCAGGTCGATGCAGATCTCGTCGTTTTGGATCGAGGCGGCATAAGTCTTTAAAGGAATCATGCACGGGGCCGCCACCGGTTCACCGGTTTTGATGTTGAAGGATCCGTTGTGAAAGTCACACTCCACCACGTCGTCAGTGATGTCGCCTTCGGACAAGGAGCCAGGTCCGTGGGTGCACAAATCATCGGTGACGTAGTACTCTCCGGCGATGTTGAAAACCGCCAAGGTCAGTCCATTTTTTTCGATTTTGATGGCTTTCCCGACGGACACATCGGATTTATTGCACAAAGAAAGGTGGGGGCACGCTGCCGACATTTGAATTCTCCAGTTGACAAAAACAACTCCCCAATGATAACCTCGTTTCTGATACAAGAACCATGTTCCTTCATGAGGAACGATAAAATTTCGTGTTTTTTTCCTCCAATTCAGGCCTGATCAAGGGCGCTGTGTTGGATCATTTTTTTGTGAAAGCCCTTGGATATGTTGAAAAAAGAACAAAACGATTTGCTCACCCAAACCAGTGCCGGCACGCCGCTTGGCAAAATGTTTCGTCGCTACTGGCTGCCTGCCCTTTTGTCCGAAGAGTTGGTGGCCTGCGATGGCCCACCGGTGCGCTTGCAACTCATGGGTGAGAAGCTGCTGGCCTTTCGCAACACCAGTGGCGAGTTGGGGTTGATTGATGAGTTTTGTGCCCACCGCGGCGTCTCACTCTGGTTTGGGCGCAATGAAGAAAATGGCATACGGTGCCCCTACCACGGCTGGAAATACGACATTCATGGCCAGTGCGTGGAGGTCCCCTCCGAGGACCCCAACAGCGGCTACTGCGAGAAGGTGGCGCTCAAGGGCTACCCAATGGTCGAGCGTGGCGGGGTGATTTGGGTCTACATGGGGCCGCCTGAGCTCCAGCCGCCTTTGCCTGAGTGGGAATTTGCCACCGTGCCTTTGGAAAACTCCTACATGTCCAAGAGACTCCAAGAGTGCAACTGGTTGCAAGCGATGGAGGGCGGCATCGATTCGAGCCACGTCTCTTTCCTGCATGGCGGCAGCTTGAACAGCGACCCCTTGTTCAAAGGCTCCAAGGGCAACCAGTACAACCAAAACGATTTCAAGCCGGTCTTTGAAGTGGTGGATACCCAAGGCGGCCTCTTTGTTGGAGCCCGCAGAAATGCCGAGGACGACCAATACTACTGGCGCATCACCCCTTGGATCATGCCCACCTTCACGATGGTGCCCCCCAGAGCCGACCACCCTGTGCATGGCCACTTTTGGGTGCCCATCGATGACCACAGTTGCTGGGCTTGGAGTTTTGACTACCATCCCAACCGCGCCTTGAGTGCCTCTGAGAGACAGGCCATGATCGAAGGGCATGGCATCCATGTTTTGGTGGACAAGGACTATGTGCCGCTTCAGAGAAAATCCAACGACTACATGATGGACCGTGAAGCCCAGAAGTCGGGCACTTACTACAGCGGCATTCGAGGCATTGGCATGCAAGACGCCTCTTTGCAAGAGAGCATGGGCCCGATCATTGACCGCACCCGTGAGAATTTGGTCTCCACCGACAACGGCATCATCATGGCACGCCAGCGCATGCTCAAGACCTTGAAAGCCCTGGAGGCCGACCCCAGCATTGCGTTGCCTGGGCTTGACCCGGAGCACCAAAAGGTGAGGTCGGTGGCGATTTTGCTCAAGCGCGACCAGGCCTTCAAAGACGCTGCGCGAGAAGAGTTGCGGGCCTCTCCTGGCAAGCCCCACGCGAGCGTTTGAGGCACCTGAGGCTTGAATCCGCTGCAAACAAAACCTTCCCCTAGCACCTCCCCTAGCACCTTCCACTAGCACCTCCCCCTAGCCAGCGTGCGCAAACCAGCGTGCGCCAGCCAACGTCTCCAAGTCGCGACGAGCCTTTTCTCAAATCGAGTCGGGTTGGCTTGAGTTCAGTGGACTTGGGGTCTTGGCGGCTGATGGGTCCATCTCCTTGATTTGAAAGCAAACGTCACCGTGTCCAAAACCTTCCAAGCCGCCGTGGCCATGCCCAATGGGCACATCGAGATCCAGTCCTTTGAGACGCCCGCCCCTCGCGAGGACGCGGGACTCATGCGCATCGACATCACGGGTGTGTGCGGCAGCGACTGGGCATACTTTCAGAACTTGCCCAAGACCCGGGGCCCGGTGATTTTGGGGCACGAGGTGGTCGGGCGTGTGGAGTCGATGGGGCGAGTGGCTGCGAAAAAATTTGGTGTCAAAGAGGGGGACCTGGTCGCCTTGGAGGAGTACTTGCCCTGCGGGCATTGTCACTTTTGCCGCAGTGGAGACTTTCGCTTGTGCAACGCCACCGATTGGCGCCTGGGCGGTCACCGCTACGGTGCCACGGGCCTCAACGTGGGCTCGGGACTCTGGGGGGGCTATAGCCAATACATGGAGCTCGACATCAACACCGTTTTTCATGCGGTGCCCAGTGGCTTGGAGCCGCGTTACGCGGCCCTCGCTTTGCCCATGTCCAATGGTATTGAGTGGACCTATTTGCAAGGCGGTATCGGTCCTGGGCAATGCGTGGTGATTCAGGGACCGGGTCAGCAAGGGCTCTCTTGTGTCATCGCCGCGGTTGAAGCGGGTGCGCAAAAAATCATTGTGACCGGACTCAACAACCCCACCGATTTGAAGCGATTGGACATGGCCAAGCGCTTGGGTGCACACCACACCGTCGCAATCGGTGAGCAAGACCTGCTCGAGACCGTGGCCGATTTGACCGGGGGCTTGATGGCCGACTTGGTGATCGATTGCGCATCCGGCGGGACCGACTCGGTTGTGAGCGCCATTCAGTTGGCCAGAAAACGCGGACGGGTGATCCTGGGCGGCTTGAAGAGCTCCAAGGTCCCACATTTTGACAGCGACATGATCATCGCGCGGTTTTTGACGGTCAAGGGCATGCGCGGTCACAGTTTTGAATCGGTTGAGCTCGCCTTGGACTTGATCGCACAAAACCGCCATGGTGTTCAAGACATGAGCACCCACCGCTTTGGCTTGGCGCAAACCGAGTACGCCTTGAAGACCTTGGTGGGCCAAGGGGCGAGCGACGCCATTCACATGACCATTGATCCTTGGGCGTGATAAGAAATTTTTTAGACGCCTTTTAGACACCTTTTAGACGCCGTTTAGACGCCGTTTAGACCTCATTTAGGTGGATTGTGATCGCTCACTGCGCCGGCTCCTTGTTGGGCCCCATCCCAATTCGCTCGAACAACGCCGCTTCTTGCGCCTTGCCAAGAGGTCCCACAATCACCGTCAAGCCCCAAGGGGCTGGCGAATCCCCCCCTTTTGCGCCGGGTGGGGTCTCGAGCGTGTCCACGCTCACCGTGGGCACGGGATCAAAGGGCGCCATTTGCACCAAACGCGGTCCCTCCGTGGTTTTGACTCGACCCTTTAAGCGCAAAAGCGTGGTGCCCAGTAAGGCTTGGAGTTGTTGGATCTGACCCATCAAACCCGCTTCATTCAACGCTTGCGTGTCACTCTGGGTGAGAGGCCACCACAAGGCTTGGGCATGGTGTCGGTGTTCGTGATCACGCTCATGTTCATGTTCATGTTCAGGGTGATTGTCTCCTACACCCAAAGCGCCTGACGGCACAGAGCCGATCGATTCGTTGCGATGGCTTGGGGGGTCGACCTGCGCAGACCTGCGCTTGGCTGAAATCTGCAATGCAGCGAGTACTTCAGAGGCACCCAAACTGGCCTGGGCCGAGGTCAAGAAAAGACAATCGCGGTTGTGCTCGAGCACATGTTGATGGAGTTGAAGTCGCAAGTCTTCTCGTGCGCTCACAGTGACTTGGTCTGTTTTGGTGATGATGCACACATCGGCTTTGTTCAATTGTGCTCTGGCCTCGGGGTGGGCACTGAGCACGGCATGTGCCGTCGGGGCACTCAAGCAAGTGATGGTACCGCCCCAGGTGTAGCGCTCTTTCAACAGGGCGTTGCTCTCGAGCGTTTGCAAAATCGGCTCAGGGTTGGCCAAGCCGGTCGTTTCAATCACCAAATTGGGGAAACGCGGCACGCGTCGCTCCAGTCGCGCCCAAAAGAGCTCCTCCAAGGCTTGTGACAAACCCAAGAGCCCCGAGCAGCAAACACAGGCATTGGCCAGCAAGGACGAGGACTCCGTGGATGCGGTGAGCAACTGGTTGTCGAGTCCCACTTCACCTAGCTCATTGATGATGAGCGCGGCACGGGTCAAGGGCTCTTCTTGAAGCCAGGCCTTGAGCAAGGTGGTTTTGCCACTGCCCAAAAAACCGGTGAGCAAGTAAATGGGAATGCGTTGAGGCGTCATGGCGTGAGGGATTTGGTTCAATGAAAACGAAAAGAGGTGACATGGCGCAGTTGGGGCCCGAGGTGAGCTTGGCTATACTGCACCCACAGGACCCCAAGCCTTTGTATAGACTTTGGAGTTTAACGTTTACAGTCCACCCCTGGCCAAGGGTTTTGAGGAGGAGTCAGTCATGGAGAGAATCACCATTTCTTTGGAGCCGGAGTTGGTAGCCATGCTCGACCAATTGGGTCAGCAGCACGGCTATGCGTCACGCAGTGAAGCGGTGCGTGACTTGATACGAGGCTGGCACTCGCAAGAGGTCATGAAGACCAATCAAAGCGAGCATTGCGTGGCCTATTTGGGCTATGTGTTTGATCACCATGACCGAACATTGACGGAAAGGCTCTCGCGCATTCAGCACGAGCACCACCACTTGACGGTCTCGAGCATGCAAGTGCACATGGACCATGACAACTGTTTGGAGGTGAGTTTTTTGCGTGGGCCAACCCTTGAGGTGAGGGCCTTGGCACACCGGCTCATGTCGCAGCGTGGGGTCAGACACGGCTCGGTGCAGTTTGTTCCCGTCAAGGTGTTGGGCCACATTGAGGGCCATGATCACGCCTCGGGCATGCCCCATTTGCACTTGCAGCCTTCGAGCTGAGTGGGGTCTGAGACTCGAGCATGCACCGTTTTTTGGCCCTCAAGCCGCCCACACCCTCCACACCATCCACGGGGTCAAAGGCTTGGAGCCTGGCTCTTGAGTCCATCGAATTTCAACGCGCCTTGGCGCAGACGTTGGGCACCCATCCAAAGCAAAAAAATCAAGGGCAGCATCAAAGCACACGCCACGCCCCAGTGTTCCCACCACAAGTTGAGTTGACCCCAGTGCGTTTTGCTGACGCTGAAAAAAACAATCGTGAGCGAGAGTGCGGCAATGAGCCCACTCATGACGCGGGTGGTGTTTTGGGCCAGTTGCTCGCTTTGTCTCACCATCCAATGCACGACCAGGCCATTGAGCGAGTCGGCCAGCAGCATCCCTAAGCCAAAACTCATGGCAAAGACCACGATCAAGGCGTATCCTCCCATTTCATGGCCCTTGGCGGCCATGAGGCCCGCTTGGGCCAAGGTATCAAACGAGAGGGCAAAAGCAAAACCCACACCCATCGGGTGGGCGAGGGGCCCCATGATCTTCATGATCAGGGGTTGGATCAAGCCCTGAGGGCCGTGGTGGGCGTTGGCCCGAGCGAGAGGAAGACGGGCGTGGCCGTGAAGGGGGGAGTGTTCGTGGCTGTGGTGGTGACTGTGATCCGAACCTTTGACCTTGACACCAAGCCAGCAGTTGAGACTGCTGCCCAAGGAGTGTCGCAAATTGATGAGTCCGAGGATCAACAAAAATCCACTGGAGATCCACACCCCCAGGTCATCGAGCCAAGCCGGCAGTGTGAACCCTTGGCAAAAGAGCAAGAGGGTTGTCAAAAACACCATCAAGCTGTGACCCAGTGCAAATTGAAACCCCGTCAATCTTGAGGTCCAGTAGTTTTGCGTCGAAAAACGCAACCGTGTAAGCCCATCCACGGCGGCAATGTGGTCGGGGTCCAAGCCATGGCGAAAGCCCAGCGCCAACAAAAGCCCCAAGGTGGCAAAAAGAGAAGAAGTGTTCAGTTCATGCATAGGACGAATTCTAAAATAGTATGAAGAGGTGTTGCAAGAAGGTCAAACCCCAAGGTTTCTAAGACGTGGTGCAGGCCCTGAGCGTGAATTCTCTGAATTTAGGGTTTTGAAGCGCTCTCACCACCCTTGGATTTGCCATGGGTGTGGGGATGGTCATGGCGGTGTCCGTGCTGGTGGCTGCCGTGGTGGTGCAGTTGACCGTCCCCATGGTCGTGCCAGTCGGCGGTGCTGGACTTGCCGTGGGCGTGTGGGTCTTCATTGAAGACCAAGGATTTGACCGTCACAGGCACGGTATAAGACGGCATGCGGATGCGGCCCAAATCGATGAAGTCAAAGCCCCAAAGGGTGACCCCATCGATTACCAAGAGCTCGCTTTTGACACGGTCGTCCTCTTTGAGGATGTGTCCCAAATTGTGGGCAATGTCGCCATCGGTGACGAGGTAAAGGGGGCGTTGCTGGGCCAAGGTTTTGGGCAAGGCGGCCAAGATGCCGCGGGCCAAGGCCGACAAGCGGTCAAAGGAAGGAGCGCCCAGCCATCTGAGGGAGACGGCCACATCTTGCTCGCCCTCTTTGAGGTCGTGCCGGACAAAGGAGAGGATCAAGTCCTTGGTGATCACGTGCTCGTTGATGACCGGCCCGAGGATTGTCGGCAAGGGAACAACCTGCAAGTTTTTTCGAGGCAGCAAGGTGGCTGGGTCGCTGATGAAGGTGGTGTTGCCGCTCAGCTGCACGCTGTACTCGGAAGCTCCCAAGACGGTGGCACGAATGCATTCACCGGCCGGCAACAAGGGGACCGCCAGGTCGCCGGCGTTCAAGCGCATCCTGACGGCTTGGCCAAAGAGTTTACCGAGGTCCCCAAAGTCGCGCATCTCGCGCTCGTAGACGTATTCGGCAACGCCTCCAGAGAACATCACGCCATCGATCGCACCCCAATCTTCGACTGGGTCGGTGAGGAACAAATGGGTCAAGTCCTCTTTGTTAAAGCGTTGATTCAAAATGCGCATCAAGGCCAGGGCCATCCATTGGGCCACGCTTGCCATGTCTTGGCGAGAGATGCGTGCGCCCAAAGCCCAGTCAAAACCCGCTTGGGCGGCCAGGTATTGGCCGGCTGGGTCGAGTCGGGTGATGGTGTTGGATTCGTCCACCACCAACAGACGCCCCCCTAAATGAACGGCGGCCGTGGCAATGAGTTTGCCGCCTTCGACCAAACCGAGTTTGGTGGTACCCCCGCCGATGTCGATGTTCAAAATGCGCAATTTGTCGTCATAGGAACGTTTGGCCGCTCCCGAGCCATAGACCGCCAGCATGGACTCCATGTGGTGACCGGCGGCGGCACAAACGAACTCACCGCCTTGCTCAGCGAGCACCGCGGCGATGGACTCGCTGTTTTCACGGCGCAAGGCCTCGCCTGTCAAAATCACGGCGCCCGCGTCGATTTGATCGGGGTGCAATCCCGCTGCTTGGTAAGCCCGCTCAATGATCTGCCCCAAGGCCTGCGCGTCCATGGTGGTCTCGCTGGTGTAAGGGGTGAGCGAGATCGGTGACTGGTACACCGGTTGGCGGTCTACCACGGTGTAGCGGCTTGAGAGATCCTCGGCAATGCGACGCAGGTGTATTTTAGAAAACACCACCTGTGTGCCAGACGACCCCACATCAATGCCAACGCTGTGAAGAATCACATTGTCTTGTCGCCACAAGGACTCTTGTGACGCATCGTCACCCGAGAAGTTGTCGTGATCGTGGTCATGGTCGGCATCGTCTCCATGCTCGTGCTCGTACTCGGCGCCATATTGATGGTCGCGCAAGGTGTGGCGTTGGGCCTGAGCTTGCTCGTCAAGGCCCGAAGGGTCGGTGACTGGAGTTGGGGTGCGGTCAAAAGTGGTCATGGGCAAAGGCTCACAGGGGTTGCGGCAATGTAGGGCGGTATGAATGTGTGTGTGTGGGTGGGTGTGTGGGTGTGTGGGTAGGTGGGCCTATCCACTGACCCAAGGGGTTGGGCTCAGGGTTGGGAAATTTTCAATAAAACTGATCAAAGTGCACCTGTGTCATGGGTACTTTGTGGGAAACCAAGACTTTGATCATGGCCTGGGCCATGAGGGGAGGGCCGGCAAAGTAAATCTCAAAATTCGACAAATGTGGTCCATGCCGGGCTAGGAGTGCATCGTGCACAAAACCGCTTTGACATCCTTCGGGCAAGGCCTCCCCTTCGGGATGGTTGGAGAGCACAGCGGTGTAGTGCCCGCGCTTGGACCACTCGGGCAACTGAGCCAAAAGGTCTTGGCCACAAAGGTCTCGCTGCTGTCTCGCGCCATAAAGAAAATGGACCTGGCGGCTGCCCAATTGCGGGGTACTCAAGGCGCCACGCGCCAAGGACAGCATCGGGGCCAAGCCCGATCCACCGCCCACCAAAAGAATGTCACGCTCGGCATCTTCGCGCAAATAGGCCATGCCATAGGGGCCATCAATGTGCACGCGCTCTCCGGTCTTCAAGCCAAAGAGCACGTCGCTGCCGACGCCTTCGGGTACGCGCCTGACTTGAAACTCCATGGTGGTGCTGGCACCCCCTTTTTGACTCATGGAGTAAGCCCTAGGGCCTTGGACTCCGGGGAGCTGGATCAAGGCATATTGCCCCGACGAGAAAGCCATAGTCCTCTCGCAGTCAAAGACAAATTCACTGATATCGTGAGTCAAAGCGGTGTGACGAGTCAGCACCGCGGCGGTGACGGTGGGGGAGTGAATGGCACGGTAGTGCTCGCTGGTTCTGAGCTTGATGCGCAAGTCGCTTCGGGCTCGGCTTTGGCAGCCCAACCAGCGGTTTTTTTGTCGGTCTTTGTCTGACAAACCGGGGGCCTGCGGCCAGAGGTTGTCCACCGTACCGTCCAGGAGTTCAAATTTGCAGTTGCCGCAGGAGCCGACATTGCATTCATAGGGCAAGCCTAGACCCGCTCTGAGGCCCGCTCTGAGCACGGTGTCGTTCTCAGCGCAAGGGAAAGGGGTGTTGGCGCCGTCGATGTCAATGGAATACATGGTGCAGTGTGGGGTTGAGGTGGGGAATTTGAAAAAGTAAAAAGTAAAAAGTCAATGTTATCGTTGAACCCGCGGATGGGCTAAAGGTTCAAGGCCCTCAATGTCGAAAGCCCAATTGGATGGAGATGGCCTCGGCAGTTTGCATGACCATGGGGGCCAAGGCGCGCAGTTTTTTAAGCGTCAAGCGCTGGCTCGGTCCGCCCACCCCAACAGAGGCGACGACTTGGCCCGTGATGTCTCGCAAGGGCGCGGAGATACCGCGCATGCCCAATTCCGACTCCTCGTCATCAATGGCGTAGCCGTGCTGACGAACCTGGGCCAATATTTTGAGCAACTCGCCTTTTTCGGTGCAGGTGCTGGGCGTGCGCGCCACGAGATCAGAGTGCATCACCTTGTGAATCAGCTCCGGTGTGCTGTAAGCCAGTATCGCCCGGCCTTCACAGGTGCAAAAGGCGGGCTTCAGGGTGCCGATGTAGTTTTTCATGCGGATGGCCTGGCTGCTCTCCAAGTTGTAGAGGTAAATGATGTTGGTCTCATTCAAAACCGCCAAGTGGATGGTCTCGCCGGTGCGCTCTCTTAGGACATTCAAAAAAGGCTGCGCCATGTTGGAGACATCGAGTCGGCGCCTCACCAAGGCCCCCATGATGAAGAGGTTGATGCCGAGTCGGTAGCGCCCGTTCTCGGGATTTTGCTCCAACAGGCCTTCGCTCAAAAGGGTCACGGCCAGGCGGTGTGCGGTGCTCTTGGCGATGCTCAAACGCTTGGCCAAGCTGCTGATGCCAATCTCGGACTCGAGCTCAGAAAAGCACTTGAGCACCCGCACAGCAGCGGCAACGGAGGACAAGCGGGAACTTTTAGACGCAGTGGGCATGTCAAGTCTCGAAATAAGAAGCGTTGTTGTTTTTATAGTGATGGAACGTGAGGCCCCGGTTGTTGCCCTTGAACTTCAAGTTTTATCTTACCTCAATTCTTTTATGCTGAACACTGTTCATCATAAAAGAAAAGTAAGCAGGCCCCGATACGCCTCAGAACGCCATCCTCTGAGGTCCCCCATGGACGGTGGCAGGGTTCAATTCTCAGGGTTAGGGTTGATGACCTAGGGAAAACCCGAGGGTTTCAGGCTTGACACCCCTGAGCGTTTCAAGCCTAATATTGGGTGTGCCTTTATGTGGATCATGATTCCGCATATAGGAACATTGGAGAGGCTGTTTTTTGGCCAGTGTGGCAATGCGACGCATCCCTTGCGCCAGTTTTGGCTTTTCTTGTCTATTTTCTCAGTTGGAGACTCATCAGTGCAAAGCCCGCTCGCGGTGGAACCGGCGCATCAAGTCAGGTTGAAGTTCGATCCCAAATGGATGGTGATCGGGTGTTGTCTCTTGGTCGTGGGTTTTTTGGCCTTGGTGCCATTTTGCTTCATGGTTTGGCAAAGTTTTTTGACGCCCGAGACCGCCGATCAACCTTCGGTTTTTACCCTCTCCAATTACGTCACCGCTTATACCGATTCGGAGACCATCACCACATTGTCAAACTCAATTGAGTTTGCCGTGGGAGCCTCCTTGCTGGCTTTTACCATAGGCACGGCACTGGCTTGGATCAATGAGCGCACGAACACACCCATGCGCCGATTGTTTTACGCGCTGTCGATTTTGCCCCTCATCATCCCGAGTATTTTGTTCACGATCGCGTGGATCATGCTCCTCAGCCCCAAGATTGGCATCATCAACATGGCCTTCCAGTCGGTGTTTGGATTGGCGCAGCCCCCCTTTAATATCTATTCCATGGGGGGCATGATTTGGGTCGATGGTTTGCACTACTCACCCATGGCCTTTTTGTTGATGACCGCGGCCTTCAAGGCGATGGACCCATCCTTGGAAGAGTCGGCGGTGATGAGCGGCTCGAGCATCCTGCGCACCTTGTGGCGCATCACCTTGAAGTTGGCGCTGCCCGCGATTGTGGCCACCATACTCACCTTGTTTGTGCGCGCCATCGAGTCCTTTGAAGTGCCCGCCTTGCTGGGCCTGCCGGCGGGCATTGAGGTCTTCACCTCGGCGATTTACCAAGCGATCCACCAGTTCCCCAGTCAACTCGGATTGGCCTCGGCGTTCTCGGTGCTGCTGTTGGTGATCACTTCCGGGGGCATCTATATTCAAGCGCGAATTTCTTCCTCCGCCAGCAAATACGTCACCGTCACAGGCAAAGGTTTTAGGCCGCGCAGCATTGATTTGGGCGGCTGGCGCTATGTCACCTTGGGGGTATTTTTGCTCTACTTCTTTTTGATTGTGGTGCTGCCCTTTTTTGTGCTTTTGTGGTCGTCCTTGCAAAAGTTTTACGCCCCGCCTTCGGCCGAGGCCTTGAAGCACTTGACGCTTGACGGCTACCGCTATGTGCTTGACTCGGACACCATTCTTCACGCCTTGTTCAACAGTGTGTGGATGGGCATGGCGTGTGCCACGATCGTGATGCTGCTCTCGGCCGTGGTGTGTTGGGTGGTGGTCAAAACCAAAATTCCTGGGCGCTGGTTGCTCGACAACTTGGCCTCTTTGCCGATGGTCTTTCCAGGCTTGGTGCTCGGTGTGTCCATCATGATTTTTTACCTCACCTTTGACATCGGCATTTATGGCACGTTTTGGATCATTTTGCTCGCGTACGTGACCCGCTTCATGCCCTATGGGCTGCGCTACAACACCACGTCCATGATCCAAATTCACAAAGATTTGGAAGACTCCGCTGGGATGAGTGGCGCGGGCTGGCTCACCGTCTTTACCAAGGTCATCTTGCCGCTATTGAAGCCTGGCATGGTGGCGGGCTGGATCTATGTCATGATCGTCTCGGTGCGGGAGCTCTCGAGCTCGATCTTGCTCTACAGTCCTGGCAACGAGGTGATCTCCATCGTGATTTGGGAGCTTTGGGAAAACGGACAATATGTTGAGCTCTCCGCCTTGAGTGTGCTGTTCATCTTATTGCTTTTGGCACTCGTCTTGGTGGCACAGGCCGTGGGCAAACGTTTTGGGGTTAAGGATGCGTAAAGTTGCAGTGGCAGCGCTTGCGCTTGCCGCTGACACTGCTCGCCGATTCCAACAGTGTTCGCGTGCCGTTGAATTAAAGGAAATTGTCTTGTGTTAAATGTCTCAGGTTTGTTCACCGAATACGTCAGCGACAAAGGGGTGGTCGTGCAAGCGGCCAAGGACGTCTCCTTTGAAGTGCCCAAGGGTAAACTGTTCACGCTCTTGGGGCCCAGCGGTTGTGGCAAAACCACCACCTTGCGCTCCATCGCGGGCTTGGAAAAGCCCACCCACGGTTTGATTGAGGTCAATGGTGAGGCTGTTTACAGCGCGCGCAGGGGGGTGTTCACCCCCCCCAATAAACGTGGCTTTGGCATGGTGTTTCAGTCCTACGCGATTTGGCCGCACATGAGTGTGTTTAAAAACGCGAGCTTTCCCATGGAAGTGGGTCTCAAAAAATACAGCCCCGCCGAGATCAAGTCTCGTGTGATGCGAGTGCTCGAGTCGGTGGAGTTGGCGCAGTTTCATGACCGTGACGCCACCCGCTTGTCGGGCGGTCAGCAGCAGCGCTTGGCCTTGGCGCGGGCCTTGGTGATGGAGCCCCAACTCTTGCTTTTGGACGAACCCTTGTCCAACTTGGACGCCAAATTGCGTGAAAAAATGCGCTTTGAGGTCAAGAAAATTCAACGCGAACTCGATATCACCACCATCTATGTCACTCACGATCAGTCCGAGGCGCTGGCCTTGTCGCATGAGATTGCGGTGATGTCGAGCGGGCGCATCGTACAGCGCGGCACGCCACGCCAAATCTATGAAACACCCAACAGCACCTTTGTGGCGGACTTTGTTGGCGCGATCAACTTTATTGACGCAACCGTGAAGGCGCTCAATCCTGGTGAGCACACCATGGTGCTGGAGTCAGAAATTGGTTTGATTGAAACCCCCAACCCCGAAGGGTTTCAAGTGGGTGAGAAGGTCCAGGTTTGCGTGCGCCCTGAGAATGTGCACTTGAGTGATGAAGCTCCCCAACTCAGCCACGCCAATCACTTTTTGGGGGTGGTGCATTTGAAGATTTTCCTGGGCGAAGTCTTGGATTTTCAAGTCAAAATCGGTGGCAAACTCATGCTAGCGCGAGTTCATCCGCATCAAAAGACCCCTGTGGGTCATCCGATCTACATTCATTTCGATCCCAGCAATTGCGTTGTTTTCAAGAGTTAAATCCGGTTTTAGTTTTCTTTATTTTTATTCCATCTTAGACAAGGACATCTGCCATGAACACGGTCAACGATAAGCAAACTTTGGAATTCGTGCCCAACGAATCCCATTACCACAGTAAAAAAGATCGAACCTTTGTTCGCGCGATCGCGGGTCCCTACAACTTAAAGGACGAGCTCACCCGTTTGCGCGCCATGCCGCGCGTGAGAAAAGGCAAAGACATCAAATTCAACGATGGCCCCCAGGCCTTTAGCCGTCACTATGTCGAACCCAAAGACGGCATCACCCAACTGTTTCACTTGCATTTGGAGGAGTACGGCCCAGGGGGACGCTCACAAAAGCATGGCCATGTCAATGAAGCAGCGTTCTACATTTTGGATGGTATCGGCTATGAAGTGCATGACGGTATTCGTTATGACTGGAAAGCTGGGGATGTGGCCATTGTTCACAACAACTGCGTGCACCAGCATTTCAACGCTTCCAACGAGCGTCCTGCGCGTGCATTGGTCATCAAAACCAAGCCCATGTTCATGTTCATGAACATGCTTTTTCAGCAACAAGTCGAGCCCCGTCCATCTGAGCCCGCACCTGGTGGAGAAGGCTTTAAGGCACGCAATGACGAGACAAATTTGAATCACCCCGAAGGAGGATATTGAAATGGCATGGGACGAAACCAAAGCTTGGAACACCGGTTCCGCACAAGGCGCTTATTATCAAGATCTGCTCAATGATGCAGAGAGCGCGCCACAAAAAAACGCCAAACGCAACAAGGTCGTTCATCCCGAAGATATGGCTTGGGAGATGTCTCGCCAAGGACTCCTGAAGCATTTGATCAATGAGCAGATGAACACGCGCATTGAGACGGTGGATGCTTACATGCAAATCATCCCCCCGGGCTCTCACTCCGGCAAACACCGCCACTTGGCCGAAGAGTGTTTGTATGTTTTGGAAGGCAAAGGCTACGATTTGCACCAAGACTGTGATGTTGAAATCACCGACACCTATCACTGGGTTCCTCAAGCCGAGATCAAGCGATATGACTGGGAAGCGGGAGATGTGATCTACATTCCACCCAACACCATCCATCAGCATTTCAATGCCGACCCTGATCATCCGGTTCGTTTGATTTCTTCCATCAACCGCATTTTTAAAAAGTCCGGTTTGAACGATTTGCAACAAATTGAGGACGCCCCCGAGTTTGACCCCTCCGTCACGCTCAATGCTGAAACCATCAAACCATTTTTGCGCAAACGCGCTTGAATCCCGTCCAGTCAATGAAAGAGTCGTGGTCCCGTCAATGAGTAAAAATGCATTAGTCTCTGAAGACTTGGCGCAAAAGTTCGCCACTGAAAAAGAAACCCCCTACACCCGCTGGGTCAAAGCGGAGGGCCTCGACATCATCAGTGCCCACTATGTACCCAGTCTGAACACGGTTGATTTAAAGCCCTGGGCTCGGCGCGGTGGCAAGGGTGTCTATATCAACCATGAGGCGTCAAGAACCTCAAATGATTGCTATGTGATTGAAATTGCGCCAGGAAAGCAACTCGAGCCCCAGCGGCAACTTTTTGAAGAGATGATTTATGTGCTCACGGGTCGGGGTTCCACCACGGTCTGGAACGACCAAGGACATCGCATCACGTTTGAGTGGCAAGCGGGCGCCTTGTTTGCTATTCCTTTGAACTGCTGGCACCAGCACTTCAATGGTTCGGGCAAAGACAGCACGCGGTTTGTGGCGGTGACCAATGGCCCACCGGTGATCAATTTGTACGAAGACTTGGAGTTTGTGTTCAACACCCAGCACGATTTTGCCAATCGCTTCAATGGTGAGCCCGATTACTTCAGTGGCCAAGGCGAACAAAAGGGGCTATTGCTCGAGACCAACTTTGTGGCCGATGCGGTCAATTTGCCCTTGATCAGCGCCAAGGAGCGCGGTGCAGGTGGTGGTCACATTCGCTTTAACATGGCGCGCGGTTCCATGAACAGCCACATCTCCCAGTTCCCCGTGGGCACCTATAAAAAGGCCCATTGCCATGGACCGGGTGCGCATGTGATCATCTTGAGTGGCGAGGGTTACAGCTTGATGTGGCCTGAAGGCGAAGAGCCCCGTCAATATGACTGGCAAGTGGGCTCCATGATCGTTCCACCCAATGTCTGGTTTCACCAGCATTTCAACACGGGTACAAGCCCCGCACGCTACTTGGCCTTCAAGCACGAGGTGGTCTCTATCCGCAATGCCCAGGGTGTGCCCAAGGCGTGGATCAGCCGTCGCATCGGTGGGGATCAAATCGATTACGCCGATGAGAGTCAATTGGTGCGCGATCGCTTTACCCAGGCCTTGTCCACGCATGGACTTGCCCCCAAAATGCAGGAGGCTTACGAAACGGAATTGGCCTCCTTGCCCGCCAAAAGCTAAGGTGGGTGTTGAGACAAAGGCAGGCGCTCGAGCAAAGGCAGACATTTGGGAGAGGGCAGGTATGGATCCCTCGCTTTCTCTTTGTGGTTTTTGAGCACCTTTGTTGTTGAGCTCACTTCTTTCTTTATTGCTTGGATGACGCTGTATTTTTATGTTCACCTCAAAACTTTCTCGCCGTCAATGGATTCAAACAAGCACTGCACTGGTTGGCAGCACCGGTTTGACTTATCAGGGCGCACAGGGACAAACGCCCACACCGCAACAAGCGGTCTTGCCCACTGGGGTGGCTTCGGCCTTGAGCGGGCCTGAGCGCACAGCCCAACTCTTGGACGTGGCCAAAAAAGAAGGGTCTGTCACGGTCTATTCGTCTATGCCACAAGATGACATGGCGGCGTTGGCGAGCGAATTTGAAAAACGCTATGGCATCAAAGTCAAAGTCTGGAGAGCCGGTTCGGAAAAGCTCTTGCAACGTGTGGTGCTTGAAGCGCGCTCCAATCACTTTGAGATGGATGTCTCTGACACCAATGGGCCCGAAATGGAGGCCATGCACCGTGAGCATTTGCTGCAAGTGTGCAAATCTCCTTTTTTAAGCGATTTGATCCCGCAGGCGATCTTGCCCCACCGCGAATGGATTGCAACCCGGCTCAATATATTTACCTGCGCTTACAACACCAAGGCGCTGAAAAAAGAAGATCTGCCCAAGACCTATGCGGATTTGCTCGACCCCAAGTGGAAGGGCAAAATCGCGGTCGAAGCCGACGACAACGACTGGTTGGCGGGCACCGTCACCAAAATGGGATACGACAAAGGGGTGGCGCTTTTTAGAGAGATTGCCGCTAAAAATGCCGTGACCGTGAGAAAAGGCCACACCCTGCTGGCCAATTTGGTGGCCTCTGGCGAAGTGCCTTTGGCGCTCACGCTCTACAATTACAAGGTCGAGCAAATGAAAAACGCGGGTGCGCCTATGGATTGGTTTGCGTTGGAGCCCACCATCGCCAGACCCAATGGTGTGGCGGTCTCTAGGAATGCACCACACCCCTACTCGGCGGTGTTGTTCCAAGATTTCATGCTCTCCGTTGGGCAAACAATCTTGGGCAAACGGGACTTCATTCCGACGAGCACCAAAGTGACGTCGACATTGAACAAAATGCCATTGACCTTCGCCGACCCCAAAGTCACGCTCGATGACAATCAAAAGTGGACACATTTGTACGAAGAAATTTTCAGCCACAAAGGGATCTGATCCAGGGGTGATCGGATTGGCCGTCCAAACGAACTTATCCACTGCCCCCCCCAGATAGGTCAACACTCTAGACTAAGCCATGAATCATATGCACAACGGTGGGTCGCCAAAGGCCAGGAGCGCTGCGGCCAAGGTATTGCGCTCTTTCGCTCTCGCCACGTGGAGCGTGGGATTCATGGCTGCAGGGGGGATGAGCGCGCAGGCACAAACACCCGTTCCTGCAACGCTTACCACTGCGCCTGCCAATCTATCGGTTTGGGATGTGGTGAAAACCCCTGCTCCTGATCGCACGGCACGCTTACAAGAGATCGCCAAAACAGAAGGCGGCTCCATGAGCCTTTACACCTCGATAGCCGAGCGGGACTTGAAAATCATTTTCGATCCGTTTGAGAAAAAATACGGCATCAAGGTCAATGTCTGGCGTGCCAGTGGTGACTCGGTGATGGCTCGCACCATCACCGAAGCGCGTGGCAAGCGTTATACCGTGGACGTTTTTCATGCCGGCGCTGTGGAGCTCGAGGCCTTGTCTCGGGAGCATTTGCTGCAAAAAGTCGCATCTCCCCATTTTGCCGATTTGTCACCAGGCAGTCTGCCCGAGCACAAAGAATGGGCGAGTACCTTGTTGTCGCTTTGGGTCCAGGCCTACAACACCCAAGCCTTCACGAAAAACGATTTACCCAAAACGTACAGTGATTTACTGGACCCTCGATTCAAAGGAAAACTCGGCTACGAGGTCGAAAATGTGGACTGGTTCGTGACCGTGGTCAAAAGTATGGGAGAAGCCAAGGGCTTGCAATTCTTCAAAGACTTGAGCAGCACCAATGGGATCTCGGTCAGAAAGGGTCACACCAATCTGACGGCCATGGTGGCCTCCGGTGAAGTGCCGATGGCGCTCACGGTGTACAACTACATGCCCGAGGCCTTTAAAAAGAAAGGCGCGCCGATTGACTGGACCGTGTTGCAGCCTGCAGTGGCCAGGGCCAATGGGGTGGCTGTCCTCAAGAATGCACCCCACCCTGCGAGTGCTGCATTGCTCATGGATTATTTGTTGGGTGAAGGTCAGCAAACCTATGCCACGATTGACTATGTACCGACCAATCTGAAGGTGCCCTCAGAGCTTCGAAAAATTAAAATGGTCTTGGTCGATCCTGCCGACAGTTTGGACCACAGGGACAAGTGGAAACGTCTTTACGAAGAACTCATACTAAAAGGAAGCCGACCATGAATACAGCGACTTTGCCTGAGCCCAGTGCGCCACTACCCTACCGGGACATGGGGTTGATCACCCTGGGCCACGCCTTGACCCATTGGTACCCGGCTACGTTTTTTATGCTCTTGCCCTTGATTGGACAGGAACTGGGTTTGACTTACAGCCAAATTGGTTTGATCATGACGTGTCAATACGCGGCTGGGGCGATCTCCAACATTCCTGGCGGTATGCTGGTGGACATTTGGGGCAAGAAAGGCCAATTGATGGCCATGTCACTGTTTTGGGTGGGTTTTCCGTATTTCTTGATGGGATTTACCTCCACGTATTGGGTGCTGCTCGCTTGCGCCATGTTGGTGGGGATGGGCAACAATTTGTGGCATCCGACGGCCATTCCCTTGTTGGGACAGATGTTTCCTCAGCGCAAAGGTCTTGCGCTGTCTCTGCATGGTATGGGGGGCAATATGGGGGATGCGCTGGCTCCCTTGGCGGTGGGGGGTATGCTCAGTTTCCTCACCTGGCACCAAATTGTCATGATCAATGTGGTGCCAGGTGCCTTGATGTCGGTGCTGATTTTGTATTTTTTGGGTGCCATGACTTTTACACCAAAGTCCAAGGCCACGGTTGTACAACCCAGGCCATTGGAGGCGGCCACTCAAATGTCGGCCAAGCCCAAGCAGCAAAGTTTAAAGAGCTATGTTGCTGGTCTGAAAGACTTGCTCAGAACGCCGGGGCTCTTCATGCTGATCATGAGCTCCTCATTTCGCTCGATGACCCAAGGCACCTTGCTCACTTTTTTGCCGCTCTATTTGGCCAAGGAAATGCATTACAACGTGTTTTGGGTCGGAGCAGCGATGGCCATTTTGCAAGTGGCGGGCTTTGTGGCAGCTCCCATAGCGGGACACATGTCAGATCAGTTGGGTCGCAGAACTTTGCTCATGTCATGCTTTGCGATGACAGGGGTCGTGTTGCTTGTCATGACTTTTGCAGGTGGCACGACACTCTTTGTCGTGCTGATCGCAGTTCTAGGATTTTTCTTGTACGCGGCCAGACCCGTCATGCAAGCATGGCTCTTGGAGTCCACCCCTAAAAACATGGGCGGTACGAGCATTGGACTCATGTTTGGGATGCAATCGGGTGCGCAAGCGGTGGCGCCGATTTTGGGGGGAATCGTTGCAGACCACTATGGTTTGATGGCTGCCTTTTATTTCTTGGCGGGGACCATTGTGTTGGCCAATGTGATGATCTTTTTCACCCCTGCACCTGAAGGTGACGCTGCCTCGCGTTCGCACCCTGCAAAGGGTTGACAGCTTGGTGACTGCGTTGGGCCCAAGGACTTCGTGAGTGGATTCTTATTCGCGCTCAGTTTGCTAAAGAGATGCCGTGTTCCTTACGCTAACGCACAGTGAGTGTTGATTGCTGCATTGAATGCACCCTTCAATACACCCTTCAATGCACAAGAGCCGTGCCATCCTGTTGGAGTCTTCTTGAAGTTCACTATATAAAATTTTCAGGATCGGCTGTTTTATTTCAAAATGGTCATCACCATGACTATTTAAAAGGTTAGCATGTTTCTGTGCAACAGTGCCGCGATTGATTGGCCATGCGCACGAATCATGAATTGCATTTTCTTTTTTATCCATGAACGATAACATCCACCATCATTTGAGTCATGGCCAAGTTGCCTTGATCACCGGGGCCAACACAGGCATAGGACGCGTCACAGCCCTCGCACTCGCGCGAGAAGGCGTGCGAGTTTTTCTGGCATGCAAGAGTGAGGAAAAAACCCAATATGTGATCGATCAGATACACCAAGAAACGGGTCGTCCTATGGCGACTTGGTTGCCGCTGGATTTGGCAGACTTGGCTTCTGTTCGCCATTGTGCAGAAATTTTTTTGGCCACCGATTTGCATTTGAACTTGCTCATCAATAACGCGGGTCTTGGCGGGCTCAAGGGTTTGACTCAAGACGGTTTTGAAATGGCCTTTGGAGTGAATCATTTGGGACATTTCTTATTGACCCATTTGCTCATGCCAAGGCTTGTGATCTCCAAGCCCGCCCGAATTGTGACCGTTGCCTCTCGTGCACACCGACTTGCACGCAGCATTGATTGGCACAAGTTGCGCCAGCCAACGCTGAGCTTTGGTGGCATCCAAGAATACGCCGTCTCCAAGCTGTGTAACATTCTTTTTAGTGCCGAGTTGTCTATGAAACTCACCGACAATGGATTGTCTACCTATGCAGTGCATCCCGGTGTGGTGGCCAGTGATTTTTGGCGAACAGTGCCTGCTTTTTTTAGACCGATTGCCAAGTTGAGGGCCTTGAAAACCCCTGAGGAGGGTGCACAGACGACTCTTTATTGTGCGCTGGATGCACCACTGACTGAGACAGGGCTTTATTACAGCGACTCTAAAGTGGCGATCCCCACGGCTTTGGCCCAAGATATGGCGTTGGCCACCGAGTTATGGCAAAAAAGTTTGGCATGGTGTGGCCTGACTTAATTCCCCCATATAGTTCGTTACCAGAACCTGGCCTTCGCTTCTAACTTGCGCTGCAATGTTCAAATCGTTCACACGGATGGACATGGTTAACTCCCGCAAAGACGCATATAGCAATTGAATACGGCGCCTCCATTTGGTCACGTCGGCCCCTTAAATAGGCCGCTACTCCGATACTTGTACTTTTAGAGTATTCAACGGTGGCATGTTTCTTGAAATTGTTCGTCAAATGGCAATGGGTGATCAATTCAATCGAATTTCAAATTGGCAATTTTTGCCAACTCAGCGGCCGTTTGACGGTTCGCGCGAGCAAAGCTCAGCAAGTCTTCGGGTGTCCCCCCTGCTGGCGTGATGGACTGGGGGACAAAGTTTTTCGCAATGAAATTCGGATCGGCCATGATCTTGTTGAGCTCGGTGTTCCACGCCTTAACAGGCTCGGCAGGTGTTCCGCGAGGGAAATACAATGCGATCCAATTTCTAAAATCAAGTTCATAACCTGCTTCGGCCAAAGTGGGCACCTGAGGCATACTGGAGAGCCTTTTTTTACCACTCACCACGGCCAAAACTTTGACCTTGCCCGATTTCATGTAGGGCTCCACCAACGAAGGCGTCAAGGTGAGTGCGTTGAGGTCACCCGCCACAACGGCCAGTACGACATCCGTTGAACTTTTGTAAGGGACGTGCAAAAACGTGGCACCAGTTTTTGCATGCAACCATTCAATATACAAATGTGCTGTACTACCCATCCCCAACGAGCCCCATGAAACGCTACCTGGTTTGGATTTGGCATAGTCCACGAGTTCTTTGATCGAATTGACGGGAACGTTGGCATTGACAGCAATGGCTTGATCCAGTGTCCCAATGTGAATTACGGGTACAAGCTCCAAAGGATCGAAGGGCATGCGGGCATAGGCATAGGGGTTGAGTGACATGATCACTCCTGTGGGCAGACAAATGGTGTACCCATCGGGTGGAGACTTGGCGCAATTGTCCATGCCAATGTTGCCGTTGGCGCCAGCACGGTTGTCCACCACGATGGGTTTATCCCACAATTGCGATAAAGGTGGTGTCAGGATGCGAATCATCACGTCGGGTACTGTACCGGCTGGGTAGGGCACCACGAGACGAATGGGTCGAAAGGGATAGGTGGAAGAAGTGATGGTCGTTTGAGCCACAACTGGACTGAGCGTGCAAAAGCACAATACAAAGACTGCCATCAAAAATGAGCTCAACGAGCCAATCGTTGTCTCTAACTTCATTAATTTTCTCAACTCAAGCCCCTTTTAAATTAAATCGGTCTGTTTATTCCTATACCACTTCGATAAAAATTTTCAAAAATATTATAAAAATGGCTTGCTCAAAAAGTAAGTACAAATTTTTTAAATGGAAATGTTGCACTTACTATCTGAGCGAGCCCTCTTAACTCAGACTTTGCCTACTATAGCCCTGATGTCCTTCATCAAAAGGAAAAGGTGAAACGGATCAGACGGGCTGGGTTCAAACTCCCAATTGAGGTACCACAATCTGGCAGGCTCGTCCTTGGCATGCACCAGCAGTGCATGAATCCCGGCAATGTCCGCCGCCTGTACAGTTCGCAGCAAGGCATCTTTGAGCAGTGCTTTGCCAAGCCCAGCGCCTTGGTGCTCAAGGTCCACGGCAAGCCGGGCCAGAATCATCACCGGCACGGGGTGTTGTGTAATGCTTTTGGTTTCACGCGCCGCCACATTGGATGGCACAACACTGACAACCGCCAAGCTGTAGAAACCGACGATCTAGCCCAAATGGCAGCTCACGTAGGTTTGCGCACTATTGGATTTTTGGTTGACGAGCGCAAAGCGCTGCAAAAACTGATTCAGTGCGCTCTGGCTGGGGTGTTCATGCCGATGGTGTCGGCAAGCCCAGTGGGACAAGTGCAATTGGTTCAGTGAGCTGAAATAAATCAGACTCGGCCAGCTAGGCGAAGTGATGCACGAAGAGTGTCATTTATTCTAGTCTGCCAGCCATCACCGCTGGCACGAAGCGCTGCCAATACGTCTGCATCCAAGCGCAGTTTGACAGGCTCTTTGGTTATAGCTGCCTTGGGGCGACCACGAGTCTGAATCTTGTTACCCTTGTACAGGTCGGCAGATTCAAAAAACTCAGCAGTCAATTCCGCAGCATCATCGGGATCATTCCAGAAAGCTGGCGTAGAGCGTTTTTTCGCGGTCATTTGCTTTCCTCATACTGATGATACGGCGAACCTCGCCGCGTGGCGACCAGACCATCACAATCATGTCGTCATCTAACCAACCTACTGTGATGAACCTGTCTTCCTCGTAGTCCATTCTCTTGTCCTGACCAGTGAAGTGGAGGCCATCAAAGACCTCAACCGCACGGGAAAGTCCAAGCCACGCTCAAGCAGCGTTTTATCCCTTTTGACTTGGACGAACTCAAGATTCATGGATTTATTGTATCCCCAGTAAATCACTCGTCAACCCCTAGGCACTGAAAGTTAATACAGACAGTGATTTGACCTTACTCCTGATTTACATACCGCTTAACCACCATTAGGCAGCCATTTTTTGGCGGGCTGGATACCATTGATCTTCAAACTCCATTGGACTGACATACCCCATTGAGGAATGCAATCTGTTGAAATTGTAAAAGCTCATCCAACTCATCACCTCGTCCATAGCGTCTCGTCTGGTTGCAAATCTTTGACCATAGAGCCGGCCAACTTTTAGGCTGCCCTAGAAGCTCTAAGTGGGTGCATTATCCCAACAATTGGCTCTTCGCCTCATGGATCGCCTCATGCCGTATTGGTCAGCCAATCTCTTGAACTCCTCACTGCAATACTGTATGCCCCGGTCTGAGTGGAAAATCAACCCCTCATCTGGATGTCGAATATGCTATTTTCAGGGCATCTGCCACCAAACTGGCCTCCATCTTGGAGCTCATGCTCCAACCGACCACCCTCTTACTGAACAAGTCCAATACAACGGCCAGAAATATCAGCTGGTGATGAGTTCTTTCGCCATCCTAGGGCAACCATACTCCTGTCGTACCTCGGCGTGTATGGCCCTGATTTGGACCAGCAAAGCCTCATCGCTCAGGCGCTTAAGGCCAGTAATATTATTTGCAGCAACACTTTTCTTTCTTCT
>CAILYC010000032.1 GCA_903838355.1 uncultured Burkholderiales bacterium | reverse complement strand
GTAGGCCTTGGCCTCGCCGCCAAATTTCAAAGAGAGCACGGTCGTGATCGCCGCTGTCAGCGTCGTCTTGCCATGATCCACGTGACCAATGGTGCCCACGTTCACGTGAGGCTTGGTGCGTTCAAATTTACCTTTTGCCATTTTTCGACTCCGAAAAAAACACTAACGACAGTGTGCCGAAGCACGTTTAAAAAATTACTGGTGCCCATGGCGGGAATCGGACCCGCGACCTCTCCCTTACCAAGGGAGTGCTCTACCACTGAGCCACATGGGCCAAACCACGCACGCCTAAAACCCAACGTGTCCAAAAAAGTGTTGGAGCGGGAGACGGGAATCGGACCCGCGTCATTAGCTTGGAAGGCTAAGGTTCTACCATTGAACTACTCCCGCACTAGAAAACAAATCGCCTTTGAAAATTAGAGTGGCCCTGCCACCCAAACTTCAAAGAAAAATTGTCCGCGCAAGCACTTTCATGACCATTTCGCTGGTGGAGGAGACTGGATTCGAACCAGTGTAGGCGTAAGCCAACAGATTTACAGTCTGCCCCCTTTAGCCACTCGGGCACCCCTCCGGCGAACCTCATACTTTAGCACAAGACGGGCTCTTTTCGCTCAAATACTTTGACTTTCCTGAATAAATTCAAGAGGCTGGCTCAACATTGTTGTTTTGTATTGAGGAGTGGGGCATGGATCTAGAGCGCCCAGTCCCATTGAAGACCTTGGCCTTTGAGCCAGGCTTGAGCGGCAGAAAAATGTCCGCAACCGATGAAAGGAAGAGGGGCGCGACGTGCCGACAAGGGCGAAGGATGGTTGGACTCCAGCACCAAGATCGGCGTGCGGTACTCCTGCGCCCATGACTGAATGCTGGCGGCGTAGCGCTGCGCATGCGCGCCCCACAGCATGAAGACACAGGCGTTCGACGCCTTCAGCACCGACTCGAGCAACTGCTCGGTCAAGCCCTCCCAGCCCCAATGGGCATGGGAGGCGGGCTCGCCTTCTCGCACCGTCAAGCACGTGTTGAGCAAAAACACACCTTTTTTGACCCACGGCATCAAAGACGATTGATCGGCCCGCGGCAGAGGCATCCCCAAGTCGCGATTCAATTCTTCAAAGATGTTTTTAAGCGAAGGTGGTGCTCGCACCCCGGGTCCTACGGAAAACGCCAAGCCTTCAGCTTGGTGAGCACCATGGTAGGGGTCTTGGCCCAAGATCACCACCCGAACCGACTGGGGCTCCAAGAGGGACAAGAGCCGCAAGGGATGGGAAGGGAAAACGTTGAGCGCGTCTTTGGACTCCTTGGCCAACTTGGCGTGCAATTGGAGCCCCAGCTCGGAGGCAAAAAAAACTTCAACGCCTTCTCTCCAAGCGGGCTTGACCCCTTCGAGCCAAAATTTCTGCACTTGGGGTCGGCTCAACCCCGTGGGCACCACCAAGCGCGGGAGCGTGTCCCCCAGGAGTTCGCCTTGGGCGTCAGCACCCAACATGGCCAAAGGGGAACATGTGCTTGAGCATGGGCTTAAGCATGGGCGTTGGCGTTGGCAAGCTCGACATGAGTTATTTGGTTTTTGAGGCTTTTTTGGACTTGGGGGATGCCGCACCTTTGTCCCCACCAAGACCAAAAAGGGTTTCAAGGCCCAGGCCAGGCTCCTCTTCGCGCATGAACGCCTCGCCCACCAAAAAGGCATGCACCCCGGCCTGCCTCATGCGAGCGACATCGTCAACGGTTCGAATGCCGCTCTCGGTCACCAGCAGTCGGTCTGCGCCCACCATGGCCTGCAAATCGATCGTGGTCTGCAAGTCGACTTCGAAGGTTTTGAGGTCCCGGTTGTTGACCCCAATCAAAGGGGTTTTAAGTCGAAGTGCACGCTCCATCTCGGCCTTGTCGTGCACTTCCACCAACACGGCCATGCCGAGATCGTGGGCCATCCACTCAAACTCCTTCATCTGCGCGTCAGTCAAACAAGCGGCAATGAGCAAAATGCAGTCCGCCCCCATGCTTCGCGACTCGTACACTTGGTAGGCATCGACGATGAAATCTTTTCTGAGAACCGGCAAATGGCAAGACGCTCTGGACTGCTTCAACGCATCCACGCTCCCCTGAAAAAACTGTACGTCAGTGAGCACTGACAAACACGCTGCGCCATATTCGGCGTAGCTCTGTGCGATATCGGCGGGGATGAAATGGTCGCGCAGCACCCCTTTGGAGGGACTTGCTTTTTTAACTTCAGCGATCACCGCGGATTGCCCTGCCGCTATTTTTGAGCGCAAGGCCGCCACAAAGTCTCTGGTGAGCACACGGCTCTCAGCATCTTCTTTGACCGCGTCAAAGGGCTTCTTGGCCTTCAGGGCCTGCACCTCTTGGTGCTTCACGGCCACAATCTTGTCCAAAATATCACTCACGTCTTGCACTCCTGGTTTGCTGTATTGCTCAAAGTCGCGGGGTCATTCACCACGCACACCCTTTAGGCTTGTGACCGAGTGTAGGCCAACCATTGGTCGAGTTTTTGCCGGGCTTGTCCGCCCTTGATCACGGCTTGCGCTTTGTCCAAACCATCCTCGATGCTGGAAGCCACATTGGCCGCATACAAGGCCACGCCCGCATTGAAGGCCACGATGTCGCTCGAAGCCCCACCCTCACCGTCCAAGACGCCCAACAGCATGGCCCGGGACTCCTCGGGGGTTTCCACTTTGAACGCCCTCAAAGACGCCATCCCCAGACCGTAATCTTCGGGGTGAATCTCGTACTCGCGAATGTCGCCGTCCTTCAATTCGCCCACCATGGTCGCGGCCCCCAAGGACACCTCATCGAGGCCATCATTGCCGTACACCACCAAGGCATGCTCGGCACCCAAGCGCTGCAAGGCGCGCACTTGGATGCCCACCAAATCGGCATGAAAAACCCCCATCAAAATATGGGGCGCATCTGCCGGATTGGTCAGGGGCCCCAAGATGTTGAAGAGGGTGCGAACGCCCAATTCTTTTCTGACGGGCGCCACATTCTTCATGGCCGGGTGGTGATTGGGAGCGAACATGAAGCCCACCCCCGTGTCGGCAATGCTTTGCGCGATTTGTTCGGCGTTCAGATTGAAACTCGCCCCCAAACTCTCCAACACATCGGCACTCCCGCTCTTGGAGCTCACGCTGCGGTTGCCGTGTTTGCTCACCCGGGCTCCCGCTGCGGCCGCCACAAACATCGCGCAAGTCGAGATATTGAACGTGTGCGAGCCGTCGCCCCCTGTCCCCACAATGTCGACCAAATGCGTGCGGTCTTTCACGTGCACTTTGGTGGAGAACTCGCGCATGACCTCGGCTGCAGCCGTGATCTCGCCGATGGTTTCTTTTTTCACGCGCAGCCCGGTGAGGAACGCCGCACTCATCAAGGGCGACATCTCACCCGTCATGATCATGCGCATCAAGTGCAGCATCTCGTCGTGAAAAATCTCTCGGTGCTCAATGGTGCGTTGAACCGCTTGGCTGGGGGTGATGGGCATGGTCTGGGCTCTCAAAAAAAGGGGCTTTGGCAGCGATGAACTTCAGCAAACATGGGCTTTATTGCTCTAACGTAGATGCTCTATCGTAGATGCTTTATCGTTGGTGCTTTATCGTTGGTGCAGGAAATTATCCAACAGGGCATGCCCCGCTTCGGTGAGCACCGACTCGGGGTGAAACTGCACGCCCTGGATGGCAAAGTGTTTGTGGCGCACCCCCATGATCTCGCCGTCTTCGCTCCAAGCCGTGACCTCCAACGCATCGGGACAGGAGCTTCGTTCAATGGCCAAGGAGTGGTAGCGGTTCACCGTCAGGGGCTGGGGCAATCCATGAAACACACCCAAACCCACATGCTGGATCACCGAGGTCTTGCCGTGCATCAATTGTTGGGCACGAACAACTCGAGCACCAAAGGCGGCCCCTATGCTTTGGTGGCCCAAGCACACCCCGAGAATCGGGATCTTGCCAGCAAAGTGCCGTATGGCCGCCACCGAGATCCCCGCTTCATTGGGGGAACAAGGCCCGGGCGAGATCACGAGCCGCTCGGGCGCCAAGGCCTCGATCTCCTCCAAGCCGATCTCATCGTTGCGGTATACCGTCACGCGGGCACCCAACTCTGCCAAGTATTGCACCACATTGAAGGTGAAGGAGTCGTAATTGTCAATCATGAGCAAATTGAGTCGCGCAAGCCCCATTGCGGCTTTGTCTTCCAACTTGTAGCAGGGGGCGACTCGCGCGGGGGTCGGTATCGTTGAACGGGTGGTCATGGTGCTCACTCCCATCCTTCTTCGACGAGTTCGCTTGCCCGAATCAAGGCCCGCGCTTTGTGCTCGGTCTCTTGCCACTCCAACTCGGGCACCGAATCCGCCACCACCCCAGCAGCGGCTTGCACATGCAAGGTCTGGTCCTTGATGATGCCGGTTCGAATGGCAATGGCCACGTCCATGTCGCCGGCATAGCTCAAATACCCACACGCCCCGCCGTAGAGACCCCGTTTGCTGGGTTCCAGCCGGTCAATGAGCTCCATGGCATGCACTTTGGGAGCACCCGTCAAGGTGCCCGCAGGGAAGGTGGCTCTCAACACATCCATGTTGGAGACCCCGTCTTGGAGAACCCCTTCCACATTGCTCACGATGTGCATCACATGGCTGTAGCGCTCCACCACAAAGGACTCGGTGACTTTGACGCTGCCGGTTTTAGCGATGCGTCCAATGTCGTTTCTGGCCAAATCAATCAGCATCACATGCTCGGCGCGCTCTTTGGGGTCGGCCAAGAGGTCGCGCTCACGCGCCACATCCTCCTCGGGACTCGAACCCCTCGCCCGGGTGCCCGCCAGGGGCCGAATGGTGACCTTTTGACCCTCGGGTGTGGACTCTTGGCGCACCAAAATTTCTGGTGAAGCACCAACCACTTGAAAATCACCGAAGTCGTAGTAAAACATATAGGGGCTTGGGTTCAGGGCCCGCAAAGCACGGTACAAAGACAAGGGGCTTTGGGTGTAGGGCTTGCTCAGGCGTTGGCCCACTTGCACTTGCATGAAGTCTCCCGCGCCGATCAAATCTTTGGCCGTTTGCACCGCCTTCAAGTAATCCTCCTTGGCAAACTCACGGCGCACGCTGTGGGTGGCGCTGGGCTTCAAAACCGGCGCACTGACCGAGTAGCGCAACTGCTCTTTGAGTTGGCGAAGGCGTTTTTTACCCACGCTGTAGGCATCCGTGAGACTGGGGTCAACATAGACCATCAAATAGAGTTTGCCCGACAAGTTGTCAATCACCGCCAACTCTTCACACTCGAGCAAAAAGATATCGGGACAACCCAAGGTGTCGGGAGGACAAGATTTCTCGAGTTTTTTCTCCACATTGCGCACCGTGTCATAGCCAAAGTAGCCCGCCAAGCCTCCACAAAACCGTGGCATGCCAGGACGAAGCGCCACTTTGAAGGTCGCTTGATAAGATTCAATGAACGCCAAGGGGTCGCCATGGTGGGTTTGCACGACCACACCGTCTCGCACGACTTGGGTCACAGCCGACTCACCAAAGCCGCGGCTCACCAAGTGGCCGCGCGCGGGCAGACCGATGAAGCTGTAGCGGCCAAAGCGCTCGCCACCCACCACGGATTCAAGCAAGAAACTGTAGCGACCCGCGTTTTGTGAATGGGCCAATTTCAAATACAAAGAGAGCGGTGTCTCTAGATCCGCAAAAGCCTCTTGCATCAACGGGATGCGGTTGTAGCCTTGGGAGGCCAGGCTTTTGAATTCAAGTTCAGTCAGCATAAAAAGCTTTCAGTTTCAATCAATGGGAACGGATCTGGTAAAAAGATCAACGCTTGATTGATTCGCAACAAGTCTCATTGAATGGCGTGCAAAGCGCTCAACCCAGAGTATGCCCAAGTGTCATTTTCTAAAAAATAACGCCCAGGCAAAGGTAGAAAGAAAGGTTGAAATTCAGTGGACTGATCAGCCCTAGACGTCTCAAGAGTTCAGGTCGGACTCCAGGGTACAACACACAAGGCCTTGATCAAACGCGAGCAGACAGCGCGAATCCAAGCGCGCAGCGTCGCCAAGGCCAAGCTCCTCGGTCACTGGACCCGGTGAGGATGATGCGGTGATAAAACATAGACCCTAGTTTAACAGTAGCGGGCCAAGGATCAACCACGGTAACACCCAACACCAAAAAGTTTCACGTCTCGGGGCTTGACCAGTGAGCGAGGGGTATTGAGGGAAAAGATCAAGACAATCAATGCAATCAATGGAACTACTTTAACTACTGCAACTACTGCAACTACTGCAACAATTGCAGCAAGCGTCTGAGTGAGTGCGCCACGGTTTGGGCCCTCACCTCTTGGCGTGTCCCCGCAAAATCCATGCGCTCAGACGTGATGATGGGTCCTTTGGGTTCGCGCTCCCCTTCAAGCCCTCCAGCAAGCCCCCAGCCAAACCAGACACAACCCACGGGTTTGTCGGCGCTACCCCCAGTGGGGCCGGCAACGCCAGTGACCGACAACGAGACCTGGGCAGCGGAATGGGACAAGGCCCCCAGGGCCATGGCTCGCGCGACTTCTTGGCTCACCGCACCGTGCGCGGCAATCAGGGATGGGTCAACCCCCAAAAGCTCCACTTTGGACGCATTGGAGTAACTCACAAAACCCCGCTCAAACCATTGACTTGAACCGGCCAAATCAGTGCAGGCCGCGGCAATCAAGCCCCCTGTGCAACTTTCTGCGCTGGACAACATCAAGCCTTTGGCCAAGAGTTTTAAAGAAAGTTGTTGAACCAGTGACTGAGTAAGGGGTGGCATGGAGGGATCTGAGATCAAGACAGACAGTGGAGTGATGGATCGGCCGTGTCAGCGGAGCCTGAAAATATTTTTGTGTACGTTGACATTTTGTATTAACCAGCCGATTTTGGCAAAAAAAATGGAAACATTCACTCGGGTCATCCAGTCATCTGCCATTAATAGGACCATTAATACGCCCAGTAATTCGTCCATTATTACGCCCATTCGCGCGCATCCTTTACACGCTGGCCAATCCGCATTTGAGATATTTTCCCGAAGCGGCGGCAAGCTTCTATGCCTGCAAAGAAAATGGATCTGCCCTTGTTTTTTCAGGGCAAAGATTTAAAAAACGCCTGAAAAAAACATGGACATGCACGGCCACACCATGACCGCAGCTTCATCAAAGCCCATCTTCTCAGCCGTCAAGGTGCACGCCTCATTCACATGGGGCATGAAGTGTCTTGCATTGGATCACTTGAATACCGCTTGAAATTCTACTTGTCACGCCTTATCATTAACCATTTAATGTTATTGATATCCATTTATTAATCAATAAGTTGCATTTAACGACTTGACCATGAAACCACATAAAGATACCATATTGGTACCAATTTGTTAACCAAAGGTGATGGTTGTGGGTGAAATCATGACAATCAAACAAGTGCCGCTTGAGCTCAAGAACTTCTGGATCGAAGAAGCCAAGAAGCACGATCGATCGATGAACAAGGAAGTTCTTCGCGTTTTGGAAGAAGAGCGCTCAAGACGGGAATCCATGCAGCCCAAGCGAAAAAATATCGACAAGATCATGGCTGCAGCCCGGCACCTCCAAAGCATCCCCATCACCGACCATCGGTCCATTGAAGAACTTTTATACGGCGAGGATGGCTTGCCCCAATGAACATCCGATTGGACGCGGCCGTTGTCGATTCATCGGCGTTGATCTCCATTGTGAAAGGCGAGTCGGCTGCAGATCTATTTGCAAGAGAAATGGCCGATGTCCATCGACTCTACATGAGTGCGGCAACTCACGCTGAGGTGATACTGGCAACCTTGTCCATTCAACACCAAGCGGGAATCCTTGGTATGCAAAGACTCTTGTCCGAACTCGACGTTGAAATCATTGACTTTGGCAAGAGCGATTTAGATCTCTATTTGGCGTGTGCATTCCAATACCATCTCAAAGCCTCCCCTTCAGGGCCGCTCAACATGGGTGATTTATTTTCGTTTCAGCTGGCCATGAAAATGGATCTGCCCTTGTTTTTTCAGGGCAAAGATTTTTTAAAAACGCCTGTCAAAAACGCCATGGCATTGCTCGGCTACACCATGACAGAAAACAACCAAGGCATCCCTACACCCTAAGGTCTTCAGGTACGCGTCGCTTGCCAAAGGGCCAAGACCAACAATGTAAAAAAAGCCGCGGCCAGGTCGTCCATCATGATGCCCAATCCCCCCCGATAGCCCCCGCCCTTGAACGCACGGTCGAGCATGCCAATGGGGCCGGGCTTGGCAATGTCAAAAAACCGAAACAGTAAAAAAGCCGCGAATTGCCCACCCAAACCTGCGGGCATCCAAATCCACATCACCAACCAAAACGCCACCACCTCGTCCCACACGATGGCCGAAGGGTCCGAGACCCCCATGTTCTCAGCCGTCACGGTGCACGCCCACCAACCCACCAAGAATGAGCCGATCAACACACCGCCCATTTGCGTGGGTGTTAAAAAAAGATCCAACAGCAAGTAAGCAGCCCAAGCCCACACGGTGCCCACCGTGCCCGGCCCCAAGGGACTCAAACCCGCCCCCAAGCCCAGCGCCAAAAAGTGCGCTGGGTGGCTGAACAAAATGTCTCGTCTGATGATCATGAAAAATGCTCGTAAGAATGCTGTTGAACCTTCACCTCTTGGCCTTCGCTACCCAGCACGCGCAGTCCCTCTTGAGACACCATGACGCCAATGCGAGTGAGCGGAGTCTCCAAACGCTTGGCCAAGGCCAAGACTGTCGGTCTTAAGCTTGCCGGCACCGTGAACAACAACTCGTAGTCGTCGCCACCTGCAAGCACCAATGACAGGCGGTCGTTGAGTTCTAAGTTTTTCAGAAACGGGCTGATCGCATTGCTCACATCATTCGACCCTTCTATCCAATCGGTGTGAATCTCTGCACCCAGGCTTGAAGCCAAGCCTGATGCCAAGCCTGAAGATTTTAAGAGGTGTCCCAAGTCTCCGAGCAAGCCGTCACTCAAATCAATGGCACTGGTGGCCACCCCTCTGAGCGCCACACCCAGAGCCACCCGAGGTGTGGGGCACTCGAGACGGTGCTGGGCATATTGAAGTGTCTCGGAGCTCATGTGGCTCAAGTGGTTCAATTGACGCTTGCCCTGCAACACTTCCAAGCCCAGTCGAGCATCCCCCAAGGTGCCACTCACCCAAATGTCGTCCCCGACTCGGGCACCACTCCTGCGCAACGCTTGTCCCTGGGGCACTTCGCCCATCACGGTGATGGCGATGTTCAAGGGCCCTTGGGTGGTGTCTCCGCCCACCAAGGTGCAGTCGTATTGATCGGCCAATGCCAACAAGCCCCTGGAAAACCCACTCAACCACGCCTCATTCACGTGGGGCAAGGTGAGTCCCAAGGTGAAGCAACGAGGTGTGGCGCCGCAGGCGGCCAAGTCGCTCAAGTTCACCGCCAAGGCCTTGTGGCCCAAGTGAACGGGGTCCACGTTGGCAAAAAAATGTCGCCCCTCGACCAGGGTGTCGGTGGAGACGGCCCAATGGTGGCCTGGTGTGGAGGACAAGAGGGCACAGTCGTCGCCAATGCCAAGCACCACTGTAGCCTGCGTAGCCTGCGTAGCCTGCGTAGCCTTCGTGGCCTTCGTGGCCTTCGTGGCCTGCGTGGCCTGCGTGGTAGCATTTCTTGTCGCTTGCGCACGATTGAAGTAACGCTCAATCAGCCCAAATTCCCCCAGCGCGGATGCAGTTGGGTTGGGAGAGATCGATCGGTTGGAGGTAGAGGAATGGGGCATCGGGCGCTAGGGCAATGGGCTAGAGCACCTCAGTGAAAACCTTGGCCGCTCAGTGCGTCAAGCACAAAGATGGGAATGTCCACCTCAAAGCGCTCACCATCCACTGCCACACAAAAGAAACTCCCATGCATGGTGCCTGTGGGCGTCCTCAGGTGGGTGCCACTGGTGTATTGAAACGACTCTCCGGGCTTTATGAGCGGCTGATGACCCACCACCCCAAGTCCTTTGACACGCTCATGGGTACCCACCGAATCGTTGATGTGCCAAGTGCGTGAGATGAGCTGTGCACTGACTTGACCCGTGTTGACAATGGTGATGGTGTAGCTAAAGACAAACAAGCCCGCTTGTGGGTCGGATTGATCGGCCAAATAAGCCGGCTCGACATCGACTCGCATCTGATACTGGGGCATGGACTTCCTCAAAAAGTAGCTTCACACGAAGACAATGGATGATCTTAACGGAATAATGCACGAACTGCAGACCCCACAAAGATTTGGCGGGACGTGGCTGGGACGTCACGGGGAAGTCGCTAGGAGAGAAGCGCAACAGGGCGCTGTGCGTTTCTATAATGGAGCATCCCACAGCCCCTTTGCATGGGCAGCGTCTAAAACCCCTCAACGGTGACCACCCCGATGAAAAACTTCTCCACCCTGCGCAAGCTGGCCCTCAGCGCTTGTTTAGGGTGTTTAGGGTGTTTGGGGGGGTTACACCTCTACGCTAGCGCCCAAGTGAGCTCCGTGCCTTTTACTGAAAAAGGCTTTTTGTTCAGCGACGCCCCAACACTCACCTATGTTTGGCCCGCCCAAACGGCCCAATTCACCTTGGTTTTTATTCCCGGTGGAGAAGGCCATTTGGGGCTCACGCCTGAGAGAAAAACATTGGGCGGATTTTATGGCGCCACCTTAAAGCCCTTGAGTGACAGCACGCTCACCCACGGTCTTTTTAACGTCGTGGTGTTTGATTCTCCCGTGATTTTGCCAGCCGGCACCGATTACCCCACCTCCCGCCAGAGCAAAGAGCACCTGCTCAGAATTGAGAGCGTGGTTCGTTACTTTTTAGACCGGTTCGGCTTGCCCGTTTGGATCATGGGACACAGCAACGGGGCCGCCAGCATGACGGAGTTTTACAAAATGCTCCAGCAAAATGGCAACCCCCAAGAGATTGCTGGGGCCATCTACAGTTCTGCGCGCAATGGCTCGACATTCAGCCGCGAGACACGCCTCCCCGTTTTGTTCTTGGCCCACGAAAAAGACGCTTGCCCCAAATCGCGCCCGGCAAACTCTCAGTTGGTTTATGAAGAGCTCAAAAAAACCAACTCGCAAAAAGTCGACTACATCACCCTCAAGCTAGGACAAGCGCAAGCACTGAGCCCTTGCCTGTCGGGGTTTCACATGTTCAACGGGGCCGAGGCCGAGGCCTACCAAGCCATTGATCAGTTTGCACTCCAATTCTTGCCCTTGCCCTTGCCCTTGCCCTTGCCTTTGCCTTTGCCTTTGCTAAAAGCCCAAGAGTAGTTCAGAGCACTCGCCTCAGAGCCCCGCCATGGGTCTTGTGCCAATGTCCGTTGTCCGTTGTCCGTTGTCAATTTTTCACGAGGTTCGCTATACTGAAAGACTTGCAAAAGGCATCTTTCCAAACAAACCCCCTGGCGAGATGAATTTCATTTTTCGACCGACCCACCCCGAGCACCATGACGTCATCCACCTCCAACCTCACGCCATTTATTTCTGCCTCGATTTTGGCGGCCGACTTCACCCGCTTGGGTGCCGAGGTGCAGTCCTCGATTGCGGCTGGCGTGGATTGGATTCACTTTGACGTGATGGACAACCACTATGTGCCCAATTTGAGCTTTGGGCCGATGATTTGCCAAGCCTTGAAACCCTTGTCTAAGAAGGCCGATGGCAGCCCCATCCCCATTGATGTTCACCTCATGGTGCAGCCGGTGGATGAGTTGGCACTGTCTTTTGCCAAGGCGGGCGCCAACCTGATCAGCTTTCACCCCGATGCCAGCACCCATGTCCACCGCACCGTGGAGCTCATCCGCGCCCAAGGCTGCCAAGTTGGACTCGCATTCAACCCAGCCGAGCCCTTGTCGGCTCTTGAATGGGTGCTTGAGGACCTGGACTTGGTGCTCATCATGAGCGTGAACCCTGGCTTTGGCGGCCAAAGCTTCATCCCCAGCAGCCTGAAAAAAATTGAAGCCGTGCGTCGCATGATCGAGCAGTGTGGCAAGCCCATCCGATTGGAAGTCGACGGCGGCATCAAACCGAGCAACATCAAGGACGTGGCCCAAGCTGGCGCCGATACCTTTGTGGCGGGAAGTGCGATTTTTGGGCAGCCAGATTATGTGAGCGTGTTGCAGCAATTTCGCCAAGCACTGCGCTGAGTTTGAACTTCGTTTTATTCTGCGCGCAGGCCATCCAGATCAAGCGCGTTGAGCCAAGCACCCGAATCCTTGACGGACACGACACCAGCGCCCAAACGGGCCAATCGGTTTTTGAGCTTCAAGACGGCTTTGTCTTTGCTCAAAAGAGTGGCGCCGTGCTCTGCCGCCAAATCCACAAACACTTGGTCATCGGGGTCCTTGCACTTGTAGTGACAAAGGCGCGCCGTCTCGCAACGCTGCGCCCAATGCTGCATGCATGCCACGATGCCTTGGGCGACCTCATCCAGGCTCATGAAAGGCAACTGCACTGTGCCCTGGGGTTGGGAGCCCATAATCTCAAGTGCCTTCGTGAGTGGCGTGATCGCATTGTTCAAATGAACACCCAATTTGGCTTGCAAGTGCGCATACGTCAAAACCCTGGGGAGCTCTCCAAACATGCGCTCACACGCGATCCAGGTGAGACGGCGAGACTCCAAGGCCAGTCTCAATGGCGCCACGTCGGGGTTGTCAAAAAGCCACATGTCGAGCACCACATTGGTGTCGAGAACGACACAGGGCCCGTGAGCCGTATGATCCGCAGAGCTCAAACCGCGGGTCCTGCCTTTTTCACCGCGGTATTGCTGCCTTTGACCATGTCAAACTTGAACATGCGGCACTCAATGGGGCCATTCCACAAGGGCACACGGCGGCTTTCTTTGAGTCGCATTTGACCCGGCAGCTTCAAGTTGGGTGTCAGCACCCAGGCCTGCCAGCCCGGGAAATTCTTCTTCCAGTGACTGGCCAAGAGCGTGAAGAAGTCAGCACTTGCAGCGGCCGTGTCCGATGCTGTTGCACCCGCGAGAGCAGCCACTGATGTGCCTGCTGTGCCTGCTCGATCAGATGAACCTGATGAACCTGATTCACTCGATGCCCCTGATGGGTCTCGACTGGGGTTCCTGTGCTCCCAGGCTGCGGCCGAATTCATCTGCGCGCGCTCACGCCCCATGCCCTTGCCTGCACCCGCAGCTCCAGCAGCACCCGCAGCTCCTGCAACACCCAGCGCACTCATGCGCTCGTCATAGGGCGGGTTCACCATCAGCATGCCAGGTTTCTCGATGGGCGGCATGCGCACCAAGGCGTCTCCACCCCTGAACTCAATGGCATGGGCCACCCCTGCGCGCTCGGCGTTTTGCTTGGCAAAGTCGACCATTCGGTGCGAGACGTCCGAGCCAAAGATCGCACGCGTTGGGGCGCGCTCTTCTTGGCGTGCACGGTTTTTGATGGTCTGCCAAGACGCGGCTTGAAAGGGCAAGAGGTTCTCAAACCCAAATTTGCGGAAAATTCCAGGCGCAATGTGGCAATCGATTTGCGCGGCCTCAATGGCAATGGTGCCCGAGCCACAACACGGGTCATAAAGCGCCAGACCGTCTTGCTCCTCCCAAGCACTGGCCGCGAGCATGGCCGCTGCCAGGGTTTCCTTCAAAGGCGCTTCGCCTTTGTCCAAGCGCCATCCGCGTTTAAAAAGCGGCTCACCGGAGGTGTCAATGGAGAGGAGCATCTGGTCTTGCGTCAAATGCACATAAATGCGCACGTGGGGCCACTTCACATCAACACTGGGGCGCGATCCCTTCAAGTCTCGAAACCGATCGGCCACCGCATCTTTGACCTTCAGTGCGGCAAAGTTCAGACTCTTCAAAGGGCTGTATTGCGAGGTGATCTCCACTTTGAAGGTTTGCTCGACTTTGAACCACATCTCCCACGGCACACTCTTGGCCAAGGTGTAGAGATCTTCCTCCGCGCGGTAAAAGCCAGATTTGACTTGGATTAAAACGCGTTGGGCCAAACGTGTGCGCAAATTGAGCTGCATCATCTCGCTCCACGACGCCTGCAGACTCACCCCAGCGCGTTGTGCCGCCAAGCCCGTGGGCTCACCCCCCAAAATACGGCGGCACTCGTCGGCCAAATAAGCCTCAACGCCCGCGGCGCAAGGACAAAACAAAGTCAATGAATTCATTAAAAATCAAACAATAGGGTGGGGTAAGGGGACGTGTGTCACGACAGGGGGCAGAAAAAAGAAAAAAGTGGAAAGGGCAAAGTGGAAAGCGCAGGTTCTGAGCAAACCGTTCGCGTCCAAGACGCCCGTGCCCACCGCCGCGGTGTTGTCAAGCGTTCAGGATCAAAGCACTTTTCTCAAATTGGTGGGCGCGATCTTCAAAGCCTCGCGGTATTTGGCAACGGTCCTTCTGGCGCAATCGATGCCTTGCTCCTTGAGCATCTCTGAGAGCTGGTTGTCGGAGAGTGGTTTTTTGGGGTTTTCGTTCGCGACAAATTGCTTCAAGAGGGCCCTCACCGCCGTGCTCGACGCATTCGTGCCGCTCTCGGTTCCGAGCCCCGAGCCAAAGAAATACTTCAGCTCAAAGGTGCCGAAAGGTGTTGACATGTACTTGGCCGTGGTGACCCGGCTGATGGTGGACTCGTGCAAGCCCAGTTCATCGGCAATCTCCCTCAACACCATGGGCCGCATGGCCAGCTCCCCATGGATGAAAAAATTGCGCTGACGCTGGGAGATGGCGTGGCTCACCCGCAAAATCGTCTCAAAGCGCTGTTGGATATTTTTGATGAACCACTTGGCCTCTTGCAGCCGCTGCTGCAGGCCTTGGTGGGCGTCGGATTTGCCAGACCCCTTCAAGGCGCCGGCATAAATGTCATGCACCCTGAGTCTGGGCATCACATCGCTGTTGAGCTGCACGCGAAACTTGGGTAATCCGTCGCGATCGACGCCTGCGCGGGTCACGATGACATCGGGCACCACGATTTGACGCTCCACATCGACAAAACGCCGACCCGGCTTGGGCTCCAAACGGGCGATGAGGGCAATGGCAAGTTTGATGCGCATCTCGTTTTCAGACAAAGCCACACACAGGCGTTTGACGTCTCGCCTGGCCAGCATCTCCATGGGTTGACCACAAATGGCCAGGGCCACAAGACGAAGCTCTTCGGCCTGCGCGTTGGGGGTCTCCATCGCTTTGAGTTGCAAGCGCAAGCATTCACCCAGATCGCGCGCACCCACCCCTGTGGGCTCTAAACTTTGAAGCAAGTGCAAGGCCATTTGAAAGCGGTCCACCAAGGACTCGATTTGCTCCTCGTCGTCTCCGGCCAAACCTTCAGCCAGGTTTTGCAGGGAGTCTTCCAAATAGCCGTCGTCGTTCAAGGACTCGATCAAAAAACGCAAAGCGGCGCGGTCGACCTCGTCCAAGCGCATGCTGAGTGCTTGACGGTGTAAAAACTCGGTCAAGGATTGGCTCGAGCGCGCGAGCTCCGTTGCGTCGCTCGTGTCTTGGTCCAAGGCGCCGTTGCGCGGCGGTGCGTCCCCACCCCACTCGCTGTCGTCGGCGGAGAACTCGACACTTCCGTCACCGTCCCAGCTCTCGGCCACACCTTCGATGGTGCTGTCCTCGCTACTCGAACTGGCCTCATTGGCCTCGTTGGCCTCATTGGCACCATTGGCACCATCGGTCTCGGACACCTTGGTGCTGCCCAAGCCGTCGCTCGGTGGGGTCAAGGTGAGCTCGCTGTAGTCGTCGAGCTCAGCGTTGTCGCTGGCCTCAAAGTCGTCCCCGTCCGGGCTTGCCTCGTTGGCCGCAGACTCTTGGTCCTGCGCCGCCTCGCTGCTTTGCGCATCGGCCGTGATGGGCGCATCGTCTTGGCTCACCCCAAAATCTTCTCGCTCGGCCACATCGCTTTCTTTTTCTAGAAAAGGATTGTCGTCAAGCATTTGCTCGATCTCTTGGCTGAGCTCCAGGGTCGAGAGCTGCAGCAAACGAATCGACTGCTGCAACTGCGGCGTGAGCGCCAGGTGCTGCGAGACTCGAAGGGAGAGGCCTTGTTTCATGGGGGTGGCGGAAGATCGCCCTACATTCGGAAATGCTCGCCCAGGTACACACGGCGAACATCTCCATTGTTGACAATCTCGCCCGGCGTGCCTTGCGCGAGCACTCGACCATCGCTGATGATGCAGGCGTGGTCGCAAATGCCCAAGGTCTCGCGAACATTGTGATCGGTGATCAAGACGCCGATGCCTTTGGCCTTTAAAAACCCGATGATGCGCTGAATCTCAATGACCGCAATGGGGTCGATCCCAGCAAAGGGCTCGTCGAGCAAAATGAATTGGGGCTGGGTGGCCAAGGCGCGGGCAATCTCCACGCGTCGCCTCTCGCCTCCCGAGAGCGCTTGGGCCTGGGCGTCGCGCAAATGGTCCACCCGCAACTCCTGGAGCAAATGACCGAGCCGCTCGTCCATCACCTGGGCTGAGAGCGGCTCACCATGCTCATCGTGCTGCAACTCCAAGACGGCACGCACATTCTCTTGGACATTGAGCCGCCTAAAAATCGACGCCTCTTGTGGCAAATAGGACAGCCCCAAGCGTGAGCGCCGGTGGATGGGCAAGCGCTCAATGCGCACCCCGTCCAAGGTGATCCATCCCGCGTCCGCACGAACCAAGCCCACGATCATGTAAAACGAAGTGGTCTTGCCCGCACCATTGGGGCCAAGCAGCCCAACCACTTCGCCACGCTTGACACTCAAGGAGACGTCTTGCACCACACGGCGCGCGCCATAGGCTTTTTGCAAATGGTGGGCCTCTAAACTGGCACTGGACCTTGACGCACCCGTCTCTTGGGTCTGGGCCAAGAGGGAAGCGTCAAGCTCGCGGGCGTTCATGGCTTGGGGGATCCGAAAGAGGGGGTGGAGATGGGTGCGGAGATGGCTTTTGAGGGCAATGCGGCAGCATTGGGCGCTGTTGGCGCTGTTGGCGCTGTTGGCGCTGTTGCCGTTGTTGCCGTTGTTGGCGTTGTTGGCGTTGTGGCCACGGGGGTCAACACCGCGCGCACTCGATTCTCGCTTTTGGGGGCAAGCAAGCCCAAACCGTTCGGGGTCTGTGCGTTGTTGTTTTTGCCCCCTGCATTGGCAGGGGAGAGTTTGGCCAAGGCCTTTTGCGAATCCACCCGAAAGGTTTCGCTCAAGTGGTCATAGGTGATCAACTGTCCTGACATCTCGTCATTGAGCACGCTGCCGCGATAACGCCTGAGCACGGCTTGGTCTTGCAAGGTCACGCGGTCCAAGCGCCCGTCGTAGTCGATGCGCAAAGCCTCGCCTTCCATGAACTCGTTGACCCCTTCGCGCTTTTGTCGGTAATAAGCGCGCCGACCTTTCTCGGGCGTGATCACCCCATACTGAAAGCCTTGGGGATCTTCCCTCACCTCTATCCTCTCGCCTTTGAGCACAATCGTGCCTTTGGTGACCAAGACATGTCCGGTAAACACCGTGAGTTGATTCAAGTCATCGTGCACCAACTCATCGGCCTCGATGTTCATGGGCTTGTCCTTGTCCGCGCTCTCTCCATGGGCCAGTCCCATGGACAAGCCCATCGCGAAACACAAAGACAGAAGGTGAAATTTCAAGGCACAAATCTTGCTGATGACATGCCTAGAATTGTAAGGGCAGGCCCTGGGATTTGAACAAATTTGGCGGCCAATCCGTGAAAAACATGAATGAAGCCCGCAAAAAATGGGCAAAAGCGCGACACACTGGCCTGCTTTGTGCTTTTATATGCTTTTGTTTGCTTCTATTTGCTTCTATTTGCTTTTGACCAGCCCCCCTTAAAAGCCACTCAAAGCTTCTTCAGCATCGCAGTGGTGGAGGCGCTTGGCGCCCTTTTGGCTCAACGGCCTTTGCGCACCTCGGAGATGAGGAATTCCGCGACCTGCAAGGCCTTGTCCATATTGCCCACCAAGGAGCCATCGGTGTAGAAACGCCCCGCAATACCCAGAGCGGGCACGCCTTGCACTTTGAAGGCGTCTTGCTGCTGCGCCGCGCGTTTGGCCTTGGAGACCACGGCAAAAGAGTTGTAGAGCTCGGTGAATTTGGCGCGTTGAATGCCGTTTTTCTCGCTCCATGCGGCCAAGGCATCAAAGGTCTGCAAGTTTTGATGGTCGGTGTGGATGGCTTTGAACACTTTCGCCTGCAGGGCGTCGACCATTCCCAAGGACTCGAGCACGTAGTACATTCTTTGTTGGGGCTCAAAATCATCCCTGAAATGCACCGGCACGCGCCTCACGTCCACATCTTTGGCGACCGTTTTGATCCAGCTCTCAAACCGGGGCTCAAACGCATTGCAATGCGGGCAATTGAACCAAAAGAATTCCACCACCTCAATGCGGCCTTTTTCGCTATCGGTGGGCACGCGTTTGTCAAGGCTCAAATAGTCAATGCCCTCGGCAAATGAGCCGCCTTGGGCGTGCGCCAAACCAGGGGCTTGCAGCGCCAGCGCCAAAGTGGCCACGGGGCTCACCAGGGAAGCCACCGTGGAGGCCGCCGAAGAGACCACCGTGGTGGCCACCAGGGCTTTGTTCATGTCGCGACGTTTCATGTGTGTTCTACCTCAAAAAATCTTTTTTCTCTGTTGCCCCCCGGCTGCACACCTTTGGGCGGGTGCACCGCCGTGTCGGTTTTCAGCTCGTTTTGTGGTGGCCTCAACACAAAGCCAAAGCATCTATTGTGCACCCGACCCGCTCAGCGCTTGAGCGCAAAACACAACTTTACCCGACCTGCGCCGCAGGTGGCCAAAGCGTCTTCTTGGCAAAGCCCCGCGACAAAAATCGCCCTACTTTTGCACCCTCACCACCACCGAGTCCACTTTCAAGGCGCTCAATTTTTGTTGAATTTTATCCGCCTCGTCCTTGGTGTTCAAGGGTCCCACGCGCACGCGGTATACGGTCTTGCCGCCTTGGTCGCGTTCACTGAGGGTGGTATCAAACCCCGCCAAGGCGAGTTTGCCCTTTTGGGTATCGGCCTCGTCGTGTGTGCGAAAAGCACCGGCTTGGACATAAAACAAAAATGCATCGATGCCATTGGCCTTGGAGCGCGCCAAATCCCCCATGGGGTCGGCCTTGTCACCCGCAGCGCTGGCAGGGTTGGCGGCGTTGCTCGCGTCGCCGCTCGCAGGCGCAGCGCCAAAGACGGCGGACAAGGGGTTGCTGGGCGACTGCTCCTTGGAGGTGAGCGGGGCCGGGGCTGCATTGGCTGCAGGCGTGGGCGCTTTGTCGGCACTGGCAGGCTCGGCTGGGGAAGTCGCCGCGGCGGTTGAATTCTTTGTCGCCGACTTGTTGTAAAGCGGCGCGTTGGGGTCCCAGTCCTTGTTCTTTTTATCCTCGGATGCGTCTTGATCGGGGGTGTGGGTCAAGCCTTTGTTCATGAAGGGAATGGGCACCTTGGTGACGTAAACGGCCAGCCCCAAAGAGACGGCCACGCCCACAATCAAACCAAAAATAAACCCGAGTAGGGTGCCTCCACGTTGCGCACGGATGGATGATGTCATGGCTCGTTAAACAAAGGTTAATCAATCACTGGATCGGGCCGCAATCGGGTTGCAGGGTTGCGGGCTGGCTTGCTTGCTGGCTTGCTGGCTTGCTGGCTTGCTGGCTTTTGGGCATTTTGGGCATTTTGGGCATTTTGGCGTTCAGCGTGCCCATGGCCCACCTTCGTTCCAAAAATTCAAATCTTCCACATCATACCCCGAGCCCAAGACGGGCCTAGGCGCACCCTCACATCACTTGAGGCGCGCTCACGCCCAACATGGACAAACCGTTCCTGAGCACTTGGGCCACCGCGGCCACCAAGGCCAAACGGGCATTTTTGATGGCAACATCGTCAACCAAAATGCGCTCTTGGTCGTAGTAGCTGTGGTAGCTCGCGGCCAACTCGCGCAAGTAAAAAGTCACATCGTGGGGCGCCAAGTCCTTGGTGGCACTGGTCAGCACTTCGGGATATTTGGCCAAGAGCAGCATCAAGGACAGTGCCGCATCGCTCTCCAAGGGACTCAGGTCCACACCTTTGAAGGCGTCTTGCGAGGCCTGGTGCTGGGCGTCTTCCAAGACCTGCCCAGCCTCTTGCAGCGCCATGCGACCTTCTTTGATCAAAATTGAGCAAATGCGCGCATGCGCATACTGCACGTAGTACACCGGGTTGTCGTTGTTCTTGGCCACAGCCAAGTCCACATCGAAGACGTACTCGGTGTCGGGCTTTCTGCTCAAGAGGAAAAACCGCACCGCATCCTTGCTCGTCCAGTCGATCAAATCCCTCAAGGTCACATAGCTGCCCGCACGCTTGGAGATCTTGACCTCAACGCCGGCGCGCATCACCCTCACCATGGTGTGCAGCACATAGGACGGATAATCCTTGGGGATGCCCAAGCCTTGCAAATCGCTCACGGCTTGAAGACCGGCTCGCACCCGTGCGATGGTGCCGTGGTGGTCCGAGCCCTGAATGTTGATCACGTGGTGAAATCCACGCTCCCATTTGCTCAAGTGGTAGGCCACATCGGGCACAAAGTAGGTAAAGCCCCCTTCGCTTTTGCGCATGACACGGTCTTTGTCGTCGCCAAAGGCGGTGCTCGCGAGCCACAAGGCCCCGTCTTTCTCGTAGGTGTGGCCTGAGGCTTTGAGCTGCTCGACCGCGCGCTCGACTCGCCCGCTGGTGTAGAGCGACGACTCCAAGTAAAACTGGTCGAATTGAAGCCCAAAAGCCGCCAAATCCAGGTCTTGCTCGCGCCTCAAATAAGCCACCGCAAACTCGCGAATGTCGCTCAAATCCTCAATGTTTTGGTGCGAGACGACCGAGCGGTCATCGCACACCACACTCTCGCCCGCCGCATAGGCGTGGGCAATGTCGACGATGTACTGGCCGCGGTAGCCCTCGGCTGGCCACTGGGGGTCATCGGGCTCAATGCCATGCAAGCGGCATGACACGCTCAGGGCCAAATTGTCGATCTGCCCACCCGCATCGTTGTAATAAAACTCTCGGTGCACCTGGTGGCCCTGGGTCTCAAAGAGACGGCACAACGCATCTCCCAAGGCCGCTTGTCGTCCATGGCCCACGTGCAAGGGGCCGGTGGGATTGGCCGAGACGAACTCCACCAACAACGGTGCTGCGTTTGGTGGGATCTGGGGGGAGCGGTGTCCAAAGCGTGCGCCCGCATTCAACACCTCCTCAATCACCGCTTGTTTGGCGCTGGGTTTGAGGCGTAAATTGATGAAGCCAGGTCCCGCGATCTCAATGTCTTGGACCCAGGTTTGCACCTCTTGGGTCTGCAGCAAGGCCGCTTTGAGGGCGTCGGCAATTTGGCGGGGATTGGATTTGAGCAGCTTGCTCAACTGCAGGGCATGGGTGATGGCCAAGTCGCCGTGGGAGGCGACTTTGGGGTTCTCAAACGCCGCTTGCGCGCCCAGCCCCTCGCCTTGGCTCTCGAGCACGCGGGACAAGGCCAGGCGGAGTTGTTCTTTGATGTGGATCATGCCCGTATTCTAAGAGAGCCATGGGCTGAGGGGACGGCACCGCGATGGGCGCAGGCGCTTATTTCAAGAACAAGGGCCGCTTGCTACTTGGATTGCTACTGGGATTGCTGATGGGATGGGTGCTCGGATGGGTACCGGCATTGGTGCCTGTATGGGTGACTGAATTCATCTCAACCTTCAAGGCCACAGGATCGCTTGGGCTCTCACCCGAGTGCGATGGCTGGGCTTTGAGTTTTTTCGAAGCATGGGGCTTGATTTGCTCATCGGTCTTGCCAAATCGACGCACCCGTTGGGTATACCAATCGAGGGCTGCCTGCAAGGCCTGATCATCAAACTCGGGCCACAGCACGTCGGTGAAGTAAAGCTCTGTGTAGGCGCATTGCCAAATGAGGAAATTGCTCAAGCGCGACTCACCCCCAGTTCGAATGAGCAAGTCCGGCTCAGGCAGAGGATGGGTCGACAAATAGGGCTCCAAGCCCTCCTCGGTCAATTGCTCCAAGGACTCATAGGGGTGGGCGTTTTGCCAAGCGCGGGTGGCTTGCAAAATATCCCAGCGACCCCCGTAGTTGATCGCCACTGTCAAGTCAAGCGACGTGCCTTGGGCCGTCAAGCGCTCACTCAAATTGATTTGCGCTTGCAGCTCCGGCGTGAAGGCCGAATGGTCGCCAATGACCCTCAATCGTATCCCTTGGGATTGAAGCTCGGTGAGCTCGGTCTTTAAGTAACGCACAAAAAGATCAAACAAGGTGGCCACCTCCTCAGGGGGGCGGCGCCAATTCTCCGTGCTGAAGGCAAAGACCGTGACGTGCTTGACCTTTTTTTGCACACAGGCTTTCACCACCGATCTCAAGTTCGAGGCCCCCATCAGATGCCCCACGCTTCTGGGCATGAGACGCTTTTTGGACCAGCGGCCATTGCCGTCCATGATGATGGCGATGTGGTTGGGATGAGGATTCATGTCTTTTTAAACCTTGAACTTTGAGGCAATTTGTCTTCAAATTGATGACAAAGTCGAGAAAATCAAGATGTAGCAGACTCAATTATAGCCCTACCGTAACGTTTTGAAGAGAAGCATCAACCCACCCAATTGCCCAGCTTTGCGCGGCTCCCAGGTGTCCTCAAACAGGGCAATTTGTGCGGAGTTCATTACAATCAGGTCTTGGGCAAAATCCATCTCACCAGTCTTGTCACCATTCCTGTCACCCAAGCTGTCGCCTTTCCCCAGGGCTGCACACCCACCCATAGAAAAACCCTCTCATGAACATTCAAACCGTTGGCATTGTTGGCTCAGGCACCATGGGCTCGGGCATCGCGCAAGCATGCGCCGTGTGTGGCATCACTGCCCATGTGGTGGACATCTCAGAAGCGGCCCTTGCCAAGGGCTTGGCCGCCGTCGACAAGAGTTTGGAGCGCTTGGTCGTCAAAGAAAAGCTCACGGCCGCAGACAAAGCGACGGCCCTGACTCGCATTCACACCAGCACCGACTATGCGGTTTTTAAGCACTGCGACTTGGTGATCGAAGCAGCGACCGAGAATTTGCCCCTCAAAATCAAGATTTTAGAGCAACTTCAACCCCATTTGCGCGCCGATGCCGTGCTCGCTTCCAACACGTCCTCGATCTCCATCACCCAACTCGCGGCGGTCACCCAGCACCCCGAGCGTTTTATCGGCATGCACTTCTTCAACCCTGTGCCCCTGATGGCCTTGGTGGAGGTCATTCGCGGCCTGCAAACGAGCAACGCCACCCACGACGCTGTCCATGCCTTTGCCACCACTTTGGGCAAAACCCCCATCACCGTGAAAAATGCACCGGGCTTTGTCGTCAACCGCATCTTGGTGCCGATGATCAATGAGGCGTTTTTTGTGCTCGGCGAGGGCATTGCCTCGGCCGAGGACATTGATCAAGGCATGAAACTCGGTTGCAACCACCCCATCGGCCCCCTGGCCTTGGCCGACTTGGTGGGACTCGATGTGTGTTTGGCGGTGATGGAGGTTTACTTCAACAGCTACAGCGACAGCAAATACCGTGCAGCCCCCCTGCTCAGAGAAATGGTCTCGGCCGGACGCTTGGGCCGCAAAACCGGCCACGGCGTTTACGCCTACTGAAATCCAAGGGTTGGGTTGCCCAGCAGCCAGGCCCCCTTGGTCTTGGGAAGGTCTTGGGAAGGTCTTGGG
>CAILYC010000031.1 GCA_903838355.1 uncultured Burkholderiales bacterium | reverse complement strand
CCGACGATCCCATTGAGTTGGTGGAAATCCAATCGGTGTTTTCCAACGCCACGCAAATCATTGCTTGGCGTGAATTGCAAAACGACTCAGTGTGGCGTCAAGGCTGGGTTTGAGATGCAGGGGCTTGGCGCTGAAAGTCACCTGCACTCGACGCACTCGAGCGCGCGTTAAACCACCCCTTGATCGATCAAGGACTTTACTTCTTCATCCGTTTTGTGCAGAACCGACTTCAAAATCTCTTGGGTGTGTTGGCCCAAAGTGGGTGGAGGGATTTCGTGGGTGATGGGGGTGGCGGAGAACTTCATGGGGCTGCCCACCAGCGTCACCTTGCCCGCCGCCGCGTGGGGCAACTCGAACTTCATGCCGCGCGCGAGCACCTGGGGCTCTTCAAAGACCTCGGCGATTTTATTGATCGGCCCATTGGCAACACCCGCCTCATCGAGCAAAGCGACCCAGTCACGGGTGGTTTTGGTCAAAAAGATGGCATTGAGGATGTCGGTGATTTCAGCGCGGTGCTTCACGCGCTCACCGTTGCTGCTGAACCGAGGATCGGTGGCCAATTCTTCACAGCCTGCGGCATGGGTGAATTTTTTGAATAAATTGTCATTGCCACACGCCAAAATGAGCGCGCCGTCTTCGGTCTTGAAGGTCTGGTAGGGCACGATGTTGGGGTGCGCATTGCCCAAGGAGAGGGGCGACTCGCCGGTGGCAAAGTAATTCATCGCCTGGTTGGCCAGGAGCGCCACACACGAATCCAAGAGAGACACATCAATCCATTGGCCTTGTCCACTGACCGCACGGTGGGCAATGGCCGCACAAATCGCCACACTGGCATACATGCCGGTGGACATGTCGATGATGGGCACGCCCACGCGCTGGGGCCCACCACCGGGTAAATCGTCTTTCTCGCCCGTCACACTCATCAAACCACCCATGCCTTGGGCCATGAAGTCGTAACCGGGTCTGTCCTTGTAGGGACCGGTTTGTCCAAAGCCGGTCACGGAACAATAAATGATGCCGGGGTTGATGGCCTTGATGTCCTCGTAGCCGAGTCCATAGCGGGCCAAATCACCCACTTTGTAGTTCTCCACAATCACATCCACACCCTTGGCCAACTCACGCACCAAAGCCTGGCCTTGGGGGTCGGAGAGGTTGACGGTGATGGATTTTTTGCCTCGGTTGGCCGCACAAAAATAAGCCGACTCGCGGGTGCCCTCACCCGCCTCATCTTTGAGATAAGGGGGTGCAAAGGCGCGCGAGTCATCCCCCTTGAGAGGGCGCTCGACTTTGATCACCTCGGCACCCAGGTCGGCCAAGTTTTGGGCGGCCCAGGGGCCGGCAAGCACACGCGAGAGGTCGAGCACTTTGATATGGGATAAAGGACCGGTCATGGAGGCGTCTTTCTGCAGTCAAGAAGCGGTTTTTTGGGGTGCGGGCAAGAACAGGTTTTGCACCGCTGAGGAGGTCGAGATCACACCTTTGGCCAAGAGTTGGCGATGGCGGTCGAGTTTTTTCAAATCATACTGGTAGTTCACCATGATGCCCCAAGACTGCTTGGCACCTTTGCTCGATGGGTCGGCATCCCAGTTGATGCGTTCGACACGCGCACCGTTGTGCAAATGGAATTTGGCCACCGCGTCCAAAGGTCCAGTCTCGCCCAGGGTTTGACCCAAATAGACGGCAGCCGCGCGCATCAAAAAGGACTGCAGCAAGGGGTTGTTTTGCATCGCCTCCCCAGGCTCCAAGAGTTTGACGAAATCGGCAAATTGATTGAATTCTAGGCCCACCGACTTCAAGAGTGCGGCCAACTCTTTGTCGCTCAATCGTTGCAGCAAGGCGTCAATGTTTTTGAGCACCCAGGGCCTGAGTCCAGGAATCGGGGACAAGGTGGCAAAGGTCTTGAGTCTGGGGAACTCTGATTTGAGCACCTCCACCACCCGCTTGATCAAGGAGTCGCCAAAACCCACGCCCTTGAGGCCAGGTTGGGTGTTGCTGATGGAGTAAAAAATAGCGACGCTGGCTTTTTGCAAATTCTCAGGCGCTGCGTTTTCATCCAAGAGCGGTGTGATGCTTTGGGCCATCTCCTCCAAGAGAGCGACTTCCACAAAAATCAACGGCTCCTGGGGTAAATTGGGGTGGAAAAATCCGTAACAACGCCGGTCACTGTCGAGGCGGTTTTTGAGATCCGCCCAGCTTTTGATGAAATGCACCGCCTCGTACTGAATGAGTTTTTCGATGAGTGACGCGGGCGAATTCCAAGAGAGTTGGCGCAACTCCAAAAACGCCACATCAAACCATGTCGAGAACAAGGTCTCGAGCTCCACATCCAAAGCGGCCAAGGACTTGTTGGTCTTCAAAAGAGGCAGCATCTCGGCCCTCATGTCCATCAAAAATCGCAAGCCCCCTTCAAACGCAGCAAAGCGCTGAAACAAGCGAGTTCGGGGTGATATCAAGGAGCGTCGCAACTTGATCTCGGCAGCGCCCTCTTCGGCTGTTCCAAAGGCCTGGGTGTACTCGTCTTTGGCGGCCATGACTTTTTTGGCGTCGGGCCCAAAAAACTCGCTGATCAATCGCCACACATCGAGTCTTTGGGGGGCGGAGGATTGTAAATACCACTGGGAAAACACCTTGGCACGGCGCCCGCCTTCGATCTCACTCACCTGAGGGTCGATGATGTTTTGCAGCTCTTTCATCACTTTCCTGAGAACTCGCTCGGGCAAGACTTGTTCACGCTGTTTGATGGACGCCTCGATGCGGTCTTTGGTCAATCGATCGTCTTGCGGACTGCTCACCATCGGTTTGGCGTTGCCATCCTTGGTTTGAGTTCTGCTGCGAAGCAGTTTCATACCGCGCTCGAGCCAATGGGGGGTATTCATACCGTGACCGTCCTTGGTGTGAGGCTGGACAATTGCATGAGCGCCTCGTGTTGATGGTGGATATGATTGCGCATGGCGTCTTGTGCGGCCCATGCATCTGAGCGCCCAAGGCACTCAAAAATTTGGCGGTGTTCCTCCACGCTTTGCGCCAAACGCCCAGGCGCGTGCAGTTGCTGTAAACGAGACAGGCGCAAAATTTTTCTCAGATCCGAGATGGTTTGGGCAAGCCACGGGTTGTGGGCCAGCCCAATGATGGCCTCATGAATGGCCAAGTTGGCCCGGTAGTAGGCGGGAATGTCATGCGCCAGAAATGCCTCCTCAATCCTGGTTTGCCAAATGGCCAGGGCTTCAAGGTCGGCAGGCCCGATGAAACGGGCCGCTTCAAAAGCGCTGCGTCCCTCAAGTAGAGCGACCATGGGGAAAATATCATCGAAGTCTTTGCGGGTGATCACCCTCACCCTGCAACCCACCCTGGGCTCGTGCTCAACCAAGCCCTCAGCACACAGAACTTTCAAGGCCTCTCTCAAAGGGGTGCGAGAGATCGCATAGCGCAGGCAAAAATCGCGCTCATCAATGAAGGTGCCCGGCGTCAATTGACCCTCAAAGATTTGATCTCTGACCCAATCGGCGACCTCTTGGTGCAAGGAAACGTGCGGCATCGTCATCCAAAAATAGCTCTAAAACAGTTAAAAATAGCGAAAAAGACGTGAAAATCATCTAAGTCCTGTAATTATGCGTAATTACAACGCATTACTCAAGCGACAAGTGGATCTGCACACTCGGGCGTTACGCTCAATCAAGGTAAAAACAACATGGCCCGCATGAACGGGGGATTTGGGCGAGGGAGCGCAAAATGCAATGCAATGCAATGCAATGCAATGCATTGCGTGAAGCGGATCAGGAGATCAGGAGATCTGGTGCTGAAGTCAGCAAGACCCCAAGCAGCACCGCTCTAGGGTGGCGGGACTGGCTGAAAAAAAAACGCCCGAGCTGAGGAGGGCTTGAGGTATCCAATGGCGCAAGCGCTTCAATGACGCTGGCATCCTGCTCTAGAGCTCCGCGCTGCGTCTTTGGGCGTGGGCATACAGCAATGCGCCGAGCAGCACCATGGGCACACACAACCACTGCCCCATGCTCAAGCCCAGGCTCAGCAGGCCGAGGAAGGCATCGGGCTCGCGGAAATACTCTGCGGTAAAGCGACAAATGCCATACCCCATCAAAAACAGTCCCGAGACCGACCCGCGTTTTCGGGGGGTTTTGGCGTACCACCACAACAGACCAAACAGCAGCAGGCCTTCGAGCAAAAACTGGTAGATTTGCGAGGGGTGTCTCGCCACCGTACTGCCGCTTTGTGGAAACACCATGGCCCAAGGCAAGGTGTTGTCGGCCACTCGACCCCACAACTCGCCGTTGACGAAGTTGCCCACACGACCACTGGCCAAGCCCGTGGGCACACAAGGTGCGATGAAATCGGTCACTTCCAGCCACGGGCGGTGGTTCACTCGGGCCCAAACCGCCATGGCCGAAATCACCCCCAGCATCCCCCCGTGAAAACTCATCCCACCTTGCCAAACATAGAGGATCTCGAACGGGTGGGAGAGGTAAAAATCGGGCTTATAGAACAAACAGTAGCCCACCCGACCGCCGATGATGACGCCGAGCACGCCGTAAAAGAGCAGGTCTTCCACTAGGTCAAAGCGCCAGGGGTTGCTCCCCAAAGATGAACTCGCGTAAGGCTCGTGCTTTAAGCGCCAGCGCGCCAAAAGCATAAAGAGCACAAAGGCCACCAAGTAGGTGATCCCATACCAGTGCACAGCCAAAGGGCCAATTTGGACGGCGACTGGATTCCATTGAGGGTGTGTGAGCATGCCTTGGATTGTAGTGGCTACCCAGTGTGTGCCCGTGCCCGTGCCCGTGGGCAAAGCGCCTGGGGCCGGGGCTGCTGCTGAGGCCGGGAAGCGGTTAAACTTCAGTTCTCGGCAAAGGGCGCGCAAAGGAGCAAAACAGTGCTCAGCCCACCCACCCAGTTTGACCGCGCCAATGGTCACGCTCATGCCACCTTTTTTGACCCTTTTGGACACCTCATGGACATCAAAACCATACAAATCAATCGCCGCTCAGCCCAAATCACCCAAGGCAAATCGCGGGCCCCCAACCGCTCCATGTACTACGCCATGGGCTACCAGGAGGGGGACTTCAACAAACCCATGGTGGGCGTGGCCAACGGCCACAGCACCATCACGCCTTGCAACAGTGGTTTGCAAAAACTCGCCGACGCCGCCATTGAGGGGATTGAAGAAGCCGGCGGCAATGCCCAGGTGTTTGGCACCCCGACCATCTCAGACGGCATGGCGATGGGCACCGAAGGCATGAAGTACTCTCTCGTCTCGCGCGAAGTGATTGCCGACTGCGTTGAGACCTGCGTCCAAGGACAATGGATGGACGGCGTCTTGGTGGTGGGTGGCTGCGACAAAAACATGCCCGGTGGCATGATGGGTATCTTGCGCGCCAATGTGCCGGCGATTTATGTCTACGGTGGCACCATTCTGCCCGGACGCCACAATGGCCAAGACCTCAACATTGTGAGCGTCTTTGAAGCCGTGGGGCAAAACTCTGCAGGCAAGATGAGCGACGCCGAACTCAAAGAGATTGAGCAAAAAGCCATCCCCGGCACAGGTTCTTGCGGCGGCATGTACACCGCCAACACGATGTCGAGTGCCTTTGAGGCCTTGGGGATGTCGCTGCCCTTTTCTTCGACCATGGCCAACCCTCATGATGAGACACAAAATTCTGCCAAAGCCTCGGCCAAGGTGCTCATTGAAGCGATCAAAAAAGACTTGAAGCCTCGCGACATTGTGACGCGCGAGTCCATCGAGAACGCTGTGAGCGTGATCATGGCCATCGGCGGCTCGACCAACGCGGTGCTGCACTTCTTGGCCATTGCCCATGCCGCCGAGGTGCCTTGGAGCATCGATGACTTTGAGCGCATCAGAACACGAGTGCCTGTTCTTTGCGACTTAAAGCCCTCGGGCCAGTTCTTGGCCGTGGACTTGCACCGCGCAGGCGGCATTCCCCAGGTCATGAAAGTGCTCTTGAACGCAGGCTTGCTGCACGGCGAGTGCATGACCATTACCGGTAAAACCGTTGCTGAAAATTTAAAAGACATCCCCGACGCCCCCCGTGCAGACCAACACGTGATCCGCACGCTGGCGACAGCACTTTACCCACAGGGCCACTTGGCCATCCTCAAAGGCAACCTCTCGCCCGAAGGCGCGGTTGCCAAAATCACCGGCCTCAAAAACCCCGTGATCACCGGCCCCGCTCGGGTCTTTGACGACGAGCAGTCGGCCTTGGCGGCGATTTTGGCGGGTCGCATTGTGGCGGGAGACGTGATGGTGCTGCGCTACCTCGGCCCCAAAGGCGGCCCAGGGATGCCAGAGATGCTCGCCCCCACAGGAGCCCTCATCGGTGCGGGTTTGGGCGAGAGTGTCGGCCTCATCACGGACGGGCGTTTCTCCGGGGGAACCTGGGGCATGGTGGTGGGCCACGTGGCGCCTGAGGCCTCAGTGGGCGGCAACATCGCCTTGATCCATGAAGGCGACGCCATTACCATCGATGCTCACCAACTGCTGCTGGAGCTCAAGGTGAGCGAAGAAGAACTCGCCAAACGCCGCGCCCAATGGGTGGCTCCAGCCCCCCGTTATACCCGTGGGGTCTTGGCAAAATTTGCTTACAACGCCTCGAGTGCGAGCTCAGGCGCGGTGCTTGATCTCTTTGAGGGTCGGCACTATTAAAAAAACTGCACTGACAGTGCCTGCCCTGAACTTGGGGGGGCCAAGTGGGCCAAGTGGGCTGAAAGGGCTGAAAGGGCTGAGGTGCCTGGCCGGCATGAGGCTAGCCCTCGGGCTTGAGCGCTTTGGGTTGCACTGCCTGCTCATGCTGCTCGGTCTGACAGCACCACCACCGTGGTGCTGGGCTGCGGGCTTGGACCCCCAGCTTCTAGCCCAAACTCGACACTGTTTGTCTTGCCACGCAGTGGACCACAAGGTGGTGGGACCCGCCTACTCAGATGTCGCCCAAAGGTACCTCAATGACACTGCCGCTCTTACACGGTTGGCCCAAAAAGTCAGGCTCGGTGGCGGTGGTGTTTGGGGCGCCGTCCCCATGCCCGCCAATGCCCAAGTCACCCCCGAGGAGGCGAGGGTCTTGGTGCAGTGGATACTCCAATTGTCCACGCCACCCAATCAAGCGACTCAGCCCAAACGGCCTTGAAAAGATCGGATCTCCTGCACAAGATCAGAGCAAAGAGGTGTGCTTGAGTGCTCGGCTTTGTTGGCCGAGCGTTGTTCAGAAACTTCTCTCAGAGAGCTGCTCCAAGATGGCGGGGTTTTCTAAAGTAGAGGTGTCTTGCGTGATGCTCTCACCCTTGGCAATCGAGCGCAACAAGCGGCGCATGATCTTGCCCGAGCGGGTTTTGGGTAAGTTGTCACCAAAGCGAATGTCCTTGGGCTTGGCAATGGGTCCAATTTCCTTGCCGACATGGTCTCTGAGTTGCTTGGCAATGGCCAGGGCCTCGTCACCATGGGGTCTGGGGCGTTTGAGCACCACAAAGGCGCAGACCGCTTCACCGGTGGTGTCATCGGGTCGACCCACCACCGCCGCTTCGGCCACGAGTTCGGTGCAACTCACCAAGGCCGACTCGATCTCCATGGTGCCCATGCGGTGGCCAGAGACATTGAGCACATCGTCAATGCGCCCAGTGATCGTGAAGTAACCGGTCTTTTCGTCGCGAATGGCGCCGTCTCCCGCCAAGTAGTACTGGCCTTTGAAGTCCTCGGGGTAGTAGCTCTTTTTAAAGCGCTCGGGGTCACCCCAGATGGTGCGGATCATGGCAGGCCACGGCCGCTTGACCACCAAAATACCACCCTGCCCCCAAGGCACCTCTTTGCCCGTTTCATCCACCACCGCGGCTTGGATACCAGGAAAGGGCAAGGTGCATGATCCTGGCACCATGGGGGTGGCACCGGGCATGGGGGTAATCATGTGTCCACCCGTCTCGGTTTGCCAAAAGGTGTCGACTATGGGGCAACGAGCGCCACCCACGTGCTGGTAGTACCACTCCCAGGCCGCGGGGTTGATGGGCTCGCCCACCGAGCCGAGCAGTCTCAGGCTCGAGAGATCGAACTGCTTGGGGTGGATGAGCTCATTGCCCTCTGCTGCCTTGATGAGGGAGCGGATGGCGGTCGGGGCGGTGTAGAAAATACTCACCTTGTGTTTTTCAATGGTCTTCCAAAACCGCGCCCCATCGGGGTAGGTGGGAACGCCTTCAAAGACCACCTCGGTGCCTCCCAGGGCCAGGGGCCCATAGGTGATGTAAGTGTGACCGGTGACCCAACCAATGTCGGCGGTGCACCAAAAGATGTCATTGGGCTTCAAATCAAAGGTCCACTCTGTGCTCAAGGCCGCATGGAGCAAATAGCCGCCCGACGAGTGCTGAACCCCTTTGGGCTTACCTGTGGAGCCCGAGGTGTAGAGCAAGAACAAGGGGTGCTCGGCACTGACCCATTCGGGTTCGATGTGTTTGGGCCGAGGGCTTGCCAACTCTTCGAGCCAGTGGTCACGCCCGGCTTGCATGTTCACTGCTGCGCCCGAGCGCTTGATCACGAGCACGTTTTGAATGGTCTCACACCCACCCAAAGCAAGGGCCTCGTCGACAATGGATTTGAGGGGAAGTTGTTTGCCCCCGCGAACCTGGTGGTCGGCCGTGATCACGAGCTTGGCACCGGTGTCTTCAATGCGGTCTCGCAGGGACTGCGCTGAAAATCCGCCAAACACGACCGAGTGAATCGCCCCCAAGCGTGCGCAAGCGAGCATGCACGCGACGCCTTCAATGGACATGGAGATGTAGATGATGACGCGCTCGCCCTTGGTCACCCCCATGGACTTCAACACATGGGCATATTGGCAAGTTTTGCCCAGCAAATTGCGGTAAGTGATGGTGCTGCTTTGCCCGTCATCGGCTTCAAAAATGATGGCAGTTTTATCACCCAGACCGCGCTCGATGTTGCGATCCAAGCAGTTGTAAGACACGTTCAAGGTACCGTCTTCAAACCATTTGAAAAACGGTGCGTTCGACTCATCGAGCACCCGGGTAAATGGGGTCTTCCAGGTAATGAGTCGCCGAGCATGTTTGGCCCAAAAGCCTTCGTAGTCTTGCTCGACTTCCCTGCACAAGGCCTCATAGGCCTGCATGCTCGGGATCGCAGCGGCGTCAGAAAACGCCTTCGGGGGCTGGTACACGTGGTGCGCTGAAGCGGCTTGGTTCATGGGGCTTCTCTCCTGGAAATCTTGTTTTACGGAACCCTTGGGGTTCGACGTCGATTGATTCAAGTCTTATTTTAGGGCTCGGAATCGACACTATCGCGCAAGAAAGAGACCGGCCCACAAAGTGTTTTCCCTTGTTTTTTGATCTAAAGCAAACAACACACCCGTGGCCAAGACGCTAAAAGCCTGGCGCGCTTGGCGGCTCAAAGGCGTTAAACTCATGGTTTTGTCAACTTGCAGACCCCAAAGTCCGAGCTTGCGGGGGCGCCACTTGGAGCGACTTTTTTTATGACCATTATTCGACAAGACGACTTGATTGAGTCCATTGCGGCCTCGCTTCAGTTCATCAGCTACTACCACCCAAGCGACTACATCGCCCATTTGAGCCGAGCCTATGCGCGCGAGCAGTCGCCTGCTGCCAAGGACGCAATTGCACAAATTTTGACCAATAGCAAAATGAGCGCGACGGGCCACCGTCCTTTGTGCCAAGACACTGGGATTGTGAACGTCTTTTTAAAGCTCGGTATGAACGTGCGCCTCGAGGGCTTCAAGGGCAGCTTGGAAGACGCCATCAACGAGGGCGTGCGCCGCGGCTACAACAACACCGACAACATGCTCAGGGCCAGCATCGTGAGCGACCCCCATTTCGCCAGAAAAAACACCCAAGACAACACCCCGGCAGTGATTTTCACGGAACTCGTGGTGGGCGACACCTTGGAAGTGACCGTGGCGGCCAAGGGCGGGGGCAGCGAGAACAAGAGCAAGCTGATGATGCTCAACCCGAGCGACTCCATTGTCGACTGGGTCCTCAAAACCGTCCCCACCATGGGCGCGGGTTGGTGCCCACCGGGCATGCTCGGTATTGGCATTGGCGGTACTGCAGAAAAAGCCGTGTTGATGGCCAAAGAGAGCTTGATGGACGACTTGGACATGTACGAACTTCAGGCCAAATCCACCCAGGGTGCGGCCTTGAGCCAGGTCGAAGAGATGCGCTTGGAGCTCTATGAGAAAGTCAATGCCCTGGGTATTGGCGCTCAAGGCCTCGGGGGCCTGACCACCGTCTTGGACGTCAAGATCAAGATGTACCCCACCCACGCGGCGAGCAAGCCTGTGGCCATGATCCCCAACTGTGCCGCGACTCGGCATGCGCACTTTGTCATGAAGGGTGAGGGGGCGGTCTACCTTGACCCCCCTTCCATGGACTTGTGGCCTGAAGTGGCTTGGACGCCCGACACACAAAAAAGCCAACGCGTGGACTTGAACCATTTGACCCCAGAGCAAGTGGCCAGCTGGACACCAGGTCAGACATTGCTCTTGAACGGCAAGATGCTCACCGGGCGCGACGCTGCACACCAGCGCATCCAAGACATGCTCGCCAAGGGCGAAGCCTTGCCCGTGGACTTTAAGAACCGGGTGATCTATTATGTCGGACCCGTGGACCCGGTGCGTGACGAGGCGGTGGGACCGGCGGGACCCACGACCTCGACACGCATGGATAAATTCACCGAGATGATGCTGGCCCAAACTGGCTTGATTGCCATGATCGGCAAGGCCGAGCGCGGCCCCTCGGCCATCGAGGCGATCAAAAAACACCGCTCCGCCTATCTGATGGCGGTGGGGGGTGCGGCTTACTTGGTGAGCAAAGCCATCAAGACCGCCAAGGTCGTGGGCTTTGCCGACTTGGGGATGGAGGCCATTTATGAATTCGATGTGGTCGACATGCCTGTAACCGTTGCGGTCGATGCGGGAGGAACCAGTGTGCACACGACGGGGCCCAAAATTTGGCAAGAGAAAATTGCCAGCGGCATGTTCAAAGGCATTGCGGTGAAAGCAGGCAACTGAAGAAATAAAGAGATGAAGATGTTAAGACAGGGGTCCCTTGGCGCTTGAGGGCCCCAGCCCCAGATCGCGAACCTCTGCCTGCATTTGCCTTAGTGCAAGCGTCTTGAGTTCTTGCCCTTCAAGGCGGACTTTGGCGGCTTGCCTGTTGGCGAATTTTTGGTGGCATGACTGTGAGGCATGCGCTCCAAGGAGTTGATCAAGCTCTCAAATTTCTCGATGAAGAGTTTGTCAATCTCTTTGATCACGCCAGACATTTTGGTGGGCTCAAAGTGGCGCTCAAGCACCGTCACCACGTCTTGCACCATCACGTCGCGCTGCACATCCATGATGGCGGCCGGTGTGGGGCCGACAAAAATGAGCAAGGACTCTTCAAAAAACTCACCCTCATCGTCCTCATCGGGCACAAAATCTTCTTGGTCACCATCGTCAAACTGCTCATTAAAGAAGGTCACCTCAAAGGCCGAACCGGAGGCGGTGAGCTCGTTGATCGCCATGCAAAACTCGTCCAAGTTTTGATGAAAACTCATCTCACCGAGCACCGTCCAACAAATCTCAAGCTTGTGAGTCTCTTCATTGACCACAATGCCGGGCTCATCGTCATAGATGCTCGAAGCACCTTTTTTCAAGGACTTCTCACCCGTTTGACTCCAAAGAGGCTTTAAGGCTTCTTGCAATTCGGCCGCACTGACATCGTCTCGCAACTGGACCTCACCGTGGAGGTGAATTTCAAAAACTTCGTTGATGGTACTCATGCGTGAATCTTAACCCTTTTCAATCGCCGACAGGTTCTCGGAAAACAAAAAAATACACCCTTTTTTTGCGCCCAGCAACACCCAGCGACTCACTCACGGGGCTTGCTGGCCGAGCGCATGCTCGGTGATGGCGCTCAAACTCCCGCGCGTGGTGATGACCTCGGGGTCGAGCATCACCTCAATCAAGGTGCCCGAGTCGCGTGCGAGCGCATCCCTCAGCAATCCCTCAAACTCTCGGGTCTCGTGCATGCGGTGTGCTGCATAGCCATAGGCCCGCGCCAGCGCACAAAAATCTGGATTGTTGAGCGCGGTGCCACTCACACGTTTGGGGTAATGGCGCTCTTGGTGCATGCGGATGGTGCCATACATGCCGTTGTTGAGCAGCAAAATGATGGTTTTGGCGCCGCACTGCGTGGCCGTGGCCAACTCTTGAGCGTTCATCAAAAAGTCGCCATCCCCCGCAATGGTAAAGGACACGCGTTGGGTGAGGATGTTGGCCGCAATGGCCGCCGGAACCCCATAGCCCATGGCGCCCGAGGTCGGGGCGAGTTGGGTTTTAAAGCCCTTGGCGAGTCCATGGTAGACATGAAAGCGGTGTAACCAACTGGAGAAATTGCCCGCCCCATTGGTGAGCACGGCGTTGGCGGGCAGGGTCTTCGATAAGACCGCCATCACCGCTGCGAGGTCCACTGGGCCAGGGAGCACTTGGGGCACCAAATTGTCGAGATAGTCTTGGTGGGACTGTCGACTCCACTCGATCCAGGCCACCTCATTGGGCGCGTCGAGCACCTCCAAACTTCTCGCTGCCGCATTCATGGTCGAGAGCATCGACAAGTCGGCTTGGTAAACCCGGCCCAGCTCATCGGCACTCGAGTGGATGTGCACGAGTTTTTGATGAGGCTTAGGCGCCTTGAGCAGGGTGTAGCCATTGGTGGTCATCTCTCCCAAACGCGGGCCAATGGCCACAATCAAATCGCTTTGCTCGATGCGCTTGGCAAGCTTCGGATTCAAGCCAATGCCCACCTCGCCAGCGTACAAGGGGTGCGCATTGTCAAAGGTGTCTTGAAATCGAAACGCGCAGGCCACAGGCAGTTGCCAATTCTGCGCAAAACGCTCCAGCGCCTGAGCGGCTTGCACGCTCCAGCCACCTCCCCCCGCGATCACCAAGGGGCGCTGTGCTTGCAAAAGCATCGCTCGAAGTTGCCGCAGTGCACCCGGATCGCACCAAGCTTGCACCGCTTCTACCCGAGGCAGTGGCTCAGCGTGCACGCGCTCACGAAGCATGTCCTCGGGCAGCACCACCACCACGGGACCAGGCCTGCCGTTCATTGCCAAGGCAAAAGCTCGGGCGACATATTCAGGGATGCGCTCGGCGCGGTCAATGCGCTCGACTCGCTTGGCCATGCCTTTGGTGCTGGGGCCAAAAAAACTATTGAAATCCAACTCTTGAAAGGCTTCACGGTCTCTGAAGTCCCCCCCCACATCGCCCACAAAGAGGACCATCGGTGTGCTGTCTTGAAAGGCGGTGTGCACCCCGATGGAGGCATTGGTGGCACCGGGTCCGCGCGTGACAAAGCACACCCCCGGGCGGCCCGTGAGCTTGCCCGCGGCTTCGGCCATGTTGGCCGCCCCCCCCTCTTGTCGATTGATGACAAAGGTGATGTTCTCTCGGTGGGCATAAAACCCATCCAAGACCGCTAAAAAACTCTCCCCTGGCACACCAAAGGCGTGGGTGACCCCTTGCTCGACCAAACACTTCACGAGCAAGTGACCGGCCAACTGGGCAGGCGGTACTGGAAGGGTTGGGTTATTCGTTTCTGAATTCATCGCGTGTCTCCTCATCCTCTGACTCAATGCAGTTGTATGGGCTCCTCACGGCTCACCTTGAGCGCGAGCAGCATGCTGATGATAAGGGTGACAGCACCCCCAACCAAAGTGCTGGCAAACCAAGCGTGGTCCATGAAAAAACCAAACACCGCTGGCGCCAGGGCAAAGCCCGCATCAAAGCCCGAGTAGACCAAACCATAAACCCGGCCAGTGGCCCCTTTGGGCGTCACGCGTCGAATCATCAAGTCCCGCGAGGGTCCTCCAATACCCAGCGCAAAACCGGTGACAGAGAGCACCACCATGGAGCCCAATGCGCCCAGCCAACCCGTTGCGCACAGCACCACCAGCGCAGCACCCAAACTCATGCACGTCGCCACCACCCGCTCGCTGCGGTTGGGCCACCTGGAGGCAACAAAACCGCCGGTGAACATCCCCCCCGCGGCACAGATCATGTAGGCGGTGAGGGTGGTTGTTGCCGATTGGGTGCTCACGTCAAAGAGTTGCTGCAAAATGGTCACACCAAAATTTTGCACGACCGACAGCATGACGGTGGAAAAAAGAAAGAAGCCAAAACACCACCACAAAATAGGCAATTTCAAAATGGTCAAGGCCGGCACGTTGGGCGCCGCCTGCGTGTGCACCGCGACCTCGGTGGTGATGTCACGCTGATTGAGCAGCAGCACCACCAAAATGGCAAAGATCAACACAGCCGACCCCACAAACGCCACTTGCCAACTCCACAGTTGCGTCAAACTCACCATGAACACGGGCGTTACCGCCCAACCCAAATTGCCCGTGAGTCCATGGGCAGAATAGGCGTAGCCGAGCCGCTTGGGCGAGACGCGTTGATTAAAAATGGTGTAGTCGGCCGGGTGAAAGGACGCATTGCCCACCCCCATCAAAACCGCACAGACCAAGAGGTCAACATAGCCCGTGGCTTGCGCGGCCACCAAGCAGCCCAGACCCAAAAAAAACAAAGAGCCCAACAGCACGGGACGCGCGCCAAATCGGTCCACCACAAAACCCGCCAAGACCTGGCCCACCGCGGAGATGCTGAAAAACACCGTCATCAAAAACCCAAGGGCAGCAAAACTCAGGCCAAAGACTTTGACAAAGATGGGAAACATCAGGGGCAAAATCAGGTGTGAAAAATGCGAGCTCGAATGCGCCAAGCACACCAAAGCAATGATTTTGATATCTTTGGCCAAAGGCGTGTGTGAGTCGGCGGGCGGCGGTTCATGGGACAAGGGGGCCGAGGACAATGCGTGCCCCTCATCGGGCTTCACGGTGGCGGTGTTCATGTAAAAACGACTCTTTCTGAGGATGGGCGCGCAAAAGGCCAAACCTCAGATCAACCCGAGAGGCCAACTCACACACCCGGCTCAGATTCTCCCACAGTGAGAACCCCCTGGGCACAAAGCCAGATTAAAGCCAGATGAAAGCCAGATGAAAGCTCAGATTACAAGCCGCTTTAAAGACCCTATCTCAGACTGGATTTCAATCCCAATTCCAATCCTTCTCCCAAAACTTGAGCTCTCCACCGCTCAAAGCGACGCTCTGAGCCCAGCCCTTCACCCAAGACCTCAGCACCAGTCTCCTTACTTGGTGAAGAAAAACTCACCGGGCTTCAAAACCGGATCAACCCCAACATGGATCACCTCCTTGGGATGGAAATAACCCTCCAAGAGCAACTTGGAGAGGGGGTTTTCAATGCGCTGCTGAATCGCCCGCTTCAAGGGCCTGGCGCCATACTGGGGGTCAAAGCCGACTTTGGCCAATTCGGCCAAGGCGGCGGGAGAGACCACCATGGTCAAATCGATTTTGGCCAAACGTGAAGCCAAGACCTTGAGTTGGATGTCGGCGATGAGGGAGATGTTGTCCGCGCTCAAAGAGTGAAAAACCACCGTCTCATCTATCCTGTTCAAAAATTCTGGCCTGAAGTGTTTTTTCAGCTCCTCAAATACCGCATCCTTGATCTCGACGGGATCATGCCCAGTTTTGCGCTGAATCAAGTGTGAGCCGATATTGGACGTCATCACCAGGACCGTGTTCTTGAAGTCAACCGTGCGGCCTTGACCATCGGTCAAACGTCCATCGTCCAAGACTTGCAGCAAGATGTTGAACACGTCGGGGTGGGCTTTTTCCACCTCATCGAGCAAAATCACGCTATAGGGTTTTCTGCGCACAGCCTCGGTCAAATAGCCTCCCTCGTCGTATCCCACATAGCCTGGGGGCGCACCGATCAAGCGGCTCACCGAATGCTTTTCCATGAACTCACTCATGTCGACTCGAATCATGTGGTCTTCGCTGTCAAACATGAAGCCCGCCAAGGCTTTGCACAGCTCGGTTTTACCCACCCCGGTGGGGCCCAAAAAGAGAAAGGATCCAGTCGGCCGGTTGGGGTCTCCGAGTCCCGCTCGAGAGCGTCGGATGGCATTGGCCACTGCGGTGATCGCCTCCTCTTGGGCGACCACACGTTGGTGTAAAAAGCTCTCCATTTGAAGCAATTTGTCTCTCTCGCCTTGCATGAGTTTGGAGACCGGGATGCCGGTCGCACGCGCCACGACTTCGGCGATTTCTTCTGCACCCACTTGGGTGCGCAGCAAGCGGCGCACCCCGGTGCCGCTGTGTTGCGCGTCGCTCTCACGGGCATTGGCCTCTTTGAGCCGCTTTTCCAGCTCGGGCAATTTGCCGTACTGCAACTCAGCCACTTTGTTGAAGTCGCCCTTTCTGGTGAACTCCTCAATTTGAAAGCGCAGACTCTCAATTTCTTCTTTTACCAAGGCGCCGCCTTGGGCTTGGGCTTTCTCGCTTTTCCAAATCTCATCGAGGTCGGCGTACTCTTTCTCGAGCTTGACCATTTCTTCTTGCAAGAGCAGCAAGCGTTTTTGCGAGGCCTCATCGGTTTCTTTGCGCACGGCTTCGCGCTCGATTTTGAGCTGAATGAGGCGCCGGTCCAATCGGTCCATGACCTCGGGCTTGGAGTCGATTTCGATTTTGATTTTGGCCGCCGCCTCGTCAATCAAGTCAATGGCCTTGTCGGGTAAAAACCGATCGGTGATGTAGCGATGGGAGAGCTCGGCCGCGGCCACGATGGCCGGGTCGGTGATCTCAACGCCATGGTGAACTTCGTATTTTTCTTGTAGACCGCGCAAAATCGCAATGGTGGCCTCCACGGTCGGCTCGCCCACCATGATCTTTTGAAAACGCCGCTCTAGGGCTGCGTCTTTTTCAATGAATTTGCGGTACTCGTCAAGGGTCGTTGCGCCCACGCAATGCAACTCACCCCTGGCCAAGGCAGGTTTGAGCATATTGCCCGCATCCATCGCGCCTTCGGCCTTGCCCGCCCCCACCATGGTGTGGAGCTCATCGATGAAGACAATGGTCTGTCCCTCGTCCTTGGCGAGTTCACTGAGCACGGTTTTGAGGCGCTCTTCAAACTCTCCACGAAATTTGGCACCGGCCAAGAGGGCGGCCATATCAAGGGACAAGACGCGCTTGCCTTTGAGGGAATCGGGCACTTCACCCGAGACGATGCGCTGGGCCAAACCTTCCACGATCGCGGTCTTGCCCACACCGGGCTCACCAATCAAAACAGGATTGTTTTTGGAGCGGCGCTGCAGCACTTGTATGGCGCGGCGAATCTCATCGTCGCGACCAATCACTGGGTCGAGCTTGCCTTTTCGGGCCCGCTCGGTGAGGTCCATGCAGTATTTTTTCAGCGCCTCGCGTTGCCCCTCTGGGTTGGCCGAGTTGACGCTCTCGCCGCCTCGCAACGACTTGATGGCAACTTCCAAATTGGCTTTGTTCAAGCCATTGTCGCGGGCAAGTTGCGCGCACTCGCCCTTGTCATCGGCCAAGACAAAGAAAAACAGCTCGCTCGCTACAAATTGATCCTGGCGTTTGATGGCCTCTTTTTCTGCCAACTGTAACAAGGTAACGACGTCACGCCCAACTTGGACTTGTTCGCGTGATGTGGTTTTGGGGGCGCGCTCGAGCAAGGCTTGCGCCCCCTTTTTAAGACCCGAGGTGTTGACACCGGCACGCTGGAGAAGTGGTGTTACACCCTCGGACTGGTCCAGTAACGCGATGGTCAAATGGGGCACTTCAATGCTGGCATTGTCGTTTCCAAGCGCCAAAGTTTGCGCATCCGACAAGGCCTCTTGAAATTTCGTTGTAAGTTTATCGATTCGCATGGCGATTTGCTCTCGTTTTGAATAATAATATCTTGTAGTGATTATCAATTGAGGTCCCAAGCCTCGAATTCAAGCCCTAGGGTCTGCTTAAATTGATATTGATCAAACTTTTCACATGACCCTGATTAAAAACCAACGCCATGAACATCCATCAAATTTGTGTTGAGCACGATCCGGTCGAAGACCGGGTGTTGTTGCGCATGAACACCCATGACAAAGAACTCATTGAGGTCTGGTTGACCCGTCGCATTGCGCTCCAACTCTTGCCCGCTTTGGACCAACTCAACACGGAACTGGTGGCCAAACAAACTGGGGTCAACACCCCACTCCTAGACAAGCACTCCAAAAAACTCATGGCCGACTTGGTGCACCAAAGCACGCTTGACCAATCCAATTTCTCCACGCCGTTTCAAATTCACGAGAACTTGCTCACAGGACCTCGCCCCTTTTTGGTCACCCATTTGCAAGCATCCATGTTTGAACACGCGGGCCTGAAAATTGAATTGGCGGAGAAGGTGGCCTCGTCTGAGCGCCAACTGCAACTCACCTTGGACAACGAATTGCTCCAAGGCTTTCAGCATTTGCTCACCAAATCAGTGGAAGCCGCTCAGTGGAAACATGCGGTGACCTTGTCACTCCATGACGACGGTCCATGGGGGAGTGACTTTGCCAATGTGACCCGGGGTGAGAACGGATATTTGAACTAAGGCCTCTGGCGCGGCTTTGTCTGGACCCGGGTCTGGGCCACAGACCGCACTGGGCAGCGCATTGTTCATTTCATGCATTGGGTCTGACAATGCCCCAACGGGCCAAGGCCGCATCATCGCTCACCCGCGCATCGACCCATTGAACTCCATCAGGGCGAGTTTCTTTTTTCCAAAATGGGGCCTGTGTTTTCAAGTAATCCATCAAAAACTCGCAGGCCTGAAAACTCTCCAAACGGTGTGAAGACGTCACCGCCACCAACACCACTTGGTCCTTGGGGCTCAACAGTCCCACTCGGTGCACCACCCGCACGCCTCGAATGTCAAAGCGAGATCGCGCTTCACCGATCATGGCCAGGATCGATTTCTCAGTCATTCCAGGATAGTGCTCAAGCTCCAAACTGCTCACCACCTGCTCGCCTTGGCGGTCTCGCACCGTGCCCACAAAAGTGCACACGGCCCCGACCATGGCGTCGTTTGCTCGCAAGCGTGCCACCTCTTGGCTTAGATCAAAGTCGTCGACCTGGATGCTGACACTCAGCGGGAAATTGTTTAAATCAGGATGCGCATCCCCGACAATCGTGTTCATGCCTTCACCCTCCAGTTACGGGCGGGAAAAAAGCCACTTCACAACCCTCACGAAGTGGCGTGCTTGGCGCACACAACTCTTGGTTCACGGCGCAACGAACAACCACCCCGCTTGCCAGCACGGACGCATAGGGCTCGCCGCGCGCGCACAGGGCTTGCCTGAGCGCGGCCACATCCTCAGCCACACCCTCCCAGCGCTCCTCACCCAGCCCCAGACCTTCTCGCAAGGCGGCGAAATATTTAACGCGGATCATCATAGACCCAACTCCGAGAAGGGCAAATAGCGCACCCAGTCGCCGTGCCGAATAGGGTTCTGGGGCGGATTGTCCACCAATCCATCGGCCCAGACGCAAGAGGTGAGCACGCCCGAGCTTTGATTGTCAAAAAGGGACAGGCCGCCTTGAAGGTTGCGCCGCACACGCAAAAATTCTTGCCTAGGGTCGGCGCGTGGCCAATCGAAATGCGCTTGCATCTGAAACGCTTTCGTTTGCACTTGGGTAGCACCTTGCAAGGCCAAAAGAAAAGGCCTGACCAAAATCAAAAATGTCACCAAACTCGACACGGGGTTGCCCGGCAAGCCCATGAAATGCGCACGCCGCTCACCCGCCCCGTCTCCAGCCCTCACCTCACCGAGTGCAAAGGGCTTGCCTGGCTTCATCGCCAAGGACCATAAATGGAGTGTCCCCAAGGCTTCGACGCTCGGTTTTACATGGTCTTCTTCTCCCACCGACACCCCACCGCTGGTGAGGATGAGATCGCTCTCTTGGGCCGCACTTTTAAGAGCGTCTTGGGTCGCTTCTCGCCGATCGGGCACGATGCCGTAGTCCGTCAAGGTGCAACCCAAAGAGATGAGCAAACTGCGCAAAAAGAATCGATTGGAGTTGTAAATAGCACCGGGCAACATGTCGCCGGGCGCCACCTCACCAGGCATCACCAACTCGTCTCCAGTGGAGAACAAGGCCACCCGAGGCCGTTTGGCCACGCACAGCTGGTGCGCACCGACACTCGCGGCCAGCCCCAGACTCGCCGCGTTGAGTCGTTCACCGACCCTGAGTACCTCTTGGCCGACCCTCACGTCTTCACCTTGCTGGCGAATCCACTGCGCGGGCGACACGGCCTTCAACACGCGCAAGCCGCCACTCTCGAGCAACTCGCAATCTTCTTGCATGGCCACCGCATTGGCGCCTTCGGGCACCCAAGCACCGGTGAAAATTCGAGCAGCCTCACCCATTTGAAGCGGCAAGCCCACTGCGCCCGCCGCAATGCGTTGGGCAACCTTGAGGGGCGCGCAATCGGGCCACTGGGCCAGGTCTCGCGTGTTCAAGGCATAACCGTCCATCGAGGTGTTGTCTCGCGCGGGCACATCAAGCTCAGAGGTGAGCGCTTGGGCCAACACCCGACCCTGGGCCTCAAAGGTGCTCACCCATTCAGGCGCCATGGGCTCACGCACGGCTTGCGCGAGCACAAGAGCAATGGCTTCATCCAAGGACATCAAAGGCGCACGCACCATGAGAAACACTCCAACTCAATAAAAAAAATCAATATTCAAAACGGCTCCCATTGTGCACCAACCATTGGGCCAGTGCTTGCGGGTTGTTCAATGGCAGCAAGTCCCTGAGTGTGGGATGCGGCAAAGCCTCCACCCCCAGATCGCTCACCAGGCCCAAGACAAAGGGGTCGCTCGGATAAAGGGGTGTGCCCATGGCACCTTCGCGCAAGACCTCAAGTTTGGGCAAATCGGCGTGCTTGAAGCCCTCCACCAAGACCCAGTCCACGTCCGCGCTCATGTGGCTGAGGAGTTCGTGCACATTGGGCTCCACAGCGCTTTCATGGGAGTGCTGCAAGGCCCAGCGCTTTTGCGAAGCAACCATCACCTCTAGAGCACCGGCTTGGCGATGGCGATAGCTGTCTTTGCCAGGCTGGTCGATGTCAAAATCCTCATGCGCGTGCTTGATGACTGAGACGCGAAGGTCAAGCGCCTTCAAGGCCACAATAACACCCTCGACCAAGGTGGTTTTACCGCTACCGGAAAACCCGGCAAAGCCCACGACTTTCACAAAAGACCCCTCACAAGGCGCATTTCATAAATTGCAGTTTTGGACCATCAAGTCCTTGACCTTTTGGGCGTCGGCCGGCATCACGATCACGTGCTTGGGGAGAAGCTCTATCCCCTCAAAACCGGGTGGCCTGGGAGGCACTTGACCCACAGCCTCCAAAATGGTGGCGGAGAACTTGATGGGCAGGGCCGTTTCCAGCACCACCATGACATCACCGGCGAGGCTGTGCTCGCGCCCCACCTTCAAGCCGTCTGCGGTGTGAGGGTCGATGAGTTGGCCCTGGGTTTGATAGGTCTGGGCAATGGTCTTGAGTCGGTCTTGATGGGTACTCTTACCACTGACAAAACCGAAATGGGCCAACTGCGTCGTAAAGCTTGCTTGCCCACTCAGATCAAAAAAGCCGTGCCGAGCCACCCCTTCTTCAAAGAGCGCCTTGGTCTGCACGCCGTCTCGCCCCAAGAGGTCAAAGACAAAACGCTCGAAATTGCTTGCCTTGGAGATGTCCATGGAGGGCGACGAGGTCTCAAACGTCGAAGCTGAATTTCTCACACGGTAGACACCGGTTTTGAAAAACTCGTCAAGCACATCGTTCTCGTTGGTGGCCACCACCAAATGCGCAATGGGCAAGCCCATCATTCGCGCCACGTGACCAGCACACACATTGCCAAAGTTGCCACTGGGTACGGCAAAACTCACGCGTGGGCTTTGATGCGATGCCAGGCCTATGCTGGCGAGCTTTTGCGCTTGAAAAAAACCGGCAAAGTAGTACACCACTTGGGCGAGCAAACGTGCCCAATTGATGGAGTTGACGGTGCCGATTTTGAGGCGCTTTTTGAACACCAAATCGCCAGAAACAGCTTTGACAATGTCTTGACAGTCATCAAAGACGCCGTCGATGGCGATGTTGAAAATATTCTCATCCGTGAGGCTGAACATTTGCGCTTGTTGAAAGGCACTCATGCGCCCGTTCGGACTGGTCATGAACACCCGAATGCCTTTTTTGCCGCGCATGGCGTACTCGGCAGCACTGCCGGTGTCGCCAGACGTGGCGCCCAAAATGTTGAGCTCCTCGCCACGGCGAGTGAGTTCGTACTCAAACAAATTGCCAAGAAGTTGCATGGCCATGTCTTTGAAGGCGAGCGTGGGGCCGTTGGAGAGGGCCTGCAAATAAACACCCTCACCACAGGCGCGCAGGGGGGTAATCTCGGGCGTGCCAAACACCGCTTGGGTATACGTCTTGTCGCAAATTGATTTCAGATCGGGCAGAGGAATGTCGTCAATATAGAGGCGCAAAATCTCAAACGCAAGCGCCGCATAGCCACGGGTGGTGTAGGTGATTTTGAGGTCTTCAAGAGCGCTGGCGTCGAGCTTGGGATAGTGTTCGGGCAGGTACAGACCACCATCGGGCGCCAAGCCCTCGAGCAAAATATCACAAAACCCTGGCCGCTCAGCCCCACCTCTGGTGGATAAGTATCTCATCAGATCAACTCTTCCTTTCGAATGAGCACGATGGGGGCCAAAATGGAGGGCAAGGGCTGGATTTTGGCCAATGCCTCGGTCATCAAGGACTCTTGGCAGTCGTGCGTCAAAATGATCAAATCAGTTTGGCTCTCGCCTTCGCTGGCCGCGCGTTGCAGCACCGCATCGATGCTGATTTGGAACTCGGCCAAAAGGCCAGTGACTTTGGCAAGGACCCCCGTTTGATCGGCCACGCGCAAGCGCAAGTAGTAACTGGTGACCACCTGGGACATGGGCAGAACCTTCAGATCACTGATCTCCTTGGGGTGAAAACCCAAATAAGGTACACGCTGCTCAGGGGTCAAACCCTCAAAGCGGGCAATGTCCACCAAGTCGGCAATGACCGCACTGGCGGTCGGCTCGGAGCCCGCACCCTTGCCGTAAAAGAGGGTCGTGCCCACCGCATCCGCATGCACCATCACCGCATTCATGGCACCCTCGACATTGGCAATCAGTGATTTGCTGGGCACCAAACAAGGGTGCACCCTGAGCTCAATGCCGTGGGCCACGCGCTTGGTGATCCCCAAGAGCTTGATGCGGTAGCCCAATTGCTCGGCATAGCGAATGTCCTGGGCTTGAAGTTGGGTGATGCCTTGCACGAAGGCGTCCTTGTATTGCAGAGCCACGCCAAAGGACAAGGAGGAGATGATGGTGGCCTTGTGGGCGGCGTCATTGCCCTCAATGTCAAAGGTGGGATCGGCCTCGGCATAGCCCAGGGCTTGCGCTTGCTTTAAGACGTGTTCGAAAGACAGGCCCTTGTCGCGCATTTCAGACAAGATGAAATTGGTGGTGCCATTGATGATGCCCGCGACCCACTGAATTTTATTGGCCGTGAGGCCCTCTTTCAAGGACTTGATGATGGGGATGCCACCCGCCACCGCAGCCTCAAAGCACACCATCACGCCCTTTTGTGCAGCCAAGGCAAAGATCTCATTGCCATGCACCGCGATGAGGGCTTTGTTGGCGGTGACCACGTGTTTGCCCGCCTCGATTGCTTTCATCATCAAATCTTTGGCAATGCCCATGCCTCCGATCAACTCCACGACCACATCGATCTCGGGGTCGAGAACAACCTCAAGCCCCGAGGCCACCACTTTGGCGTGCGGCCCCACGATGGCTGTGGCACGGGCCACATCGAGGTCGGCGACGGTCGCGATCTCAATGCCACGACCTGCGCGTCGAATGATTTCGGTCTGGTTTCTGCTGAGGACCTCAAAGGTACCCCGCCCCACGGTGCCTATGCCCAGCAATCCTACTTTGATCGGTTTCATGTTGTCTGCTTTTGACGGTAAAGTTCTAAAAATTTGGCGATTCTTTTGACGGCTTCTCTCAAGTCGTCTTCGTGAGGCAAAAAGACGATGCGAAAGTGGTCGGTTTGCGGCCAATTGAACCCAGAGCCTTGCACCAACAAGACCTTGGTCTCTTGGAGCATGTCTTGAATAAAGGCTTGATCATCTTTGATGGGGTAAAGCTTGGGGTCCAACTTGGGGAACATGTAAAGCGCAGCACTGGGCTTGACACAAGTGACCCCTGGAATGGCGGTGATGAGCTCATAGGCCAAATCCCTTTGACGGCGCAGTCGCCCACCAGGTGCAACCAAATCTTGGATGCTCTGATAACCCCCCAAAGCCGTTTGAATGGCCCACTGACCGGGCACATTGGCACAAAGGCGCATGGAAGACAACATGTTGAGGCCTTCGATGTAGTCTTTTGCGCGTTTTTTGTCGCCCGAGACCACCATCCAGCCCGCGCGGTAGCCGCAGGAGCGGTAGCTCTTGGACAAAGAGTTGAAGGTGAGGGTGACCACGTCTGTCGAGAGCGATCCCATGGCCACGTGCACGTGATCGTCATAGAGCACCTTGTCATAGACCTCATCGGCCATGAGCACCAAATTGTGTTCTCGCGCGAGCTGCACGATGGCCTTGAGCAGATCCTCAGAGTACAAGGCCCCCGTGGGGTTGTTGGGGTTGATCACCACAATGCCTTTGGTCTGGGGGGTGATTTTGGCGCGCATATCGTCTAAATTGGGCATCCAACCGTTGCTCTCATCGCAAAGGTAGTGCACCGGCGTACCTCCGGACAAGGAGACCGCAGCGGTCCACAGCGGATAATCAGGCGCAGGCAAGAGCATTTCGTCGCCCTCGTTCAAAAGCGCATTGGTGGCCATCACAATGAGCTCGCTTGCACCATTGCCCAAATAGATGTCATCGAGCAAAACGCCTTCAATGCCTTGCTGCTGGTTGTATTGCATGACGGCTTTTCGGGCAGCAAAAATGCCTTTGCTGTCGGAATAGGCCGCCGAATTGGGCAAATTGCGGATCATGTCTTGCTGAATTTCTTCAGGCGCATCAAAGCCAAACACGGCCAAATTGCCAATGTTGAGTTTGATGATTTTGTGGCCATCTTCTTCCATTTGACGAGCCAAGTCGAGGACGGGCCCACGAATGTCGTAGCACACGTTGTTCAATTTACTGGATTTGAGTATTGCTTTCAAAGCCCCTCCTTTGAGGTCTTGTGTGGGGAAATCCTATAATTTGAACACACAATTTCCCCTTTTTAAGCATTACCCCCATGAAACTCCAACCCGATCAGATGGACACACTCGCCGTGACGGGCTACGACCGAGAATGGATTGCGGTGAATGGGGTGCGCCACACGAGCAGTCTATTCTTGAGCGCCCAAGGGCTCTTGAAGCCGTGGGTGAAGACCCATTTTGAGCAACTGGGCGACAGCGACTTGGAGGAGCTCCTCGCCTTGAAGGCCCAGGGCATCGAGCTCATTGTGCTCGGCTCGGGCACCAAACTGCGCTTTTTAACACCGGCTTGGCTCAAAACGCTGCACGCCCAGCGCCTGGGCGTTGAGTGCATGGACACGCCCGCAGCTTGTCGGACTTACAACATTTTGGCCGGCGAAGGCCGACAAGTCGCCGCTGCCTTGATCCTCGAGCGCTGAGGTGTAGACGCTTTTTTGGCGTCAAACATTATCACCCTCAAGGGCATCCAAATCCTGCACCAAGTTGTGGAGCAAATGCAAAAGCACTTTGCGCGCTTGCAACACTTCTTCGTGGCTCAAACCCGCCACACTGACACGGTTGCTTTGTTGGGCCAAGGGAACGAGTTTTTTGCGCAAGGCTTGCCCCATAGCGGTCAGGAAAACGTGTTTATTTTTTTTATTTTGCGCCAAATGTCGAATCTCGATATAGCCCAAGCCCTGCATGGCCTTCAAGGCACTGAAAGTGGTGGGCTCCATCACCCCCGCCCTCAAACTCAGCTCGCGTTGGGTGAGACCATCCTTTTGCCACAAGATGCGCAAAAAAGCCCAATGCCCAAAGGCCACTTGATGGCGTGCCAAGCGCACTTGCAGGGATCGCGTGTAAGCGCGGGCGGTGTCCTTGACCAAGTGGGCCAAGCGGTCTTGGGGAACGTCTTCTTGCCAATGCTTGAGCACGTCAAAGCGTTCACGGCGTGCGGTGGATGTGGGCATACCGGGCAAGGGTCTTTAAAGCGACAAGGAACCGAGCTCGCAAGCGGGCGACACCTGGTATTGAAACGCGTTGACACGGCTTTCGGTTTGTGAGGCCTGCAAAATGGCCAAACTCGCCTCCAAGGTGGCTCGGGCCCACTCGCCACTGTGGAGCAAGGCTTGACCTTTCACAATAGCCCCATACAACTCGTCAATCACCTCCACACGGGGAACAATGGGAGGGGGCAATTCGATCATGGAGGTGCCATCGATGCCATGCACAGCGATGCCTTTGGGGGTGGGCCTCAAGTCGGCCAAGTCGCAGCTCACGATCAGAGGGCCAAAATGCTGGTGATGGGCAGCGGGCTTTATGCCTTGCATGCCCGACCAGCCCTCACCCCCATAATTCCTTTGCGCTTTGAGGTGGGCCTCGAGGGCTACAGCATCGGGCTCGCCTTGGCGCTGAATTTGCAGTCTTCTGTTCTTCGCTTTGGGCAAACCGTTGAGGTCGTGCCCGAGTTCACCGACATTGCCCATCCAGTCATTGCTGTCAAAGAGCCCATAACCGCTGTAAGTGAGTGAGGCAAACGCCCCTCCTTCAAACCGCAGGAGTGCACTGTAGGCGCCTTCGGTTGGGCGGCTCGCGTCCCAGACCCCGCAGTGCGCTTGGACTTGGCGAACGAGTCCACCACACAGGAGCCGACAAACGTCGACTTGGTGGGCGCCTTGGCTGAAGATCACCCCACCGCCTTGGGCCGTTTTCAGCTCCTCGGGTCTTCTGGCGCGGTACAAAAAATCGGTGTATTGGAGGGCGTGGAGCATGCGCACAGCACCGAATTGGCCACTTTGAATCAGCTGCGCGGTGAGCAAAATGGGGGCATCAAAACTGTGGCTGTGGCCCACCATCAATAGCCGGTTGGCTCGCCTTGCGGCATCCACCATGGCAGAGCACTCGGCCAAGGTTAAGGCCATGGGTTTTTCCACCCAAACGTGTTTGCCAGACTGCAAGGCCGTGACCGCATGTTCAGCATGGAACTGGTGGGGACTGGCAATAAAGACGACGTCGACTTCGGGGTTGTCACACAGGGCTTTGGCGTCGGCTGAGCAGCGCACGCCAAAATCACGTTCAAACTGCTGACATGGCATCGCCCCAGGGTCGGTCGCGGCGACGAGTTGAACGCGCGGGTCTTGGAGGAAAGTGGGCAGCATGAGTCCAAAGGCGCGGCCCAAACCGACAACACCAATGCGCAAAGCCCTGCTTGGCATCACAAGTCAAGCACCAATGAGGGGCCTTTGGCGCGCGAGACACAGACCATGATTTGGCCACTCTGCTCGTCATCCATCAACACAAAGTCGCGGTGATCCACCTCGCCCGACAGGAGTGGCGTGCGGCACGAGCCACAGGTGCCGCTTTCACAGGAACTGGGCACAGGGACCCCGGCCAATCGAAGGACCTCCAAAATGCTTTGGTCTTTGGGCACAGTCAGGCGCTGGCCCGATTTGGCAAGCACCACTTCAAACGTTTCATTGTCTTCGGGGGCCACTTGGACGGCGCCAAAACTCTCAAAATGCACGTGTTCACTCGGCCAGTGCCCAGTCATGTCTTTCACGCCATCCATCAAGACCTGAGGGCCACAGCAATATATATGGGCGGCTTTGGGGACCTCAAAGAGCGGCCAAAAATCAAACTGTTGGCCGGCTAGACCCTGGTCGTGGTGGAGGTGAACATGAGAGGCCAAGGGCTCGCTGGTGAACAAGTCCAGGAACGGGGTGGACTCAGTAGAGCGGGTGCAAAAATATAGTTTGAAGCGTTTTTCACCCAAACCCTGGAGGTGAAGCATCATGGACAAAATGGGCGTGATGCCAATCCCACCGGCCACAAAAATATATTCCGGCACGTCGTAGGCCAACTCAAAATAATTGGCCAGTGCTTTGACCTCTAGGGTATGGCCCACTTCAAGGAGATCGACCATGCTTTTGGACGCGCCGTGACCTGAGGCTTCGCGCTTGATGGCCAAGGCGTAGGCGCTCAGGTCGTGCGGGTCACTGCACAGCGAATAGGCGCGTGTTTGACCACTGGGGGTCACCACACTCAAATGCGCCCCCGGGGTGAATGGGGCCAGAGCTTGACCGTCCATAGCGCCCAGCTTGAACCAGGCAATGTCAGGGGTCAGCATGTCTTTTTGCAACACACGCAGCGTTTTAGGGTTTGCAGCCATCAGGAACACCAAAGGAGTAGGATAAACTTAGAGACCTAATAATTTTAACCCACTTTACCGCCCCCTTACAGGCCAAGCCCATGATGACCGAAGAAGAAAACCAATTGATCTCCCGTGTTGAAGGCGATGCTCCCATGGGCCAGCTCATGCGTCGCCACTGGCAAGCGGTGTGCTTGAGTGAGGAAGTGCCCGAACCTGATGGTGCACCGGTGCGCGCGCGTGTCCTGGGAGAAGACTTGGTGGTTTTTAAAGACACCCTGGGTTTGGTGGGGGTGATGGGCGAATTTTGCCCTCACCGCGGCGTCTCCTTGGTCTATGGGCGCAACGAGCATGGGGGACTGCGCTGTCTCTACCATGGCTGGAAGATGAGTGTGAGTGGCGAGGTCTTGGAGATGAGCTCCGAGCCGAGCTTGAGCAGCTTGCCGGGCAAAGTGCAGCACACCGCATACCCAGCCCTAGAGTGGGGCGGCTTTGTGTGGTGCTATATGGGGGCAAAAGATACCTTCACACCCTTCACGCCACCGCCTTGGGCGCCCAACGAGCATGTACGGGTGTCGATTTGCAAAATGATCATTCCTTGCAACTGGGCCCAAATATTGGAGGGTCAAATCGACTCGGCCCACAGCTCATCCCTTCACTCCTCGGACATGATGCCCGCGCGCCTCAATGGCGCCTTTGCCGATGACAAAACCTGGCTGCGCCCGAGCACCGACAAAGCACCGCGCATGCAAGCCCAGATCGAACCCTATGGCTTTCGCTACGTCGCCATTCGTCGTCCCATTGAAAAAGCCTCCACCCACGACTATGTGCGCTGCACGGTGTTTTTGGCGCCCGCTTCTGCCCTCATCCCCCCCAACAACGCCTACAACGTGGCCAACATCAACACGGCGGTGGACGATACCCACACCGCATTTCACTTCATCGCTTGGGGGGACGCCGCAACAACACCCGACACTCAGGCTTGGAGAGCGTTTTTGCACACGCAAAAAGGGGTGGACGTGGATGAGCAATACCACCCCATTCGCAACGTGCAAAATCATTTTTTACAAGACCGCCAAGCCATGAAAGCGGGCAACTACACCGGCATTCAAGGCATCCCCAACCAGGACTTGTCCATGTGGGTGACCATGGGCGCCATCACCAAGAGGTCGCACGATCGGCTAGGAGCGAGCGACTTGGCGATTGTGGAGTTTCGAAAACAAATGCTCCATGAAGTTCAGGCCTTTGCGCGGGGTGAGGCTCCCATTGGTGTGGGTAGGCGACAAGCCCCCTTGAGCACTTGCTCATTTCAAGCCATTGTGGAAAAATCCAGCCAATGGCAACACCATGAAGCCCAGCCGGTTTAACGTTTGCCGGTTTAACGTTTCATAGGCCTGCGACGCAGACCCATCCCTACCGTCATTCGTGCAACCATCACGAGCAAAATCCAACTTTTTTGCATCCAAAGGCATGATGCCAACGGCCAAATTTAAGCGTTCATTGATCGCCGTTCACCATCCCCGACCATTGCATCAAAGTACCGGCGCACATGCAAATTCAAGAAAACTTTGGGAGGCCTTGCCAAAATGCGGGTGAAGAGGCACTTTTTCTCAACAATAACCATGATTGCAGATGAGTCAACCACTGAACCCTCCAAATTGATGAATTCTCCCCCCGCTAAGCCTAGGCTGTCGCGGTGGTTTCTTGGGTCAACGACCCAAGCGCCTGGGTGTTGCCACCCTGACGACTGACCATCACTGCCGGCCAGCGGCAGGTTCACACCACGATCAAGGTCATTGTCGTCAAACACCCACGGTGACATTGTGCAGCTCGCACGCGGTGAACGGCATCAGGTATTCGGTCGTCTACTGCACACTGGGTTCAGGCACGGCTGCGCCATCGTCATCGTCATCGTCATCGTCATCGTCATCGTCATCGTCATCGCTATCGCCATCGCCATCGCCACCTTTGAACGACACATGCCAGCCCCCCCCTGTGTTGAGGCTCATAGGGATGGATGCAGCGGGTTTGAAATACCGATCCTCGCCCACCTTGGCGTTGTAGATGAAGCGCTGACAGCCAATCCAGGCAAGCAGTGTTTGGGCTTGCGCGGGTGTTGGGTAACAACGGGGTCGGTTGCAATTTGCATACTGGTATTATGCACAGCCAAAATCATGTCGCAAGAAGGTAAAACAACCATCGCTCAAGCTCTCACGGGGTTGTAACATAAACCACCTGTGGTGTTCGTGGCCCAGTATCGGCGAAAAGCACTGACGCCGGAGTTTCAAGACCGTCAGCGCTCGCAGCGCTCGCAGGACTGGGGCGCGTTAGCAATCCCCTTCGCTAGACCCCCCCTGGCTCGCGCCGAGGGCGGGAAATGCGCTCACATTTGTTCAAAAAATCCTCTTCTTAATGCGCTGATGGGGGGATTGGAACCCAAAAACCGGGCCTGCACAATGGATTCAATTTGGCCTGCAAATACCTTGTTTTGCGCCATCACGCACAAGTCAGAGCGTCCTAAAATTAGCGCTCTGGGGCCTTGGGATTGACTCAAATTCAAGTTAAAATAGCAGGTTGCCGCCTAGACTGTGCGGCCCCTTATGTCACATTGGATAGAAGATCTATGGCAATCGTTGTCAACAAACCCCTTCCTGAATTTGAGTCCATTGCAACTGGCGGCTTGCGAGTGACCAATCACTCGCACACGGGCAAGATTGTGGTGCTTTACTTTTACCCCAAAGACAATACACCAGGCTGCACCACAGAGGCCATGCAATTTCGCGACAAGTACAAAGACTTCACCAAGGCTGGGGCGGTGATTTTTGGAGTATCTCGCGACAACATGAAGTCCCACGACGACTTCAAAACCAAACTTGAACTCCCCTTCGAGTTGATTGCAGACACGGAAGAGAAAATGTGTCACATGTTTGGTGTTGTGAAAAACAAAATTATGTATGGCAAAAAAGTCAAAGGCATCGAGCGCAGCACTTTTTTGGTGGGCGCCGATGGCCTACTTAAAGAAGAGTGGCGCGGCCTCAAGGTCCCTGGCCACGTGGACGAAGTTCTCAAAGCTGTCAAAGCCTTGAAAAAACCCGCTACTGCCGCCGTCGCTTAAAAGCCTGCCTTCACCCCCCGAGCAAAGCCCCTAGAGAAAGTATTTCTCAGCGTCGTCATTTCAGTGGGTTATGATGTTTCAACGATGTTGTTTGGCCAGTCACTTTTGACCATCCCCTCTTGAACGCTCAAGCCTCCATGACCCTTTTGTTCTTGTCTTGCACACGGCCGCCAAGTCGCCTTGGCGGCTTTTTATTGTCTGCTGCAAAACGCCACATCAAACCCCATGGCCAGCGAGATGCTGCTCACGCTTTTTTGTCCCCCCATCATTTTCAATTCACCTAGACACACCCCATGCCATTGCCCCCAGCACCCTCCAAACGCGCTTCACTCTTGAGCCCTGACGCCACACAAAGCGCCAGTTCAGGCAAAAGCGCCAAGCGACAACAAGTGGCATCGTTTCAAAACAGTCCCCTCGACCCTAAACCGCAAGCATTGAAGACCCCTGAACCCTTCAAACACGAGCCCCACTCCGCCACTTTGGGCGGCAGCGCTTCAAGCGGTTTGGAGAAAAAACCGACAACCCCTTACACCATCACGGCCACTCCCAAGCCCAAAGCCAGCAAGAAAAAAAGCACCGACGTCACAAAGCTCTTTGTCTTGGACACCAACGTGCTGATGCACGACCCGATGTGCTTGTTTCGCTTTGAAGAACACGATGTCTTTTTGCCCATGATCGTGCTCGAAGAGCTCGATGGTCACAAAAAAGGCATGACCGAAGTGGCCAGGAATGCCCGCCAAACCAGTCGATCCTTGGATGCCTTGGCCGCCACCGTCGAGTCCGACATGATCAACGGCTTACCCCTCTCAGGCACAGGCCACAAAGAGGTGGGTGGCAAGCTCTTTTTTCAAACCCAAGCCTTGGTGGCAGAACTGCCCTTGAGCTTACCCCAGGGCAAAGCGGACAATCAAATTTTAGGCGTCGTGCAAGCACTGGGCAAACTTCACCCCCAGCGTGAAGTGGTGCTGGTCTCCAAAGACATCAATATGCGCGTGAAAGCACGCGCCTTGGGCCTGGCCGCAGAGGACTATCAAAACGACAAAACGCTGGAAGACGGCGACCTCCTCTACAGCGGCTGGCTGTCCTTGCCTGCAGACTTTTGGCTCAAGAACGGTAAAACCGTCGAGAGCTGGCAAAGCGGCAGTCACACCTTTTACCGCATTACAGGTCCCATCGTGCCGGACTTGCACATCAATCAATTTGTGTTCTTTGAGTCCCCAGGTGAACCCAGCCTTTACGCACGGGTCACTGAAATTCGCGGCAAAACCGCTGTTTTTAAAACCCTCAAAGACTTCAATCATGTCAAGAATGCCGTTTGGGGAGTGACCGCCAGAAACCGTGAGCAAAATTTTGCCCTCAATTTGCTCTTGGACCCTGATATCGATTTTGTCACTTTGACGGGAACAGCGGGAACTGGTAAAACCTTGTTGGCCCTGGCCTCAGGTCTGACCCAAGTGCTCGACGACAGGCGCTACACCGAGATCATCATGACGCGCGCGACTGTGAGTGTGGGTGAAGACATCGGCTTCTTGCCCGGCACTGAAGAAGAAAAAATGGGCCCTTGGATGGGCGCCTTGGACGACAATTTGGAGGTCTTGGCCAAGACCGACACCGGTTCTGGCGAATGGGGGCGTGCTGCCACCAATGAGCTCATCCGAAGTCGCATCAAAATCAAGAGCTTGAACTTCATGCGCGGTCGCACCTTTTTGAACAAATACGTGATCATCGATGAGGCCCAGAACTTGACCCCCAAGCAAATGAAAACACTCATTACCCGGGCAGGCCCTGGCACCAAAATCATCTGCATGGGCAACTTGGCACAAATCGACACGCCCTACCTCACCGAAGGCTCCTCGGGACTGACCTATGCAGTGGACAAATTCAAGGGCTGGCCACATGGTGGACACATCACCTTGGCCCGAGGCGAGCGCTCAAGACTGGCAGACTTTGCCAGCGATGCGCTGTAGAAACAATTCTTGACGGGGAAAGGCAGGTTGAATTCATGGCTGAAATACTGGGCTTGGGACTCTCGCACTACCCGCCACTGAGCTCACCCGATGAGCAGATGTCTTGGATCCTCAAAAAAACCCTCCAAGACCCATCCATCGCCCCCGAGCACAAAGACCCCAAGCATTGGCCCACAGAGATGCAGGCCGAATGGGGTCATGACGATGGAGCCCAAGGTGCAGTCGCTCACCGAGCTGCCTTGGTCGAGAGGTTCCGACACGTGCGCAAAGCCCTTGACGACTTCAAGCCCGACTTGGTGCTCATTTGGGGGGACGATCAATACGAGAATTTTCGCGAAGACGTGATCCCGGCTTTCAGCGTATGTGCATACCCCGACATGGATTTGTACCCTTGGCGACACGCACAAGGATCTTCCATGATGGAGGGCGGCAAGCCCAATGCCTGGGGCGAAGGGCCACAATTGCACTACCGACTCAAAGGTCACCCAGAGGCGGCCAAGCTGATCACAGCCGGGCTCATCAACGCGCACTTTGATGTAGCCTATGCCTATAAGCCTTTGCACCACAGCAGTGTGGCACACGCCTTCATGAATGCCATTCTTTACTTGGACTACGACCGCCAAGGATGGCCTTACCCCACGGTCACCATGCCCATCAATTGCTACGGCCGGCGAGTGATCAGCGCCAAAGGCTTCATGACGCAAATGAACGAGGTGCTTGACTTTGACCCCCCGGGGCCGAGTCCCGCGCGCTGCATGGACATGGGGGCTCAAATTGCCAAAACTTTGCGGGACTCTCCTTGGCGTGTCGCCCTCATGGCGTCATCGAGTTGGTCACACGCCTTCCTTTGCGACAAGACCTTTCGGCTCAGGCCCGATACACCGAGCGACCGCGCACTGTACGACGCGATGAAAAGCAACCACTTTGGGTTCTGGAGAGCGCAAAGCACCGAGGACTTTGAAGACGCTGGTCAGCAAGAAATCTTGAACTGGTGCCCACTCCTAGGTGCCATGGAGGCGCTTGGCAGAAAAGTAGCTTGGAGTGATTTTGTGCAAACCCATGTTTTCAATTCCAACAAGGTGTTTGCACTTTTTGAAACGACTTGAGCCCATTTTCTTCACTGCTCAAGACAAGGTTTTGTGACACATGCCAACGCGACCGAAGACCTCATTCCAATTTGGCCCCTGACGCCTTCACAATCACCCCGGCATTGATCCAGTCTTGGCGCAAAATTTTCTCAAACTCTTCACTGCTGGCCGTCTGAATTTCCAGACCCAGACGAAGCAGTCGATCTTGCACAGCAGACTCGGCCAAGACCTTGATCATGGCATTGTTGATTTGATCGTTTTGCGCTTTTGGAATATTGGCTGGCCCCAACAGTCCCATCCAAGAATCAAACGAGTAGCCAGGCAATCCGCTTTCTGCCACCGTTGGGAGTTCTGGCAAAAACTGCGAGCGCTTGACTCCCGTGTAGGCCAAGAGTTTGATCCTGGCATCTTGCCGAAACCCGACCACGCCAATGGTGGCTGCAGTCACGCCTTGCACGCGATTGGCCAAGACCTCGTTGACCGCATCTCCGGTGGCCTTCATCGGGATGTGCTGCATTTGTAAACCAGCACGTGCTAAAAAGGAGGCCATGCCTAAATGGGAAGCAGATCCATTGCCGGCCGACGCATAGTTGAACTGGCCGGGCTTGGCCTTGATGTAAGAGATATAGTCCTTGAGGTCTTTCACAGCCAAACTGGTGGGTGCGGCGATCACATAACCCGAGTAGCCAACCAAAGTGACCGTGCTGAAATCTTTGACGGGGTCATAGGGCAGTTTTTCATACAAGTGCCCTGCCAAGGTCTGGGAGGCTGCGGCCATGAGCAAAGTGTTGCCGTCGGGCGCGGCCTTGGCCACCAAATTGGTGCCAATGGTGCCTCCGGCTCCTGCATGGTTTTCAATGATGACCGTGGCTCCCAAGGCAAGACCCAACTCATTGCTAAACGTCCTGGCCACGGTGTCTTGGACTGCACCGGGCCCAAAGGGCACAATGATCTTGATCAACCGCTCAGCGCCATTGGCACCACCAGCGCTTAACATGCACAATACACACAAGGCGGCACTCAGGCCAACACGAAAAGAAAACTTCAAGAAACACGTTTTCATGATGGATCTACCTTTGTTCTAACCAACGTTCTACCAAGCGCACAAAATAACTGGCACCCACAGGAATGATCTCATCGTTGAAATCAAAAGAGGTGTTGTGAATGATGCAAGGACCCGCGCCGTGCTGGGCCAAGCGGTGTTCACCATTGCCGTTGCCAATGAAAGCGTAGCAACCGGGCCTGACTTTGAGCATGTGGGCAAAGTCCTCTGCACTCATGATGGGGATGTAGTGCTCATTGACAGCCTCGTCTCCCACGATCTCGCGCATGACCTGGGCGGCAAAGCGTGCTTCTTTTTCATGGTTCACCAAGGGAGGCGAGGCACGCCGAAAGCTCACTTCGGCGCGGCAACCGTGGGCTTGCGCAACGCCCAGTGCGAGTTGGCGCATGGCCTTTTCAATATCGTCCAAAACGTTTTCTGAAAACGTTCTCACCGTGCCCCCAACCCACGCCACATCGGGAATGACGTTGGGTGCACCCGAGCCTTGGATTTGAGTCACCGCCAAGAGAGCTCGTTCGGTTGAACTCACCACCTTGGCAATCAAACTTTGAAGCTGCTGGGCCAAGTTGATGGTGGCCGCCACCGGGTCAATCCCTGTATGGGGCAAAGAGGCATGGGTGCCTTGTCCGTGAATGTCGATGCGCCAGGTGTTGCTCGACGCCATCAAGGCCCCGTGGTTGGTGGCAAAGTGAGCGACCCCGTCCAAATAAAAGTTGTGCAGGGCAAAAACGGCGTCGCATGGAAAACGCTCAAAGAGACCCTCTTGGATCATCTTCAAAGCGCCAGCTTTTCCCATCTCTTCAGCGGGCTGAAAAATAAAATTCACACAGCCATCGAAATCCGCCTTGGATTGGGACAAGTGCCAGGCCGCGGCCAAGAGCATGGTGGTGTGACCATCATGACCACACGCGTGCATGCGACCATCGTGCTGAGAGCGGTGGGCAAAGTGATTGTCCTCTTGTAGCGGCAAAGCATCCAAGTCGGCTCTGAGACCCATCGAACGCATTGAGTGTCCACGCTTTAACACGCCAACCACACCGGTGCCAGCAATACCAGTGTGAACCTCAAGGCCCCATTCGCTGAGCAACTGTGCCACCAAGGCAGCGGTTCTGTGCTCCTCAAAGCCGAGCTCTGGGTGGGCGTGGATATCGCGGCGCAAGGCCACAAAACGGGAGATGTCGGCAAAACTTTCAATAATTTTCATGCGTGAACTTTTCCACTCAATAGTCGCCACCTGTGGAGGCCATGGACTCGAACTTGGTGATACTTTTGAGGAAAGTGAGTTTCACCACCCCAGTCGGCCCATTTCTGTGCTTGGTGATCAAAACTTCGGCCACACCAGGCTCCTTGCTGTCTTTATTGTAGTAATCATCGCGGTAGATGAACATGATGACGTCGGCGTCTTGCTCAATGGCCCCCGATTCCCGCAAGTCGCTCATCATGGGGCGTTTGTCGTTGCGCGTCTCAACGCTTCGGTTGAGCTGTGAGAGTGCCAAGACCGGGCACTGCAACTCTTTGGCCAGCATTTTGAGGCCCCGTGAAATTTCACCAAGTTCAGTAGAGCGGTTGTCGCCTTCGCTTGATGAGCCCGACATCAATTGCAAATAGTCCACAACGATCAAACCGAGTTTGCCGCATTTTTTGGCCAACCGTCTTGCATTGCTGCGCAACTGATTGGGGGTGAGTCCGGGTGTCTCATCAATGTGAAGCGCAATGTTTCTGAGTTTTTCAATGGTCTCGGTGAGCTTGGGCCACTCGTCTTGGCTCAGCTTTCCTGTTCGCAAATGACTTTGATCAATTCGACCGATGGAGCCCACAATACGTATGGCCAACTGTGAGGCCCCCATCTCCATGGAGAACACCGCCACGGGAAGCTGCTCCTCGACGGCAACGTGCTCGGCGATGTTGATGGCCAACGCGGTCTTGCCCATAGAGGGGCGAGCTGCCAGCACAATCAAGTCCCCAGGCTGAAAGCCCGAGGTCATGCGGTCCAAGTCATAAAAGCCGGTGGGCACCCCAGTGATGTCATTGGGGTTTTGTGACATCTCATCAATGCGGTCCATCAACTCCAGCGTCAAGACGTCCATCGACTGAAAGCCTTGCTTCATGCGCGAGCCTTCTTCACCGATGTTGAAGATTTTTTGCTCGGCCTCATCCAATATTTGGTCGACTTGTTTGCCCTGAGGATTGAAGGCGTGGGTGGCGATCTCGTCGCTAGCGGTGACGAGTTTTCGCAAAATAGATCGCTCACGCACGATCTCGCCATAGCGGCGAATGTTGGCTGCACTCGGCACATATTGCGCCAAAGAGTTCAAATAGGACAGTCCGCCAACCTCTTCGGCTCGGCCCATGTTTTGCAAGGACTCGTAGACGGTGATCACATCAGCGGGCTTGTTCGCATTGATGAGTGCGGCCACCGAAGAGAAGATCAAACGATTTTCAAAACGATAAAAATCATTCTCAACCAGCAAATCCCCAATGCGGTCCCACGAGGCGTTGTCGAGCAAAAGTCCACCTAAAACGCTGGACTCGGCCTCCATGGAGTGAGGAGGAATGCGCAACTGCGCAGCCGCAGGGTCAGCGTAAGGACTGGGGTCAAATGGGGAGAGGACTGCGGACATGCACTGGAGCCTTTGAAACGGTCTTTGATCCTAAACTTTTTCCAGGTTCAAGTCACGCAGTAACCTTGTGCAAATGCTGTGGATAAACTGTCAACAAGTTAAAAAAGTGTGTGCCGTCATGTTTTTGCAGAGTACGCTTGGCTTTTGCAAGGTTGGTTGAGGCGGAAAAAGTTCAAAAAAAACCACCCAAGCGTGAACTTGGATGGAGATTTCTTTGAAATTTCGGCCAGCAAAGAGAAGTGAACCGGCCAAGGCCCGCATTCACCCAAGAGCCGGCAAGACTATTTAAGCAGTCTCGCCGTAGACACTCACCGTGATTTCAACCACCACATCGGTGTGCAAAGACACGCTCACAGTCGAGTCACCCACCACTTTAATGGGGCCGGTGGGCATGCGAACGGCAGACTTTGGAACCTTAAAGCCGGTTTTACCCAGCTCTTCGGAGATGTCAAAATTGGTGACAGAACCAAACAATCTACCATCCACACCCGCTTTTTGTGTGACTTTGAGGGTCGTGCCGGCCAATTTCTCACCCAAGGCTTGAGCCTCGGCCAATTTTTGTTCGGCCGCTTTTTCAAGTTCAGCACGTTTTTTCTCAAACTCTTCAATGGCAGCAGCCGTGGCACGGCGTGCCCGCCCTGAAGGGATCAGAAAGTTACGGGCATAACCGTCTTTGACTTTGACGATCTCGCCCAAAGCACCCAAATTCACCACTTTGTCTAAAAGAATAATTTGCATGATGAGTTCCTGTCAGATGCGGTGTTGGTCGCTATAAGGCAACATGGCCAAGAAACGAGCACGTTTGATGGCGGTATTGAGCTGGCGCTGAAAAATGGCACGGGTTCCGGTCAAGCGAGCGGGAATGATTTTGCCGTTTTCCGCGATAAAGTCTCTCAAGGTATCGATGTCTTTGTAGTCAATCTCTTCCACACCGGTCACGGTGAAACGACAAAAACGCTTTCTTTTAAAGAGCAGGGACTGGGTGTTGCGCTTTGGGCGCTTGTCTTTGTTGAACTTTTTAAATGTGGCCATGGTCTAGGCTCCTATGAAATTTGATGGATCTGGGTCAAATGAAAAATAACGCTTTTGGTTTGCTTAGGTGTGGCTAAAAAACCTTCAAATCGACGCTCACTGCCCAAGGGCAACTCGCTGATGGTTTTGGCCAACTCTCCCAGTGCTCTGGTCTTGAGGGTCGCTTTCACGATTCGCTCAAGACCGGCCTCTTCAAGATGAGACTCGTGCTCTAAGATAACATCCATGGCAGGCAAGCCGGCTGGGGTGTATCTCATGGCTGAAATTTCAACCAAACTGGCGGTCAAAACCAAACGATTCACATCAGGCCAAAAGCGTGCGGGTTAGGCTTGAAACTCGGCTTGCTGGGTCTTTCTGGCTTCCTCGCGCTCGACAGTCTTCATCATGGATGAAGGGCCTGTTTCGGCTTTCTTTTTCACGACCGTCAAGTGACGCAATACTGCATCGTTGAATTTGAAGGCATGCTCCAATTCAGCCATGATTTCTATGGATGCTTCAATGTTGACACACAAATAGTGGGCCTTGGCCAACTTGTTGATCATGTAGGTCAACTGGCGACGACCCCAGTCCTCGATGCGATGAATCGCACCGCCACCTGTGGTGATGAGGCTTTTGTAGCGCTCAAGCATCGCAGGCACTTGTTCGCTTTGATCCGGATGGATCATTAAAATGATTTCGTAATGACGCATAGACTCTCCTTGTGGATTGAGCCACTCACAGCGTCTAAATTGTGATGTGGCAAGGGAAAACCGACTATTATAGCCAATTCCAAGCCTACTTCACCATCCCAATCCTTGATAGCCCCCCAAAGAGCACAAAAGAGTTGGGTTTTCAGCAAAAAAACAGCTCGCCCCAACTGGATTGCATCGTTCTGGGCTTTATCGGCCCTCTCAGCCCTCTCGGCCCTCGTCACCGCATCCTTGTCTACCCCCAAAACCCGCTGCGTTGTGCATGTTGGGTAGAGAACTTTAAAACCCCGAGTTCCACACAAAAAAGGAGCCAGCAAAGCTTCAGGCCCTACAATGGGAGGCGACTGAAAGACTAAAAATCAAACCGTTTTTTCGACCCTTGGCCGCATCCATCTCCCTCACTGAGCTTTTCGCCTACCCCGCCCATGAATATTTTGGTCTCCAATGACGACGGCTATCAAGCCCCTGGTATTTTGGCCTTGTACGAGGCCTTCAAGGACATGGGCCACGTGATGGTGGTCGCCCCAGAACAAAATAACAGTGCCAAGTCCAATGCTTTGACCCTCAATGCCCCCTTGTACGTGAGTCAAGTCAACCCGCACACCCGCTACATCAACGGCACGCCAGCAGACTGTGTCCATATCGCCTTGACAGGGCTGCTTGACTTTCGCCCTGACTTGGTCATCTCTGGGATCAACAACGGCGCCAACATGGGAGATGACACCATTTACTCTGGGACAGTGGGTGCTGCCATGGAGGCCTACTTGATGGGAATCCCGGCCATTGCGTTTTCTCAAGTCAAAAAAGGCTGGCAACACTTGGACGATGCAGCCCAACGCGCCAGAGAAATCGTCGAGGCACTCATCGCACAAGGCAGACTCTTCACCGAGCCCGGCAAAAAAGCCGCCCCCTGGCTGCTGAATGTGAACATTCCCAACTTACCCCATGCACAGCACAAGGGTTTTCAGATCTGCCGCCTGGGGCGCAGGCATGCGGCCGAGCGCGTGATCACACAAGAAAATCCCAGAGGTGAAACCATGTACTGGATTGGAGGGGCGGGCGCGGCCAAAGACGATGCTCAAGGCACCGATTTCCACGCCACCCGAGATGGCTTCATTTCCATCACGCCTTTGCAAGTCGATTTGACCCATCACGAGGGCCTGGCCTCTTGGCAGCAAGCCCTCCAAGGCCAGCGCCTGGCATGAAAAAACGCCCCGGTTTTCCCGCCAAGGTGGATTTTGGTCAAGATCACCATCCACCCAGCACACAGTTGTCGGCAACCAAGGTCCTGGCCTCGAGCGCACTTTCACACAAGGTCAAAGTCCCCATCAACACCATGCCAAGCGGCATCGGTCTCGATTCGGCCAAGGTGCGCGAGCGCATGGTGCAAAAACTCGCCCTCCAAGGCCTGGAAGACGAATGGGTGCTCAAAGCCATGGGCAAAGTTGAGCGCCACCGTTTTGTTGACACGGCCTTGGTCAACCAAGCTTATGAGGACACCAGCCTGCCCATCGGGCTGGGGCAAACCATCTCCAAGCCCAATGTGGTTGCACGCATGATTGCACTCCTTAGAGGAGGGAAAAATTTACTCATCAATGGCAAGATTGGCAAGGTGCTCGAAATTGGCACCGGATGCGGCTATCAAGCCGCCTTGCTCAGCGAGGTGTCCAAAGAGGTCTTCAGCATTGAGCGGCTCAAAGGCCTGCACGACAAAGCCATTGAGAACTTGAGCCCCATGGGGTTGGGCAATGTCACGCTGATTTTTGGCGACGGCATGCTCGGCCTCCCGAGTGAGGGGCCATTCGGTGGCATCCTTTCGGCGGCCGGTGGCGACACGGTGCCTCAGGCTTGGATTGATCAGCTGGCCATGGGTGGGCGCTTGGTCGCTCCCTGGTCCAGTGAAGGCTCGACACAAAGTCTTTTGGTGATCGACAAAACCCCTCGGGGCTTAGAGCGCCAGGTGCTGGAGCCCGTTCACTTTGTTCCCCTAAAATCGGGAGTCGCATGATGCGAAGGGATTTGACATGTTGAGTTTTTCAAAGGTTCAATCAAGCAGTGGGTTGCTCTTGGGCAGTTTGCTCTTGGCTTTGTTGGAGGGTTGCTCAATGATGGACTCTTCTCACCGAGTGCCAGCCCCGGTTGAAGAGCGCCAAGCCCGTCGCACACAAACGATTTGGGCCACCATGCCACAAGCCAAGCCGGCCACTGAGCGTGCATCGTCTCTGCCACCCGATCAACCTGGCTTTTACACCGTGAGACCGGGTGACACCCTCATTCGCATTGGTCTGGATCAAGGTCAGAATTGGCGAGACCTGGCCAAATGGAACAACCTCGACAACCCCAACTCGTTGGAAGTGGGACAACAGTTGCGTGTTCAAGCGCCAACGCCAACGCCCACGGGCAACACCAATACAGATATACAAAACCCCAGCGTCATTGTGCGTGCTGTCACCAACACCGTGATTGCACCCCCCATCACGGCCAGCCCTGCTGCGGACTCATCAGGCACATCAAGCACATCAAGCACATCGGGCCCGCCCAACTTGATCTCTTCACGCCCGGGCAATTTGCCCCCACCCACCGCCACCACGACACCCAATCCCGCGCTGGCCTCATCGCCCCCCCAAGCCGGCGAGAGTGGCGATGAATTGAGCTTTGCTTGGCCAGCCCACGGCTCGATCATTAATTATTTTGATGAAAACAAAACCCTCAAAGGCCTGGACATCGGGGGCAAGGCGGGAGACGCTGTGCAAGCGGCCGCAGACGGTAAGGTGGTCTATGCCGGCAATGGCCTTCGTGGCTACGGCAACTTGGTCATCCTCAAGCACAACAACACCTACTTGAGCGCCTACGCTCACAACCAGACCTTGCTCGTCAAGGAAGATCAATCGGTCAAAAAAGGTCAAAAGATCGCTGAAATGGGCAGCACCGACTCTGATCAAGTGAATTTGCACTTTGAAATCAGAAAGCTGGGCAAACCTGTGGACCCCACCAAATTCTTGCCAGCGCATTGATTTGGGGGCTTGCTGCCCGTCACCCCCCACCCCACCCCTCCCCCAAGGCTTCACGTCTTGCTGCTTCACCGCCTTGGCCAGCCTCCATGTGCCCCCCAGGCCTCAATTGCACCCCTAACTAAACGCTTCTTGATTGCATGAAGACTCCCACATGACCGACGCACCCGCACCGAAACCACCCCAATGGCTGCACATTGAGTCCATGGACTTGGATGCGCAAGGCATTGCGCACCGCGAGGACGGCAAAGTGGTGTTTGTCGATGGGGCCTTGCCCTTTGAGGTGGTGGTGGCCAACGTCAACCGCAAAAAAGACAATTGGGAAAAAGCCTCTCTCACCGAGATCATCAAAGACTCCTCTCTCAGGGTAACGCCAAAATGCCCCCATGCTGGACTCCACTCGGGCTCTTGCGGGGGATGCAAAATGCAACACGCCGATGCCTCGGCTCAAGTGGCCATCAAACAACGCGTTTTGGAAGATTTGCTCACACACTTGGGCCATGTGCAAGCCCAAACCATCCTCAGACCCATCCAAGGACCCGATTGGGGATACCGCTTTCGCGCCCGATTGTCTGTCAAAGATGTGCGCAAAAAAGGCCAAGTCTTGGTCGGCTTTCACGAGCGGAAAAGTCGTTATGTGGCCAACATGTCGGTGTGTCCGATCTTGCCCCCGCATGTGAGCGCACTCTTGATGCCGCTGCGCGCGCTGATCGAATCCTTGCAAGCGAGAGAACATTGCCCTCAAATTGAACTCGCCTGTGGCGACCACGTCACCGCCTTGGTGCTCAGACACATGGTGCCACTGAGCGAGGCAGACCAAACGCGTTTGCTCGAATTTGGCGCTGTTCATCGGGTGCAATGGTGGTTGCAACCCAAGGGCTTAGACACGGTCAAATTGATGCAGACCCAAGACCCTCGCTACCCTGCTCAACAAGAGAGTCTCAGTTACGAGTTGCCCGATTTTGGCGTGCTCATGCCCTACCGTCCCACCGACTTCACCCAGGTCAACCCGCACATCAATCGAGTCTTGGTCTCCAAAGCCCTCTCACTCTTGGCCCCCAAACCGCACGAGCGTGTAATCGACTGGTTTTGTGGGCTGGGCAATTTCACCTTGCCCTTGGCAACATTGGCTGGCGAAGTGATCGGCATTGAGGGCAGCGAGGAGCTCATCGCACGCAGCCGTGAAAATTTGGCCTTGAATCTTCGACACATCCCCAACAGCCAAAACCCCCATGGTGACAATCCCTTGCGCGCCAAACCTTTGGCCAAGACCACCTTCATCACCAAAAATTTATTCACCATCACGCCCGACCATTTGATTGAGCTCGAGCATGCCCAAAAATGGCTGATTGACCCGCCCAGAGAAGGGGCGTTCGCCTTGGTCAAAGCCTTGGTCGAATTGATCAACCCAGGCTTTACCGAGGTCGCGCCGGTCGTTGAGAGCGGAACTCCTGCTCCTGAGCACCCCCGCAATCCCGGTCCTCACGCACGCCCCTTTGCCCCACCGCAAAGGATCGTGTACGTGAGCTGCAACCCCGCCACTTTGGCCCGAGATGCGCAGTGCTTGGTCCAGGGTGGAGGCTACACCCTCACGCACGCAGGCATCGTCAACATGTTTCCCCACACCGCCCACGTGGAAAGCATGGCCGTATTTGAGAAAGCCACCATGGTGTAAAAGATGGGTCCTGGCGAGAATTGAACCGGCAAAAAAAAGCCCATGGCAACTCCACCTTGGGACTCAGACTTCAAAGATCAGAAAGGGGTCTAGAGCATTTTCTCCGAGGCCCCTGGGACTCAAGCCTTATTCGCGTTCACCGCCAAAGATACCAAGCAAGGCAAGTAGGCTTTGAAAGACATTGATGATGTCCAAGTACAAGGCCAAGGTCGCGCTGATGTAGTTGGTCTCACCGCCATCGATGATGGACTTGATGTCATAAAGCATATAAGCGCTGAAGATCGCAATCGACAGCATGGAGATGACCATCATGCCAGCACTTGAGCCCACAAAAATATTGATCAAACCGCCCACCATCAGCACCACCGCGCCGACATAAAGCCATTTGCCTAGGCCACTCAACTCTCGCTTGATCATGGTGGACAAACTGGCCATCATGAAAAAGACACCTGCGGTGCCGCCAAAGGCCATCATCACCAACTCGGTGCCGTTTTTAAAACCCAACACCATGGCAATCATGCGAGAAAGCATGATGCCCATGAAAAAGGTAAAGCCCAACAATACTGGCACGCCCATGGCTGAATTTTTCGTTCTTTCAATGGCGTAGATGAAGCCAAATGCGCCCACCAAGAAGACCACCAATCCAAGCCCCCCCGATAGCGCCAAGCTCAGACCCGTCGCGACACCCAACCAAGCACCCAAGACTGTGGGCACCAAGCTCAAGGCCAACAACCAATAGGTGTTCCTGAGCACGCGATTTCTTTGCTCAAACGAGGTGTTGACAAATGAATAGTCAAGAGTTTGATAGTTGTCGTTCATTGGGTTTTCTCCAAAAGTTACTACATCAGCAGTTGGGGTCTATTTTAGGAGTTTTCAAGTCCCACGGGTCTTTTGTTTGACGCCACAACACATATTTGACTGCAAAATCGCTTTCATAGTCAAGTTATCCTCACAAAAAAGGGCATTGAAACAGCATTACCCCAAAAAAACATCCCCTCCCACCGAAATTTACAGTTTTTTGTACTACAACGCCCAAGAAAAACAGTTGATAATTCCAACTTTAAGAGGCTGCATGGGGCACTTTGACACCTGAACTGGCCGCCCAATAGCCTTTACGTTAGAGACTTTTTCACTTTAAACCGCAACACCATGAAAACCAAACATTGCCTTGAACTCCAAGACCTTAAAAAAATAGCCTCAGCCTGTGAGAATCACGCGTTGCACAACAACTGGGCGGTGAGCTTTGCCATTGTTGACGATGGCGGACATTTACTGTGGATGCAGCGTCTTGATGGTGCGCCCGCGTTTTCTGCACACATGGCGCCTGCCAAAGCGCACACCGCCGCCATGGGCCGACGCGAGACAAAAATATACGAAGACACCATCAACAACGGTCGTTACGCATTTTTGTCCGCCCCAGACATCAAAGGCATGCTCGAAGGCGGCGTGCCCATTGTCAAAGACGGCCAGGTCATTGGCGCCGTTGGGGTCAGCGGTGTGAAGTCCAACGAGGACGTTCAAATCGCCAAAGCCGGTATTGCCGCTCTGGGCTAAAAGCAACTGACGCATGCTCCAGGCCAGGCCCTTGTTGCGGGTCTCTTGGCGCTGGGGGCTGGGCGCTGGGCACCCAAGGGCTGTCTCAATAAGTCAGGCTCTGAGGGCGAATTTCTTGCAAGATGGTGGTGGCAATTTCTTCAATGCTTTTGGTGGTGGTCGAGAGCCAACGGATGCCTGCTCGGCGCATCATCGCCTCGGCTTGCGCGACCTCGTGCCTGCAATTGGGCATACTCGCGTACTTGGAGTTGGGTCTTCTCTCATTGCGAATCTCGCTCAGTCGCTCGGGATGGATGGTCAAGCCAAAGGCCTTGGTCAAATGCTCTTTTAAAGCTTGGGGCAACTGTTGGCGCTCAAAATCCTCGGGAATCAAAGGGTAATTGGCCGCTTTCAAGCCATGCTGCATGGCCAAATAAAGGCTGGTGGGGGTTTTGCCGCTGCGACTCACGCCCACCAAAATCACATCGGCTTGCTTCAAATCGCGGTGCGACTGGCCGTCATCATGGGCCAAACTGTAGTTGATGGCTTCAATGCGGTCGTGGTATTCTTGACTTTTGCTCACATCGGAGAATCGGCCTACACGGTGGTGTGATTTGATCCCCAACTCCTCCTCCAAGGGGTGGACAAAGGTGCTGAACATGTCAAGGAGCATGCCTTTGCAATGCGTTTGAATCACCGACAAGACCTCGGTATTGACCAAGGTGGTAAACACGATGGGCTTTTGGCCCTCGATCTCCGCGGTGTGGTTAATTTGCCGCACCGCCTGATGCGCCTTGTCTACCGAGTCGACAAAGGGCAAGCGAATGTGGCGGGGCTTCATTTCAAACTGAGCCAATATGGCATTGCCAAAAGTCTCGGCCGTGATTCCCGTGCCGTCAGAGATAAAAAAAACACTTCGATGGGTCATCGCATCACTTTCTTTTGCCAATTTGGTCTGCAAGCCGCAAAGGCGAGCCCACGCGCGCCTGCCTCGCCCTAAAATAACATGATTATCCTCTGGGATCGTCGATCCGGCTTGAGACCCAAGGGCAGTGGCAAACGAATTGGGAAACGCCATGGGTTAAACCATGGGGGATGCATGGGGGGAGGCGTTGCCACCCATTTTTTCAAAGTGGGCTTTCTGGCCTTTCTGGCCTTTGTAAATTTCGTATAACTCTGGAGTAGCGCTTTCATGTCAACCTTATTCAATGCCACAGACTTGGTGGTGCCCTTTGAAAAATTAAGGATGAGTGATGTGGAGTCAGTGGGCGGTAAAAACGCGAGTTTGGGTGAGATGATCTCTCAGTTGCCCCAAGGCGTGAAAGTTCCGACGGGCTTTGCCACCACCGCCCATGCCTTTCGAGAGTTTTTGCGCCACCAGTCCCTGGACCATCGCATCCAAGAGAGATTGTCTACACTGGACGCGGACGATGTGCGGGCCTTGGCTGCAGCGGGTCAAGAGATCCGCGAGTGGATTTTGGTGCAACCCTTCCCCTCGGACTTGGAGCGCGACATCCGAGCCGCACACTTGCTGCTCGAGAGCAGCGCAATTGGCGCATCCTTTGCGGTGCGCTCTTCGGCCACAGCCGAGGACTTGCCCGATGCCTCGTTTGCCGGACAACAAGAAACCTTTTTGAACGTCTCTGGCATTGAGCATATCTTAGGCAAAATGCGCGAGGTCTTCGCCTCCCTCTACAACGACCGCGCCATCAGCTACCGGGTGCACAAAGGCTTTGCCCACGAGACCGTCGCGCTCTCCGTGGGAGTGCAAAAAATGGTTCGCTCCGATTTGGGGGCCGCCGGGGTGATGTTCACCTTGGATACAGAATCGGGTTTTGAGGACGTGGTCTTCATCACCTCAAGCCTTGGGCTTGGCGAGAGCGTTGTGCAAGGCGCAGTCAACCCAGACGAGTTTTATGTGCACAAACCGTCGCTTCGGGCCGGCAAAAAAGCCATCATCCGACGCGCCTTGGGCTCCAAACTTGAGCAAATGGTCTTCACCACAGCCCAGGAGTTCCAAAGCAGTGGCAAATGGGTCAAGATCACTGAAGTTCCCACCGAGCAGCGCAATCGGTTTTCTTTAAGTGACGCCGACGTGGAGCAATTGGCCAAGTACGCCTTGGCCATTGAGGTGCACTATGGACGCGCCATGGACATCGAGTGGGGCAAGGATGGCGTCGACGGCGAACTCTACATTCTGCAAGCCAGACCCGAGACCGTCAAGAGCCAGATGAAGGGTCAAGTTGAGGAGCGTTACAAATTGAAAGGAAAAGGCGCCTTGCTCACACAGGGTCGTGCCATTGGCCAAAAGATTGGCTCTGGGCCCGTGCGCATTGTGCAAAATCTCTCGGAGATGGACAGCGTCAAAGCGGGCGACGTCTTGGTCACCGACATGACCGACCCCAATTGGGAGCCGATCATGAAGCGCGCGAGCGCCATCGTCACCAACCGAGGTGGGCGCACTTGCCATGCGGCCATCATAGCGCGCGAGTTGGGCATACCTGCGGTGGTCGGTTGCGGCAACGCCACCGATTTACTAACGCAAGGAGCCTTGGTCACGGTTTGTTGCGCCGAGGGGGACACCGGGGTCATTTACGACGGCTTGCTGGAGACCGAAGTCACCCAGGTCACGCGTGGCTCCATGCCCAACATTGCCACCAAAATCATGATGAATGTGGGCAACCCGCACCTGGCATTTGACTTTTGCCAACTGCCCAACGAGGGGGTTGGACTGGCTCGCTTGGAGTTCATCATCAACAACAATATTGGCGTGCACCCCAAAGCCATTTTGGATTACCCCAATGTAGACCCAGACTTGAAAAAGGCCGTCGAATCGGTTGCCAGGGGACATGCCTCACCAAGGGCTTTTTATGTGGACAAAGTTTGTGAAGGGGTGGCCACGATTGCTGCGGCGTTTTGGCCCAAGCCCGTCATCGTTCGCTTGTCCGATTTCAAGTCCAATGAATACCGCACCCTTATTGGGGGGAGTCGCTACGAGCCTGAGGAAGAAAACCCCATGCTTGGCTTCAGGGGCGCCGTGCGGTATTTGAGCGAAAGCTTTGCCGAGGCTTTTGCCATGGAGTGCGAAGCCATCCACCGGGTTCGCAGCGACATGGGCCTCACCAATGTGCAAGTGATGGTCCCCTTTGTGAGAACGCTCAAGCAAGCCCGCCTGGTGACCGAGCGTTTGGCCACATTTGGGCTTCAACGTGGCGTGGACGACCTCAAGCTCATCATGATGTGCGAGATCCCCAGCAATGCGGTCCTCGCCGATGATTTCTTACAGTACTTTGATGGCTTTTCCATCGGCTCCAACGATTTGACCCAACTCACCTTGGGACTGGATCGGGACTCAGGTCTGGAGCTTTTGGCCCAGGACTTTGATGAACGCGACCCCGCTGTCAAAGCCCTGCTCGTATTGGCCATACAAGCGTGTTTGCGACAAGGCAAGTACGTGGGCATTTGCGGACAAGGGCCCAGTGATCACCCCGACTTCGCCCGCTGGTTGGTGGACAACAAGATCAGCTCCATCTCCTTGAACCCCGACAGCGTGGTGAGCACTTGGCAAGATCTTGCCAAGACAGCGTGAATTAAGCCTCAATCTCGCCTGGTTCTTAGGGCTGCCAAAATCCAATATGGGACTCGCTTGCCTCATCAATCAGGGCCGGCCCGATGCATTCGATGGGATGGGGAGAGGCCTGGTAAATCTCTTTGATCGACCATGCCAAATCGCGATACTCTTCTTTGAGGCCGCGCATTTGCCGCATGCGAACAGCGTCTAGCCCAAACACCACACGGCGAATGCCTGATAAAAAGATCGCGCCCGAGCACATCACACACGGCTCGCCGGACGCATAAAGGGTGGCCTCCATGAGCACGGATCTGGAGTGCTCATGGCTTGCAATGCGAATGGCCCCGGTCTCCGCGTGTGCCGTGCAGTCCTGCGCTTGTTTGGACTGGTTGTAAAACTCCACCAAGACCTCGCCGCTCTTGGCCACAATCACGGCGCCAAAGGGACGGTTGCCACTGGCGCGTGCAGTGTGGGAGTGAGCAATGGCTTGGCGCAGATAAAGCGCATCCGTTTCAGACAAATGCTCCTCTGGTGGTAAATCTGTTTTCACGAAAGAACTCCTGGAGATGTTAAAAAAACACCGCAGCGTGTTCAGGCATGCTCTGCGGCCAAGCGCAAGACTTCTTGGCGAAGGGTCTCACCGTCTTCATCGGCCAAGGCCGCGAGCCTCAAGCTCCTGAGTGTTGCTGCGCTCATCTCTGGGTCTCGATCCAAACAAGACACCACGAGATGGTAATTTCGCACCCCACGCTCGTGGGTATCGCTGTAGCCTTTGACCAAGCCTTGGCATTCAATGTAAGCCATGGCCAATTCTGGGGCTTTGGGGATGAGTCGCAGCATGCGACCCAGCCAATCTTCAATCATGCTATTTTCTGACTGATAGCGCAAAGTGCTTTGCCGCCAGTGACGGGCCAAGGCCACAGTTCTTAAGAGCAAAAAACCACTCAGTGAGGTGCTTTGGATCACACGCCCTTTTTGCGTCAAACGCAAAATCCAGTTGTGTAAAAGGGGGGTGTTCAAGATCAAACGTCCACACCAAGCCGGCAAAGTTTCACACACCTCTTGCACTCGGGGATGGAAGTACTCATGGATTTCCAGCGTTTGCTCACGCTCGACTTGGGCCTCGTGTCGCACACGAGCAAAGCGTGTGTGCCGGGTTTTAAGGTCGGCCACCCTGGCGGTGTCTTCGTAAGACATCCAAAGCGCCAAATGACGCGCGCACTCACTCAGGATCTCCACATGGGTGCAATGGCTGCCGCGAAGAACAGCCTCAACCTTGTTCAATCGATCCAAATAAAGATTGGCATAAGCAGTGCCCTGATAGTCCACCAAGCGCCTGAGGCCCTCGAGTGCCAAGGGATGACACGCAGGGGGGAGTTTTTGCAAGCGCTCGAGGAGCACCTCAATGTCGGGGTGCAAGCCTTGGGCGGGCTTGGCTGCCAATGAAGTCCCATGGCTTGTGGCTTTGTGTTGCTCGAGGCGACCATCGGACTGGGCCGAACTGCCCAAGGCCATGCCCGCCTTGAACGCCGCCAAACTCGACGCCACGCCCAAGCCTGCCATTTCAATGGTGCGCTCAAAGGCTTCGCTGGCAAAAGGCAAAGCGCCACTGGCGGCCAAGGCACCAAAAAGAACGGCGGAGATGACACTGCGATGATGCTGGGCCACTTGGGCCATGTCAAAGGCGACAAAGCGTTGTGCCGACAAACGCGACTGCTCGATCAAGGTTGGGGCATCCACCCGAGCGTCGGACTGGGCGGTTTTCTCCGTCATCGAATACACACGGTGGGTTGATGCGATGAGGGTGGTCTTGTGAGGACTCACCAAACCACGCACGACCGCACGGCCAGCCTCCATCAACTCAGAGGCCAGCACCACATCGACGTCGCCGGGGGTGGGCATGAGAGAGAGAACCGGAGCCATGCCAACGCGATGAGCCTCTTGCTCTGGGAACAATTCCAAATAGTAAATGGTGGCACCCGTGCGTTGGGCCACACCCGGCACCGAGGTTGTTTGTGCAATATAGCCCTGGCTCTCACCCAGGCTCACAATCCAATCGGCCAAGACACCTCCACCCTCACCGCCCATGGCCAGAATGGCGATTTTGATCGGTTCAAGGGTCCCCATGTTCAAAACCCATAACGCATAGAGCGCGAGTGCAGTCTCGCCTGGACCCAAGCAATAATTGTTCGGGCCGTCTTGCCGCGCACGCGCTCCCAAAGCCCAGGATTGGAGATAATTTTTGCATCATAAAAGGAGGGACACAACACGGCCGCATGGGCCGCTTCGCCGCAAACGCCGCATCCCACACAACTGTCCAACACGGTTGCCACCGGCTCTCGCCGCAATGGGTCGGGGTTGTCTTTGATCGACAGTGATGGACATCCCGAGAGGCGAATGCAAGAATGGTCTCCCGTGCAAGTGTCTTCGTCCACACCGAACTTTTCGCGCACCACGCGTTCACCGCGCGCGAGTGCAGCTCGAACCAAAGGTTTCTCGCGCCTTTGCTTGTTGAGCATGCACTCGGACTGAGCGATGATCACCTTGGGGCCTTCCATCTCACTGTTCAATGCCAACTTCATGGCGTCTCGCATGCCCGCGACGTCATAGGTTCGTCTCACCATTTTGACCCACGTCACCCCCACACCTTTGACCGCTTTTTCGATGGCGTGACCGGTGCTTCGGGTGGGGTTGCTGGCTTTGGAAGACAGCACATCTTGGCCACCCGTGGCCGAGGTGTAACTGTTGTCGACAATGAGGGTCAAGTTGCGGCTTTTATTGAAGACAGCGTTGGCCACACCTGAGGTCAAGCCATTGTGCCAAAAACCGCCATCTCCCATGATAGAGATGGCTTTGCTAGAAGCCGCGTCATTGAAGGCGGAAGAGCCGGCAGTACCCAGGCCATAACCCATGGTGGTGTTGCCCAAATTAAAGGGCGGCAAGATAGAAAACAAGTGACAACCAATGTCAGCGCTGACGTGGTGAGTCCCCAGTTCTTTTTCCATGAGCTTCATGGCGGTAAAAATGGGGCGCTCAGGGCAGCCAGTGCAAAACCCAGGCGGGCGAGCATGCACATGCGGTGCAATGGCCTTGATCACCTCGGCATGGCGCTCACGGGGTATGGAGTCGACAGCTTGATCGCTTTGCAGTGAGGACTCAAGGTTGGCCGCAGTCTTTGGCAAACCACCGTAGTAGCGCAAAAAGTCCCCCAGACCCTTTTCAACCGCACTGCTCACATACTCCCCAGCCAGGGGCAAAAAGTCTTTGCCATGAAGCTGCGTTTGGACCCCTTCGCTTCTGAGCAGGTGTGCCAAGTTTTGCTCAACATGGTTGGGTTGACCCTCCTCGACCATCAAAACCGCTTCCAAGCCTTGGCAAAACTTCAGCACTTCCGTGGGGATGACAGGGTAAGCCACATTCATCACATACAAGGGCACTTGACTTTGACCGTAGACATCAGACAGCCCAAGCCTTTGCAGCGCTCTCACCACGGTGTTGTACATGCCGCCTTGCAAGATGATGCCAATAGGCCCCTTTCCCAGCGCAAAAAACTCATTGAGCTCATGCTCTTGGATGAACTTGATGGCTTTGGGCCAACGCGAGATCACTTTTTCTTGCTCATGCACAAAGGAGGCAGGGGGCAAGACGATGCGAGAGACGTCGCGCTTGGGGTTCTTGAGCGCATCGGCCAAGGTAAACTTGGGCTTCAAGTTTTGCGACGTTTTGAAGCGGCCGTGCACATGACACGCGCGAATGCGAAGTTGCATCATGACTGGCGTGTTGCTGGCCTCCGAGAGCTCAAACCCCATTTTGACGGCCCGCACCATGCTGGGCAAATTGGGCCTGGGGTCGAGCAGCCAGATTTGAGACTTCATGGCAAAGGCATGGCTTCTCTCTTGCATGATGGACGACCCATCCCCATAGTCCTCACCCACTATGATGAGGGCCCCACCCAAGACACCCCCTGAGGACAAATTGGCCAAGGCGTCGCTTGCGACATTGGTGCCGACAGTGGCCTTGAAGGTCACGGCGCCTCGCAAGGGGTAATTGACACTGGCCGCCAAGGTTGCCGCCGCTGTCGCTTCGCTGGCGCTGCTCTCAAAGCGAACGCCTTGTTGAGTCAAAATGTCTTGGGCGTCCGAGAGCACATCCATCAAGTGCGAGATGGGCGCCCCTTGATAACCCGCCACATAGGACACGCCCGACTCAAGCAGTGCTTTGGTGACCGCCAAAATGCCCTCGCCACGAAACTCCTCGCCCTCGCCGAGCTTGAGCTTTTGGACCTCTTCTTTGAATGAGCGCTCAGCCATTGTTTTTTTACCTCAACTGTTCTTCCATTGGCACGCTCTGTGTGGAGGCATGCGTGCATTGATGTTGCTCTGAATTCAAGCTCATAATATCATTGGCCTGCAGACACCCGATAGGGAATGATTTCCCTGATGCCCTTCTTTATGGGCCGTCTTTGCCTGTATCATGTTTGTTCTCCTTGTTGTCATCGGGCCTCATCATCGAAATGAATTTTCACACGGTGCATACAAGGGAAAACCCGAATCCGCGGCCTAAACCCTTGAACGCATTCTTTCAAAAAAACCCTATGGAGTTTTCAATGAACATCAGAAAAATGACTGCCCAGTTGATCCTGAGCGCACTGTGCCTTGGCCTCACGTCTTGGGCCATTGCGGCCGACAAGATCAAGGTTGGATTTGTGAGCACCTTGTCGGGGCCATCGTCTGCACTGGGGACCGATATTCGCGACGCTTTCATGCTGGCCGTCAAACTCAACGGCGGCAAACTCGGGGGCTTGCCCGCCGAAGTGTTGATCGGCGACGACCAATTCAAGCCCGATGTGGCCAAAGAGCTCTTTGAGAAAATGGTGCAAAAGGACCATGTGGACTTCATGACTGGGGTGGTTTTTTCCAACATCATGCTCGCGGCGCTGCCAGCCACCGAGGACACCGGCATCTTTTATTTGAGCCCCAACGCGGCACCCTCCCCCTTGGCTGGCAAACAATGCAGTGCCAACTTCTTTGCGGTGTCTTGGCCCAACGACGCCTACCACGAAGCGGCAGGCCAATACGCCACCAATAAAGGGGTCAAGAGCGCTTATTTGATGGCCCCCAACTACCAAGCGGGTCAAGACTCCTTGGCCGGTTTTAAGCGTTTTTACAAAGGCAAAATTTTGGGTGAGGTTTACACCAAGCTTGGCCAATTGGACTATTCGGCCGAATTGGCCGAGATTCGCGCCGCCAAGCCCGAAGTGCTCTATGTCTTTTTACCCGGTGGTCCCGGTGTGAATTTCATCAAACAGTTTGTGGCAGCGGGCTTGGCCAAAGACACAAAACTTTTGGTCCCAGGTTTTGGGGCTGACCAAGACATCATTCGTGGCGTGGGTGCCGACATGATGGGCATCTTTGACACCTCCCACTGGGGACTGGATTTGCCCAATGCCGCGAACAAAAAGTTTGTGGCCGAATTTGAAAAAGAGTACAAACGCTTGCCCACCCTTTATGCCGCTCAGGGCTATGACACCGCGCTCTTGATTGATGCAGCCGTTCGTGCAAGCAGTGGCAACTTGGCCGACAAAGACCAATTGCGCAAAAACCTCAAAGACGCCAAGTTTGCATCGGTGCGCGGTGACTTCAAATTCAACACCAACCACTACCCCATCCAAAACTACTACCTGCGCGAAGTGCAAAAAGATGGGCAAGGCCGTTTGATCAACAAAATCGTGGGCCAACCCATCATGACCAACCACGGTGACGCTTACGTCCAAGATTGCCCACTGCGTTGAGCTTTTAGGTTTGGGCGTGTGATGAGTTCTATCTTGTTGATCGAGCAGGCCTTGAATGGCCTGCAGTTTGGCTTGATGCTGTTTTTGCTCGCCTCGGGGCTCACCTTGGTGTTTGGCATCATGGACATGATCAATTTGGCCCATGGTGCGCTCTACATGGTGGGGGCCTTCCTCGCGGCTTGGCTTTACCCTTTGATCGACTCTTTTGCCTTGAGTGTGGCCTTGGCCATGGTCTTGACTGCGGGGATCGGGATGATCATGGAGGTCACGCTTCTCAGACCACTCTACGCCCGAGATCACCTCTCGCAAGTGCTCGCCACCTTTGCCCTCATCCTCATCTTGAATGAATCGGTCAAGATGGTGTGGGGCACCGATTTGCCTTTGTCTGCCCCAGCAGCGCTTTCCGGACCCATTGAAATCTTACCCGGTCTCCTCTATCCTAGCTACCGACTCATGCTCATCGGCATGGGGAGCGTCTTGGCACTCGCCTTGTACCTCTTGGTCAACCACACCAAGCTCGGTGCTTGGGTGCGAGCAGGCGCATCGGACAGACAGATGGCCATGTCCATGGGGATCAACATCAAGCGACTTTTCACCGCCGTCTTTGGACTCGGGGCCGCCATGTGCGCGTTCTCTGGCGCCATGCTGGCACCCTTGCTCGCGGTGCAAGTGGGCATGGGTGAGAACATCTTAATTTTGGCCTTTGTCGTGATTGTGATCGGTGGCATCGGCTCAATTTGGGGCGCCTTTGTGGGCTCAATTTTGGTGGGTGTGGTCGACACCTTGGGTCGCGGCTTGCTGCCTCACGTTTTGGGGCTATTTTTGCCACCCTTGTGGGCGAGTGCTGCGGGACCTTCTTTGGCCTCCATCTTGGTTTATGTCTTGATGGCTGGGGTTTTGTTTTACAAGCCCCAGGGGCTGTTCAGCTCGAACAACTGAGCCCGCTAAATTCTGAGGCTTCGCCAATTGAAAACCCCAACCCCTGTCCCCCACTGGCCCGTGACGCGTCAATGCCTGCCGTGGATCTTTGCCATTGCCGTGGGTGTCTCAGCGCCTTGGGTGCTCATCGCCTTCGATTCGGGCTTTTACATTTCCCTGCTGAGCAAAATGTTGATCTTGGGACTGGCGGCTTGCAGCTTGAACTTCATTTTAGGCTATGGTGGCCTCATCTCCTTTGGACATGCGGCCTATTTAGGTGCTGGCGCCTACACCACGGCCATGCTGATGGGGGCCGGCGTCACCAACGCCTGGGCTTGTCTGGGTGCATCGATCGCGGTGAGTGGCGGCTTGGCGCTGCTCATCGGGCTGGTGAGTCTGCGCACGCGCGGGGTGTACTTCATCATGATCACGCTCGCCTTTGCCCAAATGATGTTTTACCTGATCAACTCCATCAAAAGTTTTGGTGGAGACGAGGGCATTAATTTGGCCCAGCGCTTCACCTTGGGCCTTGGAGAGCATCTCAAAAAAGACCTGCAATTTTATTGGTTGGTGTTGTTCACGGTGTGTGCGAGCCTCTTTTTAATGAATCGACTCCTGCGCTCGAAATTTGGCCGCGTCTTGCAAGCCTTGAAGGACGATGATACGCGTGTGGAATCGATTGGCATCAACGCTTTTCAATACAAACTTGTGGCCTTCACGCTCTCGGCCATGCTGGCAGGACTGGCGGGCGCCTTGCTCGTGAATCAACAAAAATATGTGGGTCCCAACGTGCTCCATTGGATGGAGTCGGGGCTTTTGATGATCATGGTGATTTTGGGCGGGGTGGGGACCCTGAGCTGTGGCATTTGGGGTGCCATCACACTTTTGGGGTTGGAGACGATTTTGGCGCAATACACGACCCATGGCGCTTTTTATGTGGGCTGGTTTTTGCTCTCTGTGGTCCTCTTGACACCGCAAGGACTCAGCGGCTTGTGGGCCAAAGCCAGCGCCTCCTTGCGGCTTAAACCCGGGCCACCACCCCAAGCGCAGACCCCAAAGAAGGGCTCCCCATGAAGCCCAGCGCCATTTTGCAAGCCCACGACTTGGTCAAACGCTATGGCGAATTGCTGGCCACAAACCATGTCAGTCTTGAGGTTTACCCCCACGAAATACACGCCTTGATTGGACCCAATGGGGCGGGCAAAACCACCTTGGTGACCCAGTTGAGTGGTCAACTCCAAAGCGACAGTGGCGAGTTATTTTTTGAAGGCCAGCAAGTCACCCATTTGTCCATGCACGAGCGTGTCCAAAAAGGACTGGTGCGCTCCTACCAAATCACCCGTCTTTTCAAATCCATGACCTGCCTGGACAACATCGCATTGGCTCTTCAGGCCAAACGTGGCCACTCGTTTTCTTTTTGGCGACCGGCCAAAGAGGATCGAGCCTTGAACGACCAGGCCCAGGCCATCTTGAGCGACATTGGTCTTGCGCATCGTCACAGCGAACTCGCCCAGACCTTGTCCCACGCGGAACAAAGAATTTTGGAGCTTGGGCTGGCCTTGGCAACACAACCCAAACTCATCCTTTTGGACGAGCCGATGGCGGGGACTGGCGCTCAAGAGTCTGAGCGCATCATCGCCCTCATAGAGCGGCTCAACAAAACTGCTGCCATCTTGCTCATTGAGCACGACATGGACACCGTGTTTCGCTTGGCCCACCGACTCTCCGTGTTGGTCAACGGCCAAATTATTGCCAGTGGAACTCCTCAATCCATTCGACAAGACCCCGCCGTGATCCAAGCCTATTTGGGAGATGAACACGCATGAGCTCCGCTCTTTTGAAGGTGCATGGTTTGCAAGCCTCTTATGGCCTGTCACAGGTCCTCTTTGGCGTGGACTTGTCCATCCAAAGCGGTGAGTGCATTGGACTGCTTGGCCGAAATGGCATGGGCAAGAGTACCCTTTTGAAATGCATCTTGGGTCTTAAAAGCCACCACCAAGGTGCCATTGAGTGGCAGGGGCAGTCCTTGAAGGGATGGTCCATTGATCGCATTGCCAACTTGGGACTGTCCGTGGTGCCAGAGGGGAGACATGTCTTTCCCAACCTCACCGTTCATGAACACCTCACGGCATTTACAAAACCCCCACGATCGGGCCTGCCCGCGTGGAACGATAAGCGCGTCTATCAACTCTTTGGCCGCTTGGCCGAGCGTCGACACCACCTCGGGCGGCAACTCTCGGGGGGCGAGCAGCAAATGCTGGCCATCGGACGCGCCTTGGTCACCCACCCGAAATTGTTGATCTTGGACGAAGCCAGCGAAGGACTGGCGCCTTTGATTCGAGAAGAAATTTGGAACTGCCTGCGCTTGCTGAGAAACGAGGGCCAAACCCTCATCATCGTGGACAAGTACGTGGAGCGGCTCATTGAGCTGTGTGATCGTCACCTGATCATGGAGCGCGGTGCTGTGGCTTGGACGGGCCACTCGAGCGATCTGGCGCAAAATCGCGATGTGTGGCATCGTTATTTGGGCGTTTAAAAAACTGGGCTCCCAATCCTTTAAACTCGGTCAATCGAAATGATGATTCAACCCTGGCCCCGAGCGTGGTTATGCTGTGTCAACTCACCAGCACCCCCCCCTTTGATGGGCTCTACATTTGACAACTGGAGAATGGCATGACCACCCTTGACCTGGAACACTTGGTGCAACCCGACAAGGTTCACAAAAGTGTCTACACCGACGAGCGTTTGTTTGAGCTGGAGATGGAACATATTTTTGAAAAAGCGTGGGTCTACTGCGGCCACGAATCCCAGGTCAAAAACGTGGGCGACTACTGGACGGTTCAAATCGGGCGCCAGCCCATGGTGATGGTGAGAGACAAGGACCAAGTGGTTCAGGTGCTCTACAACCGTTGTCCCCACCGCGGGGTGCAGTTGTGTGGCAACCAAAGTGGCAACACCGGACAAGCCTTTGTCTGCTCTTACCATGCTTGGAGTTTTCACCTCAATGGCAAAGTCAGAGCCATTCCCTTGATGAAAGGCTATGACGGCACGGCCTTGAAGACGAGCGACCCCGACAGCAGCATGGTACCCGCTGCCAGAGTCAAGAGTTACCGAGGATTTGTCTTTGCCTCTTTGTCCTCGACAGGGCCCGACTTGCTTGAGTTCTTGGGGGATGCCAAAGTCGCCTTTGACGACATGTGTGACCGCTCACCCATGGGTGAAGTCGAGGCTGTTCCAGTGATGCACCGCGTCGTGCAAAAATCGAACTGGAAATTCTTCATGGAAAACCAACTCGACGCCTTGCACCCCTCGGTCACGCACCAATCCACGGGGGTGGCTGCTCGACGTGTGGAGCAAAGATTGAAATCAGACAATGGCTCGGCCCCTCTATTTTTCCATTACCTCTCCACCTTTGCATCGAGTTTTGACCAATGGGACAGCGTGCAAACCGTCAACTTCCCCCATGGCCATGGTATCTTGAAGGCTTACATGGGACTGCGCCCCACCGACCCCGACACCGTTGAATACGAAGGCATCCTGAAAAAAGCTTATGGTGAAGAAAAAGGCGAGGAATACTTGGGGCGAAGCATTCACCACGTCTTGATTTACCCCTATCTTTCGGTGCAGTCGCCGCTGCAGCAATTGCGTTGTTTGAGGCCCATCTCAGCGAGCGAAACCCAGTCGGAGATTTGGCATTTCAGACTCAAAGGTGTGCCTGAAGCCATTTACCAACGCTCCTTGTGGTACTTCAATTTGGTGAATTCCCCCGCCACCATGATCAATGCAGACGATTTGGAAAACTGGACCAAAGCTCAAATTGGTCTGCAATCGAACGGGGGCGAATGGGTGAGCCTGCACCGCAATTACGGCCAAGACACTGAAAAAGAAGGCGTCCTTTACTCCAACAACGGCACATCGGAAGTGGTGATGAGAAACCAGTTCATTGCTTGGAAAGCTTATATGCTGAGCGCGCAAAGCCCAAACCCGGTCTAACGGAGACAACACACCATGAATCAAACCATCGTTAAAGAAGCATTGGGCAGCGGCGTTGTCATTGAAGCCGTGCAGTCCATGACGGGGGCCGAATCCATTGCGCCCGACCACATGGGCCGAGGCAGCGTGAGCGCCAAAGGCTACATTCCCAAAGCCATGACCATCGGGCGCGAACTCGAGCAAGAAGTTCATCACCTCTTGTTTGCCCAAGCCGCCATGCTCGACGCCAAGAATTGGTCTGGCTTTATAGAACTCTTTTCAAGCGCCGGTGTTTACTGGGCACCTGCTCGTGCAGATCAAACCGATTGGCAGCGTGAAGCGTCTATCTTTGCCGAGGACAAGCTCTTGATGGAGGTGCGCATGGGGCGCTTGCAGCACCCCAATGCCTGGTCACAAGCCCCTTTGTGGGAGACCAACCACATGGTGGGCAATATCGTGGTGGAGTCTCAAGGAGAGGACTCTTTAGAGGTCTTTAGCAAGTTCCAAATGATGGAGCTGCGGCGCGACCATGTGCGGCATTTTGCTGGGAGCTATCGCCACAGCTTGATCAAAGAGTCGGGAGACTGGAAAATCAAACTCCAGCGTGTTGACCTCATCAATGCACAAGCGAGCTTTGATTATGTGATTCAAGCTTGGATCTGAGAGCGCAAGATGTGGGCACTGCACCCGCGCAAGGTTCAACCCAATCTTGACGAGACTGCCCTGGGTTAACTGAAATAAGCACCGCCATTGGCATGCAGGGTTTGACCGGTGATGTAGCGCGCCTTGGGACCACACAAAAAAACCACCAAATCGGCAACGTCTTCGGTTCGCCCTTTGAGACCCGACAAGGTTTTATTTTTCGCATGGTGCTCAGGGGCTCCAAGGCCCGCACTCTCTCCCCGCTCGGTCTCGATCAATCCGGGCACCACGCAATTGACATTGACGCCGTGTTCGCTTAAATCGCAAGCCAGCGCTCGGGTAAGTCCAATCAACCCCGTTTTGGCGGCAATCACATGCACGCGCTCGCGTGAACCGGTGTGTGCCGACATGCCGCCAAAATTGATGATGCTGGCCATGTCCGAGCGTTTCAAATGCTCAAGGGCTGCATGAGAGCACAAATAAGATCCATCCAAAATCACCCCGATGACCTCTCTCCACTGCTCCCAGCCGAGTTCCTCGAACTTGGCGTGTCGCCTAAGGGCCGCGTTGTTGACAAGGATATCGAGCCGTCCAAACGATTTGACGCAGGCATTGACCAAACCCAGCACTTGCTCAGGACTCGACACATTGGCCAAGTGCACTTGGGCTTGCCCTCCCAGATCTCGAATCTCCTGCGCAACCCGCTCAGCCTCAACTTGGTCGCTCACGGCACTCACCATCACCTTGGCCCCAGCACGCGCAAGCCCCAGCGCAATGGCGCGACCAATGTTGCGAGCAGAACCGGTCACCAAAGCCACTCGGCCTGACAATTCCCCCTGGGCCAAGCCCTCAGTCATTTGCGATTCGCCCATGTCTCATTGTCCCAGCAAGGAAGCTTCAATCACCAAGGCGTGTCTCATGCCAAGAAGCAACGCCAAGGCCGAGTGCGACAAATCTGACGACCATCCCCCATAGGCACAATTGGCAAGAAATTTTTGATGCAAATCGGTTTGGCTCATGGGGTCGTCCTTGCCACCGCGGAAGTGATCTTGTTGGGCCTCCATCACTTGCCCGTTTTTGAGCGTGACGCGGACATGCCCGGTGAATTTTTTCGGGTAGGGATTATCAGGATCCACCACATAGCTCACTTTGCTGGCCAAATGTCTCACCTGCTCGTCGTGCACCACCTGCGGTTCATATTCAACGAGCCCAGCATCGCCTCTCAGCAGCCCCACCGCCACAGCATAGGGGATGCTGAATTTGGCCGCGTAGCCATTGATCGGTTGTTGCTTGGCCGCAAGGGGTTCCCACAAACGGTGAACAATGCCATGGGCGGTATTGCACTGAATGTGGTCAATGTCTTGCACCTTGAGTCCACCCTTGACCAAGGCCCTTGCGCAATCGATGTAAGGGTGTGCCATGGTTCCACAGGCATAGGGTTTGAACGCCATGTCGGCGGCCAGCCATTGAACGCCTGCATGGCTCAACATTTCTTCAAAAAAACCCTCATCGGTATTGGCAAATGCATGGAAAAAGCCATGCGTACCCTCAAAGAGGGTTCTCGGGCCCGTGAATCCCTCTTGGGCCAAGCGAGCCGCACGGTAACCCGCTTGCGCCGCCCACCCGGGGTGCATGCGCTTGGTCCACGCCCCTTCGGCCAAGTATTCAATGATGCCAGACGCCATGCTGCCGGCAATCCCCAAGGCATTCATCCACTGATGGGGAGTCAAGGACAATGCACTGGCCACGCCCGCGGCCGCGCCCAAGGCGCCAAACACGGCGGTGGGGTGGAATCCCGCTTGATGAACTTTTTTGGGCGCAACACTGCACAAGCGACACATGACTTCAGAGCCCACCGCAATGCCCCAGGCCAAATCAGCACCACTCAAGTGGTGAAACTGTGCGGCGGCCAGCACCCCAGGAACCACCACTGCACCGGCGTGGATGGGGCCACCCTCAAAGGTGTCATCGTAATCCTCGCCATGGGTGGCGGTGCCATTGATAAGCGCAGCGGCGGCGACGCTCGCTGACCCCGCATGGCCAATCACGGTGCAGACTCCCGGCTCCAAGCTTGCGCGGTGCATGGCCCCGACATAATCAGAGTGACGAGCCGCCACACAAAGACCAGCGACATCGACCAACAGCGCATCGACCAGGGTTTGCATGTTGACGGGCAAGACATCCTGGCCATTAGTCCTCTTTTTGGACTGGGTTGTGGACTGGGTTGTGGGCCTGGCAAAGGCCTGGCCCCACTGCTCGGAGATTGAAACGCTAGGCAATGGATCCATGACTCTCACTCCAAGGCGATTTTGCTGGTCACGGAGACTTCGTGCCAGTGTTTGACTTCCAGCTGAATGTAGTTTTCAAATTCTTTAGGGCTCATGGGCATGATGTTCAAGGCTTGTTCAGAAAAACTTTTGCGCACTTGCGGCAAGCTCAATATTTTATTGATTTCAACATTCAACTTGTTGCGAATGGCATCGGGGAGTTTGGGGGGGCCAACAATGCCATACCAGGTCAAGCCATTGAATCCCTCATAGCCGGACTCCTTGAACGTGGGCACATCGGGCAGCAGAGCGTGGCGGGTTTCTCCCGTCACCGCCAAGGCCTTGAATGAACCATTTCGAATGTGGGGCAAGCCGGCAGACAAACCTGGAAAGATGATCTGGATATGACCTCCGATGGAGTCGGTAAAAGCTTGTCCAATGCTGCGGTATGCAATGGCTTGACTGGTCATACCGGTCAAATTTTTGAATTGCTCCATGAGCAAATGGTTCAAGGTGCCCACCCCCGATGTACCGTAATCGGTTTGAGTGGGATGCTCTTTGGCATAGATCACCAATTCACCAAGATTGTTCACCGGCAAATTTTTGTTGATCACCAACACATTGGGTGTGCCACCCAGCATGGCAATGGCGGTAAAGTCTTTGATGGGGTCGTAAATGCCTTTTTTGACCGCTGGGGTGGTGCCATGGGTGGCCACATAACCAATCATCAAGGTGTAGCCGTCTGGAGTCGCGCGGGAAGTCATTTTTGCAGCGATCGCGCCACCCGCCCCTGCTTCATTGTCCAGTAAAAAGGGTTGTCCCATGGCCAGTCGCATTTGGTCAATAAGAATGCGTCCGACCAAGTCCACACCACCGCCTGGCGCCTGTGGCGCAATGATTCTGACCGGCTTATTGGGATAACTGAGGGCAAGGTCTTGGGCATTCACCCATGGCACGAACATGAGCAAAAGCGCCCCCACCTTCAAAGTGCAACTGAAACGATAGGCGCGCTGGAGCTGAAGATAGGACATGAAAGTGATCTGACGTTAGAGCGATGGATTTGATTGGGCTTGGGATTGATGTTCAAGCGAAGGATGATCATGGTGCAAGAGACGCAATTTAAGCTTGCAGACAAGGACTCCTTGTCGGTCAAGGGTTGAGTTTTCTCACCACCCAAGGAACAACGATCGTTTGAAGAATGGCCTCATCCTTGAGTGTTTTGGATCGGCCCATGTGCCCACCCTCGGGATTGAACCAAACCTCTTTGGGCGAGCCTGTTTTTAAGAGCAAAAACAAATCTTCAATGGGCACTTGGCTGTCTTTTGCCCCATTGACCAACAGCATGGGTGCGGAGGGCTTGTCTAGCCAATGCTCATCTTTGATGCTCATCTTTGGGCCATAGGCCAAAAAGTCATCCAAGGTTTTTACGCCGTAGATCGCAGCCCTGGCTTGGAACAAACCAAACAGATATTCTGTATTGCCCAAAGCTTTCTTTTGCCATTCGGGCTGAAAATACTCATGAACTGGTCCGGCTTGCACCACCACGCCTTTGAGACGGTTTTTTTCCGTAAAACCCACCCTGGCCGACCAATGCCCGCCCCAACTGCCGCCAAAGACCACGATGCGGTTGGCGTCCACATCCGTGCGTTTTTGCAGCTCATCGATCGCCACAGAAAAAACTTTTTCAGCGCCTGGCTCAATTTTGATTTTGTTCTCACCCGTGCCTGGCATGTCCATGGACAAGTAGGCCACACCGTGTTTGAGGTATACACCTTCGCGAATCGCATTGCTCTCTTTGCGGCTGTCTAAACCACCGACCGTGATCACAATGGGTGGCTTGGCGACACCCTTGGGCTTTCTCAAATAACCGGTGATGGTCTTGCCTTGAAACTGAAAACTCATGACTTCAAATGGTGGATCGACCAAGCGCGCATATTGCTTAAAAGCGTCACGGGCAAGTGAATAGGCTTTTTCAGTAAGGGGAGTATCCTCCACCGGAAAGCGAGCAAACAAATAGTATTGCAAGGCCTTTTCATATTCATGGGCTGCTTTTTCTTTGTCCACCCCCTCAAGCGCCTTGCCCGCTTGGATGTGCTGATCTCCAACGGGGATCCAAGCCCGGGCCCAATCCTCGTGATCCAGACTGTTCAAATGCGCCAAGGCCTCACGGGCACCCTCTGGATCCAATTCTGCCAAGGGGTAAGCGCCACGGTTGGCACGATCTTGGGTCTCCATCTTCAACTGCTCGAGCGTTCGAGCCGGTGCGATCTGGGCGTGAGACTGTATGCAACCCATGAACAAACCCACACTCAAAACCCAGGTCAATGAAAGCTTTTTCAAAGCAGACTCCTAAAATAATCGACATTTCAGCCCACAAATATAGAAGAAATCGACCTCAGACCCAATGTGGTAAACCATTAGCATTGCGTCTTACAAATTCTTCGTCCACGTCCCCACCCAATGGATGCTCAGACCGTTGACGGGCCGACTTGATCAATCTCAAAAAACGGCGAGTCTTGGGCCCAGTTCAATGGTTAAAATCTCTTATAAGATCACTCCTTGTTCTCCACTGTTTTTCGAATCAAAGACCCCGCACCATGCAATCACACTTGATTACACCGCCCGATGACCTCACTTGGTCCGATGAGTTTTTGTTGGGCTTTGACCCGATTGACGAAGTGCACGAAGAGTTTGTCGATGTGGTCCATCGCTTGCTCCACAGCAAGGATGAGGATCTCCTTGCGCATCTGGATGAGTTTGCCGTCCATGCCAAATCGCATTTCGAGACAGAAGACCAGTGGATGAGGGACACCGAGTTCCCGCCTGCACAGTGCCATATCGACGAGCATGCCGCGGTCATGCTGTCTTTGCTAGAGGTCAGACAGAGGGTAGTCTTGGGGGATTTTGAAGTGGGGCGCAGCTTCACCCGAGAGTTGGTGAAATGGTTTCCAGGGCACGCCACCCATTTGGACTCGGCTCTGGCTCAATGGATGTTCAAGCGCGAGCACGGCGGCAAGCCTGTGGTCTTCAGAAGACAAGCGAGCTCGCCCAATAAATCGTTTGGGCTATAGGAGCTCGGCTTCATCAGCAGTCCATCAAGAGAATTCAAATTCGTTCGTCAAGCCCAATGCGCTTATTTGATCGAGAAAGCCAAGGGTTATTAGGCCAATTCGAAGACAACTTCGTGGGCGCCTTCCCATAGAATTTTCTTACCCAAAGCGGGCAACTGTTCACGCCCCTCAACAATCGTTAAGAAGTGATTTCCCGCCAATTGCCCCAATTTGCTAGCAAAGCAACACGACCCATAGGCCAAAATGATTTCGGTCTCACTGTAGCCACCGGGGTAAAACAAAATATCGCCCACAGAAGGGTGCGATGTGTGGTTCTCAAAATCCACTCCCAACTTCCAGTCGCCCAAGGGCACCCAAACGCCCTCACCGCTCCAGCGCACATGAATTAACTTTTGTTTGTAGGGCAACAGTTTTAAAAATGCCTCGACCGTCTTGGGGGCTTGTGGGTGGGTATTGGCCTTGAAGGTCATGCCCGCACAGGTGATTTTGAGTTGTTGAGTTTTCATCATTAGAGCCTAGGTTTCACTAAAAATATCAGGGCGCGGGTGCATCGATCCATTTGTCTACGGTGGGTGCTTGCCACGAATTCAAGACCTTCAACAATGCCGCAGGATCGTGCTCAAACAGCACCGTGTCTCTCATTTGGGGTTTCATAAACCCCTCTTCAATCGCTTTGTCCATTAAAAGCTTCAAGGGCTCGTAAAACCCCAGGATGTTCAAGACGCCGCACGCTTTGGAGTGCTCGCCCAACTGCGTGAGAGTTGCCACTTCGAGCAACTCCTCGAAAGTCCCAAATCCCCCCGGCAAAGCAATAAAGGCGTCAGAGAGCTCGCTCATTTTGGCTTTTCGCTCTCGCATGGTGGGTGACACCATGTGATGGGTCAATCTCTGGTGAAACTGTCCCTTGTCGTAAAGTTTTTGCGTAATGATGCCGGTCACTTGCCCACCCAGATCTAAGACGGTGTCGGCAATCACCCCCATGAGCCCCTTGGTGGTGCCACCGTACACCAACGCAATGTTTTGACGCACCAATTCAGCACCCAAATCTTGCGCAGCTTTTTGATAAAGGGGTGAAAAACCAAAATTGGAGCCGCAAAAAACGGCCATGGTCTTAATATGGAACATGCAATGATGATACACGACAACATTTGCGTATTGCGGTAGCACTTGGACACTGATAACAAAGAACTCGGCCGGCTGATGGGAGGTCTGCTGCAAATTGGGCGTCAGACGGTACAAAGCCAGGTACCGGCGTCGGTATGGCGTCGGTATAAGCTCAAAAAGAAAAACGCCCTAGAAACCAAAAAGGTCGCTAGGGCGCATGGATACTGGGGTGGCTGATGGGGCTCGAACCCACGACAACAGGAATCACAATCCTGGACTCTACCAACTGAGCTACAGCCACCGTAGATATAAATTATAACTGATCAAGGCCACCCCACGTCAATGGCTTCTTGGGCTGTTTGTTCACTTTTGTGTGACCAAAGCCTCTAAGGGATTGGGCGTTTTGATGGTGGCTTTAAAACGATCTTTCAAATAGTCATAATAAGCAGCACTTTCAGCATCTGATAACCATGCACCCAGTTGCGCCTTTTCACGAATGCGGTCAGTGGCCATGGCGTCAGAGGGGTCCACCTTTAGGATTTTGACAACGGAGTAGCCCTCTGCGCCCAGGTCCACGCCAACCCATGCAGGCAAATTTTGAGTTGGCGCTCTTAGAACCGCCTCGATGAGCTTAGAGGGCCAATCTTTGGTTTTTTCTCTAGAAAGGGTGACCGCAGCGGGTAAGCTAGCAGTTTCAGGCTTTTCTCTCCAGTCTTTGAGCTTTTGCTCACCGGTTTGTTTGGCCAGTTGCTCGGATTTCTCTTTTTTCCAGAGCTGTTCCACCTGAGCTTTAACCGCTTCAAAATCACGGGTGCGTGCAGTTTGGTAAACCCGGATTCTGGCCGCCACCAAGGTATTGGGGGCAACTTCCACCGCTTGGGTGTTGTGCTTTTTCTCAACCGCGTCAGATGCAAAGACGGCACTCAAGAACTTCGGATTCTTAATCCATGTTGGTTGACCCGTGGCCGCGGGTGAAGGTTCGCGCTTGACATCGCTCAAGCTCACAATGTCCAACTTCAATTTGTCTGCAGCAGGCTTCAAACTGTCAGGCTGTTCGTACACCAAGTTGGTGAAAGTCTCGGCCAATTCGGCAAATTTCTTTTGGCCCTCTTGGCGCTTAACCTCGGCTTCAATCTCAACGCGAGAGGCTTCAAAACTGACCGTCTTGGGTGTTTTGATATCGGTCACTTTGATGATGTGGTAGCCAAAATCAGTTTCGACCAAATCACTCATTTGCCCTTTGGGCAAGGTAAAAGCAACATCTTCAAACGGTTTGACCATGGCGCCTCGCCCAAAGAAATCCAAGTCACCGCCCTTGTTCGCCGATCCTGGGTCTTGTGAATATTGTTTGGCCAGGGCGGCAAATTTATCCGGTGACTTCTTCAACTCCTCCAAAACCTCTTGGGCTTTTTTCTTGATTTTTTCTTTATCGGCAATGGACTGGTCTTTTGCGGTGGTGAACAAGATGTGACTCACGCGCCTTGTTTCTTGTCCACTCAATTTGGCTTGGTTTTGCTCGTAATAAGTTTTGAGATCTGACTCAGCCAATGTAATGCTCCTGAGTGCAGCGGGCATATCGAGCACCACGTATTCGATGCTGGCTTGCTCAGGGGACTGGAACAGCGCCGAATGGGCTTTGTAATACGCTTGAAGATCTTCTGGGGTGGCTTTGATTTTCGCGATTTGGTCAGCAGGGGTGAATTTAACCACTTGGGCTTCGCGCTTTTCATAATAGGCGTTCAAGGCCGTCTCAAGCATCGCATGGTTGCTGTTGCCCGTTGAACCGACACCCAACAAGACTTGTTGCATGGCCAAGTCAACCCTCATGCGCGACTCAAACTGCTCGGGGCTCATGCCCTGTGAGGCCAAGAGCTCTTGGTAGCGACCCATATCAAGGGTGCCATCCACGCGCTTGAATGAGGCAATTGTGGGGTCTGCGGCCAAGGCACTGGCCAAGCGTTGATCGCTCACTTGCAAGTTCAAACGTTCGGACGCCACCGAGAGCACTTTTTGCTTGAGCAACTTCTCCAACGTGGCGTATTTGGCCATGGGCGAGTCAAACATCTTCACATCCACATTGGGCATGGACGCACGCATGCGGTCAACCTCGTTTTTATGGGCATTGTCCCACTCAGGCTGATTAATTTTTTGACCATCCACGCTCGCGACCGTCTCACCTTGGTCTAAAAAACGGTTATAACCATCAATACCAAACAAGACAAAAGACGGGAAAATCAGCAAAAACAACAAGAACTGCATGATTTTGGTGTGCTGACGAACGAAATCAAACATACAACCCCACAAGGTGAGAAAACAATAAAAAAGGCGAACTTTGTTCGCCTCGGGTTATTTGGTGGGTGCTGACGGGCTCGAACCGCCGACCTACGCCTTGTAAGGGCGCCGCTCTACCAACTGAGCTAAGCACCCCACCTTGAACCAATACAACTCAATTCAGCGCTTCTTTCAAAGCCTTGCCTGGCCGAAACTTCGGCACCTTGGCTGACTTGATTTTAATCGCAGCACCCGTTCTTGGATTGCGACCCGTGCGCGCTGCGCGCTTGGTCACTGCAAAGGTTCCAAACCCTACCAAGGATACAGTTCCACCTTTTTTCAAAGTGGTTTTGACTGCACCGACAGTGGCCTCAAGTGCTCTTGCGGCTGCAGCCTTGGAGATATCCGCGTGCTTGGCAATATGTTCAATCAATTCAGATTTATTCACAAAAAAATCCCCTACTTATAGGTGTGATGTTAATCCATTGTTTAGATCCAAATCTATCAAGGTTTCTTTTTCGAAACCTCAATAATTTAGGACGATGCGCTTGACATTGAATGCTTCAAAAATTGATCAATGGCAATTCTAAAAACCCACAATAAAAAACCTTACGCGGGAATGAATTCTAGACGATTTAAGATAATTTAAAAAAAAATTGATCAAATTTTTCGCTTATTTAAAGACTTTGCATAATGGCTTTCCCTAAATCTGATGTTTTGCCGCTTCCGCCCAAGTCTGGGGTCAATGGTGCACCATTTTGAGGAAGCAGCACTTGCTCAATGGCATGCAAAATGCTGTCGTGGGCTTCTTTGTAACCCAGAAACTCTAGCATCATGGCCCCACACCATATTTGACCAATGGGATTGGCGATGCCTTGGCCCGCGATATCAGGGGCTGAGCCATGAACAGGCTCAAAGAGAGACGGCATCTCACGCGTTGGATTTAAATTGGCCGAGGGTGCAATGCCGATGGTTCCTGTGCAGGCTGGGCCCAAATCACTCAAGATGTCACCAAACAAATTGCTCGCCACGACCACATCAAAGAAATCAGGTCTTTGGACAAAGTGAGCCGTCAAAATGTCAATATGAAACTTATCAACAGTCACGCCTGGGTAATGCTGGGCCATGGCTTGCACTCGCTCATCCCAATAGGGCATGGTAATGGCAATACCATTGGACTTGGTCGCACTTGTGAGGTGTTTTTTGGATCTGGACTGGGCCAACTCAAACGCAAACTTCAAGACACGGTCCACACCCACACGGGTCATGATGGTCTCTTGCATGACCATCTCGCGTGATGTGCCTTCAAACATTCGACCACCCACGGCGGAGTATTCCCCCTCGGTGTTTTCACGAACGATGTACATGTCAATTTCGCCTGGCAAGCGCTTGCTGCCGTCTTTGCGAACCACTGGTGCGGTAATGCCCGGCATTAAGCGAGCGGGGCGCAAATTGATGTACTGATCGAATTCCCGCCTAAAGAGCAACAAAGAATTCCAAAGTGAAACGTGGTCCGGAATTTTGGCGGGCCAGCCCACCGCACCAAAAAAAATGGCATCATGCCCGCCCAACAGGTGTTTCCAGTTGTCGGGCATCATTTTTCCATGACGCTCAAAATACTCCCAGCATGAAAAATCAAAATGATCGAACGTGAGATCAATGCCAAACTTGTCCGCACAGGCCTGCACCACCCTCAAACCCTCGGGCATGACTTCTTTACCAATGCCGTCACCCGCAATGACTGCAATTCTTTTTTTACTCATAAAGCAAACCCTTTTGATTGATTTTCAGCCACATAGAGAAACGGAGTTCAAACCTTACCATTGTGCCCTATTGCGCTGTCGGGGTATTTTTAATCGCCAAGTGCACACCGTAGGCTGTCAACACCACGCCAAAAACGGTTGTGACAGTGATGGCTTCACCAAACAAGATCCAAGCCAAGATGGCTGTACAAGGGGGCACCAAATACATCAAGGATGTCACAGAGGCCGCCGCCCCTCGTTGAATCAGCATATACAAAAGCGAACTGCCACCAATGGTGAGCACCAAAACAGACCAACCCAATGCAAACGCAGATCTAGCATTGAGCACAAACTCCCCACTGAGCATCAGTGCCACTGGCAAGGTCACCAATGCAGCAGCCATCAATTGAACCGAATTGGCCGTTCTCACGTCACAGGGTTTGACAAATCGTTTTTGATACAAAGTGCCCACAGTGATCGACAGCAAGGCCATGATGGCCAGCGGTAAGCTCATCCCGTTGATCTCGAGTCCCACTTCAAGCTTATGCCAAAGCACCAAGGTCAAACCGATAAACCCCAGGATTAACCCAATCCACTGCATGGCGCTCACCACGCCACCACGCGAAGACAGCCACATGGCCGTGAGCACGGGCTGAAGTCCCACAATCAAGGCAGACAAACCCGATCCCATGCCAGACTTCACTGCAGCCCAGACGCCACCCAAATAGCCTGCATGCATGAGTACGCCAGTCAGCCCAATGTGCGCCCATTGGCGAGGATCGCTGGGCCAGGCAACGCGCCGAAAAAAAATCCAAGGCAAAAACAAAGCCAGAGACAAAACGTAACGCAATTCCAAAAAAATAAAGGGTTCAGCATAGGGTGTGGCCAATTTGGCTACCACGAAACCCGTGCTCCAAATGAGCACAAACACGCCTGGCATGAGCACAACCCAACGCTGAGCCCAAGGCGATGATGGCTCACTCATCGAACATGGGCTCGGATGGCGGGAAGGGCTTTTTTCAAGTAATAAACCATGGACCAGACGGTCAATGCGGCAGACACCCAAATGAGAACCCAACCGACGTTGGCAGTATCAATGAACCCAAACAAATTTCCGTTGAACAGCAAAAATGGAATGGCCACCATTTGTGAGGTGGTCTTCAATTTACCGAGCATGTGCACCGCCACACTTTTGCCAGCCCCAATTTGCGCCATCCATTCTCTGAGTGCAGAAATGGCGATTTCTCGCCCGATGATAATGAGCGCCACAAACACATCGGCGCGCCCGAGGTGTACCAAGATCAACAAGCACGCGCACACCAAAAACTTATCGGCTACCGGGTCCAAGAAGGCCCCAAATGCCGAGGTTTGGTTCATGCGACGGGCCAAATATCCGTCCAACCAGTCCGTCAAGGCAAACACCACGAACATGGTCGTGGCAATGAGGTTTTGCTTGCTCACCTCCATGGGCCAGTAAAACACCGCCACAATCAAAGGAATCGCGACAATGCGGGTCAATGTGAGCAAAGTGGGGATGGTTAAAAACATCAAGGCTTACTCATAAACGATTTGAAGTTGCCCCTCGTGAGCTTGCACCGTCCAACTGGCCAAAGCAGCATCACTGGGAAAGAAGCGGGCATTTTTACCCAATTGAATTTCAGCACTCACTTGCTCGCGCTCCAAGCTCAAGCGAACGCTCAAACCTTTGACCAACTGTCCTTGTTCGGTCATTTCAATTTTCGCTGGATGGTCGTTGATCACGCGTGCAATGTCGGGATTGGCACCGTTCACTGCCACCTTCAAGTACTTGCCAAAACGACACCTGGCCGAGGGTAAATCCCAAATTTGATTGACACTCAATCGCAAACCTGCACCAGAGAAGCGATCGGGTTGAACCTTGCCCATCACGACCACAATTTCATCATCTCTGAACAAATCTCGATGGGCCTGCATCAAAGCGTCGTCCACGCGCGCCTCAATAAAACCAGACTGGTCATCGAGCTTAAAGAGCCCGATCTTGCCATTTTGTCCATTGATGGCCTTGAAGTCGCCAATGACACCTGCGAGCAGTTGTGGCTCCCTTGAGTCCATCAAATCCACAATTTGTCGTTTGGCAAACCGACGCACCTCGGTCCTGACAGAATCAAATAAATGACCCGAGAGGTAAAAGCCCAGGGCTTGTTTTTCCATCATCAAGCGCTCTTTGATGTCCCAAGGCATGGTCTTAAGGAGTTCGGGCTCCTTGGTGCCTGAGCCATGTTCATCGGGCGCATCAAATAAACCGATTTGCAGGGCATTGGCTTGCTGTGAAAGGGCAAACTGAAAAGCCAAATCAATGCTGGCTGAAAGCGCACTTCGATTGCGATCCAAGGCGTCAAAAGCACCCGCTTTGATCAAGGCGTCCAAGGTGCGCTTATTGAACTTTGTACGGTCCACTCGCACACAAAAGTTAAACAAGGACGTGAATGGGCCGCCCTCTTCGCGCGCTTGAACAATGGCTTCAATGGCTTGCTGTCCGGTGCCCTTGATGGCACCTAGTCCGTAGCGAATCTCAGAATCCGTGATGGGTAAAAAAACATAAACACCCCGATTGATATCGGGGGCCTCGAAGGTGATTCCCATTTTTTTGGCGTCTTCAAACAAGATTTTGAGCTTGTCTGTGTCATCCATCTCGACCGTCATGTTGGCACAAAAGAATTCAGCCGTGTAATGCACCTTGATCCAGGCCGTGTGGTAAGCCAAGAGGGAGTAGGCCGCAGCATGCGATTTGTTGAAACCGTAGCCAGCAAAACGCTCCATCAAATCAAAGATTTCATCGGCCTTATCCAGTGGGATATCCTTTTTGCTGGCACCCTCACGGAAAATGCTCCGGTGCTCGGCCATTTCCTCTGCCTTCTTTTTACCCATGGCGCGGCGCAACAAATCGGCGCCTCCCAATGAGTACCCACCGAGAATCTGAGCGACTTGCATCACCTGCTCTTGGTAGACCATGATGCCGTAGGTTTCAGAAAGCACCGATTCAGCCAAGGGGTGTGGATATTCCACCTTTTCACGGCCGTGTTTGCGCGCAACAAAACTTGGAATCAAATCCATTGGACCAGGTCGGTACAAGGCGTTCAAAGCGATCAAGTCTTCAAGCCGTGTGGGCTTGGCGTCACGCAGCATGCCTTGCATGCCCCGACTCTCAAACTGGAACACCGCTTCGGTCTTGCCTTCTTGGAACAAGCGATAGGTCTGGGCGTCGTCGAGGGGAATGTTTTCGTAAGAAAAATTTTGTTGGCCCTGATGCCTGCTAACAATCAAATCCTGGGCATTTTGAAGGATGGTGAGTGTGGCCAGGCCCAAGAAGTCAAACTTCACCAAGCCTGCGGCCTCAACATCGTCTTTGTCAAATTGGCTGACGGCTGACTCACTGCCAGGCTGCTGGTATAAAGGGCAAAAGTCGGTGAGCTTGCCAGGTGCAATCAAAACGCCCCCCGCGTGCATACCCACATTGCGAGACAAGCCCTCGACTCGCTGGGCCATGGACAACAAGGTCTTGACGTCCTCTTCTTTGGCAAAACGTTCGGCCAATTGCGCCACTTGCTCCATTGCACCGGCAATGGTGATGTGTTGACCGGGTTTATTGGGTATCAAACTGGAAAGGCTATCGCAAAAGCTATAGCTCATGTCCATGACGCGTCCCACATCACGGATGGCCGCGCGTGCACCCATGGTTCCAAAGGTCACAATTTGACTCACGGCATTGGATCCATATTTTTGCTTGACATAATCAATCACTCGATCGCGATTGGTTTGGCAAAAATCAATGTCAAAGTCAGGCATGGAGACCCGTTCCGGGTTCAAGAATCGTTCAAAGAGCAATTTGTATTTCAATGGATCCAAATCGGTGATTTTGAGAGAGTACGCCACCAATGAGCCTGCACCTGATCCACGGCCTGGGCCCACAGGACAGCCGTGGGTTTTGGCCCACTGAATGAAGTCACTCACAATCAAAAAATAGCCGGGAAAGCCCATGTTCAAAATCGTGTTGATCTCAAACTCAAGACGTTCTTCGTATTCTTTTTCTATCGCTGCGCGCGCTTCTTGATCTGGATAAAGCGCTTGCAGTCTCAACTGAAGGCCTTCACGCGAGGCGACTTTGAAATATTGCGCAATCGGCATGCGTTGCCCATCGACCTCTGGCGTCGGGTAGTCTGGCAACTGGGGTTTGCCCAAGGTCAAGTTGATACTGCAACGCTTGGCAATCTCTTGCGTGTTGGCGATGGCGCTGGGCACATCTGCAAACTTCTCCTGCATTTGAGACGCGGAGAGGAAATACTGCTCACGGCTAAATTTCCTCACGCGTTTGGGATTGGCCAAAATCTCACCCTCGGCGATGCACACGCGAGCCTCATGGGCGTCGTAATCGTCTTCGAGCGTGAACTGAATGGGATGGGTGGCCACCACGGGTAACTTAAGACTGTGGGCCAATTCAACGGCAGCAGCAACATGGCGCTCGTCATCGACACGCCCGGCACGCTGCAGCTCAAGATAAAAACGGTGCGGAAAAAGACTGGCCAAGCGCAAGGCCAATTCAGAAGCACGGCCCAAATCTTTTTGAACCAAGGCTTGGCCGATGGGTCCGGCTTGAGCGCCAGAGAGCATGATCAAGCCTTCATTGAGCTCCTCAAGCCAAGACCATTTGACCAAGGCGTTTTCACGCAGCACGTTTTGCGTCCAAGACCGCGTGATGAGCTCGCACAAATTCAAATAACCTTTGTGGTTTTGTACCAGCAAAATTACTCGACCGATGCCCCCCTGATCCAGCCCTAGTGGCTCGAGCATCACCTCTGCGCCCAAGATGGGTTTGATGCCGTTGGCACGCGTTTCTTTGTAAAACTTGATGGCTCCAAACAGATTGTTCAAATCTGTGATGGCCAAGGCAGGTTGGTTGTCTTTTTTCGCAATACCAACCAAAGTCTCGATGCGGTTGGTGCTATCGACCACCGAGAATTCTGTGTGAAGTCTTAAATGTACAAACATGGGCTCATTGTAGGCAAAAGTCCTTGCTTGAACTTGAACTTGGGGAGCAAAATCACAAATATCTTTAACTCGGGTGAACCCCATAGAATGTTGCTGAGTAAAAGGTCGAATTTTCTTTTTTTTGTCCCCATTTTTTTGAGACAAGCATGACGACCGCAAAATTAATTGCAACTAAAATATCGTGGTGAACTCAATATTAAACATTTCAGCCTACTTGTTTGTCAACTTGGACGAACTGCAAGTGCGCAAAGACCGTTATCTGCGGGAATGCCTCGAGCGAGAACTCAAGGGAACCATTTTGTTGTCAGAAGAAGGCATCAACGTCTTTTTGGCAGGAGAGGCTGTGCAAGTACGGGGTTTTATGGAGTCCATCAAGAAAGATCCGCTCATTGCACCCTTGACGGCCAAAGAGAGTTGGTCTGAATATCAACCATTTCGCAAAATGATCATCAAGATCAAGGCCGAAATCATCCGCATGAACCACCCCACCATTCAACCCCAGTCCGGCAGGGCCCCGAGCATTGCGGCGCAAACCTTGGCAACATGGTTGCGCAATGGTGTCGACGACCAGGGCCGCGAGGTGGTGTGCCTTGACACCCGAAATGATTTCGAGGTTGAAATGGGCAAATTCGTGGGTGCCGTTGATTTCAATATTTCACATTTCAGTCAATTCCCAAATGAAGTCTTGGCCCAACAAGAGGCTTTAAAAGATAAAACCATTGTGAGCTACTGCACTGGGGGTATCCGTTGCGAAAAAGCGGCCATTTATATGCGTGAGATCGGGCTCGACAACGTTTATCAACTCGAAGGCGGTATTCTCAAATATTTTGAAGACGTGGGCAACGATCACTATCAAGGGTCTTGCTTCGTGTTTGATGAACGCAGAGCCTTGGCACCGAATTTACTTCCCCCAGGGCAGGAAATCGATCCAAGCTGACCCCGTCTGTCGCAACCCCACCCTATTGAGCACAGCTTTTAGGTTTTTGCGTGCAAGCGTTGGGTCAACTCGGCCACTCTCAATCCATAGGCTTTGGCCGTTTCCAAGTCCCCTAGACTGATCTCAGATGCACTTTGAGTCGACCCCACTTGAGCCATGACGCCGCTGTAGGACCCCAACCGGTTGACCCCGCCATCGCAGTGTGAGGACTGCCCCACCCACAGCATGCCGTGCTGCATGGCCAGGGTCATCATGTACTGCAGGGTCGACAATTTGTCCCCACTCAAATTGGCTGAAATTGTAAAGCCTGCAGCCACCTTGTCTTGCCAAGCTCGGCTGTACCACTGTTTGGATGAAGAGTCAGCAAAACGTTTGAATTGCCAAGACACCACTCCCATGTAAGTGGGTGAACCAAAGATGATGCCATCGGATTGATCGAGCTCTGCCCAACCCTCTGGCGTCACCAAGCCTTCGTCATTGATCTCAACCAAACTGGCCTTGGCTCCCTCGGCCACAAATTGCGCCATGCGTTGCGTATGGCCATAGCCCGAATGAAATACCACCACCATTTTCGTCATTTGAAATTCGCCTTTTTGAAATCAATTTTCGTCGTCGATTGTCAGTTGGCCGACAAATCGAACACCAACACTTCAGCATCTTTGCCCTGGGAGAGCTTCAATTGCGTCTCACTGGACATCAAGGCCGCGTCCCCCGTTTTCAATATTTGACCGTTGACGCTCAGCTCTCCCTTGATCAAGTGAACATAGGTTTTTCGTTGGGGGTCAAGGACCATGTCATAGGCTTCAAGGCCATCAAATTCACCCGCCCAAAGTGTGGCATCTGCGTGTATTTTGACCGCTTGTGCATAATCGTGCTGGGACGCCACTGCCACCAGTTGACCTCTTTTGAGGCTGGGGGCGATGGTTTTTTGCTCATAGCTCGGCTCAATGGAGTGCACATTGGGAAGTATCCAAATTTGCAAAAAATGCGTGAGTTCTTCGGGTGCATGGTTGAACTCACTGTGCTGCACCCCCCGACCGGCGCTCATGCGCTGAATGTCACCGGGCGGGATCGAGACGACATTGCCCATATTGTCCTTGTGGGCCAGTTCGCCAGTCAAAACGTAGCTGATGATCTCCATGTCACGGTGACCATGGGTTCCAAAACCCGTGCCTGGTTCAATGCGATCTTCATTGATCACCCGCAAATTTCCCCACCCCATGTGGGCTGGATCGTGGTAACTGGCAAAAGAAAAGCTGTGAAATGACTTCAGCCAACCATGGTCGGCATATCCTCTGTCGTTGGATTTTCTGAGCGTCAACATGCGGTATTCCTTATCCAAAGCCCAAACTGTACTGCAAACTCCTGGGCAGCGCTGGCAAGGTCCACAAATATCCCACACCCAAGTTAGGCCATCGGCTTGGAACCATCCCACATATCTTGCCTCCATAGAAAACCCATCAGGTGCAAAAATTTCACTAAGATCTGGTTAAAGGCCATTGAAATACTCGAATACTTTGATAAAGTGCAAAGTCAGTTATCGGCTTTAAAAGAAAAATGACCTGAGACACTTTCAAAGAACCAAAGCCTTTACCATGGAGATACTTGCAAACGACTGCCCAGCACTGAAATGAGCATTTTTTGTTCTTGATTTTTCCTCTCAATAACCATCATCCATACTTTGAAAGCATGGCCTTATGAAAAAGATTGCAATCATTGGCGCTGGGATGGCTGGCATCACCGCCGCCAGAACCCTCAAACAAGCCGGCTTTCATGTCAGTGTTTTTGAAAAAAGCTTGCACTCGAGCGGACGCATGTCAGCATTGTCTTCGCCGCTGGGCTCCTTTGATCAAGGCGCGCAGTACTTTACCGTCAGGGATCCACGTTTTCTGCAAGCGCTCAGAGATGTTCCTGGCACCATGGACCTCATCAGGGCATGGAGCGCCACCGCGGTCAGGGTTTTGGATGCCAGAGGACAAGTGCTCAAAGCGTCCAACCCTCCGCAAGAACCTCATTTTGTGGCACAACCGAGCATGGGTGCCCTGGTGGAACATTGGGCTCAGCCACTGGTCCTAGATCATCAACTTTTCTTCAACACCCAAGTGCACAGCATTCAAACGGATCAAAACAACCCCAAGCTTTGGCAACTCAGGCTTGAAAACCAAGTGGGCTCGGTGCAAGCTGGATTTGATGGCGTGATACTGGCCATACCAGCGCCCCAAGCCAAAAGGTTGATGGAAAACTCAACTTCGAAGGTCTTTGACAGCGGACTGCTGAAGTCCTTGAACAACGTCAAAATGGGACCGTGCTGGACCTTAATGGCCGCCTTCGCACAGGCTCCCCAACTCGCCTACCTGGGGCCGCAATGGAATGCCGCGAAAAGCACGAGTCACCGCATTGCATGGCTTTGCCGCGAGTCCTCCAAGCCATTGCGTTCTCACGTTGAGCGTTGGACCATTCAAGCCAGCACCGAATGGTCTGAAGAGCATTTGGAAGATGACCACGAACGGATTCAAGCCAAACTGCTCAAAGCGTTTGCTGAACTGACCGGCATATATGCACAACCCACTCAAGTCAATCTCAAATTGTGGCAATATGCCAAAACACTCAAGCCTTTGGGCATCAGTCACCAATGGGACTCAACTCTCAAGATTGGCACTTGCGGTGACTGGCACTTGGGCCATCGTGTGGAGAACGCCTTTTTAAGTGGCTTATCGTTGGCGCTGAGTTTGGTCTAGGCTGTTTTGCGGGCGCATGAGCTATCTCGGAAGGTTTGCCCCCTCTCCAACGGGCCCGCTTCATCTAGGCTCCCTGTCGAGCGCTTTGGCCAGCTGGCTCGATGCCAAAGCCCATCAAGGCACTTGGATAATACGCATCGAAGACATTGACACCACGCGCTGCAAACCGCACTGGAGTCAGTGGATTTTGAACCAACTGAGCGCTTGCGGTTTGCAAAGCGATGGGCCTATCGTCTATCAATCCAATCGAACTGAACTTTATTTTCAAAACTTGGTGCAATTGATGCCCACCCAGCGCTTGTACCTCTGTGGCTGCTCTCGCTTACAAATTCTGCAAGCTCAGGCACGGTCGACGTCTAAACCCCCTTTGAGCAACTTAATTTATCCAGGAACTTGCCGCTCTAAAGCTGCGCTTGAGCGCCAACATTACACCAATTTGCCGCAAGAGCCATGGGGCACATCAAGTCAGACTCAACACGCAAAAGAGTACTTCCATTTTTGGAAATTTTCAAAAGACCAAAGTGTGCGCATCACAGTGCCAGATGTTTGCTACCGATGGTGCGACCGGCGACTTGGAGAGCAGCAACAAAACCCAAGCCATGAGGTGGGCGACTTTGTCCTCAAAACCCGTGACAACCACTTCAGCTACCAATGGGCTGTGGTGATCGACGACATCGCCCAAGGGGTGAGTGACGTGGTGCGGGGTGAAGATTTGGCAGACAACACGCCGCGTCAACTCATGCTCTACGATTTGCTCAAGCACACCAGGCCGCGATATTTGCACATCCCCTTGGTGCTCACTCAGGAAGGGAAGAAACTCTCCAAACAAACCCAGGCACCCGCACTCGATCCATTGCAATCCAGCCTTGACTTGAACCGGGCCGCACTGCATCTGGGCTTGACCCCGAGCAACCACGCCATCCCAGAGCGGCTTCTTCACTGGGTTCAGGAGTGGTCTGCACTCTACAAGGATCCTCGCCACAGTGACATTAAAATAGGTTGACATGCAAGACACCACACGCCCCCTCAACGCAGTGCCCACCGATATAGCTTACCCCAAGCGCATTAAAACCTTTGTCATGCGAGCCGGGCGAACCACGACGGGTCAAACGCGGGCACTCGAAGTTTTAGGTCCTCAATTTGTGTTGCCCTTTCAAGTCGACAAGCCTTTTGATTGGGGAGAGTTGTTCTCCCCAGAGCGCAGCCACCTTCCTGTGATTTTTGAAATTGGTTTTGGCATGGGAGACGCCAGCGCGCAAATCGCCAGCCAACAACCCATGAGCAACTACCTGGGCTGCGAAGTCCACGTACCTGGCGTTGGGGCCTTGCTCAAGAAAATTGAGGAGTCTAATCTCCACAACATTCGCATCATCTCGCACGATGCAGTGGATGTCTTGGAAAAGCTGATCCCCAAGTGCAGCCTCACGGGCATTCATATCTTTTTCCCAGACCCTTGGCACAAAGCGCGTCACCACAAACGTCGATTGATTCAGCCCCCATTGGTGGAGTTGTTGGTGAGCAAATTAAAAGTGGGTGGGTATATTCACTGCGCTACCGATTGGGAGCCTTATTCCAAACAAATACTCGCTACACTGACTGCCAACCCACACTTGGCCAATCAAAGTGATGCAACGAGTGGCTTCAGCGCCAGGCCAGACTACCGACCGTTGACCAAGTTTGAAAGGCGTGGCCTCAAACTTGGGCATGGTGTTTGGGATTTGATTTTCAACAGGGTTGATTGATATCCAATTTGGCTGCCAAGCCTTATTTAAGCTCGCTCAGGTTCAAAGGCGTTCTTGGATCCAAGCGCTCAAAGAGGCCAAAGCTTTGGGCAGATTCTCGACTTGGTTGCCGCCAGCCATCGCCATGTCGGGCTTACCGCCCCCTTTGCCACCTACTTGTTGAGCCGCAAAGTTAACCATCTCCCCAGCCTTCACCTTGCCCACCAAGTCTCGCGTGACGCCAGCAGCGAGTTGCACCTTTTGGTCTTGAACACTGGCCAAGACAATGACCGCACTCTTGAGTTTTTCTTTTAAGCGGTCCATCATTTCCTTGAGTGTTTGCGTATCGGCGCCCTTTAACTCCTGAACCAATATGCTCACCCCATGGTGGTTCTCAGACAGTGCAGCCAAACCATCCATTTGAGAGCCCACCTGTTGGGTCTTCAATTGTGCAATTTCTTTTTCAAGATTTTTTTGGTGCTCCAAAGACAATTTGATTTTGTTCACCAGTTCTTCTGAAGGTGAGCGCAGGATCTCACACACTTCGCTCAATTGATCCTGAAGAGCATTGACATATTGCAAGGCCGACTCACCCACCACCGCCTCTATTCGTCGCACGCCTGAGGCGACTCCACTCTCGGTCAAAATTTTAAATAGCCCAATGTCACCTGTCGCACCAACATGCGTGCCACCACACAACTCTTTGCTGTCCCCAATGCCCAAGACTCGAACATGGTCGGCATACTTCTCACCAAAAAGCATGACGGCACCCGAATGGGAGGCGTCTTCCAGTGACATCAATTGACATTGGGTCGTTTGATTGGATAAGATTTGCTGGTTCACAGATTGCTCAATGGCTTGCAACTGTTGATGGCTTACTGCACTGTCATGCGCGAAGTCAAACCTGGTTTTCTCAGGCGTCACCAAAGAGCCTTTTTGTTGAACATGGGCTCCTAAGACAGTTCTCAACGCGAAATGCAATAGGTGAGTCGCTGAGTGGTGCCTTTGGGTCGCCGCGCGAAGTGTCGCATTGACCTGAGCTTGAAGGGAGTCTCCCACTTGAAGTGCCCCTTGCTTTAAGACACCCAAGTGCACAAAAACATCGGCTTTGATTTTTTGAGTATCGTGAACCTCAAAAATCACACCCTTTGCTTTCAAGACGCCTTGATCGCCCACTTGTCCGCCGCTCTCTGCATAAAAAGGCGTTCGAGCAAGCACCACACTGGCCTCTTGGCCCACCACCAAGCCTTCCACACTTTGTGAGTTCAAGTACAAAGCCAAGACCTGCGTTTCTGATTCGAGCGTTTCATACCCTACAAATTGATTGGGCTCACCGTGGTATTCAAGAGATTTGTCCATCTTGAATTTTCCTGCAGCCCGGCCTTGAGACTTTTGCCTCTCCATCGCTTCATTAAAGCCCGCTTCATCCAAGGCAACACCTTTTTCACGACAGACATCGGCACTCAAATCCATGGGGAATCCATAGGTGTCGTGCAACTTGAAGGCGACCTCTCCAGAAAGCGTCTTGCGCTCACCTGCCAAGGCCTCATCCAAGATGTGCATCCCCACCTCCAAGGTCTCAAAGAAACGCTCTTCTTCTAACTTTAAAACCGCAATGATGCGCTCTTGATTGTTTTTCAAAGCCGGGTAGGCTTCACCCATGAGCACAACCAAGTCTGGAACCAAGCGGTGAAAAAATGGCGTCTTTTGTCCCAATTTGTAACCATGTCGAATGGCACGTCGAATGATTCGGCGCTGCACATAACCACGCCCCTCATTGCTCGGGTTCACGCCATCGCTGACCAAAAAGGCTGTGGCGCGCACATGGTCGGCAATGACCTTCAAAGAATTGTTGCCCAAATCGGTGCATCCCGTTTCACGACCTGCGGCCTTGATCAGGGCTTGAAACAAATCGATTTCATAGTTGCTGTGCACATGCTGCAATATCGCGGCCAAGCGCTCCAAGCCCATGCCTGTGTCCACGCAAGGTGCAGGCAATGGATTGAGCGAGCCATCGGCTTGCATATCAAACTGCATGAACACATTGTTCCAAATCTCGATATAGCGGTCACCATCGGCCTCGGGACTTCCTGGTGGGCCGCCAGCGACGTCTGGGCCATGGTCATAAAAAATCTCTGAGCAAGGCCCACATGGCCCCGTATCGGCCATCATCCAAAAATTGTCTGATTGATAGCGTGAACCCTTGTTGTCGCCAATTCGCACCACCCTTTGCTCGGGCAAGCCAATCTCTCGGGTCCAAATGTCATACGCTTCTTGGTCATCGATATAAACGGTGGCCCACAAACGATCTTTGGGCAATCCGTAAACCTCAGTCAAGAGCTCCCAGGCCCACTTCAAACTGTCTCTTTTGAAATAGTCACCAAAGCTCCAGTTGCCCAACATTTCAAAAAACGTGTGGTGTCTTGCCGTGTAACCCACATTCTCCAAATCATTGTGCTTGCCACCTGCCCTTAAACAGGCCTGAACGGACGTTGCGCGCACGTAGGGTCTGCGGTCAAGTCCCAAAAAGACGTCTTTAAACTGGACCATCCCTGAATTGGTGAACATCAAGGTGGGGTCGTTTCCAGGCACCAAGGAACTCGATGGGACCACGGTGTGCCCTTTGGTTTGAAAATACTCCAAAAAAGTTCTGCGGATATCGGCCACTGACAACTGTGCAATACTCATCTTTAAAATCCGTTTTTGTGTTCACCACATCACTGACTCAAAAAATCAAGCAATGAGGGCAATCCCACCATGGAAGAAATAGTCCCAATTATCCCCGATACAATGAGCTTCACACAGACTCATTGATTTTGCTGGTCTTCACTACAATTCGAGCGTAACGCTTGGCGGCGCAAATATTCAGATCAAAACACTAAATCAAAAAAACTTGATCGGCGTGAGGAAAAACAAGGTTTTTAATCTTTTTTTAAAATAAAAACTAAATTTTTATTTCTTTTATATTAATTTACAATAATTTAGCTATATTTATAATAATTAAAGGTTAATTATTAACCGTCTTTATTATAATATGTTAAAATTATATCCATACCTAATTTTTAAACATCTGGCCCTTGGCACTATTCATTATGAAAAACAATAGAATTTATCTGCGCTTTTTAAACTTGCTTGAGGCCGTTGAGGCCACCCCAGGTTTCCCCGATATTGACCTTGAGGCCAAGAAAATTCTGGAAGTTATTGCTGTTCGCCATCAGAAAGAAAATCCCTTGACGGTGACCGAGGCCATGGCTCTGAGCCACATTGCCTCACCGGCGACCATCCACAGAAAACTCGATCAATTAAGAGAAATGGAATTGATCGATTCCATTTATCAAGGCGACAACCGCAGAACCAAGTACATGGTCCCGACAACTTCAGCACTTCAATATTTTGACCGCTTGGGTAAAATCATGAACAAGGCTTTTAAAGTCTAAAGTCCAGCACTCGGGTCACATTGATCCATTGAAGGCTTTTGTTTTTATCGCTTGAATCCAACTTAAAAAGGGTTTAGGTCTGTAAGCGTCGTCATAAAAAAACGCTTGAATCAAACTCTATGCGGGTGTAGTTCAATGGTAGAACTTCTGCTTCCCAAGCAAATAACGTGGGTTCGATTCCCATCACCCGCTCCAATATGAATTCTCCCACCGCTAATCCTGGGCTCAAGCGGGGGTTTCTTGGGTCAACGACCCGGTCGCTTGGGTGTTGCCACCCAGACGACTGACCTCAGTCTCACCCAGCGTCGACGGCACAGATGCCAGCGGTTCGGAGATGAGCTCACCCACCTTGTTTTTTAGAATTCCACACGTCTTATCCATCTTTTGAACGCAGGCACCATGGTGCACCAACTGCACACTGCACACTGCGCTTGGCGATGACGGCGACTGCATTGTGGTCAGCAGGGACTCTTTGATCGCAGCTTTGGCAGACAAACTCGGATTGGCAAACCCGATTGCCCAAATGAGTGTGGCCGCACGCGGCGCACGCCTGCGAAGAGTAATAGGCTGGCACTTCGACGACGAGCTTGCCCCACAAGTTCAACACTTCGCTAGTGTAAGTTATTGATTTTATTAGGCTCGACCTAATAAACGTAGACTACAAACTAGGGGTTAGAAGATTGTTCGGACTAGGTGCTTTAAGTTCCAGTGCGTTGAAGAGTGATTTCTGAGCAGGATTTATTTCGGTGATGCCATTTAAACTTTGTCCATTCTCCGTTTGAACGGTTTGTTGTTGTATTCTCTTAAATTGCGCAAGCAATGTGGTGGGTGACTCACCTCGGTTTGCTGCATGCAGTCTCATCCTCATCACCCGGTACAGTATGAGTGCCATAAAGCAGACTAAGGCGTGAGCACGGATTCGTCTGGGCAAACGGTGATAGACAGGGCCAATTTCAATATCTGATTTTAATACCTTAAAGCCACGCTCAATGTCAGCCAAACTTTTGTAACGACTCACAACCTCACTGGCCTTCAACTCTGTATTGGTCACCAAGAGCAACTTACCATCCAGCATCTCAAGATATTTTTTACGATCTTCATCAATCTCGTAACTGAAGAGATCCCCCTTTAAATCGACTTTGATGATGTGAGCAAGACTTGCATCTTTCACCGCGTGATAAAAGCGAGCCTTTGCCCCTGAGTCTGACATGGGTCGGCCTTTTCCCTTTTTAGCACCCACATCTTGTGCGTCGAGTTTGCCACTCCACTTCTCAGCCAAATCCTCTAGCTCCTTGATCGATTTGTTCCTCTTTTCTGTTCTGCGCCTTGAAGCCTGGGGGTCGTGGGCGACAACCATGCGCTTGCCGCTCCATTTTGTCTCTGAACACCAGGCCTGATCTGGGGCTTGTTTTTGTTGCAATGCCTGAAGATCTTCGGCGAAGTCACCGTGGCGGGCCGCTGGCACCGCCATGATGTAATCAATCTGAACGTCCTGCCCTCTTATTTTCAATGTTTCTTGTAATTGTTCAATCTCATCGAGGTTGTTCATGCTGAGCAAGCCCCGATCCGCAATAAGGATGATCCTCTTAAGTGGGTAACGCTTAAGAAGCCCCTCAATCATGGGCAGTAGGGTCTTAGTCTCTGCCGTATTACCTGGATGAACTTCATGCGAGATGGGTAAACCCTCCGCCGTTTGAACCAGTGAGAGAACAAATTGTCTAGCGACCAAGCCTGATTTACTCATGCCGTAGGAACGAACATCATCTTCTAATACTGTTTCACCACACACACCAACAGTAGTCAAATCGTAGAAGACGACCGAGAGCTCTTGGTCAATTAATGGTCTCATCAATGTCGCGAGACGAACACCCAGGGCCTCACTGTGATCATCAACCACATCCATGGCTCGAAGAAGGTGGTGGTGCTCAGGCAAACCATCAGCAAAACCAAAGCCCACAGGGAGTGCAACCGTTTCAAGCCATCTGAGTACGCCTAACTTGCTAGATGGATCGCACAATCGGTTGAACACCATAGCACGCAAACAAGCTAGAACTTCAATCTCGCTCTTGGAAGATTTCCAAGAGCGAGACAGATCCTCAAACCCCAAGTCAAGCCACAATTGATGAAGTGCCCATACATCACCCACATCCTTGGAGGCTAAAAAACGCAAGCCCTCCAACGAAGCGGTGCGAGGCGACTGGCCCTTTGCTTTTTGGAGCGCAGCGATGAGGTGATCAACTTCGGCGCCGGAGTCTAAACGACCCAGGGTGCAAATAGTTCTCTGGCGAGGCTTCCCTTCCTCGTTGCGATAAGACTCAACAAGTTGGGCGTAACGACGCCCTGCAGTTTGGGTGACTTTGATGAACATGGCTCATAGTATACCCAAGTCTGGAAGTTTTTAAAACTACTTTTAGTTGGAAACGTACCACTACAAAAAACAAAGCTCAGAATTTGTTAACTCTTTGATTTTTCAAGAGTTTTTGTTGAATTTGGGGCGAAAAACCGAGCAGCAAGTGTTGAACTTGAGT
>CAILYC010000030.1 GCA_903838355.1 uncultured Burkholderiales bacterium | reverse complement strand
GATTTCTATTCCAATGGTGACTATTGGTGGCCCAATCCTTCAACCGTCAACGGTTTGCCCTTTATTCAAAAGGATGGGCAAAGTAACCCCGCGAATTTCAATGCCCATCGCGTGGCAATTCGGCAATTGGTCGATGCCGTTGCCTCACTAGCGATGGCCCTAAAGATGACGGGTCAAGATCGCTATGCAAAAAAAGCACAATTTTTGCTGAATGCGTTTTTTCTTGATCCAAATACTCGAATGAATCCGAGTCTGACGTTTGCGCAAGCCATTCCAGGTGTGACTTCAGGCAGAGGAGTGGGCATCATCGACACCTTGCATTTGATCGATGTGCCACTGGCCGTCATTGAGTTGGAGAAAAATCCCAGTTTCCCAAGCTCTACCGCAAACTGGCTTCGTGTTTGGTTCAAGTCTTATTTGAGTTGGATGCTCAGCAGTAAAAATGGCCACGATGAAAGTATCGCCAAGAACAATCACTCCGTTGCCTTTTGGTTGCAAGTGGCTGTGTTTGCTGACTTTGTCGGGGATCAGCATGCCATGGCGATGGCAAGAGAAAAGTTCAAGTCCGCTTTTGTGGGTGAGCAAATGGCGCTGGATGGTAGTTTCCCACTGGAGATGGCCCGCACCAAACCGTATGGATACTCTATTTTTCAGCTCGACAATATGGCAGCGCTGTGCCAAATATTGTCTTCACCCAGTGAATCTTTGTGGAACTACCAGTCGCCTGATGGCAAAGGCATGCGTGTGGCCATCGCGTTCATGGCGCGTTATGTTCGTGATAAAAAGTCTTGGCCTAAGAGCCCAGATGTCGAGGCCTTTGAGGGTTGGCCCGTGAGGCAGCCGTTTTTACTATTCGCCGGTTTGGCTTATCAGGATCAAAGTTTGCTCGACCTATGGCGGCAACAAGCATTGAATATCGACAATGAGGAAGTCAGACGCAATGTGGCCATCACTCAACCAGGGTTGTGGTTGAAGTGATGCGGCTTTGCGGCCAATTGGACTTGTGTTGAAGAGCCATGCAAGGTTGCTTTATCGAACAAGGCAAGGTTGCTTGGGGTTGAAGGTCCAGTTATTGATCAAGAATTGCATTGCAACGGCATCGTTGCGATTGTTCAGACCCTCTTTGAGGTAAAGCTGATGCGCGCGCTCTAGCGCATCGATGTCGAGCTCGATGCCGAGTCCTGGCTTTTGAGGAACCTCGATTTGGCCATTCTTGATCTGGAGCGCATTTTTGGTGAGCTCTTGGCCTTCTTGCCAAATCCAGTGGGTGTCAATGGCGGTGACTTTCCCAGGAGCTGCAGCAGCGCAATGCGTAAACATCGCCAAGGAGATGTCAAAATGATTGTTGGAGTGTGAACCCCAAGTGAGGTCATACATTTGGCAAAGTTGGGCAACCCGGACAGAGCCTTGCAGAGTCCAGAAATGTGGGTCAGCCAAGGGGATGTCGACACTTTGCAATTGCAAGCAGTGCGCCATTTCTCGCCAGTCGGTGGCGATCATATTGGTGGCTGTCGGCAGTCCTGTGGCCCGCTTGAACTCGGCCATCACCTCTCGCCCTGAAAATACTCCCTCAGCCCCGCAAGGATCCTCTGCGTAGGCCATGACCTGTGCTTGATCTCTCAATAGTCGAATGGATTCCTTCAACGACCAAGCACCATTTGGGTCAAGCGTGATGCGTGCATTGGGAAATGCTTCATGCAAGGCCTCAATCGCTTCGACTTCTTGGTCGCCACTCAGTACTCCACCTTTGAGTTTGAAGTCTTGAAATCCATACCGATGATTTGCAGCTTTTGCCAATTCCACGATGGCTTTGGCGTCCATGGCTTTTTCGTGCCTCAGCCTGAACCAGTCGTCACTCTCATCTGGATCCTCTTCGTAGGCGAGGGTGGTTAGTTTTCGGTCTCCAATGAAAAACAAGTAACCCAACACTTGAACATGGGTTCTTTGTTGGCCTTCGCCTAAGAGAGCCGCCATGGGGACACCCAAGAATTGTCCGAGCAGATCTAAAAAAGCACTCTCGATGGCCGTGACGGCATGGATGGTGACCCTGAGATCAAAGGTTTGTAGGCCTCGGCCTTCGTGGTCCAGTGCCGAGTACCGTTGTCTTACCTGATTCAGAACTTGATTGAAGTTGCCCAAGGCCTGGCCCTTCATCAGCGCTGCAGCATCTTCTAAAACTTTTCTGATCTTTTCACCACCGGGCACTTCACCCAGGCCTTGACGGCCACTGCTGTCGGTCAAAATTAAAATATTTCGCGTGAAAAAAGGGCCGTGAGCGCCACTGAGGTTGAGCAGCATGCTGTCATGCCCCGCAACGGGGACCACTTTAACGGCTGTTATGGTTGGGCTTGGGTGACTTGGATAGGACATGTTGGACACGATCAATGGAAGCGTTGAAAATTGACGCCAAGTTTATGTTGTCGTACAACTTAAGGCGAGGCACAATTCCTGAACGACGGGGAGGGCGAGCTTTTGGACGAGTTCTCAGGGGAGGGTCGCCGGCGCAAATTCGCTGGCATTGGCATTGAGTCGATCTCGTGAATTGGTCAAATGGGTTCGCATCGCAGCTCTGGCCGTTTCTGAATCATGATTCAAAATGGCCTGGTAAATGCTTTCATGTTCAGCGTGGACTTTATGGAGATAGGCCACTTTTTCAGCGACCGTGTTGAAGGAGGAAGTAATCCTTCCCCTTGGGATGATCATGGTTCCGAGGTAGCCCATCAAATCGGCGAAGTGGCGATTGTCGGTGGCATGGGCGACCTCAATGTGAAAGTCAAAATCGGAGGCCACATTGTCTGAATCAAGGCTGATGGAGTCTTTGAAGGTCTGCAAAGCCTGTTTCATGGCGCTCAAGTTCTCTGGCTTGCGCCGTTTGGCAGCCAAGCCTGCCGCTTCTGTTTCCAAACTGATGCGCAGCTCCAGCACTGAAATGACATCTTTGAGGGTCGAGAAGTCCTCAGAGTTGATGGTGAAATTGCTCTTGACCAGCGGCTCATTCACAAAAGTGCCAATCCCATGGCGTGTCACCACGAGATGCGACGCTTGTAAGCGCGAGAGTGCTTCTCGGACCACTGTTCTGCTGACCGAGAAGTTGCCCATGATGGCCGCTTCCGTTGGCAATTTGTCTCCAGGCTTTAAAACCCCAGCTTCGATGTCTAGTTTTAATCGCTCCACAATCTCGCTGACCAAGCCCCTGGAGCGCAGTTGAATGCCTGTGTTCATGAGCAAGTCCTCATTGAGGAAAAGATGAGGATTGGTGTTTTCCCTAGGTTCATTGGATTCTTCTTGACTTTTATCTTGCTTAACTTAAGATCCTAGTTGTAGGACAACTGATGATCAGTCAATGTTGAAAACTTTAATTGATTTTTTGTCTTTTGTCCAGACGCAATTGTAGGGGTTTTACACACCCTAGGACTCTTCATGATGGATGGAACAGGTTCAATGACGATTAAATCGCACAACCGTATTTTATTGACGGGCGCAGCCGGGGGCTTGGGCAAGGTGCTCCGGCAATCTCTAAAGGAAAATTGCAATCACCTGCGGACCTCAGACCTCTCAGAATACGGTCCTGCATACCCTTGGGAAGAAATCGTCAAAGCCGATTTGGCCGATGACCATGCCATGGACGATCTTTTAAAAGATGTCGATGCGGTCGTTCACATGGGGGGGATTTCTCTCGATGGTCCGTTTGAGCCCATTTTGAAATCCAATATTTTAGGCGCCTATAACTTGTACGAGTCAGCCCGCAAGAATGGCGTTAAGCGAATTGTCTTCGCCAGTTCAAACCATGTCACTGGCTTTTACAAGCAAAGTGAGACGATTACCGCAAGTCATCCCCCTAGGCCCGATGGTCATTACGGTTTGAGCAAAGCCTTCGGGGAGGACTTATCCCGTTTTTATTACGACCGTTTTCAAATCGAGACGGCTTGTATACGAATTGGGTCGTCCTTTGAAGAGCCCAGAGACCGCCGCATGTTGGCGTCTTTTTTGAGTTATGCAGACTTGCACCGTTTGATCTCCGCATGCTTGACCACACCCGTTTTGGGTCACAGCATCGTGTTCGGGGTGTCCGACAACAGTGTGACATGGTATGACAATGCGCAGGCCAAACACGTGGGTTACCACCCCAAAGACAGCTCGGATCCCTACCGTGAGGCTATCTTTAAAAAAACGCCCGAGCCTGATCTCCTCAGTCCTTCTGCGCAATACCAAGGTGGTGCATTTGTAAGCGCCGGTCCCTTTGGGCTTAAGTAGTATTGACAAGGGTTTTTAAAAAATTCAATGCTAGGATCAAAAGGCTTTTTGTGGATCACCTCTTTTTACTTTCTTGCCCGTGGTTATTTCCTTCCCTTTTTTCAGGAGACAAAATGAAACTTAAAAAATTAAATATGCTGATGATTTCAGGTGTCTTTGCATTGCTTTCATCGCAAGCAGATGCAAGAACCTTTCGCTGCTCTGAGGTTCACGCCAAAGACTTTCCCACCAACATGGCCTTGGCCTACATGAGCGAGCAACTCTCCGCGGCTACCAACGGCAAAGACACCATCAAGGTGTTTGCCGATGGATCTTTGGGATCTGAAAAAGACACGGTTGAACAAGTCAAAATCGGTGCCTTGGACATGGTTCGCGTGAGCTCGGCGACTTTCAATGGCATCGTACCCGAGTCATTAATCCCATCCTTGCCATTTCTCTTTCGAGACATCAATCATTTGCGTGAAACCATGTACGGGCCCCAAGGCGAGAAAATTTTGGCCGCTTTTGAAAAGGCTGGATTTATTGGCTTGGCCATGTATGAAAGTGGTGCTCGCTCCATGTACGCCAAAAAGCCCATTCGCTCACTGGCCGACACCAAGGGCATGAAAGTGCGTGTGATTCCTTCCGACTTGATGGTGGGTTTGGTCTCGGCAATGGGGGCTTCTGCAACGCCCATGCCCTTTGGTGAGGTCTATACTGGACTTAAAACGGGTCTCTTGGATGCGGCAGAGAACAACTATCCGTCTTATGACGAAGCCAAACATTTTGAGTCTGCACCTTACTACTCAGAAACCATGCACGTGATGACGCCAGAAGTGCTCGTGTTTTCTAAGAAAATTTGGGATACTTTGACACCAGAAGAGCAGTCTGCCATCAGAAAGTCTGCCAAAGCGTCGGTTCCCTATTACGTGAAAATTTGGGAAGCCAAAGAAAAAGATTCCAAAGAGACTGTTATCAAAGGCGGCGCAAAAATTGTTCCCGCCTCTGAAATTGATCGCAAAGGTTTCATCGCCGCAGAAAAACCTGTTTGGGATAAGTTTGCATCGACACCTGAGCTCAAGGCTTTGGTGCAAGAGATCGTGAACGCTAAATAATAATTTAAGCTCAATCCTCCCATAGAGTTTGTTGATGCAAGCTCTATGGGTTTAAAGAGGATGACAAAAAAACTCCATGGATACTTTCTCGGCCATCAGTGGCTTTTTATCAAAAATCATCATGTATCTGGCTTGCCTGTGTTTGGCGAGCTTACTGAGTATTGTGATTTATGGCGTGGTGCTTCGCTACGGCTTCAATGATGCGCCTGCCTATGTTGAACAAGTCGCTTTGATCTTGGTGATCTCGGTGGCCATGTTTGGTGCGTCTGCTGGTGTTAGAGACGCCACCCACATTGGGCTAGACTCCTTTGTTCATTTGTTTTCTAAAGAAGTTCAAAAGTATTGCTTGTTGGCTGTATACCTCTTTTCTTCGGTGTTTGCGCAGTTTTTGCTATTTGGTGGTTGGGCCATGGGCAAGTCCACCATGGACAGCACCATTCCCACCTTGGGCATTTCTGAGGCTTTTCGCTATTTGCCTGTTGTCGTGGCAGGCATTTTGATCACCATATTTTCGATTGAACACATGTTGGCTATTCTCCTTAAAAGACAAGTGGTGAAGTCATGGAACTAGCCGTTTTGAGTTTGAGTTTTTTGTTTTTTCTATTGCTAGGCTTGCCCGTTGCCTTTGGCATTGGTTTGGCTTGCATAGCCACTTTCATCGTCGAAGGTTTGCCCTTTGAGACCTCCATTCAGATGATGACGTCTGGTATGAATGTGTTTTCTTTTTTGGCCATTCCTTTTTTCATCTTCTCTGGAGAATTGATGCTCCACGGCGGTATTGCCGACCGCATTGTGAATTTCGCTCGCAGTTTGGTTGGGCACTGGAAGGGTGGTCTTGGCTTGGCCAATGTGGTGGCTTGCACTTTGTTTGGTGGGGTTTCTGGCTCTCCCATTGCTGATACCTCTGCCATGGGCGGGGTCATGATTCCCATCATGAAAAAAGAGGGCTACAGCGCCGCCTATGCCGTGAATGTGACCACCCATGCTTCCTTGTCCGGGGCGTTGATGCCCACATCCCACAACATGATCATTTACGCTTTTGCAGCCCAATCGGCCTCTGGCATGATCGATGGACACTTGATCAAAGGGGTCTCTATTGGTGACTTGATGTTTGCTGGCCTCATTCCCGTCTTTTGGATCATGGCCTGCATGTTGATTGCAGCCTATTGGCAAGCCGTTCGCTTTGGTTACCCCAAAAGTGAAGATGGCAGTACTCGCGTTGAAGTGTTCCCAGGATGGACTGCAGTCCTTACCACTTTCATTTCCTCACTGCCAGGCCTGGCCGTGGTGGGTATCATTTTGATTTGTATTTTAAAAGGCGTGGCCACGGCCACTGAAGCCGCAGCCATTGCTGTGGCTTACTCTATCTTTTTGACCGTCTTTGTTTATCGGACCATGACGGTGGATCGATTTTTAAAGTCATTGGCCAAGGCCTCTAAAACCACCGGCATCATCATGCTGCTCATTGGTGTGTCCAATATGCTGCGCTACCAAATGGCGTATTTGGAGATTCCTGATGCCATTGAGCACGCGCTCTATGCAACCACGCATACGCCTTGGATTATGCTTTTGTTGATCAATGTGATCCAAGTCTTTCTGGGTATTTTCTTGGACATGGCCGCTCACATCTTAATCACCACGCCGCTTTTTTTGCCGTTGGCCATTCAAATGGGTGTGGGCCCTGTTCAGTTTGGCATGATGCTTCTGCTCAACTGTGCCCTGGGACTTGTGCACCCTCCGGTGGGTTCGGTTCAATTCATCGGGTGTGCCATTGGCAACGTCTCCATAGGAGAGGCCACCAAAACCGCCTGGCCCTATTACTTGGCCATATTCACGGCCATCAACATCGTGACCTATGTGGCGGTTTTTTCAACTTGGCTGCCCTCGCTCATCACTGGTCACACGGTACTTTAGGACTATCGCCCTCGGTCCTTTTGTTTACATTTTCATCTTTCAGCTTTTTATTTTTAACTCATTTTCAAAATGCAACCACAAGAACTCAAATCGATCATCAGCAAAGGTTTGCTGTCTTTTCCCGTTACAGACTTTGATGAACACGGCGACTTCAACCCCAAGGGTTACATCAAACGCTTGGAGTGGTTGGCGCCGTATGGTGCAACGGCCTTGTTTGCAGCAGGTGGAACGGGTGAGTTTTTCTCTCTCACGCCACAAGAATATCCCTCCATCATCAAAACAGCGGTTGATACTTGTCGCGGCAAAGTGCCCATCATTGCGGGTGTGGGTGGCCCCACGCGATTGGCCATTCAAATGGCGCAAGAAGCTGAGAAGTTCGGCTCACATGGCATTTTGTTATTGCCCCATTATTTGACCGAGGCGGGTCAAGAAGGTCTCATCGCGCATGTGGAGGCAGTTTGCAAAAGCGTCAAATTTGGCGTGATCGTTTATAACCGCAATGTGTGCAAGTTGACGCCAGACTCCTTGGCCATTTTGGCCGATCGCTGCCCTAATTTGATTGGCTTCAAAGACGGTGTGGGTGAAATTGAACCGATGGTGGCAATTTATCAACGCATGGGGGATCGATTCTCCTATCTCGGGGGGCTGCCCACCGCAGAAGTCTATGCCGCCGCATACAAAGCGATGGGCACGCCCGTGTATTCGTCGGCCGTGTTCAACTTCATCCCCAAGACCGCCATGGACTTTTACCTCGCCGTTGAAGGCGATGATCATGCGACCCAAAACCGCTTGCTCAAAGACTTCTTCATGCCTTATCTGGACATTCGCAACAAAATGCAAGGGTATGCGGTGAGCATCATCAAAGCGGGCGTCACCCTTGTGGGTCATGGAGCAGGCCCCGTGCGGGCGCCTTTGACCGATCTCAAAAAGGATGAAGTCCAAGCGCTCAAAAAACTGATTGATTCTTTGGGGCCTCAATAAATCCGAGACACTTGTCAGGACCTGGCTATTTTTTCATCCCACATAAAGACCTCAGAACATGAAACTTCAAACCATTGATCCCCGAACACAGCACCCCGTTGGTGATGTTTTGGTTGAATCCTCTCATGCTGAAATTGATGAGGCCGTGAGCCAATCAACTCATGCCTTTGAATCTTGGTCCATCACAACAGGGGATGAGCGCGCCGCTTATTTAGAAGCACTGGCTTTAGGGTTGGAGGCTCACCGCGATGAACTCGTCAAGTTGGCTGATTTGGAGAGTGCTTTGGGCCTGCCACGATTGAATGGAGAGCTCGACCGCACATGCTTTCAATTGCGACGATTTGCCAATCTTGCCAAAAGTGGTGCCCCCTTTGAATTCACCGATGACCCAGCCGTGGCGGGTGGACCTCCTGTGGGACACCCCTCCATCATGAAGGTGAGAATTCCATTGGGGCCTGTTGCGGTGTTTGCTGCGAGCAATTTTCCTTTTGCTTTTTCTGTATTGGGCGGTGACACGGTTTCTGCTTTGGCGGCGGGTTGCACCGTGGTCGTGAAAGCCCATCCAGCACACCCTCAGTTGTCGGTGCAGACCATGAAGATCATTGAGCAAGTACAAACGGCTTTGAATCGTCCTCACGTCATCACCCTGGTTCAGGGCCACGCCTTTGAGATTGGATACCACTTGATTGAACACCCAAGCATTGCGGCTGGGGCGTTCACGGGTTCGACCAAAGGGGGAGCCGCCTTACAAGCCAAATCCCATGAGCGAGCAAGACCGATTCCCTTTTATGGAGAACTCGGCTCCATCAATCCCATCGTCGCTTTGCACGCGGGATTGAACGGGCAAGAGAAAGAAATGGCCACCACCTTGGCCTCCTCCATTGCCATGGGCTGCGGGCAGTTTTGCACAAGCCCAGGCGTCGTGCTCTTGGTTGATGAGCCCGAGCATTTGACGAGCAATGATCTCTTTGTGAGCGAACTCACCACCGCCTTGAGTGGACAAACCCCGCATGCCATGTTGACACCGGGGATTCGTCACGCTTTTGATCTGGGCGTTGAGAAATTCACCCATGCCGGTGCCAAAGCTTTGGTGCATGAAAAGGTTTCTTCCGTGCAACCCAAGCCGTATTTGGGGCAAGTGTCGGCCAAGGATTTCATTGCCCACACTGACCTTCACGACGAGGTGTTTGGTCCGGCTTGTTTGCTGGTGCGTTGTGCCTCAGTGGTAGATGCAACCCAGGTTTTGCAGGCTGTGGGTGGTAGCTTGACCGTGACACTTTGGGGCGCCGTTGAGAAAAACCACAAGACCACGTCATTGGTGAGGGCTGCCGCTCAAATTGCCGGTCGTGTCCTTTTTAAAGGGGTGCCAACCGGGGTTGCCGTGAGTGCTGGCCAGCAGCATGGTGGGCCTTGGCCCTCGTCAACAGCGCCCATGACCACATCAGTCGGGGATGATGCCATGGACCGGTTTTTGCGCCCCGTGGCTTTGCAAGATTTTCCCGCGTGGGTGGGTGAGCACCAAGGCCAGCCCTTTTGACGGTTGGACTGAGCCCACTTGGGCTTTGTCGGTCAGTCTGTCTCAAGCGTTTCATCCATGATTTCAAACTCATGGATTTTTTTTGTCAACTCGTCACCTGATCTATGAATTCTTTCCATGTTGAATTGCTGCTGGATGCCAAAAACTTGGTAGGCGAAAGTCCCGTTTGGAGCGCTAAAGAACATTCTCTTTATTGGGTTGATATTCCCGCCAAAACCATCAATCGTTACTCACTGAAAGATCAGGCTTTGAGTGCTTGGGTCTGTCCTGAAATGACCGCCTGCATTGCCCCAGACTTTGAAAGTGATCATTGGATTGTGGGTGCCGAGAGTGGCGTTTTTAGATTCAAGGGTGATTCTGGTGGGAAGTTCAAGTGGGAGAAATTGTCCAAGGTTCTTCACCAAGAACCTTCTATGCGCTTTAACGATGGTAGGCTTGATCGCCAAGGTCGTTTTTTAGCGGGTACGATGGTGAACGACATGTCGTTGGCAAGTTCAGCAGGTGCCGTTTACGCTTTGGAGCGTGATCAAGATCATTGGAGATTGACCCAATGCCTCTACGGCTTCATCACCCCAAACGGCATGGCGTTTTCACCGAATGGCAAAATCATGTATTTGTCAGACTCACACCCCAAGGTGCAAAAAATCTGGTCGTTTGACTACGACACCGCAACAGGAGCCATTGGCGAGCAAAAACTTTTTTTGGACATGCAAGTCATTCCAGGGCGCCCCGACGGTGCTGCGGTGGACACCGATGGCTGCTATTGGATTTGTGGCAACGATGCTGGCGTGGTGTACCGCATCACACCCCGCGGAGAGATCGATCAGACCATCACCCTGCCGGTTAAAAAGCCATCCATGTGCTCTTTTGGTGGTGAAAAGATGGACACCTTGTTCGTGACGTCGATCCGACCTGACGGCATTGATCTCTCAGACCAACCCTTGGCAGGTGGTGTTTTTGCAGTGTCCACACCTTACCAAGGGATTGCAGAAGTGAGCCATCAGCAGTAGCTAAACGGCACACTCCATTCGATGGGTTTGTTGTCCCGCATGGCTCAAGGCTTGCTATAGGTGACACGGTAGAGGGTGCCGTTCACGTCTTCGGAAAACAGCATGGAGCCGTCTTTGAGGAATTTCACATCAACGGGTCGACCCCAGACAGAATCTTCGCCTGCGGTGAATCCCATCACAAAATCTTGATAAGACCCCACCAATTGGTTTGATTTGGCAGGCAAACGGATGATTTTGTAGCCCGTGTGAAAAGCCCGGTTCCAAGACCCATGGAGTGCCGCAAAACCGTCTCCTGTCCATTCGGCAGGGAACATGCCACCTGGATTGAAATCCATGCCTAGCGGGGCCGAGTGCGGTTGAATCAATGCGTCGGGCTGGGTGGCTTTGCCTTTGAGGTCTGGTCGTGGGCCACCGCCGGGTCTCAAATCTTCGTGGTCTTGGTGATAAATCCAGGGCCAGCCATAAAAGTGGCCTGGCTTGATGCTGCTGACATAGTCGGGCGGTGTGTTGTCCCCCAGCAAGTCTCTCTCATTGGTCGAGCAAAACACCACGCCTGTCTTGGGTTGCACCGTGAGGCCAGAGCAGTTTCTCACACCTGTGGCATAGACTCGGCGGTTTTTGCCGTCTGGAGAGAAAGCCAAAACTGTCGCGCGGTCGGTTTCATTGCCCCAAGCACCCCCTAGGCCATGCACCTTTTGCCAAGCTTTTAAGTCTGCGGGGCGATCCTCCATGTCGATGGCGATATTGCTGCCCGAACCCACGCTCAAGTAGAGCGTTTTGCCGTCCGGAGAAAAGCCGATATCTCGGGTCCAGTGCCCGCCCGTGGGCAGTCCACTCACAATGACTTCAGGTTCAGCTGTGCTTTTCATATCGCCGCTTTGATAGGGATAGCGTAAGATCTGGCCTTGCATGCCCACGTAAAGCCATTGGGGCTTGGGTCCTGGCGGGTAAAACGCCATGCCATAAGGATCTTTTAAGTCCGCAACAAAGGTCTCCATTTTTTCGACTTGTCGACCATCGGGCGATGGGCGCAAGACAGTGATTTTGCCTTTTTCAAACTGGTATTTATCACCCACCCTGACGTTGCCCGGTCGACTTTGAGAGACAAAGATGTCGCCATTGGGGGCTTGACGGATCACGCGTGCGCCATCGACGTTGCTCGCAAACACATCGACCTTGAAGCCCGCCATGGTTTTGATCTCGGCGTCACTGGGCTTGGCAACGGTGGTCGAGCGGTTGGCAGCCGAGGGGCTCTCTAGGGGAGCCACCACGTCGTCATGGGTGATAAGTCGGGTGACCCCTGGGGCATCGTTGTGCCAGTCGCCCATGGCGTCTCTGCCTTTGAGGACGTTTTGAGCCCAAAGCGTCAAGGGCAGTGCCGTCGCCCCCAAGACCCAAGCGCAGAGTGTGCGTTGGAATTGTTGTCGAGCAGTTTTTTGTCTCATTGAATTTTCCTTGTTGTGATGGAATTAAACCGTTGACGCTTGAATTTTCAGTCGAATCAGTGAAATGCAAAGTAAAGCGCCAGAGCTTTGGCTTGTTCTTTCGTTTTATTTTTGAGCAGCACGCTCATGACCTCGCTGTTGTTGCGGTCTTGGTTCATCCATGCCAACATTTGGTCGAGCAAATAATCGGCATTTTGGCCATAAAGTCGAGGCGCCCCTGTGTAGAACGATTCGCCACTCGCGTTTTGTGCGTGACAGGTGAGGCAAGTTTGTGCATCGGTCTTGGTCGTCGCGCTTGTGGACTCGCTTGGGTTGTCATGCAAGTTGGGTTGGGGTCTGGATTGGGGCCAGGCTTTAGAGGCGATGGCTTGGGACAAGAGGCCCAGGTCCTTTTTGGGAACGCTCTCGGCCATGGAATTCATGATTTGGTTTTCACGTTGTCCTGATCTGTAGTCTCTCAACTGTTTTTCCAAATAGACCGCACTTTGTCCCCAAATGATGGGTAATTTCTCATCCTTGGGGTTGCCATTTTCTCCATGGCATTCACCACAAACGTGGATGTCCACGCTGGTGGGCAATGGGTTCAGGGTCTTGGTCTGCCCCTGAGCCATCAGAGGTGACATGAAAATTTGACCCAATAAAAGGATAAACCCAATGTCAAAAGTGAGTCTCTTATGAAGACATCTGCTCATCCCTAGAGTTTTGAAGAAATTGTTTAAATACAAACGAAGATTGTTCAAGAGAGAATTGATCAATGATTGCGGGAAAATACAGTTATAAATTGTATCTTTCGTCCGATAGAAGAAACCTAGGTTATACCCTTTTAATGCTTATTCATGTTGTGGCGTTTACCGCGTATCAAGAACCCAAAGGCGTATCTGTTGGCCTAAAAAGACAAGCCCTCCAAGGTGAGCTCGGGATGTCTTGCCAAGTGACCCGCATCGACAATCAAAAACCATCAAAAAGCCCACTGCCATCTGTCAAAACCATGAATGACACTACAAGTGATAGGTGTATTGTTGAGAATGCGTCTTTGTGAGGTGAACGTTTGGATTGTTTTGATGAAGATTGAATGACTTTAACTTTGCTTGGGCCGTGCAATTAATGACATTGGATCAAATTGGAGATCAACTTGATACTTTTTTTAAAATCTAGGGGTTCCACTATATGAGTTGTCATATTTGACATTCATGATTACTCCTCAGCAATGTTGCTGAATTTAACTGGAGAACACCCCATGTCCAAGCACGATCACCATCACCATGCGGCCAAGCACCACGAGGCTGCAGCCCATCACCATCACGAAGCGCACAAAGCGCACGAAGCAGGCGATCACCACAAAGCGGCGCATCATCACAAAATGGCCCATGGCCATGCTTTGCACGCACACGATCACCACGAGCACGCCACCAAGGCACACACCAAAGCTCACTCACACCATCATCCAGAGCACGCCGACCACCACGCGCACCACGGTCACAAGTAATGGCAGGCATCGGTAGGCAAGTTTTTCCTTTACCGATTCTGTCCTTACGGACTCTTTCCTTCAAGCTTTGACGGGTAGTCCCAACTTGGCAGCAGAGTCAAGTTGGGTTTTTTTATTTTGAGTTGGTTTCTTTTGAGATTGAATTGTTCTCGAAGTAGCGAATATCAACGCGACGATTTTGGCGCCAAGCCTCTCGTTGGTGTGCCGGGTTCAAGGGTTGTGTTTTACCCCAAGATTTCGGCTCTAGACGTTCGTCCTCAACGCCCATTTTGATCAAACTGTCTTTGACCGCTTGGGCGCGTTTCTGACCCAATTGCAAGTTGTACTCATCACTGCCGTTTTCATCGGTATTGCCTTCAAGTCTTGCACGCACATTGGGGTTTTGAAGCAAATACTCACCATGGTTTTTTAAGACGTCCCATTCTCTGTCGTTGGGCTTGGATTGATTGAATTCAAAATGCACACTCTCTTGGGGGGGAGGTAGGATGGACGCTTTTGTATTTGGCTCCTTGCTCTCGTTGACAGGCTCGAAGCCCGAATGCGTTTTGGGGCCCAGATCAAGAATCGGTGGAGGCAGGAATGTCTCCATGGCAAACTCAGGCTCTGGGCTGGGTTTTTTAGGAGCGCTCACACAACCCCAACACAGGCCAACACACAAGGCGAGCAACAAGAAAAGGCGGGTGTTCATGGGCGGCCCATTCCAAAGATAGACGCTTTGCAAGGAAGCGCAAAGCTGGAAGTTGATTGTAGTGAGCCCCCAACCGACTGTGAAGTGGGACAGCAGTAACGTGTAGGGACCTGAACTGAGGTCTCCAAGAGGGTACTTGGAGCCCTAAGAGTTGAGAAGCCTCAACGCTTTTAAACGCCTTGAACCACTGGATTTTCTAGAACGCCAATGCCCGATATTTGCACCTTCACTTTGTCCCCAGGCTTTAAGAATGTCCCTTTGGGGCGTCCGACTCCTGAAGGTGTGCCCGTGGCAATGACGTCACCGGGTCTCAAGGTCATGCGCCGACTCAAATATTCAATGAGTTCTGGGACTTTAAAAATCAAGCCATCGACCAAAGTGTCTTGCTTTTTCTCCTCATTGACCCACAACTGCAAGTGGCATTGCGTGTGGTCCAAGATTTGACTCGCAGGGGTGATCCAAGGGCCCATGGGCGCTGCACCGTCAAAGTTCTTGTGACCAAACCAGTCGATGCCCCAGCGTGGCCAGTCTTCGCGACGGCTCAGGTTTCTGGCCGACAAGTCGTTCATGATGGTGTAGCCCGCAACATAGTCCATGGCATTTTCAACACTCACGTTTCTCGCGTATTTGCCAATCACCACCGCAAACTCGCCTTCCCAATCCAATGAATTGGTCACATTGGGTATACGGATGTCTTCACCTGTGGCGATCACACAGTGGCGAGAGGCTTTCAAGAACAAATAGGGTTGGGTCTTCGATTTGTCCACCCCGGTGCCTTCGCTTGACATCTCTTTGGCGTGCTCCATGTAATTGGCCCCTGTGCAGTAGATGGCTGCCGGGTAGAGCAAAGGGGCATGCAGTTTGACGTCCTTTAAGGCAATGCCATTGGCATGCCCTTGCGAGGCCAATTCGTTCAGAGCGGGCTCGGCGTCTTGCCACACTTCAAAGAGGTCCATGGTCGAGCGTGCCCAAGGCGTGTGCGGCAGGGCTTTCTCTAGATCAATCACCCACTTCTCATCCACCAATATGCCGGCTCGCACATCGTTTGGCGTAACGGGTAGGGAGAAATTTAATATTTTGAATTGACTCACCGTAGACCTCTAATGAAAAAGTTCACAAAAAAAGAGATGACACAAGCTGACAACAGCACGCATCTGAGCGTATCGTAAGTTTCTTGCGGTCCTTGCGTCAATGGGGTATGCACGCTTGACGTGCAAGTGAAGATTCTTTTACGATGAAAAAAACAAAGGAGACCCAGAACATGCCATTGTCAAGAGTTTCGCCGATTCGCAAAAATAAAACCCAAGATTCTGAGGCCTTGAGAGTGCTCAAGATGAACTTGGTGTTGGGTTACCGCATTTTGGCGCGCTACGGTATTGGCGTGGGTCTTTTGGGGCACTTGACCGCAAGGCTGCCGGGTGCCCATACCTTTTGGAGCTACCAGTGGGGAGACAGTTTTGAGCGTGTCACGATGGATGGCCTGCGTGAGTGTGACTTCGATTGCAATGTGATCACCAACGACGGTGAGGTCAACGACTCCCTCAAAATCGAGGGTCACCTTTACCACGCAAGACCGGATGTGCTGTGCATCACCCATCACCACAGCGACAACTGCTTGGCACTTGGCTCGATTGGTGAAATCGTTCATCCCTTTGAACGTTCTGCCGCTCGCGTGTACGACGACATGGTGCTTTTGGAAGACTTTGACAATGCACACCAAGATCCTCTTGCTGCCAAAGACTTTGTCGACACCTTGGGGGCCAAAAATTGCGTGATGATGCAGCACCACGGGGTCATGATTTGTGGCCAATCGATTCAAGAGGTCGTGGTCAAAACCAAGGAAGTTGAGATTTCAGCCGGCGTCCAACTCAAGGCCATGGCTGCTGGCAAGCTCAAACTCTTGGGTCACGACGAAGCCCTTCGTGCACGTCGCTTCAAAGCCATGGAAAAATCCTACATGGGTGTTTGGAACTATGAGGTGAGCAAAGTCGTCGAAGAGAACCCCAACTTGTTCAAATAAGCGCAGTCATTGATCGCGCAGTCGTTGCTTGGGTCTTTAGTTTACGTTGGGAGCTTATATGGCCACAGATTTTGAGCGAGCGTTCATGTTCTTGAGGCCCTCGCGAGTCAAATTTAGGGGCTCCCTCGACTTGCGATTGCGATGCGTGCTGGGTGTTTTACTCTTTCAGTTCTGCTCATGGACGGCGCAAGCCCAAGCCCAAGCCCAAAACCCACCACAGCCCCCGATCCCGGCCAACTCCTACGCCACCAAAACCATCCGCATCGTCAGTGGCTCGATTCCCGGCACCAGCACCGACATCGTGGCGCGACTTCTCTCGCCCGCTTTGGGCGAGCGTTTGGGCCAGACCATCATCGTTGACAATCGCCCTGGTGCGGGTGGGCTTTTGGCCTTGCAAAACATCATTGCCTCCAAGCCCGATGGCATGAGCCTCGTGATCACTGCAGCCAATCACTCCATTGGAGCGGCCATCCGCAAAGTCACCCCCTTCGATGCGGTGGGCGACTTCACGTGGATTTCGACCATCGCCACTTACCCCATGGTGATTGCGGTCTCTCCCAATTCGTCCATCAAGTCCATGGATGATTTGGTGAACTATGCCAAGCAAAATCCTGGTCGGGTGAGCTTTTCTTCGGTGGGCATTGGAACCGCCCACCATTTGATTGGCGAGTGGCTCAATTCAGAGTTGGGGTTGGAGATGGTCCATATTCCTTACAAAGGCTCTCCCGGGGCTTTGGTGGATGTGCTCAGTGGCCAAGTGGATGTGATGATTGATACCGCCACCTTTGCCTTGCAGCAAGTCAAACAAGGCAAATTGCGCGCCCTTGCGGTGAGCGCCAAAAAACCCAGCGATGATTTTCCGGGGGTACCGACCCTCAACCAAACCATTTCGGGGTTTGAATATGAATCTTGGATAGCCTTGGCAGGCCCCAAGGGTATGCCCGCCGAGGTGGTGCAGCAAATCAACCAAGAACTGCGGGTGGTGTTGGCCACGCCTGAGATCAAAAAACGCTTTGCCGACATCGGTGCGGTGAGTGCGGGGAGCACTTCGCTTGACCTCAAGCAATCCGTGGAGGCCGATATCGTGAGGTGGAAAAAAGTAATTGATTTCAGAAAAATTCCATTGCAATAAAGTGCGTGTTAAGACTTTTCAGCGCGAGGCTTCAAGCGTTTTCATGACCTCACGCCACTGGATTGCAAGATGGTTTTGATCCTAGGATCCTCAAAGCTCTTTAAGAAGGCTTGAACTTCGAGCTTGGCCGCGCTTTGTGATGTGGCCAACGCTTGGTAAGCCGTCACGTGCTGAATTTCGCGGGGTAGTTCGCCAGCAAGTTTGATGCCCCAACCTTGCACTTCTAAGATTTCTGAAACTGCGCCCAGTCCGATCACAAGCCTTTCGGCTTCGGGGGCTTGTGCAATGGTTTTCAACAGCGCTTGGCCATCGATCACACGTTGGGTTTTGTGCTCAAGCATAGGCCACAGTCCGAGTCTTTCAAACAACACGTCAAAGTACATCCCACTGGAAGCCCGGTTGTAGACCACGGTGCGCGCGGCCTCTAGCATCTGGGTAAACGCGCTGGCGCTGAGCGGAGTGGGCAGTTCCACACTTTCATGAACGACAATGCCAACACCCACCCCACCGAGCGAAACGCAAGTGCGAGGCTCCAAGGCCCCATGGCGGCTCAACTCCATGGCCAAGGCCTGTGACGTGATCACCAAGTCCCAGACGGGGGTTTGCCAATCCAAGCCACGCATTTGTGTGCTGGTTTGGTATTGGACCGTGCACTGGATGCCCGTTTCTTTTTGATAGAGGGCCACCGCGTGTCGTAACCCCACGGCAACCGCTGAGACGCTCAAAATCTGAAGGGAGGGTAGGCTCATGGAGTCCAAGGATAGCAAAGGGGGTGTTTGAAGTTCAGTTCAAGCACCTAAGCAGGCGACTGCCTTATTGTAAAGCGCCAAGCATCGTGCCTCGCCATCGGGTGCTTCTCTGGTTTACGCTCCCCTTTTTTGCCAAAAAGCCAATGATCTCGCCAGTGCTAGAGGCGGGTCTAACCTCATGGGGTTCACGCTACTTGGAGCTTGGAGCCCTGGGCAGCCTAGGGCTTGTCACATTGACATGCAAGAACATCTGCCTAAGAATGTTTTCAATTCATTGTTGAGCACATCATGGACTCATTGATACACGTTTATGCTGGGACCGCGGGCCATTCGGCTTGGTTCAGCGAGGATACAGGACACACTTGGTTACACCCCAATAGCCATTCGGGCATGTACTTGGAGGCGCGGGTGTGGTGCTTCTCAAGTCACCCCCAAGACCCATCCCACGTATTTGCTGGCACGGACATGGGGCTCTTTCGTTGGGAGGAGTCCAGTGCGCGCTGGCAGGCGTTGCCCTCGCCGATGGCGGATGTGTGGGCCATTGCCCAAGATCCTCAAGATTGCAAGACCTTGATCGCGGGCACGAGGCCGGCAGGGTTTTATCGCTCGACAGATTCGGGACTCACTTGGAGGGCCTTGAGTGCACCGGGTATCAGCCAATTTTCCACGGTCAATATGGGGCCCACGCGCGTCACCCAGATCTTGTTCGATCCCCTGGACTCGGATTGGGTTTGGGCCACGGTGGAGATTGGCGGAATTTATTGGAGCAAAGACAAAGGACAGACGTGGGCCTTGTGCGACCAGGGACTGGTTTCGAGTGACGTGCATGGTATTGCGGTGCTGCCCCAGCATGACGACTCCAGAGTGATGTATGCCACCACCAACATGGGTCTTCACCGCAGCTTGGATTGTGGTCAATCATGGACTTTTGTACCACTCCAGTCCCCTTGGCAATACACCCGTGCAGTGGTGCACAAAGCGGACGACCCATCAGTGGTTTTTTTAACCAATGGCAATGGCCCACCGGGCAATGACGGCAAACTCTTGCGCAGCACCAACCACGGCTTTGATTGGCAGGAAATCGAGTTGCCCACCGAGCTTAATAGCACCTTGTGGTGTGTGAGCACCCATGTGGACAACCCCAACTTAATTTTTTTGTGTACCAATTTGGGACAGATCTTCAAAAGCGAGGATGCGGGGCTCACCTTTGAGCACTTGCCCCATGAGTTTGGAGAGCTCAGAGCCTTGCATTGGAGGCAGTTGCCCCAAGGGGCAAGACAAGCCGAACATGCCATCACGCGCCGAGCCATCAAGGCAAGAGATGTGGACAGTGTGGCTTGAACGCAAAATGAAAACGAATTGAAATTGAATTGAACGCGACTTTGTTACCCAAGGATCCAATCATGACCCGAGCCATTCATGTGGGACTCATGGTGCCCATTAACAACACCACCTTTGAGCGTGAAGCCCTGGGGTGGCTGACGCCAGGCTCCAAGCAAACGGTTTTTAAAATCCCACGTGGAAAGGGGCTATTGACCCCACAGACCATCGGTTCTTATAAGGAGCAAGCGCTGGCATTGGGGGCCAGGTTTGCCAACACCGATGTCGACGTGGTGGCCTATGGTTGCACTGCAGCGGGCTTCATCGATGGGCCCGAAGGCGACGCTCAGCTCGCGCGCGATATGAGCCGAGTCAGTGGCAAACCGGTGGTCACCACCGCACATTCGATGGTGGCAACGCTCCAAGAGGCTCGGGTCAAACGCATTGGTTTGATCACACCCTATTTGGACGCGGTCAATGTGCAACTCAAGCAGTTTCTTTTAGATGGCGGCATCGAGGTCATGAGCTTTGATAGTTTTTACACCCCCGATGTGGACAGTTTGGGGGCCATCACCGCCAAAGAAGTCTATGATTTGGCGCTCAAAACCATGACCCAAGACTGCGAGGCGATGTTCATCGCTTGCGCGCAACTGCCGACTCAATCCATTTTGGTGCAGTTGCGAGAGGTTATGGGGAAACCCGTGTTTTCTTCCAACTGCGGCACGATTGAACAAGCGCTCAAGTTGTTCAAGACCGGTGAAGTTTAGTCAAGGACGCAACAACTTTGTTAGAACAAAAGCCAGCCCCCTTGGCTGATCGCCCCGGTTCGCTCTTTTTTAAAATGCCGACTTCTCTGTGAGGACAGACATGACCCAAATAAAACCCACCCAGCGCACTTGTTTCTTCTTTTTCTTAGGCCTGATGTGCTTGGGGATTGGTTTTGGATTCGTGCTGAGTGCTCTCGGTCAGGATTTCCCCAATCGGCCCATCCGCATGATCGTGCCTTACAGCCCTGGTGGGGTGACCGATATCACCGCACGCATCGTGACCACGCACTTGAGTGAGGCATTGGGTCAATCGGTCGTGGTGGACAACCGTGCGGGTGGTGCCTCCATTGTGGGGACCGACGCAGTGGTCAAGGCCAAGCCCGATGGCTACACTTTGCTCTTGACCTCCTCAGCATTGGCAGCCAATCACATTCTCTTTAAAAATATTCCTTATGACCCCATGCGGGACTTGATGGGTGTGAGCTTTCTCACCACCGTCCCCACGGTCTTGGTGGTGCCCGATGCCAACCCGATTCAAAACATCAAAGAGTTGGTGTTTCAGGCCAAAACCAAACCCGACAGCATGAATTACGGATCTGCGGGCAACGGCAGTGGTAACCACCTTACCGCCGAGGTCTTTCAAAATGCTGCCGGCATTCATGTTCAGCACATCCCTTACAAAGGAGGTGGTGCAGTGATGGCCGACTTGGTGGCGGGTCACATCACCTTTGTTTTTGCAGTCTTGCCCACCGCTTACCCCTTCATCACCACGGGCAAACTGAGGGCCTTGGCGGTCAGCAGCAGCAGTCGCAACTCGGCTTTGTCTGATGTGCCCACGGTGGCAGAGTCGGGCTACCCGGGCTTTAGCGTCACCGAATGGGTGGGTGTCTTTGCGCCCAACAACACACCGCAAGCGGTGATCGACAAGCTCAATGCCGCCTTCAACACCACCTTGAAGCATCACGAGGTCCAAACTCGATTGAAGGCCTTGGGCTCGGACGTCATTGGCGGCGCACCCAGCCAATTGGACTCGTATTTGCGCACCGAAGTGGGCAAGTGGAGTAAGTTGGCGGAAAAGGTCAAATTTGAAGTGGTGGATTGAAGTTAAAGCTTCTATTGCATTAAAAAACTCAATTAACGGTTACTGCCTTCATCAGCAAAGTAAGCCGTTCCTATCGTTCAACAAAACAGTTTGATCATGGCCCTAATGACGACAAAAACAAAGACCAAAGCATCATCAAGGGTGACACCCACTTCAACGCGCGCCATAACACATGTCTCCAAGGTGCGAGAAATTGCCGAGTTCATGTGGGAGCAGTCACCTGGGCATTTCGATGGGGCATTGTCCAAAATATTGGTGAGTCAATCCAGGGGTTCGGCTTTTTTGGATTTTCGGATTTCTAGCTATTTGCCAGGCGCCCATGTGGCCATGCACTTGCACGAGAGCAAGGAGCAAATTTATTATTTCCTGGAAGGCACGGGACTTTTGACGCTCGGAGACGAGAAAACCGTGGTGCACCCTCATCAGTTTGCTTTTATTGCGCCTCACTTGCCGCATGCATTGAGCAACACGGGTGTGGGTCAATTGGTATTTTTGGTGATCACCACCCCTAGCGAGCGCGTCTAGCCAACAACGCGTATTCTTAGAAACCATTTTTATTGGAGGATTTTGAATCATGAGCCAGACATCGATTGTCAAGCCCTTTAAGCTCACGCACGGAACTTTGCTTTCTCGCAATTTGCAAAACACGCGCAAATATTATGAAGAGTATTTGGGCCTGGAAGTGGTGCGCCATGCAAAACCTGCCATGATGGTGAGACTGCACTCAGACATGTACGTGGTCTGTGTGTGCATAGGCGAGAGGGTGCCGCAGCAGCATGTGCTCACTCATTGGGGACTCAATGTAAAGACCAAAGAGGAGGTGGACCAGGCCTACAACAAAGCATTGGCGCTAAAGGATGTCTATGGCATTCGAAAAATTCAAAGTGTGCGCGAACGCCACGGTGCCTACGGTTTTTATCAACAAGACCTGGATTACAACTGGTGGGAAATCCAATACGAACCCAGAACGATCGAAGACTTTTTCCAAGCTGGGGACTTGTTTGACGTCGATGTTCATGCCGAAGACACCGCCGAATCTCACGAATAGTGTGGCCGTTCTCGGCTTTTTGAATCACTCGCGGACTTTATTGTCACAGGTGGCTGAATTTTGAAGCTAAACTCAGAATTGACGAACACTGGACTTAATTGATGCAGCGTGATCAACCGTTGACTCTCTGTGATGTGAGTGGCTTGAGCGTGGGCCACCACACCGACCTTGCCGCCTACACAGGTTGCACCGTGGTCTTGTGTCCGCCTGGCACCGTTGGGGGGGTGGACGTGCGAGGGGCAGCCCCGGGCACAAGAGAGACCGATTTGCTCGATCCCATCAATACCGTGCCCTTTGTCAATGCCGTGCTCTTGTCCGGGGGGTCGGCCTTTGGGCTTGATGCGGCCTCAGGGGTCATGAGATGGTTAGAAGAACGCGGGCGGGGAGTGCAAATTCAAGAGTTTTGTGTGCCCATTGTGCCTGGGGCGGTGATCTTTGATTTGCTCTTGGGTCAGGGTCATGTGCGCCCCCAGTCGCATGACGGCTATGCGGCTTGTCAAGCCGCCCAAAGTATCACGACTGTTCAGGGCAATGTCGGCGCGGGAACCGGGGCCACCGTGGGCAAGGTCTTTGGTGGTGAGTTGGCGATGAAGGGTGGGCTTGGCAGTGCTGCATTGAGGGTCGGTAACTTGACAGTGGGCGCCTTGGTGGTTTGCAATGCACTCGGGGACGTGATCGATCCCCAAAACGGCCAAATTGTGGCGGGCGCTCGAAAAACTCCTCACGCCCTTGAGTTGCTTGACACCCACGCCGAACAACTCAAAGGGCGCGTTACAGCCCCCTTGCTCACTCAGCCCGGGCTCAACACCACCATTGGTGTGGTGGCCACCGACGCCCAACTCAGCAAAGTACAGGCCAAGCGCTTGGCCCAGGTCGCCCACGATGGATTGGCACGCAGCATTCGACCAGTTCACACGCCTCTCGATGGTGACACCCTGTTTGCCCTTGCCACGGGACAGGTCGAGGCAGAAGTGGACATGATGCTGTTGAGCAGTTTGGCCGCTGAAGTGACCGCCATGGCGGTCTTGAATGCCGTGAGGGCGGCCAGTGGTGTGCGTCTGGGGGAGCGGTTTTGGCCAAGTGTCAACGACCTTCAGGCACCGTCTCGATGAGCGCAGACCGGTGTTTCTGCCCAAAATCAAAGCCCCCAGTGGGTCGGGGCTCTTCATTTGTAAAACCTCGATGTTAGGATAGATACTCCCTGACTCAGATACTCAGAGGCACCTCACCTATGTTCAGACTCTTGCCGCGGTGGATGAATTTTTTGTCCAAGCACATGGACCCCACCTTGCCCCTATCGGGTGTGGCAGTGGTGCTCTTGGTTTTGGTCTGGGTGTTTGTGTTTGTGAGAGCCCACCAAGACAAGACCTTGGTTGAACAAGCCGCCTTTGGCAATTTGCGCAACATTGCCCGCAGCTTTAAAGAACACACCCAAAATACCGTAAGCAACGCCGATGAGTTGCTCAGAATCATTCAATTCCATTACGAGAGAAGTGGGGACCGGGACTTTCCTTTGCTCAAAGACTATTTTGATCAACAAGTGTTGGATGTGCAATTTTTCAATCAAACCGGCATCATCGATGAGCGCGGCATGTATGTGTTCTCGAACTTGAAAAAAACCACCCAAAAAGTAGACCTCTCCGACCGAGAGCATTTCAAAGTCCATTTGACGCCGTACCCCTATGGGATTTTCATCAGCAAACCCGTGCTCGGTCGCATAAGCCAAAAGTGGTCCATCCAGGTGACTCGGCGCATGAGCAACCCAGACGGCAGTTTGAAGGGGGTGGCCGTGGCCTCCTTTGACCCCAATTACTTCACCAATTTTCACAAATCGATTCATCTGGGCCCACACGGATTTACCGCCATGGCGAGTCTGGACGGGGGCATTCGCACCTTGGTGGAGGGGGAGCATTCTCAAATTGACGGTGCACTGCCTGCACTGAATTTACCCCAAAGTGTGAAGAGCTTGACCCTGGGTACATTCACTTCCGATCAAGTCTTTGACCATGTCAAGCGCTTCTACGCCTTTGAGCGCATCAATAACCAACCCTTGATGGTGCTTGTGGGCATGGCCGAGTCTGATGCCTTGTTGGAGTATCAAAGTCATTTGCGGTCTTATGTGTTCTTTGGCGGATTGATGTCGGTGTTGATCTTGCTCTTTGCCGCGTCCTCACTTTTATTGCTGCGCCGCTTTGCGCGCATCAATGTGGAGTTGAAAGCTACCCATGATGAATTGGTAGTGACCCATCAGCAAGCGCAATCAGCCACCGATGAAAAGCTCGAGCTCACCCAACGGCTCACCCAGTCAGAAAAACTCGCTGCCTTGGGTCAGCTCTCCGCCGGAGTTGCGCATGAAATCAACAACCCAATCGCTTACGTGGCCTCCAACATCAGCACGCTTAAGAAATACATGGACATTTACGAGCAAATTTTGGATGCCCAACCCCAACCTCAACCCCGAGGCACGGCTCTCAACAGCGAGGAGTTCAATCTCGCCCTTGAGTCTGTTTTGGCCTTGAAGCTCAAACTTCAATACGACTATGTGAAGGGCGATGTACACCCCTTGATGAGCGAGACCTTGGAAGGGTTGGAGCGGGTTCAAAACATCATCCAAGACCTTAAAAACTTCTCCCGCACCGACACCCAGCTCACTTGGCAAAAGGCCAATATTAACCATGGACTCGAGTCGACTTTGAACATTGTCAGCCACGAGTTTAAATACAAAGCCGAGTTGGTGCTTGATCTCTGCCCCTTGCCCGACATTGAGTGTGTGCCGTCCCAGCTCAACCAGGTTTTTTTGAATTTAATCGTGAATGCCTCCCAATCCATGGATGAGGGGCACAAAGGGCTGCTCACCATCCGAACTGGCGTGAACGATGATGCCAGCCTTGTTTGGGTCGAGGTTCAAGACACGGGCTGCGGCATCGCGCCTGAGAACTTGAACAAAATCTTTGATCCGTTTTACACGAGCAAGGCCATTGGGCAGGGCACGGGTCTGGGCTTGTCGGTCTCTCATGGCATCATTCAGCGCCACGGCGGCAGCATCACCGTCAAGAGCACCCTGGGTCAAGGAACAAGATTTAAAGTGGTCTTGCCTGTGGTTCAAGAACCGGGGCTGGCGCCAACGCAGTCTCACACGCAGGTGCAGGCGGCTCAAAAGAGCTTGCCAGAGCAACCTTGAGCCCCATGTCTACTCAAGGCTTACAGATTCTTTGCGTGGACGATGAGCCCAATATCTTGCGCGCTTTGACGCGGTTTTTAAAGATGAGTGGCTTTGAGGTGAGCACAGCCGGGAGCGGGCAAGAGGCCTTGATATTGTTTCAAACGCGGCACTTTGATGCTGTGATCAGTGACATGGGCATGCCTGGCATGAGTGGTGCTGAGCTTCTCAGTGAGGTGAGGCGCCATTGGCCGAAGACTTCGCGGTTTTTGCTCACGGGCTTTTCGGATTTGGCTGCTCAAGACCCCACGCTTGATGATGCTCAGTTGTGGGGCTTCATTCACAAGCCCTGGGATAATGAGGCGCTCTTGGCGTGCTTGCATGCGGCCTTGAGCGTGCGAGACTAAAGAATGAACACGCCTGAACTCTTTTTTTTCTTTGAGGTTTAACCGTGATTCACAGGCAAACCTGCAAAGCAAAGATTAAAATCTCTAACCAGGATTAAACCAATTCCTTTTTAAAGAACTCGATCGTTCTGCTCCAAGACAAATCGGCCGCCTCCTTCGAGTAGCGTGGCGTGGAGTTGTTGTGAAATCCGTGCTGGGTCTCGGCATAGACAAACCCTTGATGAGGGATCTTGGTATCCGTGAGCGCCGCTTCAAAGCCTGGCCACTGCGAGGTCACCCGGGCGTCGTTTTGGGCGAAATGCAGCAGGAGAGGACATTTGATCTTGGCTATTTTTTCCGGCTTGGGTGGCTCGCCGTAATAAGGTGCCGCAGCTTGGAGTTGATCCCCGAGTTCGCCAGCCAAATAGTTCGCCGTGCTCCCGCCCCAACAAAACCCGGTCACACCGAGTTTGCCGCTTGAAAGCGCATGGTGTTTGAGGTAAAGCGCGCTGTTGAGCATGTCAATGCGCAAACGGCTGGGGTCTAGCTTGTCTTGCATCTCCTTGCCCTCTTCGTCATTGCCGGGATAGCCACCCACGGGAGAGAGCCCATCGGGGGCCAAAGCCAAAAATCCCACGGCGGCCAAGCGGCGAGCCACATCTTCAATATAGGGGTTGAGGCCGCGGTTTTCGTGAACCACCAAGACCGATGGGAATTTCCCCAGGCCAGACGGTTGCACCAAGTAGCCGCGCATTTGACCTGAGTTGCCCCCTGCTGAAGGATAGTTGACGTAATGGGCCTTGATGCGGGGGTCGGTAAAGGAGATGGTTTGCGCCTTGGCGTATTGGGGCAACAAGGCCTGCGCCATGGCCAAGCCCCCTGCCACCAAAAGACTTGAGCGGGTCAAAAACTCACGCCTGGCCATACCACTGTGACAGTATTGATCGTAGAGCTCATAAATTTGAGGGGCGATCACGGTTGGGTTGTCGCTGGGGGAGAGCGGTGTTTTGTGATGGTCTTGCGTGGACATGACTGTCTCCTTTAATGAATCCATGCGGGGCAAAGCTCAAGCCTTTGAACTTGGGCCATCGTGATTGGAAAGTGTAATCCAAACAGAGCACGGTTTGAGTCTCTCAGTTCTACACCGGTGTGATGCACCAAGGCGCTTGGTTGTTGAAGAGGGCTTGCCAAAGACTCACGGTTGACAAAATGGCCAGGGATAAGCCCGCTAGGCGCATCCCCCACGTTTGCACCTGAAGTGTATTCAAGAGTTGGGGTTTGAGGCGAGCGAGCGTGTGGTGCTGCCCTTGCAGCCTGAACATGCGCCATATCCAGGGTCCCCAGGCCAACACCAGGGTGCTGCCCACAGCAAAGGCGAGCATGACCAAGCCACCATCCCAAGCGTTGGAACTGAGCGCTGCCACGCCCAAGGCGGAATAGAGCAACCCACAAGGCAGAAAAGTCCACACCAGTCCCAGCGCCAAAAGCCCTTTGGGGCCCCAATGCTTGTCGGGTTCAATCTTGGGCTCAAAGTCGGGAGAGGCGCGAGAGGCGCGAGAGGCGTTTGAAAGGCGCCGCCAAAGCACTTGTGTTTGATCGGTGAGCCATGTGGGTTCTTCGGCTTTGATGAACAGCATGAGCCCCATGACGCCCGCCGCGACATGCACCAAGCTCCAGGCCGGTTGAAACACCGCACTGTGGTTGGCCAGCCACCCCAGACCTTTGAAGCTGGCGCCCATCACCGCACCCAGGCTCGCGTAGCCCAGCATTCTGCCGACATGAAACATCAAAAGGCCCGTGCCCCATCGACTTTTTACGCTCATGGGCCGCATCATTTGGCTCAGTCCCACGCAGGTCGGTCCGCACATCAAGAGGCAATGCGGGCCTCCAGCCAAGCCCATCAAGAGCGCAGTGAGCAGCAAGGATTCACGCATGAGATTGAGATGGGCACAACGAAGATCAGAAAGAGGATCGCAAACAAGAGCTGCGCGCTCAAACAGTGGAAGAAAGCCCCGGTGTCCAATAGCGATCAAACACCGCGGCAATGGTACGCACCAAAATGCGACCCAATTCTGTCACATCCAGGCTCTTGGCGGAGAGCTTTACCAAGCCCTCGGCCTCCAAACGTCTTAATTGCTTCATCTCCTGGGCAAAATAGGCATCAAAGTCAATGAGATAAGCTTCATCAATGGCGTCAAAGCTCACGTGTCCTTGGCACATGAGGGTCATGATGATGGATTTTCGAAGCAAGTCATCTCGGCTCAAGGCACAGCCCTTGACCACGGGGAGCTGTTTGCGTTCTAAAAATAAACGGTATTCTTCTAGTGTGGTGGCGTTTTGGCTGTAAGTCGAACCCATCGAGCCCACCCCCGACATCCCCAGCGCCATCAAGTCCGTATGGGGTTGATGGCCAAAGCCCAAAAAGTTTCTGCTTAAACTCCCCCTGCGTTTGGCCACAGACAGTGGGTCGCCATCTTTCGCAAACAAGTCAAGCCCGATGTACTCGTACCCCGCCTGGTTCAATGTCGTGAGGGCTGTGTTGAAGAGCTTCAGGGCCAAAAGCTTGGACGGCAGATCTTGCGCTTTGATCTTGTTTTGAGGGGAAAAGTGTTCGGGCTGGTGGCGGTAGAGGGTCAGTTTGACGCGGTCGCTGTCGAGTTCGAGCACACGGCTCAGAGTGGCCTCAAAACTCCTTTGGGTTTGCTTGGGCAAGCCATAAAGAAGCTCCAAGCTGCAGCATTCAAAGCCCAACACCCGGCTGTGTTCGATTAAGCCTTGAATGGCATCAAAGTCTTGCAGCCGGTGAACCGCGCGTTGCACCGACACGTCGCAGTCTTGCACGCCAAAATTCAAGCGCTTAAAGCCCAGGTGATGCAAAGCGGCCAAACCGTGGTTGTTGATGGTTCGAGGATCGATGTCCAAGGACATGTCGATGTTGGGTGTGAACACCGTATAGGACTTGAGGATGGTGTCCAAGCTTTCGAGCTCGGACTCGTGCAAATACGTGGGTGTGCCACCGGTCAAATGCAGTTGTGAGATTTTGGGTTTGCCCCCGAGGTGCTCGACTTGCAGTTTGAGTTCTTGCTCAATGAGCTCGAGGTAGGCCAGGGTTTTGCTGTAGCGCTTGGTGACAATCTTGTCGCGGTTGCAAAAATAGCAGAGTTTTTCACAAAAAGGCAGGTGCACGTAGATGGACAAGGGTTTGAGACGGGTCAAGACGCTTTGTCTGCGGTGCTCGAGGGCTTGGGCATAGTGGCGCGGACCAAAGGCCTGTTTGAATTGCTCAAAGCCTGGGTAAGTCTGATAGGTGGGTGCTTGCGCATCATAGTGCTCGAGCAAGGCCTGCGAGAGTGACAACATTGGGAAAAAGACTCCTGAAATTCGGTAAAGAAACCCCTTTTGTGCATTGGAACGTCAATTTGCCAATAAAGTTTGATTTACATCAAACGAAGCGTGCGAAGCGGCACTAAACTTTGTTTCAGATCAAAATTTGACCCACATGCGGTGACATTTAAGTTATATTAATTCATATGAATATTGAAGCCATTAAAATTGCCTGCTCAAACTGCAACTTGCGCGAGCTTTGCATGCCCATGGGGCTGAGCAACGACGACATTGAGCGCATCGACGAATTGGTCGCGAGCCGGCGTCGCATCAAGCGAGGCGAGTATCTCTACCAAAATGGGGACGCTTTTTCCTCCTTGTACGCGATTCGCACCGGTTTTTTTAAAACTTGCATCACCACCGAAGACGGTCGCGACCAAGTCACAGGTTTTCAAATGGCAGGTGAAATCACCGGTCTTGACGGAATCGTGTCGGACTTTCACAGTTGTGATTCGGTGGCTCTCGAAGACGCGGAAATTTGCGTCATGCCCTTTGACAAAATCGAATACCTCTCGCGTGAAGTCAAGGCCTTGCAACACCACGTGCACCGCATCATGAGCAAGGAAATCGTGCGCGAACATGGCGTGATGCTGCTGCTGGGCAGCATGCGCGCCGAAGAAAGACTGGCGGCTTTTTTGCTTAATTTGGTCAAACGCCTTCACGCCAGGGGCTTTTCACGCACAGAGTTGGTGCTGCGAATGACCCGTGAAGAAATTGGCAGCTACTTGGGTCTCAAGCTCGAGACCGTGAGTCGCACCTTCTCCAAGCTCTCTGACGATGGGGTCATTGCGGTCAAGCAGCGCAATATTCATATTTTGGACCCCGATGCCCTTAATTTGATAGTGAATTCACAAACCTGCGCTTGATCAATATATTTGCCAATTCAACTCGGTTCTCCCTCCAAACACGACTCCCCCATCTAAAGCCCTTTGTCCTTTTTCCCCGTCTCTTCTATTGCATTTCGAGCGCTCGAGAGCTGATGCAGGGCAGATGAGTGCAGAAAACGAAAGGATCGCGAGCCATTGTTTGGAGAGGTTGCGCAAGCGCTCACTGAGCCCCATCCTTGCTGCGACGACACTTAAGGGGGTGAGTTGCTGTGATGGCTTGAATTCGAAGCGTGCTGGTCTGAGACCCCCAGTCTGGTTTTGAGGATGGGCAAAGCCAAGAGCAACGTGAGGCCCGATGCGCAACTCGCGATGGCCCAAAACACAAAAAACGCCAATGTGTAAATACCCGTTCGTGAGAACTCTTGGGCGGCACCAAAAAAGTCAATGTTCATGGGGTCCACGAACCCAAAGACAAACATTTCCAGTAGGCCCGCCATGAGAAAAGAGGGCCAAAGCACCATCATGGTGAGCAAAGTGGAAATGCCAATGTCTTGCTTACTCATGGCTGGAGGGCTCTTGGATGAGCATCTGTGTTGGGGGCACTGGGGTTTTGTGCTGGGTCTGGAGCGTGCTCCATTGCGGCTTGCTTGGTCTTTTTAAAGAGTTCAATGTCAAATGGGACGCCGGCATGGGATTTGGCCAATTGTTCAGGCATGAGACTTTTGAGTTGCACAGCGTTCAAACTCGGGGGGTGCTGATCGTTCATGATGAGGTCGTCATTTTGAAACGCCAAAACGGCAGTTGCAATGGCCGCGATGACCACGACCAGGGGTCCAGCAATGACCAGCCACACTTCTGGGCAGTGCCACCAAGGCCGATCATCGAGTCTGTTTGGAGGTTTAGTCATGATGGTTTTTACAATGATTCTTGGCTGTGAAGTTTAACGCGGAACGATGAAGACGCTTCTCTCTTTGATGGAAACTAGGCTGCCTTGGTCAAGCAGTTCAAACCAAATGCGGTGTGAGCCTGTTTCAAGCGATGTGTCGGGGTAAGGCACATCAACTTGTACCGCCACCCAGCTTGACTCAGTGGGCGGGACAATGACTTCAGCATTGGATCTCAGTGCGATATGGGGCAGCCCCGTCACGTCGAGGTGAAAAGTCTTGGTGCTTTCGCTCGCATTCATGATTTGCAAACGGTAGACGTTTTCCAAGCTGTCGTGATCGGTGAATCTGGCCAACGCACCGCGGTCTCGCACCACATCCATTTTGAAGGGCACTCTGAGGGCCAATGAGGTAGAGATCAAGAGCACCAAGACCCCCAAGAGGGTGGCGTAAATGATCACGCGTGGGCGCAAAACGCGCTCCCACATTTGCGTTTTGCTCAGTTGGAGAAGCAAGGCATTTTCCGTGGTGAAGCGCACCAAACCTTTGGCGTAGCCGACTTTTCCCATGACGCTGTCGCACACATCTGCACAGGCGCCACAACTGATGCATTGGTATTGAAGTCCATCGCGGATGTCGATCCCCGTGGGGCAGACTTGCACACACAAGGTGCAGTCGACACAGTCCCCCAAACCTTTGGCGGTGCTGTCCTCGTGTTTGGAGCGGTGACCCTTGGGCTCACCTCGGGATTCATCGTAGGTGACGATCAAGGTGTCGCGATCGAACATGGCGCTTTGGAATCGGGCATAGGGGCACATGTACAAGCACACTTGCTCACGCATGTGGCCAGCGTTGCCGTAAGTCGCAAAGCCATAGAACAAAATCCAAAACATCTCCCAAGGCCCCAGGCTCCAATGCATTAACTCCAGCGACAAGGCCTTGATGGGGGTGAAGTAACCCACAAAACTAAAGCCAGTCAAAAGCGCAATGCTCACCCAGGCCATTTGTTTGAGCGTTTTTTTGCTGGCTTTGGACAGCGACAAGGGCTCGTGGTCAAGTTTGATGCGCGCGCCTCGGTCACCTTCGATCAGTCTCTCCACGAGCATGAAGATCTCACTGTAAACCGTTTGCGGACAGGCAAACCCACACCACAGTCGACCCGCCACGGCGGTGAATAAAAACAAGGATAGCGCACAAACGATGAGCAATCCCGTCAAGTAGATGAAGTCTTGCGGATAAAGCACCAAGCCCAAGATGTAAAACCGCCTCGCCCCCAGATCAAAAAGCACGGCTTGGCGTTGGCCCCATTCCAGCCAGGGAAGGCCGTAGAATAAGATTTGCGTCAAGATCACCAAAGCCCATCTCCACTTGGCAAACAAACCGCTCACACTGCGCGGGTAGATTTTTTGGTGGGCCGCGTACAAGTATTCGTGCGTGGACTCGTCAAGGACAGGTTTGGGTTTGATGGGGTGTATAGGAATCAAGGGGAAACCCATGTCATGAAGCGTTGCAATGAAAAGAAAAGCAACACAATTGGGTTGTTCAATGGTGACACACGGTGCGCCAAGCCATCAGAATTTTGGTTGCGATGTCCAGGGCCTGCATCATTGGGCTTGGGGAGAGTTGTTGGACAAGCCCCAGACGTAGGCGGCGAGCACATGGATTTGCGCGGGTGTCAGACGCCCTTCCTGGGCTGGCATTTGATTGACCTTGCCCAGGTTGATCATCGCCTCAATGGCTTGTGCGCCGACACCATGAAGCCATATTTTGTCAGTGAGGTTGGCCGAGCCAATCACCACATTGCCCTTGCCGTCAGGGCCATGGCAGGCCGCACAAACGGCAAATTTTGCTTGACCCGCGTGGGCTTTGTCGGCATCATGAGGCGCACCCGACAGACTCAAAACGTATTGCGCGACGTTGCCCACGTCTTGGGATGAACCCAAAGCGGCGGCCATGGGCGGCATTTGACCGATGCGGCCTTGGGTGATGGTCTGCACAATATTGTCCGGCTCACCTCCATGCAACCAGTCGTGGTCGGTGAGGTTGGGAAAACCCTTGGAGCCTTGCGCATCCGAGCCATGGCACTGCGAGCAGTTGTTCATGAAGAGCCTGTTCCCCACTGCCTTTGCCTGGGGATCCTTGGCGAGTTCAGGAATGGACAGGGCATCAAAACGCGCGTAAATGGGTGCCAAGGCCGCGTTGGTAGACTGCACTTCACCCTCGTACTCGGAGGTGGAGCTCCAATTGAGGACTCCCGTGTTGGCGCCCAGACCTGGGTACAACACCAAATAACACAGTCCAAATACGATGCTGATCACAAACAGGCCCACCCACCACAGCGGCAAGGGGTTGTTCATCTCTCTCAGATCTTCATCCCAGACGTGGCCGGTGGATTCCACCTCGGTGAGTGGTTTTTTCTTGGCGTTGATGTAGAGCAAGAGTGCACACGCGAAGATGCCAACGAGTGCAATGATGGCCACGTAGTAGGACCAAAACTCGGAGATAAAGTCACTCATGGGCAATTCCTAATCATCTAAAAAGGGCAGTTGAGCCGCTTCATCAAAATCGGACGTTTTTTTTCGGTCCAGGGTCCAAACAATGATGCCCAAAAACGTGATGAAACTCACGACGGTAACGCATACTCGAAGGGTGGTGATGTCCATGGTGTTGCTCAGAAAAATGATTTACTTGAAGGCGTGCCCCAAGGACTGCAAATAGGCAATCAAGGCATCTTGTTCGGTTTTGCCTTTGACTGCTTCAGGTGAGCCGGCAATCTCCTCGTCGCTGTAGGGCACGCCCACGGTTCGAAGGGCTCGCATTTTGGGCGGCATGCTCTGAGGGTCTATCGTGCTCTCAGCCAGCCATGCGTAGGCGGGCATGATGGATTCGGGCACCACGTCTCTGGGGTTGTTCAAGTGAATGCGGTGCCACTCATCGCTGTACTTGCCGCCCACGCGGTGCAAGTCGGGGCCGGTCCTCTTGCTGCCCCACTGAAACGGATGGTCATAAACGAACTCCCCAGCCTCGGAATAGTGGCCGTAGCGCAGCGTCTCAGACAAAAACGGGCGGATCATCTGGGAGTGGCAGTTGTAGCAGCCTTCACGGATGTAGATGTCGCGACCCGCGAGTTGCAAGGCGTTGTAGGGTACGACGCCAGGCAGAGCCTGGGTGGTGGATTTTTGGAAAAACAAAGGCACGATCTCAACCAAACCGCCGATGGCGATAACCAAGAGGATGAGCGCAATCATCAAGGCATTGTTGGTCTCGATGCGCGCGTGGCCGGTGTTGGATTCTTTTTGCTCAGACATGGTCGGCTCCCGATTTCAAGCTTGGAATGGCGATGAAGGCCGCTTTGCCTTGGGTGGCGGTCATGATCACGTTCCAGAGCATCACGAGCATGCCAAACAAATAGAGTGCACCGCCCATGACGCGAATCACGTAATAGGGGTAGGTTGCTTTGACACCTTCAACAAAAGTGTAGGTGAGGGTGCCGTCTTCGTTCATGGCCCTCCACATGAGGCCTTGCATGACGCCAGCAATCCACATGGCGGCGATGTAGAGCACAATCCCGACCGTTGCACTCCAAAAGTGCAATTCAATGGCGGGCACACTGTGCATTTTCTTGAGCCCAAACAGTTTGGGGATCAAAAAGTAAATCGCCCCCATGGAGACGAGGCCCACCCAGCCCAAGGCCCCCGAGTGCACGTGACCAATGGTCCAATCGGTGTAGTGGGACAAGGCGTTGACGGTTTTGATGGCCATCATGGGGCCCTCAAATGTGCTCATGCCGTAAAAGGACAAGGAGACCACCAAAAACCTTAGAACCGGATCGTCTCGCAGTTTGTGCCAAGCCCCCGAGAGGGTCATGATGCCGTTGATCATGCCGCCCCAACTCGGGGCGAGCAAAATGAGGGAGAACACCATCCCCAGCGACTGCGTCCAGTCCGGCAGCGCCGTGTAGTGCAAGTGATGGGGGCCAGCCCACATGTAGGTGAAAATCAAGGCCCAAAAGTGAACGATGGACAATCGGTAGGAGTAAACCGGACGCTCGGCTTGCTTGGGGATGAAGTAGTACATGATGCCCAAAAAGCCAGCTGTCAAAAAGAAACCCACGGCATTGTGTCCATACCACCACTGCACCATGGCGTCTTGCACTCCGGCATAGGCCGAGTAAGACTTCCAAAAGCTCACTGGAATTTCTGCGCTGTTGACGATGTGCAAAATGGCAACAGCCAAAATGAAGGCGCCAAAAAACCAGTTTGCCACATAAATATGGCGCACTCGCCTGATGCCAATGGTGCCAAAAAAGACAATGGCGTAGCACACCCACACAACAGCAATCAACAGGTCAATGGGCCACTCGAGTTCGGCGTATTCTTTGGCCGTGGTGATGCCCAGCGGCAAGGTGATGGCGGCCGACAAAATTACCGCCTGCCAGCCCCAAAACGTGAAGGCCGCCAATTTTGGAGCAAACAAACGTGTCTGCCCCGTTCTTTGCACCACATAGTAGCTGCAGGCAAACAGGGTGCACCCCCCAAAGGCAAAGATCACCGCGTTCGTGTGCAAGGGGCGCAACCGCCCAAAACTCAGCCAGGCAATGCCAAAATTCATCTCTGGCCATGCCAATTGCGAGGCAATGAGCAGCCCCACCAGCATGCCGACCACGCCCCAGACCACCGCCATGATGGCAAAGTGTCGAACCACATCATCGGTGTAGTGCTGGTTGTCCATTGGGTATTGCATTCCGAGCGTCCTTGTGATTTTTGTGAAATTGTCTTATTTTTGGGTTTGGGGGCGTTTGATTTAAATCAAATTCAACCAAATCCACAGTCAATCGTCGTCCAAAATGCGCGCGCCCTCGCTCTCAAGAGATTCGAATTGCCCGCTGTGAATAGCCCACCAAAGACCGCCCAAGATGAGCAAAACCAAAGCCACCGACAAGGGGATGAGGAGGAACAAAATATCCATGGTGGTTGTAAACAAAGGGTGTGTTGGTTTAGGGGGTTTTGTGATGTCAGAAAGATGCAAAAGGCAAGTTCCGTCTCATTGGGTGGCTTGTGTCGTGTGATGTGGGTGGATGAGGGCGCGTTCTTTGGCCAGTTGTGAGGCGTGAAACACCACCCACAGTGAGCTCGCGGCCATTCCCAAGCCCGCAGCCCAAGAGGGAAAGAGTCCCATCACGGCCAAGGGCACGCAAATGAGGTTGTAGAGCCCTGCCCAGACGAGGTTTTGTCGGATGACGGTCATGGTTTTTTGCGACAAGGCCAAGAGTAGGGGCACTGCCCAGAGCTCGTCCGAGAGCACGACCACATCGGCGCGCGCTTGGGTGATGGGGATGGCTTTGCCAAAGGCAATGGAGACGTCGGTTTTGGCCATGGCGGGCAGGTCATTGAAGCCGTCTCCAACGGTGGCGACAACGTCGCCACCCCTTTGCAAGTCGCTCACAAAACTGAGTTTGTCAGCGGGGCTCATGCGCGAGTGCACCATGCCTTTGCCAAAGCCGATTTGATCGGCGACCTGCGCGAGCGCGGCGCTCGAGTCGCCGGACAACACAAAAACGTTCTGACCTGTGGATCGGAGTTGGCTGAGGGTTTTTTGGGCATCATGCCTGATGTCCTCGCTCAGCACGAAGGAGGCCATCCAACCGCTGGGCCCCACCAAATGCACCTGGGCCAAGTGTGCCGCTTGTTTCATGTCGGGCTCGCTCACCAAGGCAGTGCAAAATGCAAGTGAACCCAGTCGGTAGGTTTTAGTGCTTGAGACACCTTCCAGGCCCGACCAATCGGGGATCAAGCGATCACCCTCCAAGCCTTGCCCAGAAGTCTCTCGGATGTTGCCCAGTCGTGCGGCAAAGCTTTGGAGGTCTTCCCCTGTGGCACTCAGTGCGAGCTTGAGACTCAGGTCCCTCAAAAGGGTTCGCGACAGGGGGTGCCAAGACGATTGAGCAAGACCCAGCGTCAAGTGCAAGGCCTGCAATTGGATGGTACTCGGGAGAGCAAAGTCAATCTCACCGCTTGGGGTGTAGACGTGCTCAATCGATTGCTGGTCCTGGGTCAAGGTCCCAGTTTTGTCGAACACCACGGTCTGCGTTTTGGCCAAGACCTCCAAGCTGTGGAGGTTTCGGACGTAAATGCCGTGTCTGGCCAAATTGCCAGCACTGGCCAAAAGTGCCACGGGAGCGGCCAAAGACAAGGCGCATGGACACGTGACAATCAAGACGGAGACGGCCACCATCAAGGCATGTGCCGCACCACTCTCCCACCAATAGGCGGCACAAATAAAGGCCGCAACTAGCACGGCCAACAAAAAAGGCTTGGCCACTTGATCGGCAATCTTCACCATGCGGGGCTTGCTAAAGGATGCTTCAAGCATCAATTCGATGATTTGGGCGTAGCGGGTGTCTTGTCCGAGCTTCGTCACCCGAAGCTGCAAGGTCTGCGACAAATTGTGACTGCCCGCCAAGACGTCTTTGCCTGGGCCCTTGGCGATCGGCTTGGATTCTCCAGTGAGCAGTGCCTCTTCTACCCAAGACTCCCCTTGGAGAACCTGAGCGTCGCAGGGGAAGACCTCGGTGGCCAAGACGCGGATCGTGTCGCCGATCTCCAAAGCGCTCACATGGACCCGTTTGAAAAGACCTGCGGGGGTGAGCTTGTCCGCCATTTGGGGCATTTTGTTCATCAAGGCTTCTAGTGAACCTGTGGTTTGCTCTCTGAGTTTGAGCTCAAACCAACGGCCCACCAAGAGAAAGAAGACAAACATGGACATGGAGTCAAAATAAACCTGGGTGTTGAGCCCAGCAGGTCCATTGAAGGTGGCCCATGAACTCACCGCAAAGGTGATGGCAATACCCATCGCCACGGGCAAGTCCATGCTGATATGCCGCTCTTGGAGGTCACGCCAAGCGCTTTTCCAAAACGGCCCACAGGCAAACAACAAAACTGGCAGTGCCAAAACCCAACTCGCCCAGCGCAGGAGAAGTTCCATGTCGGGAGGGATGTCCCCCGGGGTGGCCAGGTAAGTGGGCACGGCGTACATCATGATTTGCATCATGCAAAATCCCGAGACCAGCATGCGCCATAGGGCCAGTCGGCTCTCTTTGACCTTGGCCGCTTGGGGTTGTGGCGACCCTTGGTCCTGGAGGCGCGAGGCGCGGTAGCCCTCTTTTTCCAAAGCCTGGACCCAAGCAAGCGGTGTGCTCGCGCCCGCTGCCCAGTGAACGCGGGCCGTGTTGGCAGAAAAATTCACCTGCGCGTCCAAGACACCTGCAAGGGCGCGCAGGGTGTTTTCAACCCGCAAGGCGCAGGCCGCGCAATGCATGCCGTCGATTCTGAGAGGGGTGCTCCACTCTTGCGGTGACTGGGACTTGGGCTCGGTTGAAGGCCTGAGGGCAGAGCTGAATTCCCGCCAGGCCGACCAATCGACCTCAGCCAATGCCCCCGAAAGGAGCACATCGGCTTTGGGTTGAGTTGAGGTGTTCGTGTTCAAGGGCTCGACTTGAAGAAGGTTCAAGAAGGGCTCATTTTATGGAAAACCCTTGGGTTTTTGGAGTCGTGTGTGGCTCAGGGACCAAAGTAAACCGGTTCTTTTTGATTTGAATCAAATGATGCCCAAAAAAGCAAGCCATGGCGGCATTATGGTCGCTTTATGGTCTCGTTGTGGTCTCGTTGTGGTCTCGTTGTGGTCGGGACTTTGCTTGTTTTTTTGACGACTTGGCCAGATCTTGCATCACCCCAAGCAAAAAAAAGACCCACGAATGGGTCTGAATGGAGAGAGACTAAGAAAGAAAAAAGGGGGGGAGGGGCAAACTCGCGGACTCAACCTTTGTCGATGGCCATGAAGACAAAGATCAACAGCATCGTGATGACGGTCATGCTGACAACGAATTCAGACATGTTGGGCAATCCTGTTGGGGGTTTTGGCCTGGGTCGCCGCGTGGGCGAAGTGGTTTTGGTGTTCGGATTTTAAGTATTCTTTGACCGACTTTATGTAAGCCATGGGGTTGGTGTTGATTTTAGACATGAGGGCGTTGAGTTCCCAGTGGCTCATCTGTGTGCCCCGCATGAGTTGGGTCCAACCCACGGTTTGATCGGCATGCTCAGAAATCCACAGCGTCAACTCCCAAAGACGGGTTTTGTCTGAATCTGACAAATGTTGAAGTGCCGGGTTGGTGCTGAACATGGTGTGGGTCTGGTGGAGGTCAATGGGGCGCAATGCAAGTGCTCAGTGTTTGAATCGGCCCAGTGTTTCAAAACTTGAGACGGCCCATCCATGGAGGGTGTGGCCTGGGGGGGCTAGAAAGCTTCAGCCACTCCCTAATCAAAAAATTGAATGAAAACGTGACCCCTTGGTTTTCTGACCAAGAGCGTGACGTTGCCCGTCTCTTGCTCACAATGTAAACCTGATAAGATCCAAGCTCAATTGGAGACGTTTTTATGAAGAAATTAAGCTTGGGCTTTGCTCGCTCAGCGACTCTTTTGGCCGTCACGCTCAGCGCCTTGAATGTGGCCCAGGCCGATGCGGCGGGCAATTGGGACAAGCTCTCCACCGTGTTGTCGGCGGGCGCACCGTTGGTGGCGGGATTCAACTCTTGGCGCAAAGGCGATGACGAAGGGGTCAAAGATCTGGGTATGTCGCTTTTCGGGACCCTCGTCATCGATGAGGCACTTAAAAATGTACACCACGAGATTCGCCCAGATCGCTCAGGCAATGACAGTTTTCCCTCAAACCATGCGGCAGTCTCTTTTGCGACCGCACGTTATGTGGACATTCGAGATTCTGGTGCAGGTGCAGACTTCTATTACGCCGCGGCGGTTTTAACCTCTTATGCCCGAGTTCAAGCTCGTCAACATTACTGGAAAGACACCGTTGCGGGGGGCGGTATTGGCATCTTGATGAGCGGGGTTGCGACCGATCCCAAATCCACCAAGGTCACCGCCACTCCCATGAAAGGTGGTTTGGCGCTCAATTGGATTCAACCCTTGAATTGAGTACCATTTCTTCATGGTTTCCAACCTATTTGCTTATTAGACAACATTAGCCCCATGAAAATCAAATTGCCTGGCGTCACACTGAACTATGAAATTCATGGCAAAAAAGGTGCTCCCTGGATCACCCTGAGTCATTCATTGGCCTGCAGCACTCGCATGTGGGATGCGCAAACCGAAGACCTCTCCAAAGACTTCCAGGTGCTCGTCTATGACACGCGCGGTCACGGCTTGAGTGAAGCCACCCCCGGGGCCTACGACGTGCAGATGCTGGCGAGCGATGTCTACCATTTGCTCCAAGCCCTGGGTATTGCAAAAACCCATTTTGTCGGACTCTCCATGGGCGGGATGACGGGTGCGCAACTCGCCTTGTCTCACCCCGAGGTGGTCGACCACTTGGTGCTGGCCGACACAGGACACGCAGCCACGCCTGCGGCCAACGCAGCTTGGCAAGAGCGCATTGACTTGGCGGTCAAGGATGGTTTGGAGGTCTTGGTTGAGCCCACATTGAAGCGCTGGTTCACCGAGCCCTTCTACAACGAGCGCTCACCTGCACTCTTAAGAGTTGGAGACCAAATCCGCCACACCCCATTGGTGGGTTTCATGGGCTGCATCGGCGCCTTGACCAGCTTGAACCTTACCGAACGATTAAAAGACATCAAGCACCCCACATTGGCCATTGCCGGTGAGCAAGATGCGTCGGCTGGCAACACCATGTTCATGGGCGAGCAAATTGCTGGGTCCAAGTCGGTGTTGATACCCAGCGCAGCGCACATTGCCAATGTCGAGCAAAGTGCGGTGTTCACCCAGGCTTTGAGAGATTTCTTGAGTTAAGCGGGGCAGAGCCCATTGGCCGATGTGGCCATCTTGCCGTCTTGCCGTCTGGCTGCTTTAGCTCTGGTTTGTTTTGCAGGTCTGGCTCTTTATTTATTTGTATTTCACCGAATCCCTTGTCATGGCCCGAGTTCCCTACATCGATGAGCACAGCAACCCTGAGCTCACCCCTTTGATCGAATCGATTCGGCGCGAGCGCCGGGGCAAGCTCATCCCCGTGTATGGATTGCTTTTGCACAGCCCCGAGATTGCCGAGCAGTGGATGCATTTCATCAACGCCGTGCGTTGGAAGTCCACCTTGAGCGCGCGACTAAGGGAGATGGTGATTTTGCGAGTGGCGTTTTTGAACGATGCCCAGTACGTGATCGATGTTCACATGGGCCATTTCGCCCAAGGCGACGGCTTGAGTCTGAGTGAATGTGAGCATCTCTTGATCCGTGATATCCCCGTCGGGGTGTTTGACCCTTCAGAGGAGTGGGCCATCCGTTATGTGGACGAGTTGACCACGGGGGCACAGGTGTGTGACGCCACCCATGAGGCCAATCAAAAGCACAGGAGTGATCGCGAACTCGTGGAGCTCTCCGTGTTGATTGGCGCCTACAACATGCACACCCGCATGATCAATGCCCTCAAAATTGACCCAGAAAAATCCTCAATCCCCTCATGAACACGCCCCATACCCTTGAGCTGTCTGCGCGCCTTCATGTTGTGATCGAAAACGATGTCTTCATGCGGGTCTTGGACATCGTCTTGAATGCCGAGTGTGAAAAAGACAGGCTAGCGGCATTTCAAGACTTTTTTGCCCACGATCAACCTGACTTTTTAGACTGGGCCAAGAGGCTGCGGCTGCAAACTCGCCATTTGCAAGACTGCCGGGTGAGTTTTGTCAACACCTCAGATGAGCTTGAAAGGGCATTGCATGACGCCGATGTGTTGGTGCTTGAATCCTTGCAAGTGGGTGAGCGCGAGTTGTCTCAGGCCCCGAGGCTTCAAGTGATTCAGAAATATGGCCACATCGTGCGCAACATCGATGAAGCCGCGTGCATTCGCCACGGCGTTCAATTGCTCACCCTCCGTCGGCGTGCCAATATCGCTTGCGCTGAGCAAGCCATGATGATGATTTTGGCGCTGGCCAAGCGACTGCCCGAGATCAACAAATTGACCTCCTTGAAGCGTTTGCGAGAGGGTGGATTTTCTCCCGCGCCTTTTGATCGCCGTCACACCCCATCATCAAACTGGGCGAGAATTCCCAACTTGGACACCCTCTATGGTGCGACTCTGGGGATATTGGGCCTGGGTGAAGTGGGTCGAGACATTGCCAAGCGTGCCAATGCATTTGAGATGAAGGTGATTTACTCGCAGCGTGAGCAACTTGACCGTGCGCTGGAGTCGGGACTCCAGGTGAAGTATGTGTCGTTTGAAGAACTGCTTGAACAAAGCGACTGGCTGGTGGTGCAACTGCCCTCAGGTCCCTCGACCCACGAACTGCTCAATGGCGAGGCTTTCAGGCGCATGAAAAAAGGCCTGCGCTTGATCAATGTCTCACGCGCGCAATGCATGGAGCGCGGTGCTGTATTGACAGGCCTCAGGGATGGGACACTGGGTGGTTTTGCCCTTGACACGCTGTGGCAGGAACCAGGGGACGATGACGACGAGTTGCTCGGCTTTCCCAATGTCATCTTGACCCCGCACACCGCGGGCAGTCCCCGGCAAAACGGTTTGCTCGATTTTGAGCAAATGGTGCATCAAATGGATGCGGCGCTGGACCTGCGATCAAGGTGACCATTTGAGCAGCCAAGTTGACCTGAAGACGTCAATCTGGAGTTGCTGTTTACTTAACTTGGGTGTTTCTTGCATGAATACTGGATTTTCCCAAACTGCGAGCCTGTGGACGTTAGGCTTGCTGGTGTTGTGCGCTGTCATGGTGGGTGAGTGTGCACAAGCCCAAGGGGCTTGGCCCAATCGTGCGATCAAGCTCGTGGTGCCGTTTCAAGCCGGCAGTGCGACTGATGCTGCCACCAGGGTGGTGGCTAACAAGATGGCTGCCTTGTTATCGCAAACTGTGGTGGTGGACAATCGCACTGGCGCCAGTGGCAACATTGGCTCAGACGTCGTCGCCCACAGTGCGGGCGATGGCTACACCATTTTGCTGGGCACGGTGAGCACGCAAGTGGTGGGGCCACTTTTGAATTCGAGCATTTCTTATGACGCTGCAAGAGACTTTGTGCCGATTGGCATGATGGCCTCTTCCCCTTATATTTTGGTGACCTCGGGTGCGCATGGTTTCAAAAATTTCAATGATTTTCTAAGCGAAGCCAAAGCTGAAAAAGGACGGGTGACCTATGCCTCTGCCGGGGTGACCAGCATGGGTAATTTGTCGGCCCAGCTTTTTTCTCTTGCGGCCCACATCGAGATGCGACACATTCCTTACAAGAGCTCGGCGCAGTCGGTGACGGACACGATGTCAGGCGTCGTGAATTTCCAGTTCTCCTCGGTCTCGCCGGTGCTGACCCAAATCAGAAGTGGTCATTTGCGCGCTTTGGCGGTGACGTCCAAGTCGCGTTTGAGCATCTTGCCCGAACTGCCCACCGTTGCCGAATCGGGCTTTCCTGGCTTTGAGGCGGTGCTCTGGTTTGGCCTGTTTGCCCCAGTTGACACGCCGGCCATCGCGACAGAGCGCCTGACCCGCGCCTTGCGCGCCTCATTGCAAGACCCTCAGGTTCAGAGCGAGTTGTTGGCCCAGGGCCTGCAAACCTCAGACCTTGTCGGCCGGGAGTTTCAAGCCTTCATCAAGGCCGAGTTCAGCAAATGGGATCACATCATCAAAGTCACGGGTGTGCAAGCGCAGTAGTGGGGGGGTGTCTTGGGTCGCTCTTGGCTAGGTTATTTTCCTAATGACAAAGACCGGCTTTTCAGAACACAATCCGAGGGAGCCATCTCGCTGTGTTCTTTTTTGCAAGGCCCGCTATGTTTTTCTCTCGCGTTCTGTCTTGGTTTTGGGTCACCCTGGGTATTTTGTGCTTTGCGACTTTTAGTGCTCATGCACAAAGCATTGCCAGCACCTATCCCAATAAACCCATTCGCATCGTGATTGGATTCCCGCCTGGGGGTGGAATTGATATTGTGGCGCGCATGATGGCCCCTAAGCTCACCGAAGTACTCGGTCAGTCGGTCGTTATTGACAACCGGCCTGGCGCCAATGGGGTGCTGGGGATGGACGCGGTGGCCAAATCGGCGCCCGACGGCTACACAATTTTTTTGGGTACCTTGGGCAACCTGAGTGTGAACCCCAATTTCTATCCCAATTTGCCCTTCAATTTCGACAAGCAATTCATGGCATTGACGCAAATTGCATCGGTGCCGTTTTTGTTGGTGGTGAACCCGGCGCTTCCCGTCAAAACCATGGCCGAGTTCATTGCCTATGCCCATGCCAATCCCGGGAAACTCAATTATTCGTCGAGTGGTACGGGTGGGCTTCCGCATTTGGCCGGTGAGTTGCTCTCGAGCATGACGGGCGTTGACATGGTGCACATCGCCTACAAAGGGAGTGCGCCCAGCATCAGCGATGTGATCTCAGGGCAGGTGCAGTTCACCTTTGAGGCCGGTGCACCGCTCTTGCCGCATGTCAAAAGCGGGCGTTTGCGCGCATTGGCCAGCACGGGCAAGGAGCGCTTGGGCGTGCTCCCCGATGTTCCTGCCTTGGGAGAGTCCTTGCCAGGGTACTTGATCGTCAATTGGTATGGGATGGTGCTGCCCATGGGAACGCCCAAAGAGGCGGTGGCTCGGTTGAACACGCAGATCGCCAAGGTGCTCGCCTTGCCCGATATTCGCGAGCGCATGCTGGCCATGGGCACGGAGCCCGTGAGCAATTCGCCAGAAGAGTTTTCGCTATTCATCAAATCCGAGTCGCAAAAGTGGTCCAAGATCATCCACGACAAAAATATTCGCATCGAATAGCCGATTTTCACTTTTCACCATGATGTCCCCAGTTGCCCATTCAGACAAACTCAGTGACGAAGACAACGGCGTCAACGAGCCGCCAACCTTCCCTCAGCCTTACGCTGGACTTCGCGTGGTGGAGTTCAGCCACATGGTGATGGGGCCGACTTGCGGCATGATCTTGGCCGACATGGGGGCCGAGGTGATCAAGGTCGAGCCGCTGGGGGGGCAGAAAAAAGGCGATGCCACGCGCGATTTGCTAGGATCCGGTGCGGGTTTTTTTCCAATGTTCAATCGGAACAAAAAAAGCGTGGCCTTGAACCTCGATACCCCTGAAGGTTTGTCTGCTGCCAAGAGACTGATTGGCTCGGCCGATGTGGTGTGCGAGAACTTCAAGGCCGGTGCCATGAAAAAACTCAGGCTTGATTATGAGAGCTTGAAGGTTGCGCACCCGCGTTTGATTTATGCGAGTCACCGAGGTTTCTTGCCAGGACCCTATGACCATCGCACTGCCTTGGACGAGGTCGTGCAAATGATGGGGGGCTTGGCCTACATGACGGGCAGACCCGGAGACCCCTTGCGGGCGGGCTCGAGCGTGAACGACATCATGGGCGGCATGTTTGGTGCCTTGGGAGTGATGGCGGCCCTGGCCGAACGCGAGAAAACCGGTCGTGGCCAAGAGATTCAAAGCGCGCTTTTTGAAAACAATGTCTTTTTGATGGCCCAGCACATGATGCAGTTTGCGGTGACGGGCAAGGCTGCTCAACCCATGCCGGCTCGGGTATCGGCCTGGGGCATTTATGATGTGTTTGATTTTAAAGACGGCGAGCAAGTGTTCTTGGCGGTGGTGACCGACACGGCTTGGGGCCTCTTTTGTGGGGCCTTTGGTTTTGAGGACTTGCTGGCCGATGAAAGGCTCACGACCAACAACCTGAGGGTGCAAGCGCGCGAGTGGATGATGCCCCTCCTAAGACAGCGCTTGAGTGGTTTTTCAGCGCGGCAAATCTCCGAATGTTTCGAGCAGCATGGACTGCCCTTTGCGCCGATCACCAAGCCCCAGGATCTTTTTGACGATCCGCACTTGTTGGCAAGTGGCGGTTTGGCCCCGATCACTTTGGCCAATGGCGTGCAAACCTGGGCCCCTCTCTTGCCCATCACTCTCGCAGGACAACGCTTGGGGGTGAGGTCATCGGCACCCGCCTTGGGGGCACACAACCAAGAGGTTTTGCGTGGCTTGGGGTTCACGGCCCAAGAAATCGAAGCCCTGGGAGTGAAGCCTTGAATCACTCTGGGACAGTTTTTGGTCCAGTGGCTCAAGCGATGGGTATATGCCTGGCAGGCGTCTTGGCTGCATCGCTGTCTCATGCGCAAAATACCTGGCCCGATAAACCCATTCATTTCGTCGTGCCGTTCACGCCGGGCGGCGGTACCGATGTGGTCTCGCGTCATTTATTGGAGCGTTTGAGCACTAACACGCAGTGGGTGTTCATCATTGATAACAGGGCTGGAGCCAGTGGCAACTTGGGCCTCGATGGGGTGGCCAAATCCAAGCCCGATGGCTATACCCTGGGCATGGGTCAAACCTCCAACATGGCGATCAATCCCGCGGCCATGCTCAAAATGCCCTTTGACCCACAAACCGATTTGTTACCGGTGGCTTTGGTGGCCGAACTGCCCACGGTCTTGGTGGTGAAGGCGGATTCGCCTTACCTGAGTTTGGGCGATGTGATCAAAGCCGCCAGTGTTAAAACCGTGGGGGCTGCGCGCATCTCGCTCGCATTGGCAGGAACGGGTACCGTGGGACATTTGGCGGGAGAGATGCTCGCCAAACGCGCAGGCTTGGAATTTTTGAATGTGCCCTACAAGGGGGCGACACCAGCCATCACCGATTTGCTCGGTGGCCAGACCGATTGCATGTTTGCCACCCCCCAGGCGGTCATGGGTTTGATTGCGGGGGGACGTCTGCGGGTTTTGGCAAGCACCTCATCAAAGCGAGTGTCTTCCCTCCAAGGTGTGGCCACCGTCTCGGAGTTGGGCTATTCTGGGTTTGAGGCGGTGGATTGGAAGGTGGTGGTGGCCCCTGCCTCAACGCCACCAGAGGTGGTGAGAAAGCTCAACGCTGCGGTGCAAAAGGTCTTGCTTGACCCGGCATTCATCGCACAATTGGCCGAGGAGGGCAGTTCACCCATTGGCGGTGAGCCGGCCAAGGTGCAGGCCTACATCAAGGCTCAGCAGGCGGCTTGGGCACAAAGCGTTAAAGCGGCGGGTCTGCATTTCGATTGATGGCTTGGGTCGCGGTGGTTTTGTAAAAAGAGGAGCGAAGAATTGATCAACAAAATAGTCGCGACAGTTCAAGACGCGGTGAGTGGGGTGGCCGACGGCTCGAGCATTTTGGTCTCGGGCTTTGGTGGGGCGGGCTTGCCGCTCGCCTTGTTAGATGCTTTACTCGAGAGTGGTGCCAAAAACTTGACCATCGTGAGCAACAACGCGGGCAATGGGGGTGTGGGTATTGCCAAGCTGGTTCTTGCTCGGCGCGTTCAAAAAATGGTTTGCTCGTTTCCAAGGCAGCCCGAGTCGGGTGCCTTTGATGATCTTTACCGTGCCGGAGAGATCGAACTCGAACTGGTGCCGCAAGGCACCTTGGCCGAACGCATTCGAGCAGGAGGTGCGGGCATCGGGGGCTTTTTCACACCCACCGGCTACGGCACGGAGCTCGGTGAGGGCAAGGAGGTCAAGGTGATCGATGGCGTGCACCAGGTGTTTGAAAAAGCCATCAAGGCCGATGTGGCGCTGATCAAAGCTGAGCTGGCGGACCGCTATGGCAATTTGATCTATCACGGCACCGCGCGCAACTATGGACCGGTGATGGCGACAGCTGCCGCTTGCACCGTGGTGCAAGTGAGTCGCATTGTGCCTTTGGGTAGTTTAAATCCGGAGCATGTGGTGACCCCGGGTGTCTATGTTCAACGGGTGGTTTGTGTTCAGCCCCAAGGTGCCCTATGACCCATGCCTTCCTTCAAAACGTTGTGCGCCGCAGCCAGGCACAAATCGCCCAACGCATCATCCAAGACATTCCGGATGGCGCGCATGTCAACCTGGGCATTGGTCAGCCCATGAGCTTGTCCAATCACTTGCCCCCGGACCGTGAGATTTTGCTCCATAGCGAAAACGGCTTGCTTGGGATGGGACCCTTGGCCGTGGGCGAGCAGATTGATCCCGATATCGTGAACGCAGGCAAACAGGCGGTGACCATGCTGCCTGGCGCGGCGCTGTTTCATCACGCGGACTCCTTTGCCATGATTCGAGGCGGGCACATTGATTGTTGTGTGCTCGGGGCATTTCAAGTTTCGGTCAAAGGCGATTTGGCCAACTGGCGAACGGCAGACCCCAAAGCCATTCCAGCGGTAGGGGGCGCCATGGATTTGGCCCTGGGTGTGAAAAAACTTTTTGTCATGATGGAGCACTTGACGAAGTCGGGGCAATCCAAAATTGTTGAGCGCTGCACCTATCCCTTGACCGCGCTTGAAGCAGTTGACTGCATTTACACGGACCTTGCCACCATTGAGGTCACCGCCCAAGGGCTCGTCGCACTTGACTGGGTTGAGGGTTTGAGTTTTGAGCAGTTGCACGATCTCACGGGCGTTGCTATGGCACAAAGGAGTTGACATGAAGCATTTGAAATTGGAAGAGCGAGCATCGAATCGAGTTCTCATGGGTGGTTGGGGCAAGCTGCTCTTGGAATTTGGATTGTGCATGAGCCTCAGTTTGGGCTTGGCTTTCTCCTGCTGTGCGCAAGAGGCCAATTACCCGAGCAAGCCCATTCGTTTGGTGGTCGGTTTTTCTCCTGGAGGATCGGCCGATGGGGTGGGCCGAGCCCTGGCGGAGAATTTGTCGCTTCGCTTGGGGCAACCCGTCATTGTGGAAAACCGTGCTGGCGCGAACGGCAACATCGCCGCCGAGATGGTTGCGCGCGCTCAAGCTGACGGCTACACCCTGTACTTCCCCTCCATTGGGCATGCGGTCAATGCAACGCTTTACAAGAATTTGAGCTTTGATCCAGTGGCCGATTTCACCGCCATTGGGGGAGTGTTTTCAGCGCCCAATATGTTGGTGGTGCCGGCCAAGTCGCCTTTTCACACGGTGGCACAACTGGTGGCCTTTGCCAAAGCGCATCCTGGGGCGCTCACGTTTGCGTCAAGCGGGAGCGGCACCTCGGTGCACCTCTCGGGCGAGTTGTTCGCCAAAATGGCTGGCATTTCTATGGTGCACATCCCTTACAAGGGCACAGGTAGCGCCATGCCCGATTTGATCTCGGGCCAGGTCGACATGAGTTTCCCCAATATCCCAAGCGCTTTGCCCCAAGTCAATGCTGGAACCTTGCGCGCTTTGGGGGTGACCACCGCCAAGAGGTCGAACGCTTCGCCGCAAGTGCCCACCATGTCTGAGGCCGGTGTCCCGGGTTATGACATGGCGACATGGTATGGTCTCATTGGTCCAGCCAACATGGCGCCATCCATTCGCACACGGCTCAATGCTGAGTTGCAAGTGATTTTGGCCAATCCACAGTTCAAAGTAAAACTGCTCTCTCAAGGAGCAGAAACGATGCCTGGTACGGCTTTGCAGTTCGAGAACTTCATCAAGTCTGAGACAGAACGTTGGAGAAAAATCATCGAGCAGGCAAAAATTTCAATTGATCAGTGAGCTCTTTGCCGTGTCAATGGGTGTCGTGCCGCAGCCTGCCTTTGATTCGGAAAAATTCTATCCAATGCCTAAAAGCTGCGAAGCCACCCTTTTGCTTATTCCGGTTTGATGCCTGCCTCTGTGGTGGTCTTCTTGTACAACGCGATGCTCTTGGCCAAAATGTCTTTGAAAACATCCGGACCTTTGATCGACACCTCAAAGCCTGCTCCCTCGAGTTTTTGTCTCACCTCGGCGCTCTCCACTGCTAAAGCAATGTCTTGGCTTAATTTGTCCAAAACGGTCTTGGGTAGTCCTGCGGGTGCAAGGAACCCAACCCAGGTGTCGGGTACCGCAAAACCTGCCACCCCCGCTTCAGCAATCGTTGGAATGAGCGGCTCAGAGGTGCTGCGATGAGATTCGATCACCCCGATCGCTTTGAGTTTGCCAGACCTCACATACGGGATCACATTGGAGAGCGCCAAAATGCCCACAGGCACATGGCCGCCGAGCACATCGTTCAATGCGGCCGATCCACCCTTGTAGGGAATGTGGGTGAATGTGACCCCACCGGCAATGCCCAGCAAAATACCACCGAGTTGCTGTGAGCTGCCTGCTCCTGAGGTCCCAAATGAAACTTGACCGGCGTGAACTTTGGCGTACTCGATCAATTCTGCGGCTGTACTGACGCCCAGGCTCGGAGGAACCACCACCACCATGGGAACGGTGGCCACAATTGAGACTGGTGTGAAGTCGGTGAGGGCCTGGTAGGGCACGTTTTTAGCAAAAAATTGTACCGTGTTGAAGGGCGGTCCAAACACCACCAAGAGTGTGTGTCCATCGGGCACCGATTTGGCCACAAAGTCGGTGCCAATGACGCTGTTGGCACCCGCTCGGTTGTCGATCAGGACTGATTGAGACCACACCTCAGACAAGCGCTGTCCAATGATGCGTGCGGCAGTGTCAACCCCGCCTGCAGCGGCAAAGGGCACCACCAAATGCACCGTTTTGATCGGGTAGTTCGGCTGGACGGCAAGACTTGCCGTGGCTTGAACGGTGAGGGCACAAATGCTAGCAAGCAGCAAGGTGCCGATCAAAGCACGGATTCGATGGAACGCCTTCGTGCGGGGTGGTTCAGGGATGTGCCCATAGGTGAACATGTTGATTTGCCTTTCAAAGAATGTGGCTCAACGGCATTCGTAAGACTCAGATGTTGGTGAGTCTTACCTCAACACCCAAGGCGACTGCATCGTGGTCGGTGAGCAAGCCCGCTGCACGAATGGCATAGGCGCACAGCAACTCGTCGTTGGCGGCCGTGTCGCCAGTCACGCCCAGTGCACCAATCACTTCACCGGACTTGTCACGGATGAGCATGCCACCGCCTTCAGCAAAGATTTTGTCCTCAGACGCTTTGAACATGAAGCTCATGAAAAGTGGCCGCTCGTGCGCTCTCTCCACAATGAGACTGGTTGATCGTCCCAGTGCCAAGGCGGCATAGGCCTTACCCATGGCCATCTCAAAGCGCAGCATGGCCGAGCCATCTTCTTTTTTGTAGGCTTTGGGGATGGCGCCAGGTTCGGCCACCACCGCAGAGATGGGGCGTAGTTTGAGTTCGCGAGCTTTGATAAAGACGGCATTCAAAATGTCGTCGGCTTCTTTCATGGAGATAATGGTCATGGGTACTCTAGAGATGAAGTTGCAAAAACACTCATTCTAGATAGGAGCAAAAGATTTGCCACTAGGGCTAACACCGTTGATTGAGGTGGTGGCTGATGGGGCTGATGGGGCTGAAAAAGTGCACCTCGCTTCAATCAACGTCTAGTGAGGCTGACGTGCTCAAAAACCTGGATGATGTTCAAGTCCATACAGCAGCGCACTGAGCGCAAAGAAGCAGAGCACTGTGGAGACGAGCACGGCAGCGGGGTGGAGCAGCAATTTATCCAAGACAATCGGTGCAATGGGCGCACCCACTTACCCAAAAGATGAATGTCCTCCTTTTTAAAAAACCCCAAGACAGGTCACTCCAAAGCCTAGGGCAATGATCAAAAAAACCGCCGAGGTGACCGAGCAAATGGAGGACAGATGGAGTTTTGTCAAGTGGCACCAATCCGCAAGGCTCGGCGTCGCTCACAACAAAGGTCACGCGCGCTCACGCCGTTGGCCGCAGGGTTGGAGAGGTCGGGTGTGGTGAGGCAAGATCAGTCGGCGCTCGCACCCGACTCTTTGACCACTTTGCCCCATTTGAGGGTTTCAGATTTGATGAACGAGGCCAACTGTACGGTGGGCATATTCCCAGGACTGACACCTTGCTCTTCAAAGTCTTTGGTGACTTTGGGGTCCTTGAGGGTTTTGGCGAGTTCGGTAACCAAGCGGGTTTGAATTGCTGCTGGTGTGCCATGGGGCGCCATCAAGGCAAACCAAGTCACGAAGTCGTAGCCCTTCACGCCGCTTTCATCGAGCGTTGGGACGCCCGGATAGGCGCTCGAGTGCTTGAGGGTGGTGACGGCCAAGACCGTCACGTTGCCCGCTTTGACCTGGGGGTAGGCTGAGGGGCTGGTTTCAATGGCCATTTGAATTTGACCGCCCATCAAGTCGTTCATCATGGGCGCGCCCCCTTTGTAGGGCACGTGGGTGAGGTTGATACCCGTCAGCATGCCAAAGAGGACGCCGGCCAAGTGCTCGGTGCTGCCCGAGCCAGCCGAGCCGTAGTTGACTTTGCCTGGATTGGCTTTAAGGTACTGAATGAATTCGGCCACGTTTTTGACAGGTAAATTTTTATTCACGATCAGCACATTGGGGGTGATGGCCACCATGCCAATCGGATCAAAGTCGGTCGTGAAGTCGTAGTTCAAGGATTTATAGAGCCCCGGCGCAATGGTGTGGGCAATGGTGGACATGAAGAGGGTGTAGCCGTCTGGGGTCGCCTTGGCCGTGATGCCCGCGGCCAAGGTGCCGCCAGCACCGGCCTTGTTGTCAATGATGACGGGCTGCTTTAAGAATTCACCTATTTTTTGACCCACGTCGCGCGCCAAAATGTCGGTGGTGCCGCCCGGTGCAAAGGGCACCACGAGGGTGATGGGCTTCGTGGGCCAATTGACGTCGCTTGCCGCTTGTGCAATGCTCAGCGCGCCTAAGCCGCTCATGAACAAGGCGATCAGTGCGGTGCGTTGCAAAAGATGGCAAACATTTGGGGCAGATTTTTGAAGTGTTTCCATGATTTTTCCTTTGTCGTGTTGTGCAGTTTGTTGACGTTGTTTTTGAAAGGCGGACAATTCAGGGGCTCAGGGGCTTAGGGGCGAATAGCGCATGTCTTGACGATGAGAAGGCGCGGTGCTGTGCGCGTGGGCAGAACTTCATTCTAGGAGATTGTTGGGATTCAACCAAGGCGTCTTTCGCGCACAGACTAAAATGAACTTGTTCTTCTTAACTTTTCTAAACAAAGACTCCCTATGCATGTTGTGATTCCCGATGACTACCAAGACTGTGTTCGACACCTGAACTGTTTTGAAAAACTGCGCGAGCACCAGGTGAGCATTTACAACGACACCGTCAAAGGACTGGATGCGTTGGTCGAGCGTTTTCGGCCTGCCGACGCGATCGTGTTGACCCGTGAGCGTACCTTGATCACGGGAGAACTCTTGGCCAAGTTACCGAATTTGAGGCTCATCTCCCAAACCGGTAAAATCAACACCCATGTGGATGTCGCCGCTTGCCAAGCCGCGGGGGTCATGGTGTGCGATGGATCGGGTTCGGGGGCCTGCACTGTCGAGCTCAACATGCTCCTCATCTTGGCGAGTTTACGCAACTTGGTGACTGAGACTCAACGTCTTCATGCGGGGTTGTGGCAAGGCACGTTGGGCCATCAACTCCATGGCAAAACCGTGGGCATCATGGGTTTTGGTCGTTTGGGTGCGCAGGTGAGTCATTTGGTCAAAGCCTTTGGTGCCAAGCCTCTCGTTTGGGGACGCGAGAGCACATTGAAAAAGGCTTGCGATCAAGGCTTTGAGGTGGCGGCCAGTCGAGAGGCATTTTTCAGCACCTGTGACATCCTCACACTGCAGCTGCGATTGACGCCTGAGACCCTGCAAATGGTGACAGCCTCAGACTTGGCCCTGATGAAGCCCACAGCCACCTTGATCAATGTCTCCAGAGCCGAGTTGATCGAACACGGTGCTTTGGAGGCGGCCCTCAAAATGGGGCGACCCGGATTTGCCGCGGTCGATGTTTATGAAGAGGAACCGGTCCTCGGTGCCAATCACCCCTTGTTAAAGCTGCCCAATTGCTTGTGTACACCTCATCTGGGTTTTGTCGAGAAAGACAACTACGAGTTGTATTTCGGTATGGCCTTTGACAACATCAACGCTTTTGCCAAGGGCACGCCCGCCAACATCGTCAAGCTCAAGGCATAGCACCGTGCACCAGGCCTATGGAGCTGTTTGAGAGGGGCCATCAGACTTCCTGGCTAGGGCATTCTTGAGAGATAGATGGCAATATCGCTCATTTGCTGTGCATCCAATTGGTGGGTAATTTGCGTCATGGGGGTGTTGGGTCTGAACTCGGTTTCTTGGAACACGTGCAACTGTCGAACCAGGTAGTCCTTGTGCTGACCCGCCAGTCTTGGAAAGGTGGCCAGGCCTTTGGCGTGAGGTCCATGGCACAACTGACATGCTGGGATGGACTTTTCAGGGATGCCCTGGGTGTAAATGTTCAAGCCGATTTGGTATTCCTGTTCGGTCTTGCTCATGGGGGTCTGGTCAGTTCGGGCCACGTGGACCTGGTTTGCGAAGTAGTGGGCGATGTCCTCAATTTGCGCATTGGTGAGCCGTCGGCTTAATCCCCACATGTACTCGGGCCCAGGCGGATCCATGCGCTGATGGCCTTTGAAGTTTTGGAGCTGATTGACCAAGTAGGCTTCTTGCTGTCCTGCCAAATTGGGAAACTGGGGCGAGATGGAGTTGCCCGTTGCGCCATGGCAGGTGGAGCACACTTGTTGAGCCAAGGTAGCACCAGCCACACGGGGATTGGACAAATCACGCGAGCGCTCGATGTTGCTACAAGCCCCAAGACTGAGCGCCAAGCACAGGGACCAAGAGTATTTGAAAAAGTGGGTCATGGGGGTGGGGCCTTTCATTCAATACGCCCCCCAAAAGTAAAGCCTGGCGGAGTTGGCGTTGCTGGGGCTGTCGATGTTGGCCAATTTGCTGTAAAAAGTCATTTGCAAGCCGATGCGAATATTTTGCACGGGCAGGTGAAACACCTCCAATGTGTTGCCTTGGGTTGCACTGGCAAAGCCGCCGTTTTGATTGAAGTTTGCAAAGCTCACGCCGTTGCGAGCGGCGTGGACATAGGAGAATTTCACTCGACTCACGCGGGTGGTGCTTGGCGTGTTGCCATTGAGCGTCGCGTCCCAGACCGAGGGCGTGAAATTTTGTTTTTGCACGACCGCTTGAACGGTGAAGGTGTGCGGATCCAAGAGGTATTGGTATTGCGTGTCCACGCCAACATTTTTCACACCTTGGTAGCTCAAAGCGTCACTGCTCGACACCCCATTGGCACTGTCATAGGGGTGGGCGGCCATGCCCGAGGTGCCCACCATGAGGTTATTGGACCCCCACTCGTGATTGTAGGCAAAGCGCCAATAGCGGTTGCTGTTGCCTTGAAGAATGGAAGCGTTGGGATCGTTGCCAAAATTCATGAAGTGCAAGAGGCGACTGGCCGATCGATAAAAACCGATTTCGCCGTAATAGGATTTGTTCCAAAACAGGTAAGTGCTGAGCCCTGAATAGAGGTCGCCCGGTAGGCCAGAACTCGCGTAGGGTGTGTTGGCGTCCAAATAAGCGTTGGCGCCTGGGCCAGATGAAGAGGGTACATATTGCATCCACGCCCAACTGGTGTTCCAAGGATCACTCACCGAGGGGTTGTTGTTCAATGACACGCCATAGATGAATTCACGACCAGACAAGAGCCATTGGTCAGCCCACCTCAAATCAAAGTTATCCCCTGTGGTGTGGCCTTGATTGTTGAGGCCTTGGTCGTCGACTTCACTGTAGCGGTCATGGGTGATTTGAGAAAAGAGCCCAATGTTGTCGGTGACTTTGCCCGCGATGAATAAACTGGCGATGTCTAGGCTGGTTTGTTTGTTTTTGAGCGGAAGATCCAAGCCCGTAGACGTGTTGTTGACCAGGCTTTGGTTGACGGCTGCGATCTTGGAGACGCTTGTGAGACCACCGGACGCCATCACCGACAAGGGCAGGGTGCGCTCGCCAATGGTGTAGCCTGTCAATTTAAAAAGCCTACCGTAGGGGGTGAGCTCCGGGAATTGACCGCCAGCGTGACAGGCGATGCAGTTTTGACCGGTTTGCCGGGCAAATGCTGGTACGGCCTGGCTCGATGAGGGTGTCAGTACCAAGAGGGTGCTGGTGATTGACAAAAGCCACCCCGACGTCAAGTTGTGGCTTGACTGGGCCGAGGACTTGGACTCAAGGGGCAAACTCATGTTCATGGGCCGATGGCAATGGGTTGAAGGTGCATCCATCCTAGGGCTTGGGGTTTGAGGCACTCTTGATTTGAATCAACTGTTCTTCATTGGTGTGTGTCGGTTGATCGCACAATGGTGCTCAAGAGGGTTGAACTTGACTTGCAACAAGGTTTTTTTGAATTCTTTGGTCTTTAAGGGTATTGCTTTGAATCAATTTGTGGTTTTACGCTAGGAAAGTGTTGGAAATTAGAGAAAGTCAGGGGTAAATCCGAAGTCGATGAGGGCTTGGAGATGTGTCTAATACGTAAAGTTGAAAACCAACTGTCAATTCAAATTCTCAGGAGAAATAAATGAAATTCAGACTCAGCCGTGTTGCCTTGATGTGCTTGTCCACTTTTGGGGTAATGTCTCAGGTGCATGCCGTCCAAGTGGCTGGCGATAACCTAGAAGTTTATGGCTCGCTTTATCCTGAATACGATGTGACCACCTATGGGGACGGCTCAGCCACTGGAAGCGCCTCGAACTCCATGCAAAGTAAAAAAACCGTTCCTGGTACATTGGCTGCTCAAACCACTCCTTTACAAAAAACACAGATTGCTTGGTCACAGTCCTACATTGGTTTCAAGGGTCAGAAAAGAGTGGACGATGTCACCTTTGGCTATGATTTCCAAGGGGTGATGGGCAAGACCATCGATTCGAGTTCGTCAACGGGTGGCGCACAAAGCTTGTTCACCGATACACGCGATGCCTATGTCTCCATTGGACTCAAAAACATCGGCACAATGCAGCTCGGTCAGATGGACACGGTCTATAAAGAATTTGGTGACCGTACACGGTTATTGGACGTGAGCTCATCGAACTTTATTTCAACCAGTAACGTCTTGTCCAACGTCGGTTGGAAAACTGCAGGAGGCTCCACCTCCTTTCATACCCGTATCGGTAACCAAATTCGCCTCTTGAGCGACAAAGTCAATGGGTTCCAAGCCGGATTTTCCTACCGTCCAGATCAAAACCGCACCGCCACACAAAACCAATGGCTATCAGCCGCGGCTATTCGTTGGAGCAATGAGAATTTTTATGCGTCATTGCAACAAGAAACTCACAACGACTACCGCACCTTCAGTGGCACTGGTGCTACTGAAGCCGCGACAACCTTGGTGAGTGCCAACCCTGGGTCAAAAGACACCGGAACACGTTTGAGTTTGCAATTTGATCAAGACTTGTATTCAGTGGCGGCTGAGTTTGCCAACTTGAAGTACACCGAAAACGCCCAAACCGCGGGTAAATTCACAAGCTACACCCACAACACCTATGCTCTGCGTGGTGAATATAAAGTGCAAGCCAAATGGACCTTGGGTGCCAACTACGCTTATGAAGCCGACGGTTCCTGTACTTTGAATGGCACTGCTGTTTGTTCGACCAATGGACTGAGCGGCAGCTTGACCAGTGTGGGTGCGAAATACAACTACAGCAAAGAATTGGCTCTCTTCATGCTTTATGCGGTGAATAAGAATGCCAGCAACGCCGTCATTTCTTCCAGTGCCATTGGTGGCAATATCACCAACGTTGCCGCTGGTGTACAGGTAAAATTCTGATATTGATCCGTTCCTGATTCAAGTAGCCTTCGGGCTACTTTTTTTTGTTTGCCCAGCATGGGTGCACGCCTACGGGTGCAAGTCCCGTCGCAAGTTGATCACGACGAGCGAAGTGAAAAGCAACTGCAAGATGGCGACCGGTGTGGTACAGCAATCGTGCGGCATCAACTGTGAGTCGATGTACTAGAGTCGGTGATGATTCACTGCCAAGCAGGGCGACTGGTCGACTGGTCGACTGGGCGAAAAACCAAGAAGAACTTGTGATCAAATCGAGCTGGTGTATATCTGGCGCTTGTGCAGTGAAGGCGTGTGTTCTGACCTGGGGATCTCTCACTTTATGCCTGAAAGGCTGACGGTATCAGTACAATAGAGCGAGAACTCCGCAATCTGGGCGAGTCGCAGAACGTGGCCAACAAGGGTTGCGGGAAATTCAAGTTGCTGATGGAGAAACAGCGACGGTCAGATCAAAATGGTACTGACAATCAAGTACTTTGACGAACTTGGATCACCCCGACTCACATGAAACTCAACTCCTCGAACCGCCCAGCGCGGCACCCGTATGCTCGGTGGTGTCAGGCAAGCAGCCTTACGGCTCCCCCTATGCCGATTGTGTACTTTGAATAACTTGCGCGCCATCATGATGAATTGCCCCATCTCAATCCCGCCTCCAATCTCTTTTCAATCAAGATCGAGCTTGAAGGGTTTGAAAATTCAAGGCCTGAGTGCTCTTTCGATGGGACTTGTCCTTTCTGCCTTGCTGCAGGCTCAAGCTGCACACGCCGCCAATGAGGGGGGCTTGGGCGCTGCGACTCTCCTCACGAACCAAGGGCCGGACCGGGACGCTCAATTCCTCAAAGAAGCCAAAAAAGAGGGGGGACTCACCCTCTACACTTCACAAAGTCCCAAGGACACCTCAGCCTTGGTGGATGCGTTTCAAAAAAAATACGAGCTCAAAGTCACGGTTTGGCGCGCCAGTGGTGAAAAGGTGATCCAGCGTGCGGTCACCGAAGCGCACGCGCACCGCTTCACCCCCGATGTCTTTGAGAGCGACGCCGTGGTTTTGGAGGCTTTATACCGGGAAAAACTGCTCCAAGAGTTTTACAGTCCGGCCTTCAAAGACTTACCGGCTACTGCATTTCAACCAGGTCATTTCTATGTGGCCGACCGATTTAATTTTTTCACCATGGTCTTCAATACCCACTTGGTCAAACCTGAAGAGGCGCCCAAGAGTTATCAAGACCTCTTGAACCCGCGTTGGAGTGGAAAGTTGGGACTGGAGGCGGGCGACAGCGACTGGTTTGCCGCGATGGTGAAAAACATGGGGGAGGTGCAAGGCTTGGCTTACTTTCACCGCCTCAAAGAGAACAAGCCACAAATGCGCAAAGGCCATACCCTGATGGCCGAGTTGGTGGCTGCGGGTGAGATTCCCATCGCCGTGGCTCTCTACAATCACGCCGCTGAACGCTTGGTGAAGGCGGGTGCCCCCATTGAGTGGCGAGCTCTCGCACCCACCATGGGCAGGGCAGGCGCACTGGGAGTTGCGAGCAATGTGGCCCACCCCCATGCGGCTTTGCTTTGGGTTGATTTTTCATTGTCCAAAGAAGGACAAGAGGTCATCAAGTCTCGCGAGAGGGTACCCGCCAGCAATGCGGTGGTCAGCCACTTGAGCAATTTTCCGTACAAACTGATTGATCCATCCGTCACGTTGGATGAGTATAAAAAATGGGACAAAATTTGGACCGATTTGTTTGTCAATCCCTCCAACGCTGCGCCATAGACGCTTCAACAATGGATTTCGAACCCTACTTTATCGCGCGACTTCACCATTTGAGCCACCGAGCTTGATGCATTAAGGCAGCCCCCAGCACTCCACGCCGTTATGAACACACCCATCTCCAGTCCAGCCCAAAACACACCTTCACCCGTTCCTGAGTCCCGCGTTTTGATGGACCCCTATGCCGACTGGGTGCGGTCTCAGGGCATTCCGGTTCATTTGGACTTTGGTCACAACTTACTGGCTTTGGAAACACAACACTGGGGTCTTTACGAGGCGCGGGGATGCTTCGCCCACACCCATGGCTCAGGTGACTTCATGGCCAACTATGTGCTCGAAGTCGCCAAGGGCTCCAAGACCAAACCGGTGCGGCATTTGTATGAAATGTTTTGCTATGTTTTGGAGGGCTTTGGGTCCACCAAGATGTGGCTCCCCGATGGACAAACCAAGGTGTTTGAGTGGGGCCCCAAGGCCATGTTTGCCATTCCGCTCAATTGCCAGTACCAGCTCTTCAATAGCTCTGGGCTTGAACGGGTGCGGGTGTCTTGCACCCACGATGCGCCCTTGACCCTGAACCTCTACCACAACGAAGAATTTGTCTTCAACAACCCATTTGTCTTCAAAGACCGCGTGGGCGACGCCAAGTACTTTGACGGAGAGGGGGATTTGAGTGCCTATACCCACAAGACGGGCGTCACGCGCAATGTGTGGGAGACGAATTTTGTGCACGACCTCACGCACTTCAAACTCTACGAGCTCGAAGCCCGAGGCAAGGGGTCTAGCAACATCAGCTTTATTTTGGCGGACGGCACGATGCATGCCCATGTCTCCCAAATTCCGAAGGGGCGGTACAAAAAAGCCCACCGCCACGCCGCGGGCACCCACGTCCACGCCGTGGACGGCACGGGTTACTCCTTGCTGTGGTACGAGGGAGACTCGGAATTCAAGGAGTTTCCTTGGGCCCACGGCTTCATGTACACGCCGCCCTATTGGATGTTTCATCAACACTTCAACACGGGCCCACAACCTGCACGCTACTTGGCTTGCAGCTTGGGTTCGCGCCGTTATCCTTTCATTGCGCTCAGGAGAAAAAGCGCAGAAGGCGCGGGTTCCAAATCTTTGCAAGACGGCGGGCGTCAGTTGGAGTACGAGGATCAAGACCCAAGAATTCATTACAAATGGCTCCAAGAACTCCAAACCACAGGTGTGCCCTCGGAGATGGGGGAGATCTTTGACGAGGGCGCCATTGCCAAGCTCTCAGCAAACGATCTACAAGGTGTTATCAAAATGCCCAAGAGCACGGGATTGGCGGTGTGATGGCCTGGCATTCTGTCATGGACGCGCGAGGAGTCAACCTTGCCGCATGATTTTGAGCTTGACCATGAACACGAGCATGCGTCGAGCCTTCTGGACGAAAAAAACGCAAAGTCCATTTGGGATCAAGACCACTTGGTGTTTCAAACCGTTGGGATTGACATTGGGTCCTCCACCAGTCATTTGCTGTTTTCTCGGGTGCATTTGCACCGTCAACCCCAGGGTCTGAGCAGTCACTTTGAGGTGGTCAAGCGCGAGGTCATGTGGCACTCTCCGATTGTATTCACACCGTTCAAGTCCGACGCCAGCATCGACGCCCATGAGCTCGAGCACTTCATTGAGGACTCGTTCAAGGCGGCTGGTTTAAGGCGTGAAGACATCGACACCGGTGCTGTCATTTTGACGGGTGAAGCCATCAAGAAAAACAATGCACGGGCCATCAACCAAATTTTTGCGCAAGACGCCGGACGTTTTGTGTGTGCAACGGCTGGGCACCAATTGGAGGCCATGCTCGCAGCCCACGGCTCTGGCGCTTGTGCTTTGTCCAAATCCCGTGCTCAATGTGGACTGCATATCGATATAGGCGGGGGGACCACCAAACTCGCCTTGATCGATCAAGGCGAGATTCTCAGCGTAGGCGCCTTTGCGGGAGGCGGGCGCATGGTGGCTCAAAATCCCGAAGGCCTGTGGACGCGATTGGATGATCATGCGCTCATTTTGGCCAAGTCTTGTGGGATTGAATGCACACCTCAGTCCATGACCCTAGAGAGCAATCGCCGCTTGATTGCCAAGGCCTATGGGGGCGTACTCTTGGAAATTTTACAAAGCCATTCGAATCCTCTCGGACCTTTGGCGCGGTCCTTGATGCTGACCCCCGAGCTCAGCTTCACGCCAGCGCCCGCGTATTTAACCTTTTCAGGCGGGGTGTCGGAGTATTTGTTCGGTGCTGAAACAGCGGACTTTGGGGATATCTCGCGCCTTTTGGTTCAAGAGATCGTTGAACAATTTAAACAGTCGATCAAAATTCCTGTGGTTGAAGTGACCGAGCGTATTCGTGCCACGGTCATTGGAGCATCGCAATTCACCGTTCAAGTCAGTGGCAACACCCTCTTTTTGAGTGAACCCACGGCCTTACCGGCCATCAATGTGCCGGTTGTGAAAATTGAGCTTGGGGCCCTAGAGGCATTGGATGCGGGCAAGATCGAGAAAAGCATTGAGCATCAAGCCCAGCGCTTGGACCTCAGCCCCAAGGACCGCATGGCCTTGTCAATGGTCTGGACCTTGGAGCCCGATCACAGCAACTTGTTGCTGGTGGCCGGAGCTATTGCAAGCTACTTCGGGCAAGAGAGGGGAAGGTTGGAGCCGCTTTTTTTGGTGATCGAAGGCGATGTGGCATTGTCCTTGGGGCGAATCTTGCGTGAGGAACTTCAATTTCGGAGTCCCTTGGTCTGCATCGATGGCATTGAGCTCAAAGAGTTGGACTACATTGACATGGGGGCCTTGATCGATGAATCCCATGTCGTGCCGGTGGTGGTGAAGTCGCTGCTCTTTTGAGCACGTCCTTTGTATAATGGCCACCTGAAGAGGAAGTGTCAAGCCGTCTTGATTCTTCACCTGTTTTTTGACTCAAGCCATGGTTTAAAGGTGAAATGAAATGAAATTGATCAGTTTTTTGCGTTCTGGCTCAGCTAGCTTTGGTGTTGTTGTGGGTGAGAACGTGCTTGACTTGAAGCCCTTGCTCGGCTCTGAAGCGGCTGACTTGAAAACCGTGATTGAAAAAAACTTGGTTTCTCGCATCAAAGATTTGTTGGCCTCTCATCAGCCGAACTTGAAGTTGGTCGATTTGACGCTGTTGCCCGTCATCCCCAATCCCGACAAAATCGTCTGTGTGGGTTTGAACTACCACGACCACGTTAAAGAGACGGGACGTGACTTGACAGAAAAACCCGCCATTTTCTTGCGTTTGAACGATTCACAAGTCGCCCATGGTCAAAACATAGTGCGTCCCATGGAGTCGCACCGCTTGGACTACGAGGGTGAGATTGCGGTGATCATTGGAAAGGGCGGTCGACGCATTCAAGAGTCCGATGCTTGGGACCATATTGCCGGCTACGCTTGCTACAACGACGGTTCGGTGCGCGATTGGCAAAACTTCACGACCCAATGGATTCCTGGCAAGAACTTCTTCAAAACCGGTGGCTTCGGTCCCTGGATGGTGACATCCGATGAGATCGCGCCGGGACAAGTCATGACCTTGACGACCAAATTGAACGGCCAGGAGATGCAGCGCACGACGACCGACATGATGATCCACAGCATCCCTCGCCAATTGGCTTTCATCTCGACTGTGATCCCTCTCAAAGCGGGTGACGTGATCGTGACGGGCACACCTGGCGGAGTGGGCAACAAGCGCACGCCTCAAGTCTTCATGAAGCCAGGCGATGTGGTGGAAATTGAGGTCGACGCGATTGGTGTTCTCAGAAACGGCATCGAAGACGATGCGCACTGAGCCGGTCGCCGTTGATTGGGTTTGTCATGGGCGCCCTTTAGGCTCGACTCAGGACCAGACTTCGTTGGCGGTTTCGATGACCAAGCGCAGTTTGGCACGTTGATTTTCCACCGCAATGTTGTTGCCGTGGATGGTGCTTGAAAAGCCACATTGGGGGGACAAGGCCAGTTGCTCAATCGGTGCGTACTTGGCCGCCTCATCAATGCGTCGCTTCAAATCGTCTTTTTTCTCCATGGTGCCAATTTTGGTGGTGACCAAACCGAGAACCACGGTTTTACCCTTTGGTAAGAAACGCAGGGGCTTGAAGTCACCGCTGCGGTCATCGTCATACTCTAAGAAATAGGCATCAATGTCCATCTCGGACAAAAGCGCCTCGGCCACGGGCTCGTAATTGCCCTCGGCAAAATGGTAGCTCTTGAAGTTGCCGCGGCACAAATGCATGGCCAAGAGCATGTTTTTGGGTTTCAAGGCCACCACTTTGTTGATGAAGGCGGCGTAGCGGTGCGGCAGCTCATTGGGGTCGTCTCCACGAAGTCTCGCCGCTTCCCGCATTTTTTCGTCGCAAAGATAAGCCAAATTGGTGTCATCCATTTGCACATATGTGCAACCGGCATCGGCCAATGACTGCAGCTCATCGGCGTAGGCGCGCGCCACGTCGTCATAAAAGTCCGGCTCCAGTGTGGGGTAGGCCGTCTTGCTGATGCCACCGCGACCACCGCGAAAATGAAGCATGGTGGGGGAGGGAATGGTGACCTTGGGTGTGAGCGTAGGCCCGACTTGGCTCTTCAAAAAATTGAAGTCAGCGAGTTGGATGTTCTTGGTGTGGCGGATTTTGTCGACCACCCGAATGGCCGGGGGTGAGGGTTCAGTGGTGCCGTCTGGATTCAAGACAGAGACCGGAATGTCGGTGGCCACACCGCCGAGCTGCTCTAAAAAGTCGATGTGAAAATAGGTGCGCCTGAACTCGCCATCGGTGATGGATTTGAGACCCACCTCGGTTTGGAAGTCAATGATGTCGGCAATGGCTTGGTCTTCAATTTCACGCAGTTTGTCTGAAGAAATGATGCCCTTGGCTTGTTGAAGTCGCGCTTCAAGCAAATACTCGGGGCGTAAAAAACTGCCCACATGGTCGTATCGGGCGGGTAGGCTCACAGTCATGCAAAAATCTCAAGGTTGATGGATCTGACTTTGATGTTAACATCGTTTTTTTTGGATTTGAAGCGTTTTTAACAGGGTGCGCGGAAGTCCTCTGCGTTAATGGGGAGGATGAATAGCGCGGACACCGAAGGTGTTTCGGGTTGTCGGCTGTTTGGGTATTTGCTGTTGTTCGATGTTGTTCGATGTCTTGGGGAATGATCGCTACCGGAGCGCCACCACACGAGGCTGCAAAATAAGATGGCGACCCTAGCGCGTTGCCTCACAGCTTTTTAGCAACGCTTTGAAGTGACTACGCATGAGGTTTCTCATGCGTAGCACAGTAGGAATCCCGGTCTCTTCAGGGCCGGGAGGATGTCAAGGGGCGTTTTTTTGAGCCTTTGATGTGTTTTTGTCTATTTTGGGCGTCTTTGTTGGCGGTTTGACGCTGGCCTGGGTGCTTTTACCATTGACTATTTGGGACGACCTGCGAGGATGCGGGGACCCTATCGATTACTTGAAAATGAAGGAACTTGAATGAAAAAAATGAAATTGATACTCTCTGTGTGTGTCTTGTCTGTCCTGGGGATGATGCAAGTGGCCCAAGCCGATGGCAAGCCTTTCAAAATTGGTTTTATCGCCCCCATGACCGGGCCTTTCGCCTCAACGGGTGCGCAAATGTTGGCCGGTGTCCAGTTGTACATCGCCCAGCATGGCAACAAGGTTGAGGGACGTGAAATTCAATTGATTGTCAAAGACGATGGCGCGTCGCCAGAAACCACCAAGCGTCTTGCACAAGAGTTGGCCGTCAACGACCATGTTGATGTGTTCGCTGGTTTTGGTTTGACCCCGTTGGCCTTGGCCGCGGCACCAGTGGCAACCCAAGCCAAAATACCCTTGGTGGACATGTTGGCCGCAACTTCCTCCATCATCAACTCCACGCCCTACATGGTTCGCGTCTCCATGACCTTGCCCCAAGCCAGCGTCATCATGGGCGACTGGGCACCCAAGAACAACATCAAACGCGTGGTGACTTTGGTTTCTGATTATGGTCCCGGAATTGATGCCGAGGAATCTTTTAAAGATCGTTTTATGCTCAACGGTGGTAAGGTGCTCGACTCTCTCAGAGTGCCATTGAAGAACAATGATTTTGCGCCTTTCTTGCAAAAGGTGAGAGAACTCTCCCCTGACGCCGTCTTCGTGTTCGTGCCGGTTGGCGTGGGCACGGCCGTCATGAAGCAGTTCACCGAGAGGGGCCTTGACAAAGCGGGCATCAAAATGATTGGCACTGGAGATGTGGTGGACGACGACATTTTGAATGGCATGGGTGACGCTACTCTAGGGATTGTGAGTGCCTATCCTTATTCCACAGCTCACGGCTCAGATATGAACAAGAAGTTTGTCCAAGACTTCAAAAAGGCCAACCCCAAAATGCGGCCCAATGCGGTGGCGGTTTTTGGCTACGACGGCATCCACGTGATCTACAACGCCATCAAAAAGACCAAAGGCACAGGCAATGGCGATCAATTGCTCGCCGCCATGAAGGGCGATATTTTTGAAAGCCCAAGGGGTCAAATCTTCATTGATGCCACCACCCGCGATATCGTGCAAAGTATCTATATTCGCAAGGCCGAGCGAAACGTCAAAGGCGACGGCGAAATTTACAACGTCGAATTCTCTGAAATCAAGGATGTCAAAGATCCCAGAAAACCTTGATCAGGCATTGCCAAGGACAAGGTTGGTCTAGCTCACACCTGAACCGCTGGCCCCTCCCGTTATAAAGCCACCTCTCACTGAACCATTCAGGGTGAGGTGGCTTTTTTATTGCGCGATACAATCGAGCCGCTTTGTATTTGTTCATTTTTATAAGATCCTTAAGCCATGGCCTTGATCAGCACCTACCTCATCACCTTCAACGAAGAAGACAAAATTGAAAACGCGATTCGCAGTGTTCAATGGTCCGATGAGGTGTTGGTCATCGATTCTTTCAGCACCGACAAAACCGTTAGCATTGCGCAGTCCTTGGGGGCCAAGGTGGTGCAAGTGGAGTTCAAGGGTTTTGGCGATTTGCGCAACCAAGCGTTGAGCCACTGCCAGCATGACTGGGTGTTTAGTTTGGACAGCGATGAGATTTGTACACCTGAAGTGGCACAAGAAATTCGCCAGAAAATTGACAACCCATCCCATGATGTGTTTTATGTCCCCAGGCGCAATTTCTTTTTAGGCCATGAAGTCAAGCACTCGGGCTGGTATCCCAATTACCGCCAGCCTCAGCTCTTTCATAAACATTGCTTCAAGTACGACAACTTGCCCGTGCACGAGGGTTTTGAGTTGATAGGAAATGCCAAAGTGGGCCATCTTCAACAAGCCATTTGGCAGTTTCCTTTCAAGAATTTGGCCGAATCCATCGTCAAGATGAACCGCTACTCGACACTGGGCGCCGTTAAAAAAAGGCAGCAAAACTCAAGCTTTGCCAAAGCCTTGGGGCATGCAATCTGGGCGTTTCTCAAGCACTATGTGTTCAAGCTCGGAATCTTGGATGGCTGGCAAGGTTTTTTCATTGCATTTTCGTACTTTGAAGTGACGCTTTACCGCTATGCCAAAGCCGTTGAGCTCAACGAGGGCGAGGCTTGGTATAAAGAATGGAAAAAGAAAATTGCTTCTTCGATTGCTCAAAAAAAAGTCTAGCCATGGCGGTCTAAGCCAAATGAGCTAATAGAGCCAATTGAGTCAATTGGATGGCATAGGCTCTTCCACTGCCAATGCCAAGGAGTCGAGGGTTCTTGGTCTCAAGGGATTTTTTTGTCGGCAGTTTTTAACATTGCCAAACACTAAAACCGCAGCCTTCAAAATTTTCCGTCATGTGGCGAGTTGGTCCAAGTGGTTTTGGGCGTCCTTGATCTCGGCCAATGTGCTGCGGTTGAACCAGCGTTTGTTGATGCTGAACGCTTTGGCATTGAGCGCCCGCTCGGCACATTGAATGCTCTCAGGCCGCAAGTGATCGGAGTCACTCAGGTGATCGATCAAGTGTGCATCCATCAGCTCAGAAGCTTGGAGTATTTCACCGCGTTGAATCAATCGATGGATGTGGTGGTAAGTGGCGCGTTTTTTCAGTATGGCAATACCAATGGGCGAGGGCATCCCCAAGTGAATTTCAGGAAAAGACCAGGTAACGCTATCGGTGGCAACAATGACGTCAGCGCACAAGGCCAGCATGGCACCTGCCCCAATGACCTTGCCCTCTAGGGCGGCAACCACAGGTTTCTCGCATTCAAGGATCAGCCCCAAGGTGACCACCAGCTGCTGGCGTCGTTTTTTTTGCGCCTCGATCGGGGGGCAATCAGCAAAGGCATTCACATCAGCGCCCGCGCAGAAAATTTTGCGGCTCGCCGATTGAATCACGACAGACCGAATGTGGGACGATGTCTTGATCTCACTGAACGCTTGGTTGATCAACTGGTAGAGGTTTTCATCGAGCGCATTGGCTTTGCCCAGTCGGTTGAGGGTGAGGACTCTTACTCCAGGGTGCGAGGCATCGTCGACGATCAAGCTGGATGGGTCCATGGGCTTGGTTTGTTGGTGCTAAAGGATCGTCGCATCTGCCCCTGGATGGGCTTTGGTGCATTGAGGTGATATGAACGGTTAGGAATCAAAGAGAACCCTCAATTCGATTTTTTCAGGTGGTCGATCTTTTTATTGGCGGCTGAAATGCTTTGTTGGACAAGTTGAGACATTTCTGTCAGGGCATCTTGGTGGGTTTTGAAGTTTTGCAGCAAGGTGTAAGTGTGAGGGTCGAGCTTTATCAAGTCTTCGTAAGAGATCACCTCGTGCTGTTTGTGTTGATCGATGATGAACCAGGTGTTGGAGAAATCCATGCAGGCGTGCTTTCGACAAAAGTAAAGTGTTATTCCACGTTGGGATTCAATCCAAAAGCGGCAAGGCTCTTGTCAAGCGCTGCGACGCTTGTCGAGTCCAGTCCACTCAAGGGAGGGCGGGCCAGTTGCCAGTCGTGATTTTTATAGATTTGCGACAGCAAGTATTTGTAGGTCGCGATGCTGGGGTGCTGTGCCAAAACGCCTTGAAACTCAACAAGGCGCTCGTCTGAACTCTTGACTTTGAGCCCGGGGATTTGAACTGCTTGGGTCACATCACTGCTCCCAAGTTGATGGCGCACGACTTGGGGGATGATGTTGGCCATGGCCGAGATGATGCCCGTACTCTTCAAGGTTTTGACATCGGTCTCCAAGCAGGAATAGATGAGCACGTGCTCGGCAAAGGATTTCAATAAATCTTGATTGAGCGAGCTCGAGCCGGTTTGATTGACGATGCCATAAATGCGCGAGAGATGTTTGTCGAGCACCGTGTTCAAGACCGCTTCCGGCAGGTCGTGGTGAACCTTGTTCGGCAACAAATGAAGGTAGCAGTGGGTGGTGGATTTTTGCGTGTGTTCAAATAAAAAATCAAAATAATTCACCAAACCATCGGCGCTCAGGTCCTGGTAATAAAACGGCGAGGAGATGAGCACGGCCTGCAGCTTCAAGTAGTCGGCCAAATGGATCAACTTGGCCACCGCGGGGGCGCAGGAGTCAACGCAAGCGAGCATGATGGCATTGCTGGGAATGCCTTCTTTGACCAAATGGGCCAGCGCTTGGGTTTTTTCCTCATGAGAAAAACTAGGGCCTTCTCCAGATTCACCAAACAAGACAACTCCAGTGGCACCTTTGTAGAGCAAGGTTCGGATATGGGACTCCAGTCGACGCAAGTCCACACTGTGGTCGCTTTTGACGGGGGTGAGGACATCGGGCCAGACGCCCTGGAAACCTGCTTTGACGGGAGCGGGATTGTTCATGGCGGATTTGTTGCTGGATGCTGGGTCGCATCAAATAAGGTTTGGCCGTGAGAAATCATGAATACATTATAAGAAGTGCAAGATTTTAATCAAGCGAACTCGCGGCATGAAAAAGACTCTTTAAGGATGCTTTCCCCCAAAGCCATCGTTGCGGGGCAAGCCTTAGAGTTTAATCATGCGATGGCGTGAGCAAAACGCAGCCAAAGCATTAAAATCACGAATGTCAACCCCTTGTCATTGTACAGCGAAGACACCCAGGCCTAGCGCGGGTCAGACATCAAAAAGTGGCAAACAGTCACTCAAAATGCGCACATTGCCTTCAATAGGGCATCACCTGTTGTGCCGGAGTGTGCCCATTCTTTCAAGAGAAAAATACCGCGCACTCCTCGAGCAATTCAAGGGGGGCTTCTTCTGGAACATAGTGTCCACACGGGAGTGCTTTGCCTGAGGCTTGTGACGCGACTTGGCCCCACTCGCGCAATGGATCAAAACACTTTTGGATGACGCCGTCGACCCCCCAAAACACCTTGAGCGGGTGGGAGATTTTGATGCCGGTGTTGAGGCTGTCTTGGTCATGCACGAGATCAATGGTCGATGAGGCCCGGTAGTCCTCGCACAGGCCATGTGCGGCACCGGGCAGGCTCAAGCATCGCACGTACTCTTGAACGGCTCTGGGGTCAAAAGGTGTCATCCCAGCACTGCGGTTGCCCATCACATCTCGGATGTAGGCGCCAGGATTGCACTCAATCAAGCGCTCGGGCATGGGCGAAGGCTGAATCAAAAAGAACCAATGCCAATAAGACCGGGCAAAGACTTCATCGGTTTGACGGTACATTGCCAATGTCGGGGCAATGTCGAGCAGCATCAGACGCTTGACGCGGTTGGGGTGATCAATCGCCAAGCGGTGCGCCACTCGAGCGCCACGGTCGTGGGCGAGCACATCAAAGGCGTCAAAGCCGAGCTGCTTCATGACCTTCACCAAGTCGAGAGCCATGGTGCGTTTGGCGTAATTGCTGTGGCCGGGCAGGCCTTGAGGCTTGGAAGAGTCACCGTATCCCCTGAGGTCGGTCATGACCACCGTGTGGGTGAGAGCCAAAGTGGGGGCCACTCGGTGCCAAATGGCGTGGGTTTGGGGGTGACCGTGCAGGAGCAAGAGTGGCGGGCCATGGCCTTTGATGCAGGTGTTGATTTGCACATCGCCCAAGTCAAGCCTGAGGGTGGAGAAATCCGGAAAAAGTGGTGGCGTGTTCACGAGCGCTGGCGTCAAATTCACCCTCCCCACTTCAATGGTTGAACGCGTAACCCAAGCTGAAAATAATTTCGTTGGAGCGCAACTTTTGTGAGGCACTGCCTTGGTAAACCGGCACATTGCTCATGCTGGTCCAAATCTGCTTGTTGCTCAACTCAAGATAGTACGGCTTGGAGACCACGTAGCGCATTCCCAGTTCAACCGAGGTCGACGTGCCGACAATGCGCCACCAACCATTGTTGAACCCCAAGGCATTGGTGAGCGTCTTGGTTTGCATTTGGTATTCGTTGCCATTGATCTCGCTCCAAGGGTGTACGACGGCAATACCGCCGCCCACCTTGCTGATCAAGGACAAACTCGAGGTCTCGTCGACCGTGCCGAGCAGGGGTTGACGGTAAGACAAGTTGGCCATGATTTGGTTCAAGCCATTGTGGAGCATGTAGGAAAAATACTGGGTCGACAGCACTTGCGGGCCGACACCACCGCTGTTGGTGCCGGTCACGTTCGCCACTTGGCCAATGGTGCTGGTGAATTTGGTGTGATCCAAGCTCAGATCGAGAGCGATGGTTTTGGCATCATCAAGGTATCGACCCAATCTTAAATTGTCTGGACTGCAGCAAGTGGGGAAGTGGTATTCATCGTGTCCCTGAACGCCGTTGACCGTGAAATTGTTGCCCAAAGAGGGTTGACTCACATTGATATTGGAGTTGCTGAAGTGGGTTTTGTTGTAGCCCCAAGTAAAGAACCAGCCGTCGCTGTTGAAAAAAGGCTGAGGCTGGGTGGATTGTGCTGCTTTTGAAGGCGTTGGAGCACTTTCTGGTGATGGGTTAGGGGAATTGGCCGTTTGCGCCAGAGAACAAGCGGCAAAACACAACAAAGACAGGGCGAGGACTAGTTTTGCCATTTCGGGTTCGATATAGGGGGGGAAGTCGCAATTGTAGCGCTCTGAAGTTGCGAAAACCAGTGCCCAACCGCCCAAATGCGGTCTTTGTATGAATCCAAAGCGCAGCAGTTTGAGTTGGGACAAGTGTCTTTGGCCCCTCTTGGCCATACTCGTATACTCAGCTGAAAGGCTTGATGGGTGCAGAGTTGGGATAAAAGCCCCCTTTTTACGATATTGCCTTGAGCAAACACTTCAATCTAACTTCATGATCAACCTATATTGGTGCCACTGGCGGAGTTTTTTCCTGGGTTTTGGGATGCTTTTGAGTTTGAGCGCTTGCCTAGACGAAGACGATGACAAAAAGGGCGCGACCCTCAATTTTGGGCAAGGCTATGTGAATGTCTCGACGCAGGACATTCAAGGCCTATGGTCGGGCAGTGCCTTGCCAGGCGGCCAGCTTACCATGCTGGTGCAGCCCAATGGTGCGTTCTATCAGTTTTGGGGGGTCAGCGCGCCAAGTGGTACATTTTTTGGCGTGTTCAATGTGAGCAACGGCGCCTTGTCGCTCAGCAGCAATTCGGGCGTTGTACCTGGTCTGTCGAGTTCCAATCCTTCTGTGCCCGCTGCGACAGTGGGCAGCAACTCGTTTTCCTTGACCCTGGGCTCTGCGGTGGACAACTCCTCTGTCCTGAGCGCCAATACACCCAGCGTCGTGTTGTCCTTGTCCAGCACGCCCAATGGGATGACGATCTTCAACTCGCCATTGAGTTTGGGTACCGCGTCGCTCGCTGGTACTTATTCGGGCACTTCTTTGGGTCAAGCCAACACCTATTTCAGTGTGGATGCCAGTGGCAATTTGAATGGCACTTTGCAAGGACCCAACAATGAAATCTGTTCTCTGCAAAAAGGCAGCATGGTCGTTCCCGACGCCACGCATGGCTTTGCAGCGATCAAGATCACCACCAACTGTTCCGACGGTTTAAGTGGGGCAGGCGTGGCTTTGTTGCTGCCCAATGGGAGCTCATTGCAGCTTGATTTGGGCACGCAAAATGGCACGGGTGCGAGTGCCTATGCGTTGAAGCTTTAAGTCTTTAGTGCTTGGCAGTTGAGGTGGGCCGGTACACATTGATGAGGTTGGCGCTCAGCACCATGAGGGAGCCCAGCACCATGATGGGGTGAAATGCCTCCGCGTAGATCAAAACGCCAACCATTGTGATCAGGGGCAGGCGCAAAAAGTCCAAGGTCACCACCACACTGATGTCGGCTATTTGCATGGCTCTGGCCATGCAAAAGTGTGAGGTCATGGACGACACCCCGATCACCAGTAGCCATGCCCATTGAATGCCTTGTGGCATTGTCAAGTTCGAGAGGCAGAGTGTGAGCCCAATGGGGAATTGGATCACCGACATGTAAAACAAAATGGTCAAAGGGTTGTCGGTCTTTACAAGCCTTTTGGTGAAAATATTGCCAAAAGAAAAGAACACGGCCGCGGCCAAGACATAAAGGGCATTGGCACTGACCAAGCCTTGGCCTGGGTTCACGATGATGTAAACCCCAGCAAAGCCCAAAACCACAGCAAACACCCGTTTCAGGGTCAAGGCTTCTGCCAAAAATACCGCCGCCAACAAGGTGGTCCAAAGCGGGGAGGTGAACTCAATGGCAAACACTTGTGAGAGTTGCAGCAGTGACACCCCCAAAAACCAGCCATATTGTCCAAAATAATGGAAGATATTGCGGCCCAAATGGAACTTAAGCTTCTCGGTTTTGAAATACCCCCATTGTCCCGTGGCGACGATGAGGCCCACCGAGCCCACCAAACCCACCACGCTTCGACCAAACAACATCTCCAAGGTGTTGATGCCATGAGAGAGCTCTCGCGCCGCAATGGCCATGAAACAAAACGAGAACAGGGCGCCCGACATCCACGCCATGGCGTTCAAAGACGCGGCATGGCTCACTCTCCAATGGACCTGGGTGTTCATGGGCTGAAGGGGGCTTCGTGTTTGATGTTAAAAATTCAGGCTCAACCTCTCTCGCTGTCGAGGTGAGACATCTGAAGCTGGGCGTAGCGTGTGCCCACCGCTGCGCCTTTGGGAACGGCCAGGTCGATGGCGGCCAAGTCGCTTGCGCTCAAAACAACATCAAGGGATTTGAGTGCGTCGGCCAAACGGTGGGTTTGGCGAGTGCCCACCAAGGGCAAGATGTCCGGGCCTTGGGCTGCCACCCAAGCAATGGCCAGCTGGGCGACACTCACACCTTTGTCTTGCGCGATGCTTTGGAGTCTATCGATGAGGGTCTGGTTTTGCTCCAAATTGCCAGCCTGAAACCTGGGGCTGTAACTCCTGAAGTCACCTTTGGTAAATTGGTTGGGCTTGAAGTTGCCCCCGATGAGACCCCTCGAGAGCACACCGTAGGCGGTGATGCCAATGCCCAGCGCTCGGCAGGTTTTCAAGACCGAGTCCTCAATGCCTCGTGAAAGCACGGAGTATTCAATTTGGAGGTCACAAATCGGGTGCACGGCGGCCGCACGTCGAATGGTCTCTGAGCCCATTTCGGACAGGCCAATGTGGCGCACATAGCCCGCCTTCACCATGTCGGCGATGGCCCCCACGGTGTCTTCAATTGGCACTTGGTCGTCGAGCCGGGCAGGGCGGTAGATGTCAATGTGGTCGGTGCCCAGTCTCTTCAAGGTATAGGCCAGGGCACTTTTGATGGCGCTGGGCCGAGTGTCCAATCCAACAAAGTTGCCACCCGGGTCGCGTTGTGCTCCAAATTTCACGCTCAGCAGCAGTTTGGAGCGGTCGTGGTGCTTGAGGGCTTGGCCGATGAGCATTTCATTGTGACCCATGCCGTAAAAGTCGCCGGTGTCGAGCAAATTCATGCCTGCTTCAATGGCCGCGTGCAATGTGCGCAGGCTCTCAGCATCGTCGGCCGGTCCATAAAAGTCGGACATCCCCATGCAGCCCAGGCCCAAGGGACTGGTGACTGGGCCGTCTTGGCCCAATTGAATGGTTTTCATTGGAAAACTCCTTGATGTAAAGTCAACGATGGATGGGTGTGCGCCCCCAAATGCCGCAATCCTGAGCCCTAGCTCTAGCTCTAGCTCTAGCTGTAGCTGTAGCTGTAGCTGTAGCTGTAGCTGTAGCTCGCGAGAGATGTGTTGACGCGATTCTTAAAGAGGGTGTGTAAGCAGAGCAATTGATTCATCTCAAGACCGCCCCATGGATTTGCAAATCAATTTCATTTGCGCTGCGTCAATGCCTGAAGGCCTGGACCTTTGGAGAATGCATTATAAGAACGATTGATCGAAAGCGTTGCCTTGATGCCCATGATCCTCATCTTCAATATGGGTCTTCTTGACCTCTCGGGCTCATGGACATGCGGGGCAGTCGTTGAAAACCCTGAAGGTCGTGAGTTTTTTGGGTCCATGTCAAAATGAGAGATTGCGCTTTAAGTGTGATGCCCACTCCAGGAACTCGCCAGCGATTGAGAATGATTGAACAGGTGAACAGGTGAACAATCAAAACGCCCAACTTATTTTTTTGTAATTGAAACTCAAGGGAAAAAATGTTATTCGAACACTACAAACTCGCGGGCCTCGAACTGGCCAATAAAGTGGTGATGGCCCCCATGACGCGCTCTCGTGCACTGGGCAATGTGCCCAACGCCATGATGGCCCAATATTATGGGCAACGCGCAAGTGCGGGACTGATCATCACCGAAGGCGTGTCTCCCTCGCCAAACGGCTTGGGTTATGCCCGTATTCCAGGCCTCTTTAATGAAGAGCAGGTCAAGGGCTGGGGTTTGGTGACCCAAGCGGTGCATCAACAGGGCGGCAAAATATTTGTGCAGTTGATGCACACCGGACGTGTCACCCATGTGGACAACTTGCCCAGTGGCGCACAGGTCTTGTCGCCTTCAGCCGCGGTTTGCCCAGGTGAAATGTGGACCGACAAGTCCATGGGCATGCACCCCCACAGCCTACCCCACGCCATGGATCAAGCGCAGATTGAGGCCGTGATTCAAGAGTTTGTTCAATCGGCTCGTCTGGCCATCGAAGCAGGCTTTGATGGCATTGAGCTGCACGCGGCCAATGGCTATTTGCTCGAACAGTTTTTAAGTCCCCTCATCAATGACCGCAGCGATGGGTATGGCGGCAGCGCTGCGGCAAGAAACCGCTTGGTGTTGGAGATTGCGAAAGCCTGTGTTGCGGCCATTGGCGCAGAGCATGTGGGTATTCGCATCTCACCCCACGGTGTATTCAATGGCACCGGCCCATTCGAGGGTATGGAGGAGCAATATGTGTCTTTGACCCAAGGCTTGTCTCAATTGGGTTTGGTGTATTTGCATGTGGTCGATCACTCCGCCATGGGAGCACCCCCGGTGCCCCAGGCATTGAAGCAAACTTTGCGTCAAAACTTTGCACAAACCTTCATTGCCGTGGGTGGCTTTGATGCGCAGACTGCTGAAAAAGTCTTGCTCGCAAAGGATGCCGATTTGGTGGCCTTTGGCCGCCCCTTTATATCGAACCCCGATTTGGTGAGTCGCATGAAGTCGGGGGCCACTTTGGCAGCAGCCGATATGGGCACTTTTTATACACCTGGGGAAAAAGGCTATATCGATTATCCCGCTTTGTGATGCTGCTTTGTGGAGTGGCTGAAGTCTGGCCATGCGTTTATCCATGAAGGAAAACGCTGGGTCAAGGCGAAAAGCTTCTGGCGGCAAATGCTGCTTGACTGCTTTTTTGCATTTGGGAAAATTAATTCCCAGCTTGTGCCTCATCACATGTCCAACGTGAGCGTGGGTGATTTTTGAGTGAACCGGTGCTTGTGTAGCCAGAGTTCGATGACTTTGGGGCCGGGGTTTGAGTTCGTCTCAGGCTCATAAAAGTAAATTTCATCGTTCATCACAAAGCGCAATTGAGCAACATTGCCTTTTTCCCCAAAGGCTTTGACCAAGGCGTCCAATTCGGACTTCGTGATGTCGGCTTTGAAGTGGGTCAAGTCGATGAAGTCTTTTTTGCTGTACTTTTGACTCCCCCAGGTAAAAGGCATGATCGGCAGAGGATTCTTTTGTCCGATCAAGTTTTGCCCCGAGTTGTTGACCAAACGGCTCAAGCTTTCACGAACCAATTGAGAGAGTTGTTCCACGTCTGCATCTTTGGGAATTAAAAAAGTATCGACACCAACGATGGGCCCTGCATCGACATATTCGATCATTTGATGCAATGTGGTTCCAAAGTAATCATCCTTTTGAAAGATGGCAAAATTGTGCGCGCCCCAACCTGGCCTGGAAGGCGGCGCAGGATGAAAGTTGTAGGCGCCATATTTGATGAAAGATAAAATCTCGGAAGGCACAATCACGGTGCTAAGAAAGGAGATCAATCGGGAGTGTCTCAGCACCGAGCGGGGAATCGCATACAACTCTTTGGTGCTGTTGATGGTGAGGGTGGACAAGTTGGGATTGATCGCCTTGTACAAGACGATGAGCTGCTTGGCGAAGTGTTCGGAGGTGAGCAAAATGACAGATGTGATCATTCCTTTAATCTAGCCTACTCGTGCAAAGGAGTGATTTACAAACGTTGACTTCTGGTAAAGGCGCAGGTCAATGCTCACCCCTAGGCTTTAAAAAATTGCGTCTTCATGCGCGGCCAAGGTGTTGTTTACATGGGCGGCCAAGGTGTTGTTTAGCATGATTTTTGGGTTTTGGGGCTCAGTCAAATCCATGAGTTTGAAGGGGCTTTGCTGGGCCGATAATGACCCATGTGATTAAATTTCCATGAACTTTGGCAACCGAACACCCTCAGGACCTTATGTTATTCATCAAACGCATTCTTGAACTTGCACTGCTGCTGGTCGCTGGCTTGGCCGCTGCCCAGGACTACCCCAACCACACGGTCAGGATTATGGTGGGCTACGTGCCTGGGGGGAGCCCTGACTTTGTGGCCCGTGCCTTGGCGCAAAAATTAACCGATTTGTTGGGCCAACCCTTTGTGGTGGACAATAAACCAGGAGGCGGTGGCGTGACGGCCACCGCGCAAATGGTGAAGTTTCCCGCCGATGGGTATACCCTTCTCATGGGTGACACCTCACAACTGGGCATTGCGCCCTATATCTTCAAGACCTTGCCCTATGACACCTTGAAGGATCTCACCCCGATTGCGGGCTTGACCTCTGAGCCCCTGATGCTGGTCTCGAGCGCCAAATCCAACATCAAATCTTTGCAAGAGTTCTTGCAGGTGGTCCGCACCAATCCCGGAAAAATCAATTACGGCTCTTCTGGGGTGGGCAGCATACACCACATTGCCATGGAGTCTTTCAAGGCCGATGCTGGACTTGACATTGTTCACATCCCCTACAAAGGCAGCGGCCAATCTGTGCCCGCCATCTTGGCGGGCGATGTACCGATTTTGATCACCGCTTACACCGCTTCTGCGCCCCACATCAAGGCGGGTACATTGAACTTGCTTGCGGTCACGTCAGGCAAGCGTTGGTCGCGTTTTCCAAACATTCCATCGGTGTCGGAAATTGTCAAAGATTTTGATTTTTCAGCAGAAACGGGTGTTTTGGCCCCAGCCGGTCTTCCCTATGCCATCACCACGAAGTTGACCCAGGCCATCAAACAAGCCAGTGAGAGTGCGGATTTTTTGAGCAAATTCAAGGACACAGGTTTTACCATTGAATACATGAATCCGTCGGAATACGCTGAACAAGTTAAGAAAAATTTGAGGAAATACGAGCGCGCCGTGTCCTTGGCCAAGATCCAACCCGAATAGAATGAGGGTCTGAAAAGATCCTCAAACTTGAAGGTGGATATGGTGTGTTGAGCCAAGAACAAAACGATCGATTGACCCAAGTTGGGCCGGATAAGCCCATGGGACGCTTGCTGAGACATTATTGGATGCCCATTGCGGGTGTGTCCGAGTTTGACCGCCTCAACACCAAGCCCATTAAACTTCTGGGCGAGGAGTTGGTCCTCTATCGGGATCGCGGTGGTGAGTTTGGTCTGATCGATCGCCATTGCGTGCATCGCCGCGCCGATTTGAGTGCTGGAATGGTCGAGCAAGAAGGGCTTCGCTGTCACTACCACGGATGGCGCTTCAATGCTCAGGGACAATGCACCGAGCAGCCTTTTGAGGACACGGCCTTTCCCACTCTCAACGCCAAATCCAAAATTCACATCAAGGCTTATCCCGTTCAAACCAAAGGCGGTTTGATCTGGGCTTATTTGGGCCAGGGGTCACCGCCCTTGCTTGCGGACTGGGAGGCGTTTTCTTGGAGCAATGGCTTCACTCAAATCGTGATTTCCAAAGTTCCTTGCAATTGGTTCCAAGCCCAAGAGAACTCCATTGACCCGGTGCACTTTGAATGGATGCATGAAAATTGGGGCAACCGACTGCGCACAGGCGAGGTGAAGTTTGGGGCCAAGCATTTGAAGGTCGAGTTCAAAGAGTTTGAATACGGCTTTACTTACCACCGCCTCAAAGAAGGCGTGGCTGAAAGCGACGAGGCCTGGCAAGTCGGTCGAGTTTGTTTGTGGCCGCATGGTTTTTTTCTGGGTGAGCATTTTGAGTGGCGTGTGCCCATTGACGATGAAAACACCCTCAGTGTGTCTTGGAAGTACACCCGTGTTCCGAAAGAAAAAGAGCCCTATGTCCAAGCCTCCATCCCCACCTGGTATGGACCGGTATTTGATGACCATGGCGTTGCAATCAACACCCATGTGATGAACCAAGATTTTTTGGCTTGGATCGGTCAAGGCGTTGTGGCGGACCGCACAGAGGAGCGTTTGAGTGCCAGTGATAAAGGCATCGTGCTCATGCGCCAACGCTTCTTTGATGAGCTCGATCTCTTAGAGAAAAATGGACAACTCAAGGGCGTGATCAACGACCCTGAAGAAAACCGCGCTATCCGACTGCCCATGGTTTATGGTCACCAAGTCACTCAAAGCCGATCGATTGAAGAGATCAAAGCCCACCCCACGCTCTATCCCTTTTACCAATCCTATGTGTTTCAGGCTGGGCAACCTGACTGGGTCAAAAAAATGGCCACCCAGGCTCTTGGGCTAGAGGTACAAGAGTTTGACGGTATCGTGGTTCCCCGTCAATCTTGAGGGTGGCGCAACCCAAGCGTTTTAGTCTTGGCCTGTTAATTTGAGTTCGGACAAGAAACTCACCATGCCCGTCCAAGACCTTGCGTCCGAGAGGGGGTGATAAAAAGCCCCTTTTGATGTATCGCTGCCAGAACTGGGATCGGTAAAGGCGTGTTTGGTGCCGCTGTAATTGATGAACTGCAAGTCGACCTTGGCTTGGCGCATCTCTTCTTCAAAGGCGACCACGGCATCGGCCAAAGAATTGGGGTCATCGGTACCATTGAAGACAATGACTGGGGATTTGATGTTCTTGGCATCCTCCGGGTGAGGCGTGTCCAAAATGCCATGAAAGACCACCACGCCGGCCAAGGGTGCACCGTCACGGGCCAACTCCAGCACCCCAGTGCCTCCAAAACAATACCCCAGCGCAATGATCTTTTTCGGATCCACTCGCGGATTGCTGCTGAGCGCCTTGTAGGCCAGTTGCATTCTGTTGCGCAACAGTGGGCGGTCTTTCATGTAAGTGTTCATGGCGGCTGCAGATTCTTTACCCCTTGTCGGCTGCTGTCCCTCGCCATAAATGTCGGCCACCAAGACCACATAGCCCATGCGGGCGAGTTGTTGGGCACGACTGAGCGTGTACTCGCCAGGACCGGTCCAGGTGGGCCCCATCAAAATGGCCGCCGACTTGGTCTTTTTGACGTTGTCATAGACCAATTGGCCCTTGAATTGGTGCTCTTGGTTTTTATAAAGTCCTACTTCGCTCACAATTTCCGCGTGGACTGACATGGTCCCAATCCCCATCAAGATGCCTGCAGCCATCGACAGCATCCGTTGACGAGCTTGGGTGGGAATGAATTTCATATGGGTCTCCTCTTGAGGGGGTTAGAAAAATCGAGTGCCGTGATCATTCTAGAGTTTGGGAATTGAAAATTCACCTTGCCTGTCTGGGGATTACACCTAGGAGGCTTGTGCTGTTGGGGGAGATTTTTGTAGGTGAGGGCCCCTTTAGATCTGGCCACAGTTGGCCCCATGCAGGACCTTTGAGACTGTGCTCACTTAGAATGAGAACTCTCTTATGCGGACACAACACCAAACACCATGAACCTCAGTCGTCGACAACTCCTCATTGACAGCGCCGTCTTGGGCCTTGGCACATCACCGCCTGGCCCCGCGTTTTCGCAAACCCTCTCAAACCGGGCCGTGCACTTGATCATCGCCCAGGCCGCGGCCACCACCCCCGATGTCATTGCCCGCTTGCTAGCGCCGCGGATGCAGTCTCGCTGGAATCAAGCCTTTGTGGTGGAAAACCGCGCTGGCGCGTCAGGAGCGATTGGCATGGAGGCGGTGGCCAAAGCGGCGCCCGATGGTCTGAGTTTGCAAGTCAACGTCTCGACCACGGTCACCTTGCCGCTCTTTTATTCCAAGTTGTCCTTTGACCCTTTGAGCAGCTTTGCGCCCATCAGTCACTTGGGGGCCACCAATTTCAATTTGACCGTTCACCCCTCGGTGCCGGTCCAGTCGGTGAAAGAATGGGTGGAGTGGGCCAAAAGCCAGTCGGGACAATTGAGTTATGCCTCGCCTGGTTTGGGGACGCACCACCATTTGTGCATGGAGTTGCTCAAGCAAACGGCCGGCGTGGATTTGTTGCACATCCCTTACAAGGCGGCAGGGCAGGCTTACACGGACTTCATTGGAGGACAGGTTCTCACCATGTTCATGCCCATGCACAATGCCGTTGGTTTTGCCAAAGATGGACGTATAAGAATATTGGCCGGAACCAAGCGTGAGCGCTTTCACTTGCAACCGAATTTACCCTCCTTGCATGAGTCGGGCATCAAAGACTTCAATGTGGAGGCCTGGTATGCGCTTTGGGGTCCGCAGGGACTGACCAGTGAATGGGTCTCCAAATACAATCAGTTGGTGCGCGAGGTGCTCGCCGAGCCCGAGGTGCTTCAGGGTTTTGAGGGGGAGGGGATCGTTGCGCGTGCCAGCACCCCGTCCGAGCTTGCCAAGATTGGTCAAGACGAATTCAATTTATGGAGGAAAGTTTTGCGTGAGTCTGGCGTGAAGCCCGCTTGAATCTGAATCAAACCTGCCGGATCCCGCGGCGCCTCCCTGCTCAAAGCACCTGGCGCATTGAGCGCTGATCCTCATCAGCTGGATCAATGGTAGTCCATTTTTCTTCGCATGCACTCCGCCCATTGTGCTCTGGGTTGGAACTCAGGCTGCTGGCTCGCGATCTGCTCAACGCTTGCGAGCAGTTCATCGTCTCCCATGGATAAATCCACCTGAATTCTGAGCGGTTGTGCACAGTGCCATGGCGTGTCCATGAAAATCTCGATGCGGTTGCCCTCCGGATCCCTGAAGTAAATGGAGATGGTGTTGCCATGTGAGGCGGCGGTCATTTCGCTGATGAATTCATTGGCGAGGGCGCGCTGATAAAACGCACGCAAGACTTTGAGGTCGGGCACTCGAAATGAAATTTGGTTCAGCAAGTTGAAGTGCTTGCCTTCAGCTCGTCCACTGATCAAAGCCAATTGATGATGTTCATTAGGGTCTCGGCTTAAAAAAACAATTTTCAAGTTGCCCACATCGCCTCGGTCGGTGAGGGTGAAGTCGAGCACGTCTTCGTAGAACTCGGCCATTTTTTCAATATCCCTCACATGCACACCCAAGTGGCTGAGAACCAGGGCGTTTTGTTGTTTTAAGTGTTCTGTTCTGGGGTGCATGGTGTTCTCCTATTGTTGAGTGCTCATTTGGGGGCAACGGTCAGACTCTAGTTCTTTAATGTTGGCAGTTCTTTGACCAATCTCAAATAAGCTTCAAGGACTGCGGGGTCGTGATGAGGGTAAGGTTGGACTTGATTGAGAATGCGAATGCGAATGCGAATGCGAATGCAAATGCAAATGCAAATGCAAATGCAAATGCAATTGATGGGGATTGGAATCGATTCAGTCAGAGGCTGGCCCGACTTGATTCTCAAGAGTTAAAACATTGCGCCACCGTCTTGATTTAAATCAATGACAGAAAACAATATTTTTTTACAATAATTTTGATTGATCACTCCATGAAGGAAAAGGATGCCAACACCCTTCCCCAACAGTGCAGCCCACAACATCTTTGGAACCACGATTTTTGATGGCGTTCAAGCACAAAAAGGCTATCCGCTCAATGCCATGTGTTTTTCATTCAACAGCCAACACAACCGAGAGCGATTTGTGGCCAACGAAGCGGCCTACATGCAGTCATTCGGGCTCAATGATGATCAAAGCCTGGCCATTCGTGAGCGTGATGTGCTCGGTTTGATCAGGAGTGGTGGCAACGTCTACTACTTGGCCAAATTTGCCGGCATTCTGGGCCTGGATGTCCAGGACTTGGGGGCATTGCAAACCGGCATGAGCAAAGCGGATTTCAAAAACAAACTTGTTCAAGCGGGTATTTGATATGGCCAAAATCATCGGCATGGTGACCACCTCCCACGTCCCCTCCATTGGGAACGCATTGGCCAAGGGCTTGGAGAGCAGCGAGTACTGGGCTCCTTTTTTTGATGGCTTCAAGCCCATTCGGCAGTGGTTGGCCAAGAATCCACCGGATTTGGTGGTGGTGTTCTACAACGACCATGGACTGAACTTCTTTCTGGATGCCATGCCCACTTTTTCGGTGGGTGCGGCCAACGAGTACGTCAATGAAGACGAAGGCTGGGGCATTCCCACGCTGCCAGCGTTCAAAGGCAATGCGGACCTTTCCTGGAAATTGATCGAGGGGTTGATCTATCGTGATTTTGACATCACCACTTGTCAAAAGATGAAAGTCGATCATGCGTTCACCCTTGCTTTGAAGTTGTTGTGGCCCACCGACACGAATTGCCCGGTCCAAACCATTCCGATTTGTATCAACACAGTTCAGTTCCCCTTGCCCAGCGCCAAGCGATGTTGGAGTCTGGGGCATGCAGTGGGTGAAACGATCAGAGCGTGGGACGATGATTTGAACGTCTTGATCGTTGGCAGCGGTGGCTTGTCGCATCAATTGGACGGTGAGAGGGCGGGGTTCATCAACAAGAAATTTGATCTCGCTTTCATGGAGAGTTTGCTCTCAAACCCCGAATGGGCCACCCAATACTCCAATTTAGAGTTGGTCGAAAAGGTGGGCACCCAAGGCATTGAGCTCTTGATGTGGTTGGCCGCGCGGGCAGCGTTGCCTGAAAAAGTCAGTCAAGTCTCCTCCACTTATCATGTGCCCATTTCAAACACAGCAGGTGGGATCTTGCTGCTTGAAACTTAAAGATACCAGGCTCTGAGCCTTCAAATCCAAGGTGAAATTTCACCCAGTCGCCACGGAATGTGTCAGGGTTTGCAAGGATGCGCCAGTTGTTGAGTAAAAGCCTTTGCAAAGCCTCAACAAGGCTTCAACAAGGCTTCAACAAGGCTTCAACAAGGCTTCAACAAGGCTTCAAAGGAGGTAAATTTCTGACCTCAACACAGCTTGGCGAAAAGCTGGGCTTACAATTGCCAAACCCGACTATTGCGTCGATCCAAGGGTAAACGCTAGCCTTGTGTGCTGGCTTTATTGGCGAAGATGTCTGGGTTTTCTATATTTTAAGAAGAGTGTGCCATGAATCAAAAAGCTGCTGTCGTTTCATTTTGGATGGCGGTTTATATTGTTGTTGGGAGTTTTTCTGCTGTTGCCGAGGAGAATCACCAGCACAGCAACGACTGCCGCAGTGAGCCCACGCGTGACAAGGTTCTCTACTGCAATGCCGTCAACAACAAAGATGCCAATGGCTGCGACAAGATCGGCAGTTTTGAGCTCAAATCACACTGTTTGATCGTGGTGGCCGATTTCAGTCGGTCAAATTTTCACACCTACACGCCCATTCCAACAGCACCCAAAGCCGACAAATAGTGGGTGAAACCCCTGGTCTTCGATCCGACGAGGGCTGCCTTTTTTCAAATGGCATTGGGCGCTGACCACGTTCTCAATTTTCCAGGGTTGAGCAGGCCTTGGGGGTCGTGGCGGTCTTTGGCGCGCAAAATCTCAGGATTCAATTGCCCGCCCGCTTTGCCGTCCTCGACGGTGTAGACATGGGGGTTGTTGATTTGCACTCCATGGTCGCGGTGAATTTGCATGATCTCTTCAAGCCTTTCCTCACTCGTGAAGCGAACGATTTGAAGCCCTGAGCAGTTGACCACACCTTCCTTGGTTCGGATGAATTCCAAATGCATCATCACCTCAGGACTTAAGAGCTTTTGCAACTCAAGGACTTGCTCCCTATAGCGTTGTGGGTTAAAACCCGTTTGGAGGTAGGTGAGGGTTTTGTCCACCTTGAGGGCGTGCAGTGTGGTGTGGTTCCAGGTGTACTCGATCAAGGTGCGTTGGCTGGCCTGCACCTCTTGGGCTGATTTCTGGTAGGTCACAAGGCCCTCGTGCGTGAGAGCCAACGCTTTGAGCGCGGCAACACTCTGGGGTGCAACAAGTGCTACCACAGCGTGTCGGTTGGCTGGCAAGAACTCAGACAAGGCGGTGAAGTAGCTTGGAATGGGGCTGGCGATCAAGGCCACTTCCTTTTTGACGTAGCCCGAACCCACACTCAAATCGCTGGCAAAGGACAAGGCCTGCTCAAAATCCTCAAAGGTCACCAAGAACTCACTCCAGGCCGTGCTCGGTGCCATTGCCACTTCAAGTTCGAGCACAATGCCATTGGTGCCATAGGTGTGGTGATAAAGCAGCGCATCCAGGCCGTGGTAGGTGTGCACTTGGGGCTCAATGCCCATGGACATCACTTTGGCGCTGATGATGTTGCCAGGTGCAGCAATGGGGCCATAAGTGATCGAGCCCACTCCTCCAAAGCCCCCGCCGTAAAGACCTCCGAGTGTGGCGCTCCTGAATGTCGAGGGGATCCAGCGCAGCTCAAAGCCGAGTGACTTGGCCGCTTTGTCGAGGTCAATCAATCGGATTCCGCTTTGCGCTGAGGCCACGCCGTCTTGGAGACCCAGGAATTGGTTGTAAGCACTGAGGTCGAGGACCACACCCCTTTGAAGCGGCACGCACTGCCCATAGTTGCCCGTGCCTGTCCCCCGCAAGGTGAGTGCAACCCCATGGGCCGAGCACAAACTCACCACCTTGGCGATGTGCTCTTGGGTTTTGGGGCGAGCGACCACATCGGCACTGAGTCCTTCGAGCTGACGCTTCAACACCGGACTGTACCAATTGAAGTCTTGCGAGTATTTGTGCACCCGCGTGCTGTCGGTGATCCACTCAAGGTCAGGCGCCAAGGCTGGGAAGTCATGAGCGTTCATGGTTCAAGTGTAAAAGCTGAGGTTGATGAAATGAAAAAGTTTGTCAACGCGTGAGCGTCAAACCCAGCCCCAAGGCCAATCCAAAGGGGGGTCACTTGGGCCTACTCCGCTTGCAATTCGCTTTCGTGCCAGTCGCCCAGCACCACACGACTGAGCCAAGCCATGAGTGCAAAGAGCATCACGCCGGTCAAAGAGATCAACAAAAGGGCGGCAAACATGCGAGGGATTTTCAGCTGAAACCCGGCTTGCAAAATTTGGTAAGCCAAGCCCGAGCCTTGACCACCCGTGCCCGCCACGAACTCTGCGACCACCGCACCAATGAGGGCCAGACCACTGGAGATGCGCAGGCCCCCCATGAAGTAGGGCAGTGCACTGGGGATGCGCAAGCGCATCAAAATTTGCCAACGAGAAGCACGGTTCATCAAGAAAAAGCTGTGCAAATTGGGCTCAATGCTTTTAAGCCCCAAGGTCGTGTTGCTGATGATGGGGAAAAGTGCCACCAGTGAGGCGCACAGCACCATGGAGAGATTGGTGTCCTTGACCCAGATGATGATCAAAGGTGCAATCGACACAATGGGGGTGACTTGCAGCAAGACCGCGTAAGGAAACAAAGCACGCTCCAAGAGCGCACTTTGGACAAACAAAAAGGAGATGGAGACACCCACCACGATGGCCAAGGCAAAGGAGAGCAAGGTGATTTTGACCGTGACCCCCAGGGCCGTGAGCAAGGGCTGCCAGTCGGTCACCAGCGTTTGGATCATCAAGACTGGGGTGGGTACCAAATAAGGGGGCAAATCCATGGCGACCACAAAGGCCTGCCATGCGCCCAGAATCAGGAGTCCCAAAACGAGAGGAATGCCCACCGTTTGGAATGCCAGTTGGGTGTTGTTTTTGGAAGGGGTGGGGGTCATGGTGTCTAGGCTCAATGAGGGTAGGGCTCAACTGAGCAACTCACTGGCGAGTTCAAGACTTTTTTGCAAGGCTTGAGCATGGCGCATGAATTCAGTTCTTACCATGAACTCTTGTGCTCTGGGGTAGGGCTCATCGATGATGTGTTCTTGGGTGATGTGGCCGGGCCTGGCGGCCATCATCACCACCCGGTTGGAGAGGAAGACGGCTTCGTGGATGGAGTGTGTGACAAAGATGACGGTGAGTTTTTTCTTGGCCCAAAGGGCCAGCAAGTCCGCGTCCAATCGGTGACGGGTAATTTCATCAAGCGCCCCAAAAGGCTCGTCCATCAAGAGCAAGTCCGGTTCGGTCACCAAGCCACGGGCAATCGACACGCGCATTTGCATCCCACCTGAGAGCGCTCTGGGCATGGCTGAGGCAAACTTCTCCAAGCCCACCAAGGCAAGCGCCTCGCAGACCCTTTCTTGCGCCTCAATTTTGGGTAGCCCCGACAAATCCAAGGGCAACCTTACATTGGTGGCGACATCGGCCCAGGGCATGAGGGTGGGCGACTGAAACACAAAGGACATCTTCTTGCCCGAGGAGAGCAGGTCTGCAACAGGTTTTCTCCAGAGCAAAATCCGCCCATCGGTGGGATTGAGCAGACCCGCCACCATTTTGAGCAGGGTGCTTTTGCCGCAGCCCGAGGGGCCGAGCAAAGTGACAAATTCGCCTTCCTCAATGGTCAAGTTCACCGGCAGCAAGGCTTGGTAGCCATTGGCGTAGGTTTTATTGGCCGAGAGCACCTCAACGGCTGGGGTGCTGGAAAACGAAGAAGACATGGTCTGAATAAACTTCAAAAGGGTTGGGGCTTGAAAACGCCAATATGGCACACCAGCTGCTCGCTGCCTGGCTCGCTTTGCGTGAGCAATGGGTGAGCCTTCTTATTTTAGTGGAAAGTGACCCAAGACCCCCTTGCCCATCACGAGCAATGTGCATTCGGGTCACAGGGGCTTGATGATTCAGATGGGCTGGATGATCAGTGCGCAAGACACGCTTTGAATGTTGACACCCAAAGCGCCCCATAAAAATCCCATAAAAAGCCCATAAGCGCCCACTAGCACCCTCAACTGGTGCCGTGGTCCCCTGTCGCTCAAGCCATCAAGGCAAGACCTTGAGGTCTTTGACAAACTCGGTGGTGTAGGTCTCGGCGAGTTTGACCTTGGTCGGGTCAATGAGCTTGGTGCTCACGAGCATGTCGTAACTGGCCTTGGCGCGGGCGTCGGTGATGATGCCAATGCCCAGTTTAATCGCGTCGCCGCTCGCTATCATGCCCATCTCTTTCAACTTGGCCACGCTGTAAGCGAGTTGGTCATCGGTCATTTCGGTGTTGTCTTTTTTGATCAAGGCATTGGCGGCAGCGGGGTCATTCAAATAGCTCTTCCAGCCCTCCATGGAGGCTTTGACGAAGGCGGCCACGGCTTTTTTGCGCTCCTTGACCGTCTTGTCCATGCAAGTGATGGTGGTGGCGTAGGCGGGATAGCCTTTGTCACTGAACATCAACACATTGGCCTTGACGCCGGCTTTTTGAATGGCAAAAGGCTCAGAGGTCAAATAGCCTTGTTGGGCTATGGTTTTGTCGGCCACAAAGGGCTGAACACTGAAGTTATAGGGGCGGGTCTGGTCATCGGTAAAGCCGTATTTGGCTTTGAGCCAAGGCCAGTAGCCTTGGTGGGCAGAGGGGACGATCAAAATGGTCTTGCCCTTGAGGCCTTCCAAAGAGGTGACGTCCTCATGGGCGATCAGCACCTGGGGGTCTTTTTGCATGGCCGCTGCCACATTCACCACAGGCACGCCACTGGCACGAATTTGGATCATTTGCAGGTCACTCGAACCCATGATGCAGTCGGCTTGGCCAGCCGCCATCAGTTGCACCACATTGACCTGAGGCCCCCCCATTTTGATGCTGACATCCAAGCCCGCTTTTTTGTAAAGCCCCGTGGCCAAGGCCTGATAAAACCCCCCATGCTCGGCTTCGGCAAACCAGTTGGTCATGTAGACAAATTTTTCGTCGGCACGCACCGCTGTGCTTACCAAGGCGCTGCAAAGGCCCACACTTGCAAACAAGGCGGCTCCAAAGCGCATGGGCTTCAAGGTTTTGATCATTCCAATGCTCCAAAAAATAAATAGTAATGCATTGATGCGATGCATCAATGGTGGGGAGATAGCATAAAACAGACCAAGTCAGCAGACCTGCTGGCGGGTGGGACGTTTAATTTTGGTGCGTATTATCGGGTATTACTCACCAAAGGTGTTTTGGATATACCCGTTTTGGTGCGATTTACCCCAGGTGTCTTGTTCTCGAGGTGCCCATTCGAGCGTGTGCAATTCGGTGATGGCTTGTGCCCAACTCTTGGCCAGGGATTCCAAGATGACGTGACCTTGTTCAGGGGTGGCGCCCAAGGGGTCGCCGATGATGCCGCTTTCGCCAAAATCACGGGCACTCCAAGCGCATGCTGGGCGACCGTCGGGCGACAGGATGGTGGAGGGAAACACCGGTGGGTAATTGGCCACAGCTCGCTCCATGTGCACCGTCTCGGGGGCGAGTGCCATGATGATGGCCGTCTCGGCGTGACCGGCATGCATGGCGAGCTTTTTCTCCTTTTCGGACAAATACTGAGAGGCGACATTGGGCACCCTCCAGGTAAAACCTGGCACCACAATAAAGTCGCCGTGTCGCAAGCGCAACTCGCGCGCGCTCATCTCCATGACTTGGGGCTGGCCGCCGTGGCCGTTGACGATCAAGAGTTTTCGAAATCCAGCCCGGTAGACCGATTCGCCCACCTCGTTGATGGTGGCCAAGAGGGTCTCACCGCTCAAGGTGATGGTGCCAGGAAAGTGCAAATGCTCCTCAGACTTGCCATAGGTGATGGGCGAGAGTGCGAAGGCGGGCACATGGTCGGGCAGTCTGGCCAGGGCATGGCCAACAACGCCAGCACAAATAAGGGTATCGACCGCGCAGGGCAAATGGGGCCCGTGTTGTTCGGTGGCGCCTGTGGGCAACACAATCACGGTGTTTTCTCGGTCGGGCAACTGGGTGATTTCTGTCCAACTGAGGTAAGGTAAAAAACGTTGCGGTGGATTGAATCCGTGGATCATGGGCGAACTTTCTTGGGTGAGCGGACTGGTTTGACGCTTGGGTGACTGGGGTGGCTTAGGCTGCGCTTGGGGTCGAGGTAAACCGTGGCCTCGACCTCGATCAAAATCTCTGCTGAGGGCAGCATGCCACACACCTCCACCACGGTGGAGGTGGGCAAGGCGCCGGTGAAAAACAAGTTTCTCACCCGGCTGTAGAGTGGAAAATGGTCCAAGTTTTTAAAGTACTGCACGAGCTTGACCACGTCGCTCATTTGCCCCCCGGCAAGGTGGACCGTTTGTTCGATTTGGTTCAAGACAAACCAACTTTGTGCCAAGATGGGGCCGATTTTCAGGTCGCTGGAGAACTCACCCGTTTGGCCAATGCGTTGAGCGGCATGGACAGGGATGTCGCCAAAGCCTTTGACAATGAGTTGGGCCTTGGGGTCGACGGCAATAATGCCTGAGAGAAAAATAAAGTCTCCCGCTTGCCGGTAAGCGCTGTAGCGCGCCAAGGGGCTCGCTTGCGGCTCGGTGGTTTTAAGGTCCGTGCTTGGGGTGAGCGGGGAGGAAGAGGGTTGGGTGCGGGCCATGGTGTGAAGTCAAAAAAAAGGGGTCGTGAAGCACGGACAAACGAGGCATCATACGAGAGCAACAAAAGCAAAAAAGCAAAAAAGCAAAAAAAAGCAAAAAAAGCAACAAAATTGAAGAAGGACGAAGAAGAGCGAAAAAGAGCATGATGGTCTCACCCCCGATGTTCCTCTAGCATTGAATCCTCTCTAATCGATCAGCACTCCCTCACGCACCCGAAGGCGCTCATGGCTGCGCGAAGGAAAGCCTTGGTGACTCGCTTTTTCAAAAACCACCAAATTGGCAGGGGCGCCTGCGCTCAAGGGCTTCGCTGCTCTTGGGGAGTGCTTGGAGCTCAACCAGTCGCTGCGACAAATGGCTTGAGACCAGAGGTCAAATGCGTCGGGTAACTGTGCCAGTGGCACCGCCAAGCCCAGGGCCTCCAGGGGGTCGTAGCTGCCCACCGGGCAAAATGGGTCTTGCACATTGTCGCTTGCCACCATCACGCAAATTCCCAGCGCTTGGGCTTCCTTCACCAAAGTGAGGCCTCTCAGGCGAGGAGTGCGCCCCGTCACCGCGTCTTGCAAGATCATATTGGTCACGGGCAAGCACACCAGTGTGATGTCGGCGTCTTTCACGGCTTGCAAAATGGCCTGCGCCTCTTGCTCGGTTTTGTGGGCCAAGGCGCAGGTGTGGCCACACACGATGCGCCCTTTGAAAGACAGGGCCAGCGCTTCGCGTGCGATGCTCTCGAGTCCACACGCTTTGGGGCTCAGTTCCTCGTCGACGTGCAAGTCCACGTCAAGTCCGAGCTCATGGGCCACCCGCAGGAGGTTCTTCAAGGCCACGGGGTTCCAGTTGCTCGTGTGGATGAAGCCCCCTAAACTCGCGCCTGAATGAACCTCATTGGCCTTGGCCACTTGTCGCCCCAGAGCATAGGCGTCGCTCAAATTGGCAAAGAGGGTCAGAGGAATCAGGTTGACGCGGTCGAGTTGCAAGCGACTTGACCAAGATGCGGCCAAACCATTGAGGACACCCCAAGCGAGGGGTGTTTTTTGCGCTTCCCACCAGTCGCAGTGGCTTCGGATGTGGCTCACGCCACTCTCGCAAGCCCAGGTGAGTGCGGCGCTCGCTCGAGCTTCGATGTCTTCAAGGCTCCACGTGGCGCGGTCTTTCATCATCGACTCAATGGCGTTCAAAAGTCCAGGTTTGACCTCGCCGAGTCTTGCAAGTGTCAGAGTTTTGTCCAAATGGGTGTGCGCATCCACCAAGCCGGGAAGGACCAAGCGGCCCTGAACATTCCAGACTCCTTTTGTCGCGTGAACCCATTCGCCGGGCACTGCGGTGTTGCTGGCGGTGCTTGCTGCGCTAGCTCCACTTGTTGCGCTTGTTGCGCTTTCGGGATCTGCGCTTGGCGTGATGCGATGCACACGTCCGTGCTCGATGTGGATGTCCACGGTTTGGTGACTTGCTTTGTCACTGCCCCAGGACAGATCTGCACTCGAGACCCAAGAGGGCAAGCGCGCGTTTTGGATCAAATGAAGTGCGGGCGTCGAGAAGGAGGCGTGTGGCTCAGACATGGGGGCATTGAAGTGGGGAGTGATGTTGACGGCCAGGGTGAGCGCTGCAAGCGTTCAAGGCCTGGTGCAGGGATTTTAGAAGATTCAAGCCCGTAAGCCTCAAGCCCCAAAGCCCCAAGGCGTTAAGGCTAAAGGCTAAAGGCTAAAGGCTAAAGGCTAAAGGCCCAAGCCGGCCATGGCCAGTCGAACCCGTGTTTTGAAGCGCTCGAGTTGGGGCGGGGTTGCCACGTTCATGTGGTACTGGGCGTGGTAGCTGATGCGCGCTGAACCTCCCGTTAAGATCTTGAGGTAACGCGTGATCACACGCCTGGGTGGGTCACCCATGTACCAGGCCATCCAGCGTGGGCGCCCGTAGGTGACGACGGCCGAGATGTGCTTTAAATGGGTGAGCGCGGGTTTCACGTGGGCTGGGTCGCTGATGTCAAAGGCCACGCCTGGCATCAAAATTCGGTCAAAAAAACCTTTGAGCATGGCCGGCAGCCCAAAGCACCAGGTGGGGAAACAAAACACCAAGGCCTGGGCATTTAGAAGTCGGTCGATGTAGTGCTGAACAGGAACACGGTTGGAGGGAACATCATGGTAGCCCAAGCGCTCTTGTCTGGAAAGCACGGGATTGAAGTTCTCCGCATAGAGGTCCAAGTCATCGACCTCATGGCCCGCCATCTTCAAGCCCGCCAACACTTCTTGGTGCAAGGCCGACTGGTAACTGCTCTCAACGGGGTGACAAAAAATGACAAGGACGCGCATGGGTGAAGCTTGCTCGTGGGGTTGATGAAGTGGGGAGGGGTTGGATAAAAAAAACAGGGTGCTGGGTGTTAAGTTTTCCAAGCCCCCAGGTGCGGCTTTGTGGACTCTTCAATGAGTGCAGGGCCGATGCACTCGATGGGGTGAGGGGAGGCTTTAAACACATCTCGACAAGAGAGCTGCACATCCTTTTGTTCGGTCACGTCGCCGCGGAAAATCCGCAGTCGCTCGGCATCAATGCCAAACACCACACGTCCGATGCCAGACCAAAAAATGGCCCCGGCACACATCACGCAAGGCTCTGCTGAAGAGTAGAGGGTGGCGTGTTGCAGGGTTTCTCGCCCAAACCTCAAGCCCAATTGGCGTACCGCGGTGGTCTCGGCGTGTCCCGTGAGGTCGCCCTTTTCGGAGCCGCAGTTGTAGGCCTCGGTGAGCACTTTACCCGCTTGATCAATCACCACAGCGCCAAAGGGGCGATTGCCCCGTTCGCGTGCAGTTTGCGACCAAACAATGGCTTGCCTGAGGTAGCGCGCGTCGCGCGCCTCAAGCGTGACTTCTGCAGGCAATGTCTTTGGGCTTGGGATGGAGGTCATGGGGGGCGTCAAGATGAGGACGATTAAGGACGATTAAGGACGAGAATAAGGAATTCAGGCGCGGTTGGCATGCACTTCTTGCTCGCCATGGGCGGTGAGCAACTCCATGAGTTTTCTGCGAATCAACAGACCCGGTTTGTCACTCGGCATGGAGAACTCAATGCCGAGGCGGCGGGTGTCGATCACGGCATCGGGGTCGGTGGCTTCCAAGATGTCTTTGTCTTCGCGGGTGATCACTTCATCAAACTCAATGAGCATGCGCTCAGGGCAATCGGCCTCGGTGTCGTTCCTGAAAAGCCACTGGCACAATTGGATATGGCCGTCATCAATGGGGGTAAAACAGTTGTAAATGATGTGACGAATGCCCGAGGGGTATTCGATGTCGAGCCTTCTGGAAAAGGGCAAGAAGTAGGCATTGCGCATGTGCCGAGTGGTGATGGGGTCCGTCACACCGCTGATCTTTTGAAACGCTTGAGGGTTGGTGGCCGGCACGACGGTCTCGGCGTAAAAGCCACTGTCGGTGTCGACGAGCTCGTAGCTGCTGGGTTTGGGGTTCGCGGCCACGCCAAAGGTGGCGCGGTGCACAAAGCTAAAGTGCGAGTTGTCAAAAGAGTTCTCCAAAGCCCGCATGGGAGACGTGGCCCAAGTTTCGTAAAACTGATAAATCGTTCGGTAGCCACTCGCCCCAAACTCGGCAATGGGCGCAATGTCTGCCACCGGCTCGTCCAAGCACACCCAAGCGTAGCCGTAGCGGCCAACGCAACGGTAGGCTGTCGTTTTGTATTGCTCTGGGATGCTTTGCCCCTCTTGCCACTGCGGTATGCTCACCACCACGCCTTGGGGGTTGTAGCGCCAGCCGTGGTAAGCGCATTGGAGGGTGCCGTCTTTCGTCCAGCCCTTGGAGAGCTTGGCCGTGCGGTGACAGCAGCGGTCGCGCAAGGCCGCGGGCTCACCCGAGGTATCTAAAAAGAGGACGATGTCGTGTCCCAACAGGCGAAAGGGCCTGGGTCCTTGTGCCAACTGCGACAAGGGCATCACGGCGTACCAGAATTTTTTGAGGATGGGTTGTTGGGTGGTCAGCATGGGGTTTTCTTAGGGGGATCAAAACATCGTTGCAAGTTTCGTTCCTTCTCGTCATTATGGCACCGCTGTTTCGCGCTGTTGCACTGCTATAAGGGCCCTCAAAAAGTGCTTGTCGCAGGTGCTTTTGGCTTCGAACAATGCCGGCATTTTTGAGCTCAGGGTCAAGCGATGCGCCCATTTTGGTGCATCGCCCCTGTGAAGGCTTGGGTGTTTTGTGGAGCCTTAGCAATGAAGCGGGTCGCTGCCATGGTGGAGCCTCGCCCATTCGATGATGTTTCAAGGGGCCACATTCGCACCGGCCGAGTCTAAGGCCGAGCGCCATTTAACGACCCATGCCTCGAATTGGGACTGGGCTTGGGTGGCCAGAGAAAAATGGTTATCATGCCCCAAGTTTCAAATGAGCAGCATGAATAAATTTTTTTTCGATCAGGGTAACGTTCAAGTGACCGACTCCAGGGTGGTCTTGGGCCATCAGGTGATCGTCCTCAGACATGTGTGCGCCCTTGAGACCTCTGAGAAAGAGAAGAAAAAAGTCTTGCTCTGGCTGACTTTGCTCCTCGCATGCCTGAGCTTCATGGCGGGCGTGACCTTGGTTTTAGGCGTGGCTTTGTTGGGTGACGAGATCCTGGGACCCTTGTCACGTGAAGAGACCCAAGTGGCCATCTTTGTGCTGGCGGGTGTGTTGAGTCTGGTGGCTGTTTTTCAGGCCTTTGCGCCTCGCACCTTCAACTTCAAGATCACCTTGCAGTTGAGTGGTGGGCACAAGGCCATGTTTATCACACACGAGCGCACCGTTTTTAACAATGTGTACCGAGCGATCAATGACGCCTTGGCGTTTGGCAGCTTGAAATCTTTTTAATGGTCGCACAGCACGCTCTCGCCTTGAACCGCCCGCAATTTCCCATTGATGTCGAGCGGTTTTTACAAACCCTGGGGTTGCTGCCCAAACCCCAAGGCTTGGCCGACTATTTTTCAGCGCGTTTTTCGCAAACCCACTCGAGCGCGGACGGCGGCGTTCAGGCGCAAGCTTTCTCCATTGTGGAGAGCATGAAATTGAACCCGGGTTTGCTTGGGCTGCTAAGCGTCAATCAAGTGCAAAACTGGCTCAACCATGCCGCCAGTGGGGAACTCGACGTGTTGGTGGTTCGTCAAAACACGCCACCCAATGACCAACATTGGAACTTTGCATTTGCCTCCAATTTTCACCTGATCCAGTCCACCCCCAAAGTCCTGACCTGGAAGCTTGAGTGCGATTACCGAGCACAAAACGCCTGCTTGGAGAACTTTCAAATTCACTTTGATGAAGCCGAGTTTGAGCGTTTTGCGCCCACCATTCTCGCTTTTTTGCGTTTTCACGCGTGCTTGTTGCCCCCTGGTGCTTAGTGGGCGTGGGTTTTTCTGCCGTGCAGTTGCTCTGCGTTTTGACCACAGCCTTGACGGCGTCAGGGCAGATTCTTGGCGCGCAAGGCTGTGTTTTTTCTTGGCATGCCAATTGCATTGAGTGTTGGGGTTGTTGAAAATTTGACAACCCAGAAAAGTTTTTTTAGGAAAAATTAAATTGACTTCAACATTCAACAAGGGTGCATCATGGCAACATCTAAAGGCAAGGGGGCTCACCAAGTAAGCCCCAGTGATTTTGAATACGCAGAAAAGTCAGAGACGTCCTTTGACTTTGATTATTCGAGTTTTGAAGAGTCTACCCACGTCCTGGATGGACTCTTGCGCCAAAGCGGCTCGCGCCATCAATTCTTTGACAGCTTTGCAGACAGTTGGTCGGACTGAACAAACTCGCCAGAGTTCTGCGTTTTGCGCCTAGGCGCCATGGAGGACAAGCGCTGCGCTCAAGCCCCAAGCGTTTTTTAACAAAGAGCACATGCGTGCAGGGCCCATCAACTTATTTTTTTTTATCCGATGACACCCGTGCTTTGCTGTTGTCCAAGGCTTTTGGATTGGCGACATGGCTGGGTTTGCCCGCGAAAAAATTGACGACATTGTCAAAGGCGGTGCCAAAGTAAAGCTCGTATGAATTTTGCTCGACATAGCCCAAATGGGGCGTGCAAATGCAGTTCTCCAACTTGAGCAAGGCGTTTCCTTGCAGGATGGGCTCGCTTTCATACACATCCACGCCCGCGAGTCCTGGGCGACCTTTGAGCAAGGCCTGGGCCAAGGCGGCCTCCTCAATCAACTCGGCACGCGAGGTGTTGATGAGCATGGCCGTGGGTTTCATGTGGGCGAGGTCGCTGGCACTCACAATGCCTCGGGTTTGCTCATTGAGTCGCAGGTGCAAACTCAGATAGTCACTTTCGCTGAAAAACACCTCCTTGCTCGCTGCCGCTTGGTGGCCGTCCTTGACCGCTTTCTCGCGCGACGCGGCGCTGCCCCACACCAAGACCGTCATGCCAAAGGCTTTGGCGTAGCCGCTCACCAGTTGGCCAATTTTGCCGTAACCCCAGACCCCAAATATTTTGCCATTGAGGGTTGTGCCCAAACCAAAATTCGTTGGCATGTGCGCCGATTTCAGACCCGACTGCTGCCATACCCCGTGTTTGAGGTTGCTGATGTATTGGGGCAGACGCCTGGCGCCTGACATCACCAAGGCCCAGGTCATCTCGGCGGGTGCAATCGGTGAGCCCGTGCCTTCGCTCACGACAATACCCAGTTCCGTGCAAGCCTCAAGGTCCAGGTGGGCGCTGACTTTGCCGGTTTGGGAGATGAGCTTGAGTTTGGGTAACTTTTCCAACAAGGTGCGATTGATCGGGGTGCGCTCACGGATAAGCACCAAAACTTCGGCGTCTTTGAGCCTCACCACCAATTGGCCCATGCCTTTGACGGAGTTGTTGTACACCTTGGTGTTGAAGCCAATGAGCTTTTTTGCGCACTCGAGTTTTCTCACGACGTCTTGGTAGTCGTCCAGGATAACTATATTCATGGTTTTGGTGATTTTTGTATCTTGTTGATTTTGCACGTTATTTTTTTAAAAATTAATCAAAGAATGGAAATCATGAGCCTTCTCTAGCCTTGCCCAAACACGCTTACACGGTGGTCCTTGGCGTAGGTTTTGGCGTAGGTTTTTAACCAATACTGATCTTCGCCTTTCCAAAGGGGAAGTATGTATTTTGACTCAAGGAAGGCCAAAGTTTTAGCACCAGGTCAGCATCTTGTCATACTTCTAAGATTGGACCGAAAGCTGAACGTGCTGACCAGTGCGCAAAACCATGTCAACCAACGAGTCGACAGTGAATTTTGGTGTTTTTTGATTGACGACATCGGACACCCGAAGACGAGTAAAACCAAGAATTTCTGCAGCCTGTGCTTGCTTGAGATTGTGCGCATCGAGCGCCAGTCCACAATTTCAGTCATCAACGTTTGTTTGAGCGCCCGCTTTTCATCGATGGCCATGTCAGCTTCAGCCAGCAGTCTCTGGGCCTCATCTGGCGCGAAGCCAAGAAGACCGCTATGGGCCTGAAGCACGGGTTGATGCCACAACCGCATCGTCCGCTGATGGTCGACTGCAGTCTGTTGGCGCGGCTGACCCGATGACAGCAACCGCGACAAATCTGCCTTTTGAGTTCCCGCTAGTCTTCAGCCCAACGATAGTGGTGCAACTCAGACCGTGGCGTCTCAAACAATGGGCCGGCCATGAGGAGTGCGAGATGCGGCATCCTCCCACGCATGTTCTAAATCGTGGATTTGATCTGGTGTGCCCGTTAAAAGCGCCCTCAGCATTTGCACGTTGTTCTTGGCAATCGGCCTGAAGGATGAAGTCTAAAAACGATCTCCATCGGTCGTTTGCTCAGCCCTCAGAAAAAAAAGCCTGGGGCCTCTCAGGCTTGCATCTCAAAACGCACCAAACGGTCGAGCTCAGCGCAAACGTCTCGCATCGTGCCCGACATCACCATGCGCCCGGCTTGTTGCCTGGCCGTGCTGGACTCGGGGACTCGCAAGACCCGCAATGTTTTTTGGGGAGCTGGGTTGTTTGGGGTGACCCCGGTAGAGGCCGGCAAGACGATGGATTGACTGGCGGTGGCGTTGCCCAAGATGAGGCTTGGCAGGCGCTTGTGGGCAGGACGCGCCAGGCTTCTTTCGTGCATGGGTTTGCCCAAAGCGCCTTCGATGGCTTGGACTTGAAATGCGGTGAGTGGCCTGGCCTTGTGCAGGCTCAAGGTGCTGGGCTCCACCCGTTTGCTCTTGGTTTGATCATTCAATGGGGATGCATTGTTGGGTAGGTCACTGTCTTCAGCGCGAGTCCTGGGCTTTGAGGCCTGGAGAGGCTCCGCACGGGTGTGGCTCGCTTTGTGGGTGCCCAATTGGAACAGTTTGAAGAGGGTAAAAAGGGTGAGGCTCATAATGGGTTGTCCTTACATCAGCATGGTGTTGCGAATCAAACCCACGGCCAAGCCTTCAATTTCAAAGGCTTCGCCGGGCTCGACAATGATGGTCTGGTAGTCGGGGTTTTCGGCTTGCAATTCGATGCGGTCGTTGAGGCGTTGAAAGCGCTTGACAGTCACTTCGTCTCCAATGCGGGCCACCACAATTTGTCCGTTTTTGGCGTCCTTGGTTGCTTTCACAGCAAGCAAGTCGCCGTCCATGATGCCAATGTCGCGCATGGACATGCCGCGCACTTTGAGCAAATAATCGGGCTTCTTGTTGAAGAGGCTTTCTTCAACGTAGTAGGTTTGGTCGACATGCTCCTGCGCCAAAATGGGAGAGCCCGCAGCAACGCGGCCAATGAGCGGCAGGGTCAACTGGGCCAAGCCTTCTAGGGGTAACATGGCTTGTTTGAAGTGAGAGGTGAAGCTCAAAGCCGCTGAGGTGTCGGTCAAGCGGATGCCTCTGGAGCGCCCGCTCACGAGTTCAATCACACCCTTTTTGGCCAAAGCGCGCAAATGGTCTTCGGCGGCATTGGCCGATTTGAAGCCCAAAATCTCAGCGATCTCCGCTCGCGTGGGGGGGGAGCCTGTTTGAGAAATGCTTTTTTTGATCAAATCAAGAATTTCTTGTTGACGATCGGTGAGTTTGAATTCTTTTATCATGAAGGCTCCCTTGAACGTGAGTGGGGTCTGTTTTTGCGTACAGTATCTGTATTTTTAATCAGTTCCTTTAAAAAATCAAGACATGAAATCATCTTTTTCGCAAAAAATTGCTGTTTTGGGCACCGGCGGCACGATTGCAGGTCGAGCGGTGGGGCCAAAAGCGTTGGGTGAGTACAAAGCGGCAGAGGTCTCTATCGAGACCCTCTTGGCGAGTTCGCTGGATGTGGGCTTGAAGCCACACTTTGAGTGGCAAGCCCACCAGGTCTGCCAAATCGACAGCAAAGACCTGGGGGTCGTGCACTGGCAAAAACTCTTGGCGCGCTTGGCCTTGCATTGGGCTGATCCTGAAATCCAGGGCATTTTGATCACCCACGGCACGGACACCTTGGAGGAGACGGCTTTTTTGTTGTCTTGGTTGATGCCCCAAGACAAGCCAGTGGTGCTCACCGGGGCCATGCGTGCTTTTGACGCTCACGACAGTGATGGCTCGAAAAATCTGAAAGATGCCTTCACGACGCTTGAGCGCTTGATGAAAGAGCGACTTGGCGGTGTCTGGGTGGTGATGGCTGGCCAGCTGCACCCTGGCGCCGATGTTCAAAAGATGAATGCCACAAGCTTGAACGCCTTTGAATCCAAGGCCAGCGGCACGCAGGCGATGAACCCACAGTCGCACTGGCCAGGGTCACTCGCGAAGCTTGTCGATGTTTGGCCCTTTGCCAGACCCAGCCTCACGCAGGTGTTGTCTAAGTCCCATTGGCCACGTGTGGAAGTGGTGATGAGCCATGCCGGCGTTGAGCCTGGCGGGGTCGTGCTCGCTTTGCTGCAACAGTTGGAGTTCAGTCTCAAGACGAAAGAGACGAAAGAGAAGCAGGCGGATCAGCCCAGTCACTCGGATCAAGGGGTTCTAGACCACCCACAGGCCCTGGCTCGTTTGCAAGGCCTGGTGGTGTCGGGCACAGGGTCGGGCACCTGGGCCGAGTCTTTGCGCGAGCCCTTGTTGCGCTTGATGCGGCTGGGCGTGACCGTGGTGTTCACCTCTCGCGTGCCCTGGGGTCACGAGGCTTGCAAGGGCCACCCTTTGCTTGACGAACAAGGTGAGCAGGGCGTGATTGGTTTTAGTCGACTCAGTCCGTTGAATGCCAGAATTGCACTGGCGTTGCACTTGATGGTTGAAAAGGCCGAGAAGGCCGAGTAGGGCAAGCTGTGCGATTGCGCTGCTGATTCAACGCCACAGTTGCCGTTTGAACGACTTCAGCTGGTCAAGGCGTTGAAGGCACGCACCTTGATTTCTTCCACGCTGCCCACGCCGCTGATGGCGCGGTAGTGGGGGGCATGGGGCTCGTGCGACTGGCTCCATTGCGAGTAATAGTCCACCAAGGGGCGGGTTTGGGAGGAGTAGACATCCAAGCGTTTTTTGACCGTTTCTACCTGGTCGTCTTCTCGCTGGATCAAAGGCTCTTGGGTGACATCGTCCAAGCCTGCGGTTTTAGGGGGATTGAATTTGAGGTGGTAAGTGCGACCGCTGGCGAGGTGCACCCGCCGCCCACTCATGCGCTCAATGATGTCGGCAAAAGGCACGTCGATTTCAAGGACGTAGTCCAAATGCACACCGGCCGCCTTCATCGCATCGGCCTGGGGCATTGTGCGGGGAAAGCCGTCAAATAAAAACCCAGCCTTGCAGTCACTTTGCAAAATTCTCTCTTTGACCAAGCCAATGATGATGTCGTCGCTCACCAAGGCGCCTGAATCCATGACTTTTTTGGCTTCCAGCCCGAGCGGAGTGCCTGCCTTCACGGCCGCGCGAAGCATGTCGCCCGTTGAGATTTGTGGGATGCCATAGTGCTGGCAAATGAACGTGGCCTGTGTACCTTTGCCCGCGCCGGGTGCACCTAACAAAATCAGTCTCATGTCGATCATTCTCTTTCTTATAAGGGGTTGTGCCTGCAGGCTTGAGGCCAGCCCAAGGGCTCAAACCAAGTTTTATTTGCCCAGGGTTTGCTGCCGTTGTGCGCAAGGATAGCATGACTTTTGTTCATCAAAGCCAAGGCTCAATCCCCAACCCTAGGTCAAACGCCATGCCCAAACCCAAACCCAGACCCAAACCCAAACCCAGTGAGCTGTCTTGGCGCTAGCGCTTCACGACAACAGACGACGCACTCGCTGGAGGTCTTCAGGGGTGTCTACCCCCAAGGCACACTGGAGGCTGCTCACATGCACTGCAATCGGGTGGCCGTGCCAGAGTACGCGCAACTGCTCCAAGGACTCCACTTGCTCCAAGGGGCTTGGGCTCAATTGGGGGTAAAGCGCCAAAAATTCAGCGCGGTAGGCATACAGGCCAACGTGCCGCAAAGGCTTGGGCGTGGCCAAAGCGGGGTTGGCGTGCGGCGAGTCTTGCAAAGCGTTTTGAGAGAGGTTTTGTGGTGCATCGCGCCAAAACGGAATGGTGGCTCGGCTGAAGTAAAGCGCCTGGGCGTGGTGGTTGAGCACCACCTTGACCACATGGGGGCTTAAAAAATCCTCCATTTTGTCGATCTCGTGGGCCACCGTGCCCATGGGGCAGTCGGGGTGCGTCTGGAGGAGTTGGGCCACGGCGTTGATGAGTTCGGGCTCGATCATGGGTTCGTCGCCTTGCACATTGATGACGATGTCGCGTCCCGCCAAACCGAGCAGTTGACAGGCCTGCGCCAAGCGGTCTGAGCCCGACGGGTGGTGGCGATCGGTCAAGACACATTGCACCTGGTGGGCCAGGCAGGCCTCGAGCACGCGCTCATCGTCGGCGGCGACCACCACGCGCGTTGCGTGAGACTTTTGCGCTTGCTGCGCCACCCGCACCACCATCGGTAGGCCATGGATGTCGGCCAAAGGCTTTGAAGGTAAGCGGCTTGACGCCAGTCGCGCAGGAATAATGACCGTGAACACGCAGTCCTGACTCAACGCTCACACTCCTCATCGCTCAAGGTGCGCGCTTCGAGTTCGAGCAAAATTGGAATGCCATCGCGAATGGGGTAGGCCAAGCGCGCGCTTTTGGAGATCAATTCTTGGCGCACCGCGTCAAGCGTCAAAGGGCCCTTGGTGACAGGGCAAACCAGCAGTTCAATGAGTTTCGTGTCCATGGGGCGATGATAGCCTCTCGTGCAGTAGCAAATCAAATTCTTCTAAAAATAGCGGGTCTAGGGTGACCTCGAGCGACACACTCCAGGCCTTTGGAAACACCGTCCAGAGCTTTTGGGCGTCTTTTTGTGTGCAAAGCACGGTGGGCTCGGGTTCCCCTGGTCTCATGACCGTCTTTAGCAATCCCATCAACTCGCTGGCGCTGGCATGGTCGCTGGCGCAAAGCGTGGCAGCGAGCTCAAGACCCATGGCGCACAGCATGGCAAAGAATTGTGCTGGCTTGGCAATGCCGGCCAAGGCCACGATGGAGCCGCCTGGGTGCCCCAATCCCCGTGACGACCTTTCGCGCAGGTCAAGCGTCTCGCCTTTGGCGTTGCGCGCCACATCCCTTAAGCGCCGCTTGGCCACAAAGCCCGGAGTCAAGGTGGGCGCAACCTGCTCAGAAACGTTGGTGAGGGGTGAGCGCGGGCCTGGCGCGATCACTTGGGAGTGAATCACCCACTCGCGGGTGTGGGCAGCGAGCTTGCGCGGCCAAGGCTCACGCAGCGGGCCTGCGGGCAGGGTCCAGCCGTTTCCGACGCCGCGTTCATCAAAGACGCACAGGACCGCATCGGCACAGTGTTTCAAACGCTGCAGTCCGTCGTCGCTCACGATGACCTCGGTTTTGGGAAAGCGCGCCAACAACAGTTGCGCGGCTCGCAAGCGGTCGACCCCGACCACGAGCGGCACACCGGTGCGCTCTTGGATCAGGGCGGGCTCATCGCCAAAGCGGCTCGCATGCCCGCCAGGCTCGAGCACTTGCTCGCCAGACACGGCAGTGCCGTAGCCCCTGGCGATCACGCCAATTTGTAGACCCTGAGACTGCAAGTGCTCCACCAAAGCCACGACGATGGGGGTTTTGCCGACCCCCCCGACATAAACATTGCCCACCACCACCAAGGGCACGCCAAGGCGAGATTTTTCAAGTTGAGGTGGTTTGCGCCAACGCTCAAGCGTGAGGTGAGCCCACCAGACCAGCTTGGCGAGCGGCCACAGGGTGCAGGCCCACACACCGCGCACGCGCCAGGCGTTTTGTAGCCCAGCCTCAAGAGCGGCCTTGATCGAGCGTTGGGCTTGGGCCACGCTGCGTGTCATGGCCCTTTTTCACTCGGTTGAGCCTCGGTTTGTCCCCCACCTGAGAGCGCCGGGGGGGCATCGGTGGCAAAGGCGATGCGATCAAACTTGGCGCTTTGCGCGGCTTGCAGCGCCAAGATGATCCATTGGTGCTGGGCCAAGGCGTCGGCGGAGATGATCACCATTGTTTGATCGTTGCCGGAGCTGGCCGCTTGCAGTGCTGCAGCCACTTGAGCGCTCAAAGCAGACACGGAAGGGTTCTTGGCCTGAGGGTCGAGGTGGGCAATGGGCTGGTCTTGCACATAGAAGTCTCCCGATGCGGATATTTGGAGCGATAACGTGGGGGCTTTTTGCGGGGTCTGCGCCGACTGCGCTTTGGGCAAACGGATGGCGAGCAGAGCACTTTTGCTAAAGCTCGTGGAGAGCATCAAGAAAATCAAAATGACCAAGAGCACATCAATAAAAGGGATCAAGTTGATCTCAGGCTCAGGCGAGGCGTGGTGCTTGAATTTCATGGTGCAAAGGGGCCGTGCTTACAAGTCGTTGAGTTTGAGCAAGGTTTGCACGGCGCTCTCAGCGGCGCGCTCGAGCTCGCCCACAAAGAGGTCCACGCGCGCACGAAAAAATCGCCACGCAATGAGGGACGGGATGGCCACCACCAAGCCCATGGCGGTGTTGTAGAGTGCCATTGAGATGCCCATACTGAGCTCAATGGGTTGACTCGCGATGGCGCTTTGCGAGGCAAAGATGTCGATCATGCCCAGCACCGTGCCGAGGAGCCCCAGGAGCGGGGCCACCGAGGCGATGGTGGAGAGGGTGCTCAAGTAAAGGTTCAAATCGTTGACGAGTTGTTGACCCAAGCCCTCCATTTGAAACCTCACCTCTTGCTCCCAGGCCTTGGCGTCCAAGGTGTTTTTGGCAAAGGACGGCGCGCGATGCTGCGCTTGGTGCAAGTGGTAGGTCAAGGCGAGGATGGCACCCAGGCTCGAGGACTCTTTGAGGGTGAGGAGTTCGAGCTCATTGCGCTCATGGCCCTCATTGCCCTTTAGGCGATCTCTTGGCCCCAAGCTTGGCAAAAAGGCCTCCAGCAGCCCGGTGGGGGCAATGTTGGTGCGACGCAATTTCACCGCGCGCTCGATGATGACGGCAAGAGACAGCACGGAGCAAATGAGCAAAGGCCAAATCGGCCAACCCGCCGCTTGTAGGATGGAGAACAATGGAGCGTCTTTCAGTGTCTGGGTTGATGAGGGCGTTGAGGACGTTGAGGGTCTTTGTCGGCTTTTCAAAATCGGCAAAACGCCATTATCCTTCGAACTCAGAAGGCTTTACACTGCTCACAGAAAAAGTGGACAACTTTGTGGATAAGTCTGTGAGGAGGGGGCTAAAACCCGCGCCAATAGGGGCTTGTCTTAAATCGTTCATAATTTAAGCAGTAAAAAATCATTTAAAATCAATGACTTGTCATGTGGCTGTTGAATTGCAACGGTTTTGACTGGGCGAGCCGTTGAGAGCACTTGAGCCTCCCTTAACTTGAGAACATCACCCTTGAAAAGCGCATGAACACGACGCATTACCCCCAAACACAAGCAAACACAAGGCCTGTCTGGGCAGTTGGGGCGCTGTGCCTTGCGGTGTCTGATGCTTTGAGTGCTCGGTTCAATCCCGTTGCGGTTCAGGGCGAGGTTTCGGGCTTCACGCGCGCGTCCAGCGGGCATTGTTACTTCACCTTGAAGGACACCACGGGTCAACTGCGCTGTGCGTTTTTTAAACGCGCGGCGTCTGCTTTGTCGCGCGACTTAAAGGAGGGCGACGAGATCGTGGCCGAGGGACGCCTTGGTGTCTACAGTGCCCGGGGCGAATTGCAAATGGTGGTCGAGAGCGTTCGCCTTAAAGGTCGGGGCAATTTGTTTGAAGAATTCTTGCGCATCAAAGCGCTCTTGGAGGCCGAGGGCTTGTTTGATGCGGCGCTCAAGCGCGAGGCCAACCCGACACCCAAAGGCATTGGCGTTGTCACCTCGCTGCAAGCGGCGGCCTTGCACGATGTGCTCTCTGCTTTGAAGCGCCGAGTGCCCCACATTCCGGTCGTCGTGGCCAACTCGGTGGTGCAAGGCCAGCAAGCAGCGATGTCGCTCAGCGCTGCGCTCAAAAGTCTCTACGAGAGAGACGACTTGGGGGTGATTTTGTTGGTCCGAGGCGGGGGCTCCATGGAAGACCTGTGGTGCTTTAACGATGAGCATCTGGCCAGAACCATCCGCCTGAGCCCTGTTCCCCTCATCAGTGGGGTGGGGCATGAGACGGACTTCACCATCGCGGACTTTTGTGCAGACTTGCGGGCCCCCACACCCACGGCCGCTGCCGAGTTGTGTGCGGTCTCGCAAGAGGTGTTGCTCGACTCTTTGGCGGCCTTGAGGGATGAGTTGATTGCGGTCATGGAGTCAGCTCTTGACGATCGGGGTCAAACACTGGACCGTTTGCATGTTCGTCTCGGGCGACCCTCCACCTTTTTGTCCAAGCAGCAAGCCCGCTTGGGGCTGTTGTCTCAGCGCTTGCTACCCAGTCTGCGTTTGTCCACCAAGGACGCCGAGCACGACTTGGCACAATGGTCCGATCGCCATGCGCGCGCTTGGCGCGAGCAGTTGGCGCGGGCACACCGGGCCTTGGAGCAGGCTCAATTGAGGCTTGGACTCCTCGACCCGGCCTTGGTGCTCGAGCGCGGTTATGCCTGGCTCAGTGACGCCTCAGGCAAACCGATCGTTGATGGCCGGGGGCTAAACCCAGGAGAGCGCATCCAAGCGTCCTTGTCGCACGCACGGCTCGAGTTGAGCGTGCTCGCGGTTCAAAATCGGGAAAATTAAAGCACTTGGAAAGACTGGGCCCATGCGCGAGTCGCCAATTTGCTATAAACTCTTGTTTCTGTTTTGATTGCCACATTTTTTCAAGGAAATTGACCTCATGGAACACCACTTGCCCAGCCTGCCTTTTGCCATCGATGCCTTGGCTCCTCACTACTCCAAAGAGACCCTTGAGTTTCACCATGGCAAGCACCACAACGCGTATGTTGTGAATTTGAACAACTTGCAAAAAGGCACCGAATTCGAACACCTCGGTCTTGAAGAGATCATTAAGAAATCATCGGGTGGCATTTACAACAATTCTGCCCAGATTTGGAACCATACTTTCTTTTGGAATTGCATGAAGCCCCAAGGCGGCGGCGAGCCCACAGGCCCCTTGGCCGCGGCCATCACGGCCAAGTGGGGCAGTTATTCGGCTTTCAAGGAAGCCTTTGTGAAATCAGCGGTGGGCAACTTTGGTTCAGGCTGGACGTGGCTTGTGAAAAAAGCCGATGGCAGCGTGGACATTGTCAACATGGGTGCCGCTGGGACCCCGCTCACCACCGCAGACAAAGCCTTGCTCACCGTGGACGTGTGGGAGCATGCCTACTACATTGACTACCGAAATATGCGTCCCAAGTTTGTCGAAACATTTTTGGACCACTTGGTGAACTGGCATTTTGCTGAGAAAAACTTCGCCTAAGCACAACGAGAATGGGCTTGGGGGCTTTGCGTCAAGACCCAATCCCCAAGACCCAAGACCCAGGACTGCAGTTTCAAGATAACCGTTTGCACAAAGGCCCCAAGTCCAATCCTTGTCGCGTCTGTGCAAAAACGCAATAAGCCTGCTCGGTGACCGAGAACTTTTTTGTTCTGGTCTCAACCCTGCAGGCTTTGGTCTTTTGGCGAGGCGTTGTCCTTATTTTTGAAAGATCGGGGCGGACAGTTTAAAGCCTGATTTGAGATTTTTCTTGGCAAACCAACCCTGTTGCATCTCCAGCACAAAACGCACCGCCCGCGCCGAGCAGTGGCTGTTGGTGCTGTAGGGCTTCATGTCCTCGATGTTGACGATCTCGCCGTTGTCGGCAATGAAGGCCGCACTCAAAGGCAGATGGGTGTTTTTCATCCAAAAGCATTGCATGGCAGGCTCATCAAAGACAAAAATCATCCCCTCATGCTGGGGCATGGTTTGCCGAAACATGAGGCCGACCTCACGCTGCTCTGGGGTTTGGGCGACTTGGGCGTCGATTTGATAAAAGCCTGCGGTGATGCTCACCCGGGGTAAGTTGAGTTGGGGCAGGTCTTGCGCACGAGCGCTCAAGGCTCCAAACAGGCCCACACACAAACCCAAAAGAGCAAGGCACTGCGCAAAAAGGCCAAGCCATGCCCGAGGGCCGTGTTGCGCCTCGCTCTGGGGTGGGCGGTTTGCACAAGGGGAAAAACACCCGAGCAAGGGCTGTTTCGTGTCAAGGTCATCAAGGTCATCAAGGTCATCAAGGGCGTACATGGGGAGTGTCGTGGCGGTGTTCAACTTTAAATTCCCCAAGTGTGCGACGTGCGGCTTTTCGAATTTGGGGCGCTTGAGTGCTGAACGGCTCCAACCCTTGCGACCCAAGCTCCCCTTGTTGGGTTTCTCCAAGCGACGATCTAGGTGTTAGTGTGGAGTGGCGCAGTTCAGATTTTGGGATCATACTGGCAATTGCGCAGACTCTTTGCTAGGGGGGCCTTTGCGCTTAACTTTGGAAGCAACAGATGACCCTATACCAACACATCCAAGTCCCCGCCGCAGGCCAGACCATCAAACTCAATGCCGACCACACGCTCAATGTGCCGCACGAGCCCATCATCCCTTATATTGAGGGCGACGGCATTGGGGTGGATATCACGCCAGTGATGCTCAAGGTCGTGGACGCGGCCGTGCAAAAAGCCTATGTCGGAAGAAAGAAAATTCATTGGATGCAGGTCTACGCCGGCGACAAGGCGATCGCGCTCTATGGTGAGGGCGAAGGCTTGCCACAAGAGACCTTGGAGGCACTTGCCCGCCATGTGGTGTTTGTCAAAGGCCCCTTGGCCACACCGGTGGGCGGAGGGATGCGCTCGCTCAATATGGCGCTGCGCCAAGCGCTCGATTTGTACGTCTCTTTGCGCCCAGTTCAGTACTTTCCAGGCGTGCCCTCACCACTCAAGGAGCCCGAGAAAACCAATATGGTGATCTTTCGTGAGAATTCGGAGGACATTTATGCGGGAATTGAGTTTTCGCCTGGCTCGCCTGAGGCGCAGCAGCTCATTGAATTTTTGACCCACACGCTCGGTGTGACCCAGATCCGGTTTCCACAGATGTGCGGCATCGGGGTCAAACCCGTGTCACAAGAAGGCAGTGAGCGTTTGGTGAGAAAGGCCATTGAGTATGCCATTGCCAACGACCGCGCGAGTGTCACCTTTGTGCACAAAGGCAACATCATGAAGTTCACCGAGGGTGCTTTTCGGGACTGGGGCTACGCCTTGGCGAAAAATGAGTTTGGTGCGCTGCCGATCGATGGCGGTCCTTGGTGCGCCCTTAAAAACCCCAAAACCGGGCGCGAGATCATCATCAAAGATGTGATTGCTGACTCCTTTTTACAGCAAATTTTGTTGCGTCCCAAGGAGTACAGCGTCATTGCCACCTTGAACTTGAATGGCGACTACATCACCGATGCCTTGGCCGCCCAAGTGGGGGGAAGTGGCATTGCACCCTCGGCCAATTTGTCCGACACAGTGGCATGTTTTGAGGCCACCCATGGCTCAGCCCCCAAATATGCGGGCAAGGACTATGTGAACCCGAGCTCATCGATTTTGTGCGCAGAAATGATGCTTCGCCACATTGGCTGGGTCGAGGCGGCGGATTTGATCATTCAAGCCATGGGCAAAGCCATCCTCACCAAGCAAGTCACTTACGACTTTGCCCGCTTGCTCCCAGGGGCCACCCAGGTGAGTTGTTCGGCCTTTGGTCAAGTGATCATCAAGAACTTGTGATCCACTTGTGCAGGCACTTGTGAATGAACTTTTGTGGGCGCCTTCGCGTTCAAAAAAATAAGTCCACCCCCACCCCTTGAACTGAGTCTCAATGCCCTGACCTAGGAGTGAGAGGTCTGTCACGTCTTCATGTCGTCAAGCCTTGAGGTCTGAGTGAGTCGAAAACCTGGAGCTCTCAATTCAAGGTCTTTGCATGAGCCGGTGTGCAATCACAGGCCTAAAGTGTGAGAATCAAGACTTCATTTTTCATGGCATGGTCTTTGTGTTGAGCGTTGTTTTGGGTGTCTGTTGGGTGTTTTTTTAGCCTTGTTTTGAGCTCCTATCGAGCTCTAATGTGAGCTCAATCATGCCGGCAGAGGCCTTTTTCTGGCGGCACGCCGTGGCTGACTTGGAGGCCTCTAGGTGCAGTCATGCTTGCGTAACGCTGGCGTAACACTTGGACAATGCTCGCGTCACCCTTGCTCAATGGCTTGGGCGAGCTGTAAAATTTTTGCAACAAAAGGCGTGAGACGCCTATGGGCTTCTTTTGGATCGATAGAATGTCAGTCATGGCCAGTCAAACCCCCAACCCCAAAATTCAGTTGCCCGACTCGGACGACGGCAACTCGGTGGTCCTTGAGAGAAGAACCCAAAAGACCCAACCCCCACAGATGTACCAAGTGGTGATGCTCAACGATGACTTCACCCCCATGGAGTTTGTGGTGATGGTCTTGCAGGAATTTTTTAGCAAGGATCGTGAACAAGCGACCCAAATCATGTTAAAAATCCACCTGGATGGCAAAGGGGTGTGTGGGGTCTACAGCAAGGATGTGGCCGCCACGAAGGTTGACCAAGTCGCGGAAGCGGCCAAAAAGCACGGCCACCCTTTGCAGTGCTTGGCTGAGCCGATTGATTGATTGTTTGATTGTTTGATTGTTTGATCTCCCGGCCGGTCTTGCCCCAGGTTGGCTCCAATGAATAGAGAAGCCAATAGGCTCAAGGGGGGCTCAAGGGGGGCTTAAGGGGAGCTTAAGGTGAGCTTAATGAGAGCTTTAGGGGCGCTGAGAGTGCTCGAAGCGCTTCATCTTCCAAGGCTTGAAAGCTTAAGGGGAATTGAAGTCAATGGTGAAAAAGAATAAAAAACCGCGGCTGTGCTGATGGGGCCGGCGGTGAGGATGAAAAGGCAGATCGGGGCTTGAATAAAAAAGTATTCCTAAGACCCGCACTTTTGCTTTTTCCCTGAGAAGTGGTTTAATTTATTGCAAGCGTAAAGGATGAAGAGATGATTGCCCAAGAATTAGAAGTCAGCTTGCACATGGCCTTTGTCGAGGCCCGCCAGCAGCGCCATGAATTCATCACGGTCGAGCACTTGTTGCTCGCTCTCCTGGACAACCCGTCGGCCGCTGAAGTGCTCAGAGCTTGTTCGGCCAATTTGGATGATTTGAGAAAGTCTCTGAGCAACTTCATCAAAGACAACACCCCGCAAGTTGCCGGCAGTGAAGAGGTCGACACCCAGCCCACCTTGGGCTTTCAGCGAGTGATCCAGCGCGCCATCATGCACGTGCAGTCCACGGGCAATGGTAAAAAGGAAGTGACCGGTGCCAATGTGTTGGTGGCGATTTTTGGGGAAAAAGACTCCCACGCCGTTTACTATTTGCACCAGCAAGGGGTGACTCGCTTGGATGTGGTCAATTTCATCGCCCACGGCATCAAAAAGACCGATCCGCCTGAACCAACCAAGCCCCAAGAGAGCTCTCCACAAGACGTGGAGGAGGGGGCCGAGAAAAATGAAAAAGCCTCGGTGCTCGAGCAGTTCACGCAAAACTTGAACCAGCTGGCCAAGGACGGCAAGATTGACCCCTTGATCGGGCGCGACTACGAGGTCGAGCGCGTCATCCAAATTTTGTGTCGCAGAAGAAAAAACAACCCGCTCTTGGTGGGCGAGGCTGGTGTCGGTAAGACCGCCATTGCCGAAGGTTTGGCTTGGCGCATCACGCAAAAAGATGTGCCCGAGATTTTGGCCGAGTCCCAGGTGTTTTCGCTTGACATGGGCGCTTTGCTTGCAGGCACCAAATACCGCGGTGACTTTGAGCAGCGATTGAAAGGCGTCTTGAAATCCTTGAAAGACCGCCCCAACGCCATCCTCTTCATTGATGAAATCCACACCTTGATTGGTGCCGGTGCTGCTTCGGGGGGCACCTTGGACGCCTCCAATTTGCTCAAACCCGCACTGAGCTCAGGCCAACTCAAATGCATTGGTGCCACGACCTTTAGCGAGTACCGCGGTATTTTCGAAAAGGATGCGGCGCTCTCAAGGCGTTTTCAAAAGATCGATGTGGTCGAGCCCACGGTGGAGCAAACCGTCGACATCCTCAAAGGGCTCAAGTCGCGCTTTGAAGAGCACCACAACGTGAAGTACGCTTTGGCCGCTTTGCAAGCCGCTGCCGAGCTCAGTGCCAAGTACATCAACGACCGCCATTTACCCGACAAGGCCATTGACGTGATCGATGAAGCGGGCGCAGCGCAACGCATTTTGCCAGTTTCCAAGCGCAAAAAAACCATCAGCAAAACCGAGATCGAAGACATCGTCGCCAAAATTGCGCGCATCCCGCCGGCCAACGTCTCCAATGACGATCGCGGCAAGCTGCAAACGCTCGAGCGCGATTTGAAAAGCGTTGTGTTCGGTCAAGACAAGGCCTTGGAGGTGCTCGCCGCCTCGGTCAAGATGGCCCGCTCAGGGCTTGGCAAAGCCGACAAGCCCATTGGGGCTTTCTTGTTCAGTGGCCCCACCGGTGTCGGCAAGACCGAAGCGGCCAAGCAACTCGCCTACATCATGGGCATCGAGCTCATTCGCTTTGACATGTCCGAGTACATGGAGCGCCATGCCGTCTCACGCATGATCGGTGCGCCTCCGGGCTATGTGGGCTTTGACCAAGGCGGACTCCTCACCGAGGCCATCACCAAAAAGCCCCATTGCGTGTTGCTGCTCGATGAGATTGAGAAAGCCCATCCGGACATCTTCAATGTGCTCCTCCAAGTCATGGACCACGGCACCCTCACCGACAACAATGGTCGCAAGGCGGATTTCCGCAACGTGATCATCATCATGACCACCAACGCCGGTGCCGAGGCCATGAACAAGTCCGTCATGGGGTTTACCAATATCCGCGAGTCTGGCGACGAGATGGTCGACATCAAGCGCATGTTCACGCCCGAGTTCAGGAACCGCTTGGACGCCATCGTGAGTTTCAAGGCACTTGACGAGCAAATCATCATGCGCGTGGTCGATAAATTCCTCTTGCAACTCGAGACCCAGTTGGCCGAGAAGAAAGTCGAAGTCACCTTCACCGATAAGATCCGAGCGCACTTGGCCAAAAAGGGCTTTGATCCCTTGATGGGCGCCAGACCCATGCAGCGCTTGATCCAAGACACCATCCGCCGCGCTTTGGCCGACGAGCTCCTCTTTGGTCGCTTGATCGATGGCGGGCGTTTGAATGTGGACGTCGACGACAAAGGTGAAGTGGTGCTCGACATCACGCCTTTGCCCAAGAAGGACACGCGCGCGTCCAAGTCCGAGCCCACCGAGCCCGAAGAGGCCGCGGCGAGCTAAAGCCCCCAACCTGGAGTCTTGGGGAGGGTGCATGCTGGCCCGCCCCTCGACAAGAAAAGCCCATGGCCCAAAACCCATGGGTTTTTTTTATGGGGATAAAATGGCGTTTTCTATCCATGCGTCTCGCGTGCAGGTCGTGAAGCCTTGCGTGCAACGCTCAACCAAGGGTTACCCGTGGCAGGACACAGTAAATGGGCCAATATCCAGCACCGCAAAGGCCGCCAAGACGAAAAACGCGGCAAGGTCTGGACCCGTGTCATTCGTGAGATCATGGTCTCGGCGCGCGCGGGCGGCCCCGATTTGGGCACCAACCCACGCCTGCGATTGGCCGTCGAAAAAGCCAAAGCGGCCAATATGCCGGCCGACACCATCAAGAGAAACATCGACAAGGCCACCGGTCAGCTCGAAGGGGTCAGTTACGAAGAGATTCGCTACGAGGGCTATGGTATTTCGGGCGCGGCCATCATTGTCGACACCATGACCGACAACAAGGTGAGAACGGTGGCTGAGGTGAGGCATGCGTTTAGCAAGCACGGGGGCAACTTGGGCACCGAGGGCTCGGTCTCCTTTCAATTCAAGCACTGCGGCTTGATGCTCTTCGCGCCGGGCACGTCTGAGGACCGCGTGCTCGAGTGTGCCTTGGAAGCGGGGGCCGATGATGTGATTGTCTCAACCGACGGCGTGATCGAGGTGCTCACCCAGCCACACGACTTCGAGAGCGTTAGAAATGCCTTGCAAGCCGCGGGCTTCTCGCCAGAATTGGCCGAGGTGACCTTTCGCGCGGACAATGCCATTGAGTTGAGCGAAGAAGACACGGTGAAAATGCAAAAAATCTTGGACGCCTTGGAGGAGCTCGACGACGTGCAAGAGGTCTACCACAACGCCCAACTATGAAAGTGCTCGTCATCGGTTCTGGCGGGCGTGAACACGCCTTGGCCTGGAAAATCGCCCAGTCCCCCAAGCTTCAATGCGTCTATGTGGCCCCCGGCAACGGTGGCACGGCGAGTGACCCCAAAATGCAAAATGTGCCCTTGAGCGATGTGCAGGATTTGAAGCACTGGGCTCTTGAGCACGCCATTGATTTGACCGTGGTGGGTCCCGAGGGACCGCTGTCTGAAGGGGTGGTGGATGTGTGGCGCGATGCGGGTCTGCGCATTGTCGGGCCGACCCGTGCGGCCGCCCAGCTCGAGAGCTCCAAGGCGTTTTCCAAAGCCTTCATGAAGCGCCACAAGATTCCCACGGCCGCTTTTGAGACCTTCTCCGATGCCAGCCTCGCCCACGCCTATGTGGAGCGCCTGGGCGCCCCCATTGTGGTCAAGGCCGATGGATTGGCCGCGGGCAAAGGTGTGGTGGTGGCCGAGAACTTGGGGCAAGCCCATGCGGCCATCGATCACATGCTCAGTACCAACGCCCAGGTCGTGGTGCCCCAAGGAGGTGAAGCGCGGGTGGTCATTGAAGCCTTTTTAGAAGGCGAAGAGGCCTCTTTCATGGTGCTGTGCCATGGCTTGTCGGCATTGCCCTTGGCGACCTCCCAAGACCACAAACGGCTCTTGGACAAGGATCTTGGCCCCAACACCGGTGGCATGGGGGCCTATTCGCCCGCTGGGGTGGTGACGCCGGCAGTTCACGCCCGGGTGATGCGCGAGATCATTCAACCGACCTTGAAGGGCATGATGAGCGAGGGCATGCCGTTCACTGGTTTTTTGTACGCCGGCCTCATGATCGGCCCCAAGGGAGACGTGCACACCTTGGAGTTCAACACGAGGCTGGGGGACCCCGAGACCCAGCCGATGATGATGCGGCTCAAAAGCGATTGGTTTGAGGTGTTGTGGGCGGCCAGTGCTGAGCCCCATGCGCCGCACACCTTGGAGCAGTTCCCGTCTCTGGGCATGGGGCACAGCGAGGTCATGCAAAGCGCCCATCCCCTTGACGACATCGAGCTCGTGTGGGACCGCCGCGTGAGCCTAGGGGTGGTGATGGCCGCGCACGGCTACCCAGAGAAGGTTCGCGTGGGCGACGTGCTGGCCAGTTTGCCGCTGGGTGGCGACAGCACCCAGGTGTTTCATGCAGGAACGCGGCGTGAAGCGGGTCATTGGCTCACCGCGGGTGGCCGGGTCCTGTGCGTTTGCGCCCTGGGTGAAAACGTGGCCCAGGCGAGCCAATCGGCTTATGAGCTGGTTGACAAGATCCATTTTGAGGGCGAGCAGCACAGAACCGATATTGGCTGGCGAGCCAAGCACTGAGCACGCGCGAAGACACTCGCCCGATTCTTGAGCGCCATTTTTTGATCCCTTTTTCATGAACGATTTTCAAGCCGAGGCTCAAGTTCCAGCGCAAAATTCAGCGCCCCTTCACTTCCAAGACACCGCCAGGCCCTGGGCGGCTTGGGTGCTCAAGGCGATGGGCTGGCAACTCGAGAGCAATGGTTTTCCGGGGCCCTGTGGGGTGGCCATTGTTTATCCCCACACCAGCAACTGGGATTTTGTCATCATGATCCTGGCCAAGTGGGCCATTGGGGTGCCTGCGCGCTTCATGGCCAAAGACAGTTTGTTCAAGATCCCGCTCATGGGTCGGTGGCTGCGGTACGTGGGGGGCTTGGCGGTGGACCGCCGCTCCCCCCAAGGCGTCGTGGGTCAAATCGTGCAGACCTTTTTGGAGCATCAAAACGCCGGTAAGCCCTTGTGGTTGGGGTTGACGCCGGAGGGCACACGCGCTTATGTACCGGCTTGGCGCAGTGGGTTTTATCAAATTGCTTTGGAGGCGGGGTTGCCGCTGGGTTTGGTGGAACTCGACTATGCTAAAAAACGGGTGACCTTCACGAGCTTTTTGAAACTCTCGGGGGATATGGCTTGGGACAACCGACGCGTGGCAGCGGTCTATGCCGGCGTTCAGGGCAAGCACCCCGAGTTGGCTGCCCCCATTGTCTGGCAGGTCAAGGACCGCGTCTCCCACTGAGAGCCTCAGAGGGTGAGCTTCGGGGCCAGCCCATGGGGCGCTCTTTGAGTTGTTTTTTTCCAATTCGCGTCTCAGCGTTTGCCCGAGTCACCGCGCACCAAGGCGCTCTCTACTTCAGGATCAGTTAAACTCTTTTTCATGAGTGATCAAACCGCCTCCACCCCCGATTTGAACCTGCGCGTGAGGACGTATTTATTGTCTTTGCAGCAACGCATTGTTAAAGCGTTGAGCGAACTCGACGGCGGCACCTTTACCGTTGACGCTTGGCACAAAGCGCCCCACGAGGCCTTGCAAGGCGACGGCGTCACGCAGATCTTGGAAGGTGGATCAATTTTTGAGCGAGCCGGTTGCGGCTTCTCCCACGTGAGGGGGCCGTCGCTGCCGCCCTCGGCCACCCACAACCGTCCGGAGCTGAGTGGTGCCTCCTTTGAGGCCATGGGCGTGTCATTGGTCTTTCATCCTCTAAACCCCTATGTGCCTATCGTGCACATGAATGTGCGCATGCTCTGGGCCACCCCAACAGGCGAGGGCCACGCCTCGGTGGGCTGGTTTGGCGGGGGCATGGACTTGACGCCTTGCTATGGGTTCAAAGAAGACGCGGTGGCCTTTCACACCTCGTGCCGAGATGCTTTGGCGCCCTTTGGCGCAGAACTTTATCCGCGCTTTAAGAAGTGGTGCGATGAGTATTTTTTCTTGAAGCATCGTGGCGAAGCGCGGGGCGTGGGCGGGATTTTTTTTGATGACTTTTGTGAGCTTGGTTTGGAGCGCAGTTTTGAGATGCTGAAGTCGGTTGGGGACTCATTTCTCCCAGCCTATTTGCCCATCGTGCACAAGCGCCACGCGACGCCCTACACGCAGCGAGAGCGGGCGCACCAACTCTACCGCCGCGGCAGGTACGTGGAATTCAATTTGGTCTGGGACCGAGGCACGCATTTTGGGCTGCAATCGGGGGGGCGCACCGAGTCGATTTTGCTCTCCATGCCGCCCTTGGTCTCATGGTCTTACCAGCAGCAAAACCCAGTGGGCTCGCCAGAAGAGGCGCTGCTCACTGACTTTTTGCCCCGCCGTGATTGGATTTGACCGTTTGCCCTTCATCACCACCCCTTTGACAGGGGGGTCGACTTGAGGGTGGGACTCTTTGGCGGGGCGTTTGATCCACCGCACCGCATGCACGTCGAATTGGCGCAAACGGCCGCAGCGCAACTGGGTCTGGATGTGCTGCATCTCGTGCCCACGGGCATGGCTTGGCACAAGCCGGGTGTTCTGACCTCAGCCGAGCACCGCTTGTGCATGGTGCGCTTGGCCTTTGAAGCGCTGCTCGAGCACGCCAAACCTGTGGGTTGTCGCGTGTTGGTCGATGAGCGCGAGATCAAAAGCGAGTCCCCAAGCTACACCATCAACACCTTGCACGCCCTTCAAGGCGAGTACCCAGGCGCTGAATTTTTTGTGATCATGGGGCAAGATCAAGCGCAAAAGTTCGAAACGTGGAAAAACCACGACGAAATACGCCAATTGGCCCGTCTTGTGGTCGCCAAACGCGCTGGGCTGGCGCATCAATGGCACAATGAGGCCTTGGGGCGCTTCATTGACTTGCGCTGTGGGCCGTTTGAGCTCAGTGCCACCCAGGTACGCCAAGCCATCGGCCAAGGACAAGACGTGAGCTCACTGATCCCTGATTCAGTGCTACGCTACATTCAACAACAGGGACTTTACCGCTCGAATTCATGACTGAAACTGCAGAAAAAAAAGACGTACAAAAACTCCAACGTGTGATGGTCGATGCTTTGGAAGACGTCAAAGCGCAAGACATCAGTGTCTTCAATACCGAACACTTGTCCTCCCTCTTTGAGCGGGTGATCATTGCCAGCGGCACCTCGAATCGACAAACCAAGGCCTTGGCCGCGAGCGTGCGAGACCAGGTGCGCAAGCACGGTTTTGCCAAACCGCGCATCGAGGGTGAAGACAATGGTGAGTGGATCATTGTCGACTGTGGTGCGGCAGTGGCCCACATCATGCAGCCCTCGATTCGACAGTACTACCACTTGGAGGAAATTTGGGGCGACAAGCCGGTCCGATTGAAGTTTGGCACGCCCAAACCCGTGGTCGCCAAGGCCGAAGAGCCCAAGCCCAAGACCGCGGCCAAAAAGAGCACCAACACCTCCAGCGCCAGCGCGCAAGTGAGTGCGGAAAAAGCCGCTGCCAAAAAGGCCGCGGCCAACAATGCGGCTCGGCGATTCACCAGCACCCAGCGAGCACAAAAAGTGACCCAGTATTTGGAGAAAGAAAAGCCCAAAGCCGCACCCAAATCAGCACCCAAATCAGCACCCAAAGCCGCGCCCAAGTCCGTCCCCAAGACTGTTGTAAAGACGGCTGCAAAACCAACTGCAAAACCAACTGCAAAACCAGCTGTAAAAAAAGCTGCAAAAACAGCTGCAAAAACAGCTCCAAAGTCGGCCTCCAAAGCGACTCCTAGAGCCAGCGCCAAGCCTCACCCCTCGATCGCGGTCAAATCCATGACCAGGCCAGCTGCAAAATCGGCTGCAAAATCAGCCTCTAAGCCAGCGGCCACACGCAAGCGCGCGAGCTAGTGGCCCCATGAGGCTGTGGGTGATTGCCGTTGGGCAGAGAATGCCCCATTGGGCGCAAGAGGCCTTTGAGGACTTTCACAAGCGCTTCCCGCCGGACTGGCGGGTCACCCTCAAGACTGTCAAAACCCAGGCCCGTGAAGGCGAGCCCGCACCCAAGCTCATGGCCCAAGAAGCCGAGCGACTGCGCCAAGCTCTTCCTCAGGGTGCATGCGTCGTGGCATTGGACGAGCGTGGGAAAACCTACACCACCGTGGCCTTGTCCAAAGCCATTCAAGGCTGGTCCCTTGAGTTCGCCGACATCGCCTTTGTGATTGGTGGGCCTGACGGCTTGGATGCCGCCTTTAAACTCGAGGCTCGGCAGTTGATGCGCCTGTCGGACATGACCTTGCCCCACGCCATGGCTCGGGTCCTTCTTATCGAACAACTCTACCGCGCTTGGTCCATCCAAAGCGCCCACCCTTACCACCGGGAGTGACGCCATGGGTCGCCCTTTATCCACCCAGCAGGGCCCCAAGCCCACGGTCTACCTCGCTTCTCAAAGCCCGCGTCGCCAAGAACTGCTCACTCAACTAGACTGGGACTTTGAGTTGCTGCTGCCCCAGTCTTTGGCGGACTTGGGGAACTTGTCGGAATTGTCGGAATTGTCGGCATTGTCGGAATTGTCGGCCTTTGCCGCATTGCCTGGCTTTTCAAGGAAGAGGGCAACTTTGGGTGAAACACCCCTCTCCCCCACGAAGCCTCAGGCCCTCACCTTGTCCGAGGCTTTGGAAGACCTCGAGCGCGCCCAGGCGGGCGAGGGCGCCTTGGCCTACGTGCAGCGCGTGACGCGCTTGAAGTTTCACCTCGCCCGCCGATCAGCCCGTGCTTTGGGGGTGGCCTATCGTGCGAGCTCTCCCATCCTTTGTGCCGACACAACCGTGGTGCTCAATGGGGGCATTTTGGGTAAACCGCGAACCCCCCAAGAGGCCAAAACCATGCTGGGCGCTCTCTCGGGGCGCACCCACCGCGTCTACACCAGCGTGGTGGTGGGAGATTTGAAAACCTTTGATCAGCGACTCTCGCGCTCTTGGGTGACCTTTGCACCGCTTCAAGCCCGCGTCTTGGAGTGCTATGTTCAAACCGAGGAGTGGCGGGGCAAGGCCGGGGGCTATGCCGTACAAGGTTTGGCCGCGGCCTTCATTGAGGAGATTCGCGGCAGCTACTCTGGCATCATGGGGTTGCCCTTGTTTGAGACCGCCGCGCTCCTTGACGATTTCGTGAAACGCCGCAAAACCTAAGCGCGGCCTTCAGGGCCGCGCATGCCCAATGGGCCCCGAGGCCACATTGCGGCTTTGCGGTTATTATTCCCGACTATGCAACAAGACATCTTGATCAATTGGTCCCCCCATGAAACCCGAGTCGCGGTGGTGGAAGGGGGTGCCTTGCAAGAGATCCACCTCGAGCGCACCTTGGCGCGTGGGATCGTGAGCAATGTCTACTTGGGACGCGTTGCGCGTGTGCTCCCGGGGATGCAATCGGCCTTCATTGACATTGGGCTGGAGAAGGCGGCGTTTTTGCACGTGGCCGATTTGCTCTCAAGCGTGAACCAACGCCACGCCGAAACCGATGCCAAAGAGCCCGTGCAGTTGGTACCCATTGAAAAACAAGTCTTTGAAGGCCAGACCCTTTTGGTGCAGGTGATCAAGGACCCGATTGGCACCAAGGGTGCCAGGTTGTCGACCCAAATCAGCATTGCCGGGCGCTTTTTGGTGTTCTTGCCCCAAGACCAGCACATTGGCGTGTCGCAAAAAATTCCTTTGGCGCAAAGGGAGTCGCTCAAGACGCGCTTGCAGCACTTGGTGCAGAAAAGTTTTGATCCAGGCCAGGCCGGGGGATTTATTTTGCGCACCAATGGCGAGGACGCCAGTGACGCGGAACTCTCGCAGGACTTGGCCTATTTGAAAAAAACTTGGGACGGCATTCGAGAAAAGAGCACGAGGCTGCCGCCCATGAGCGAGCTGCACCAAGATTTGAACTTGCTCAAACGCGTGCTCAGAGACTTGACGGGTGAATCGACCCAAAGCATCCGCATTGATTCACGCGAGCAGTTTGAGGCCTTGCTCGAGTTTGGTGAGACTTTCATGCCCGCCGCCGTCAGTCAACTCGTGCACTACAAAGGCGAGCGCCCGATCTTTGACCTCTTTGGGATTGAAGAGGACATGGCCCGGGCTTTGGGGCGGCGGGTGGACTTGAAGTCGGGGGGCTATTTGATCATCGACCAAACCGAGGCGATGACCACGGTGGACGTCAACACGGGTGGCTTTGTCGGGCACCGCAACTTTGAAGAAACGGTGTTCAAAACCAATTTGGAAGCGGCCGGCGCCATTGCCAGACAATTGCGCCTGAGGAACCTGGGCGGCATCATCATCGCCGACTTCATCGACATGGACAGCGCCGAGCACCGCCAAGGGGTGCTTGAAGAATTCAGCAAACATCTTCAAAGAGACCGCGTCAAAACCATGGTGAGTGGCTTCTCAACCCTGGGGCTTGTGGAGATGACGCGAAAGCGCACGCGCGAATCCTTGGGTGCACTGCTTTGCGAGCCCTGTTCAGTTTGTACGGGCAAAGGCTATGTGAAGACGGCCCGATCGGTGGCCTATGATGTTTTGCGCGAGATTTTGCGCGAAGCTCGGCAATTCAACCCCAAGGAGTTTCGCATCCTCGCGTGCAGTGCCGTCATTGAACTCTTGCTCGATGAGGAGCGAGAGCATTTGGCGGCCCTCTCGGACTTCATCGGCAAGCCCATCTCCTTGCAAGTGGACGCGCAAATGGGGCAAGAGCAGTTTGACATCGTGCTCATGTGAGGGGACCGTAGCGGTGATTCCGATCTTGACCTACCACCAAATCGCAACGCCCCCGGCGAGTCCCTCGCCCTTTCGTTCGTTGTCGGTGCCCGTGACCCACTTTGAGTCGCAAATGGCGTGGCTTTATCGCCTGGGCTACCAGGGCCTGTCCATGAGCGAGTTGATGCCGTATCTGCGCGGCGACAAGACTGGCCGGGTGGTGGGAATCACCTTTGACGATGGTTACCTCAACAATTTGACCCAGGCTTTGCCCGTCTTGACGCGAATGGGATTCACTTCCACGGTCTATGCCGTGTCGCAAATGCTCGGGCAAAGCAATGCATGGGATCAAGCCATTGGGGTGCCCAAAAGCGACTTGATGAATGCAAGCGAACTCCAAACTTGGGCGCGTGCGGGCCAAGAGGTGGGCTCTCACACCCGTCACCATGTGCGCTTGCTGCAAAGCAGCGACGTGGTCGCGCGTGAGGAAATCGGCCGCTCCAAAGCCGAGCTCGAAGACCTCTTGGGCCAAGCAGTGACGCAGTTTTGTTATCCCTATGGCGAGTTCAATGCCACGCATCAATCCTGGGTTGAGGAGGCGGGTTACGCCGCCGCCACCACCACGGTGCGTTCTCGCCAGCGCATCGGCGCGCGTGAGCCCATGGAGTGGTTTGCCCTTGCAAGAGTACCGGTGGTGCGCTCGACCCACTGGACGCAGTTTTTGCTCAAAATTTTGACGCGCCACGAAGATCGCCATGGGGCCCATGGGGCCCATTGGGCGCTTCGCCCTCAATCGCCTGATCAATCACCTGATCAAGCGCCTGATCAAGCGCCTGATCAAGTGGGTTCGGCTTGAAGATTGCGGTGCTCACCCGCGATTTCTCGCCCAAGGCCGGCGGGGCAGAGCACTACGCCATGTCCTTGGTGGAGGGCTTGTCGTCTCGCCACGAGGTGCATGTGTTTGCCCAGACGATTGAGCACCATTGGCCCAATGTGCACTACCACCGCATCAGCAAGCCCTTCACTCGCCCGCGCTTTGTCAACCAATGGTGGTATGCCTGGCAGACTTGGGTTGCCACTCAAAGTGGTTTTGACATCGTGCACGCCCATGAAAACACCTGGCACGGTGAAGTGCAAACGGTGCACGTCTTGCCGGTTTGGATCCATTATTTCGCGCTCAAAAAAAGCAGCGCTCCTTGGTGGGTCAGCCTCTCGCGACCCAGCGTGCGCGCCGCCGTGTCCCATTGTTTCAAATGGCTGGGCGTGTTGCTCAGTCCACGCTTGATGAGCTATTTGTGGCTCGAGCACGCCCGGCTCGATGTCGGCCCTCACCACCCCCACCGCCACATCACCAGCGTGTCGGCGTCGCTCACTGAGCAACTCCTTGGCCACTTCCCCATCGGGACTGAGCGTCTTCACACCCTGATGCCGGGCGTTTCGGGCGCATTCGCCTGGTGGCAACAAGAACAAAGGAAAGAGCAAGAACGGTCTTGCCCAACACCCGAGATCATCGCCTGGAGCGAGGTTTTGCGGCCCCGAGCTGTTGCGGGTGTTGGCGAACACGCCTGCACCGAATCGGCCTTCCATGCAGACTTTTTGAGGTCAAGTGACCTGAGCGCGCGCGCCCGAGTGTCCTTGGGGCTTCTTGACTTGACAAAGGGCTCGCCGCTGTCCCACTGGCTGCTCTGGGTCGGCCACGATGACCAGAAAAAAGGCCTGCCCGCCCTCCTCAAGGCCTTGGTCCTGTTGCCCTCGAGTGTGGGTTTGATGGTGGTCGGTCGGGGTGCCCTCAGTGCGAGCGCGCGCGCTTTGGCGCAGTCTTATGGGGTGGCCTCACGCGTTGCTTGGCTGGGGCCGCTCAGTGAGGTGGCGCCCGCCTATTGGGCTTGTGACGTCTTGGTTCACCCCACCTTGGAGGACACCTTTGGCATGGTGGTGCTCGAAGCCATGTCTTGGGCGCGCCCCGTGGTGGTGAGTGCGCCAGAGTTTTGTGGGATCTCAAGCCATTTGACGCACGGCCAAGAGGCCTGGGTGTTACCGAACCCCGAAGATGTCGCGCAACTGAGCCAGGCCATTCAAGCGCTGCTCGATCCTGCGGTGGGCGCACCCATGGCTGAGCGCGCTTGGTCCTGGTCCCAAGCGCACGACTGGGAGAGCGTGTGCCTGGCGCAAGAGGCGGTCTACCGTGCGGTCTTGGAGAGTTCACAGCGCGCGCACCCCACTGGGCGGGCAGGTCATGGTTGAGCCCCAAGTGTCGCCACGGCATGTCTTGATGATCAAGTCCCACAGCCTGGGGGTGGGCGATTTGCTCAGAAGTTCAGCGGCTTGGCGGGTCATGAATAACGCTTGGCCGGGGGTCGAGTTGCATCTGCTTTTTTTAAGCAAACACCCCGGCTACCCCACCCAAGACTTGATTGCCGCACACCATTTGCTCAGCAGCGCGCACTTCATCACCTTGCGCGAAGGCTCACCGCAGGCGCCCAGCGCCAAGCGTGTGCCGATGTCTCGGATCTTCCAGCAAGCCCTTGAGGTCTGTGAGCAGCAGGGCATCGACTGGATCATTGATTTTGAGATGAATGGCTTGAGAACCGCGTGGCTGACCTGGCAGTTGCAACGCGCGATGGGTCAGGGGCAAAAGCGCGCGGGCCAGCGTTCCCTTCCCGCCGCTTCCTGCCTTCATGCTGTTCAAACCTTGGGGGTGAATCAGTTTTGGCCCAGGGGGTGTTTCTATCGTCAAAGCTCAGTGAGCTTGACCCGTTTCATGCGGCAAGAGGGCTTGAGTGCGCCCATGGACTACACCCTGCGCGACTTTGTGGTGCTCGCCGCCCTGGGGCTTCGGCGCCAAGAGACCCCCATCGAGTTGCAGGCCGGTGCGGCGTCTTTGGCGCGAGCGCAAGCGCTGCTCAGCGCTGCATTTCCGCAGGTGGGATCTGGCCCCAAGCGGCCCCTTTGGGGGCTCAACATCGGGTGCGGCACACCCGACGCCTTGGGCAAACGACCCCCCATGGCCGATTTGGTGCAAAGCCTGGTCGCTTTGGCTCAGCACCATGACTTTGACTTGGTGCTCACTGGGGCGCCCTTTGAGCGAGAGGTCAACGAGGACTTCATTGAAAAATTCAGCCAAGCATTCAGCCAAGCACTTAGCCAAGCATTCGACCCAGTTTTGGATGAGCAGCCCGTTGCTGCTCTGAGCGCGCCACGCCTGTGCAATGCTGCGGGCACGGGCACGCTAGAGGATTTGAGTGGTTTGATCGTGTCTTGTGAATGTTTTGTGAGCACCGACTCGGGGCCATACCACATGGCTGTGGCGCTCAAAGTACCCACACTCGTGTGGTTTGTCATTGACCAACCCGCCTCTTACCACGACACGCCGTGGTGTGCCCGTGTGGTCAATCCCAGCGCTCAAGGCGTCTTGGAGGCTGTGAGCGAGTTGAGGCGGCGCGCACTCGAGAACCGTTCTTTTGCGCAATGGGTTTAAAAAATCAGCACAAACCTAGGCCCATCAACAGGGTCGAACAAGGTCCAAGATGGAAAGCCGGCCTTAACTCAACAGGGACTGTGCGTTTTGAATGTGGTGCCTCACCACCGGATATATTTGTGTGCTCCAGCGCTGGCCACTGAAAACCCCGTAGTGCCCGACCCCGGCTTGCAGGTGATGGGTTTTTTTCCAGGCCGGGATGCCTGAGCACAGATCCTGGGCGGCCATGGTTTGGCCCAATCCACAGATGTCGTCGCGCTCGCCTTCGATGGTCAATAGAAATGGTTTTTTGATGAGCTGAGGTTGCACCCGCTCACCCTTGAAGCGCATGTTTCCCAAAGGCAGGGCGTGGTCTTGAAAAATCTCTTTCACCGTCTCCAAGTAAAACTTGCCCGGTAAATCCATCACGGCAAAATACTCTTTGTAAAAGTCATAGATGGGCTGTGCCTCTTGGTCTTGGCCCAAGCCACGCAATTCATAGAGGCGCTTGAGGGAGTTTTGGTGACGCTCCAAATTCATGTTCAAAAATGCCCCCACTTGCACAAAACCTGGGTAGACCTCGCGCCCCGCACCGGCATAGCCCAAGGGCACAATGCTCACCAAATTCTCTTTGAACCACTCGATGCTTTTGCTCTTGGCCAAGTCATTGACCCGGGTGGGGTTTTGCCGCGTATCGATGGGGCCCGCCATCAAGGTGAGGCTGATGGGCAGGCAAGGATCTTGGCTTGCCGACATCACAGCCGTTGCCACCAAACATGACACCGTGGGTTGGCACACGCCAACCAAATGGCACCCTGGCCCCAAGTGCTGCAGCATCACGATCAACTGCTCGGTGTAGCTGTCGAGATCGAAGTCACCGGCCCGAGGAGGGATGTCTCGGATGTTGATCCAGTCGGTCACAAAGACCTCGTGGTCTTGCACCAAGGCTTGGATGGTGCCGCGCAAGAGTGTTGCGAAGTGACCCGACATGGGGGCCACCAAGAGAACACGCGGCTCGTGCTGGCTGAACGCCTTTTTAAAGCGCAGCAAATGACAAAAGTCGGTCCGCCAGACCTCTTCTTGCTCGACCGAGTGGGCAAAGCCCTTGGCATCCACCACGGGCTGGATGTCAAATGCTTCTCTCTGATGGGTAAAGCCCAAGAGCGCGGCCTGCTCATGCAGGCCCAGACACTTTCGCATGAGCGGGCTGTCCGAGAATCTCCGCCAGTGGCGCAACCAGTCTTTGGAGGCCTCAGAGAAGTCTCGCCAGGGTTGACGCAGGCGAGCGAGGTTGTCAAATTGCTGATACATCACGGCATGGCCTTGTCTTGGGGTGGGCTTGCGGGTCGTGCACGAGATTCGACTCTTCAAAGCGATTCCAGTGCAGTGTCACATCAAGCAAAAGCTGTGCCTCGTTTGGCATATTTTTTGCGAGCCAGAAAGTCAGCAGACGTCAGCCGATGTCAGCAGGAGACACCACCGCAATGAGCACCACCACTTTGACCCTCAGCAGCAAGAACTATTCATCTTGGTCGATGCGAGGCTGGCTCATGCTCAAAATGTCAGGCCTGCCCTTCGAAGAAGTGAGGGTGGAGACTGACTCTGAGCATGCCCGCGCAGAGCTTTTGTTGCTCTCGCCTTCGATCTTGGTGCCGTGCTTGAACCACGGCAAAGTCAAGGTCTGGGACACCTTGGCCATCGGGGAGTACTTGAACGAGGTTGCACCAAAAGCGGGACTCCTGCCGTCCAACGCTGTGCACCGTGCCCATTGTCGTGCAGTGTGCGGGGAGATGCATTCGGGATTTTCAGCGATGCGAGCCTCCTTGCCCATGAATATCAAAGCGCAGTTCAAGGGCTTCAAGGTATGGGCCAAGGCGGCATCGGATTTGGATAGGGTATTTGAAATCTGGACCTCTTGTTTAAAAACCTACAAGGGCCCGTACTTGTTTGGCAAAAAAGCGACCTTGGCCGATGCGATGTTCGCGCCGGTGGTCACGCGTGTGCGCACCTACGGTGTGGCCATGGACCCGGTGTGCGAGGCCTATTGCCAGCAGATCTTGAAGATGCCTGCGGTTCTTGAGTGGATCCAGGCCGCAAGAGCCGAGCCCGAGGACATCGTTGAACTAGAAGTGGAGTTTTAAATGAATACCCTGACCGCAGTTTTGCCACCCGACCCTAGCACCTCTCTGACCCCTTTGACCCCAGAGAGCGACTTCTCCCACGTCAAAGCCGAGGACAGTCACTTTTTGCCAGGCGGCTTGAGAGACTTCTTTGTCTACAAAGACTTGGGCGTTGCCAAGGCCACCCACGGTCAAGTGATTGCCCATATTGCCAAGGCCAACTTACCACCCACCGACGGTACGGGTTGGCATTACCATGTGGCCCAGTTTCAAATTGTCTACATGCTCAAGGGCTGGGCGCGCTTCATGTACGAGGACAAGCCCACCTTGGTCAAAGCGGGTGACTGCGTGCACCAGCGACCTGGCATCGTGCACTACCTCTTTGACTACTCCCCCGACATGGAGTACTTGGAAATTGTCGGGCCCGCGGATTTTGGCTCCATCGCTGTGGAGGGTCCGTGCGAGGTCCCCAGCGTCACGCCCTGGAACTGAGCGTGTCCGTGGGCGCCATTTGCCCGAGCTTAAAGTAGGAGGCGTAGACGCGGCCCAGGTTCAAGAGCTCGGTGTGGGTGCCCATCTCGACAATTTTGCCCTTGACCAAGACCACGATTCGGTGGGCGTGCTCGATGGTGGACAATCGGTGGGCGATCACCAAGGTGGTTCTGCCCACCGTCAAGCGATTCAGTGCCTCTTGCACCAATCTCTCGGACTCATTGTCCAGCGCCGAAGTGGCCTCGTCGAGCAAGAGAATGGGGGCGTCTTTGTAGAGTGCTCTGGCAATGGCCAAGCGTTGGCGCTGTCCGCCCGAGAGTTGTGAGGCGTTGTGGCCCACGAGCGTGTTCACCCCCAGGGGCAAAGATTGGATGTGGTCTGCCAAATTGGCCGCTTCCAAGCAAGACACTGCGCGCGCAGTGTCTTGCTCTTGTCCGAGCATCACGTTGCTCAAAAGGGTGTCGTTGAGCACGATCACGTTTTGGCTCACCAGGGCAATTTGCTGCCTGAGACTTTTGAGGCGCCACTGTCGAATCGGTACCCCGTCGATCAGCACTTCTCCGCTTTCCACGTCCACGAGTCTGGGCAGCAAATTGGCCAAGGTGCTTTTGCCCGAACCCGATTCACCCACGATGGCCAAGACTTCGCCTGGGTTCACCACGAGGCTCAGGTTTTCCAGTGCGGGCATTCGATCGGCGTGGTACCGCACGCTCACCGCCTTGAATTCAACCTGGCCCCGCGCTTTTGCAATTTCAAATTCACCTTCGTCTTGGTCGTCGGTTTTTTCGATCAAATCAAGCCCTCGCTCAATGGCACCGAGCCCTCGGGTGATGGGGGCGGCAATCTCGGACAAATGTTTGATGGGGGCGACCAACATCAACATGGCTGTCACAAAGGAGGCAAAGCCCCCCACCGTGGTGCCGTCCGTGCTGCTTTGGAAAAGCGCCACGCTGATGACCGCCGAGAGGGCCACGGCCGAGAGAATTTGGGTGAGCGGCGTGATGGCCGCCGATGACACCATGCCCTTCATCACCAAGGACTGCAAGGCCTCTCCAAGGCGAGTAAAGCGGCGAGTTTGTTGCTCTTGTGCGCCCTGGAGTCGAACTTCCCGGTAGGCCAGGGCGTTTTCTTCAACAGCATAGGCCAGCGCATCGGTGCTGGCCTGGCTCAAATGCGTGAGGCGCGTGAGCCTGTGGGTCAAAACCCGCATCACATAAGCGACCGCGGGCAAGAGGAGGGCCACGATGAGGCTGAGCTTCCAATTCAAGTAGAGCAAATACCCCGCCAAAAACACCAAGGTGAGCGAGTCGCGCGTGAGGCTTAAAAAAGCATTGACCAAGGTGCCGGCCCCGTTTTGCACTTCAAAGACCAGGGTGTTGGCCATGGCGCTGCCCGCTTGCAAGGCATAGAGACTGGGATGGGCTTTTTGCAACTTGTCAAACATGTCCAGGCGCAAGGAGAGCACCCCCAAATTGGCAATTTTGGCCAAAGCGACTTGGGCAATGAAGGCGCCTAGGCCCCGCACGGTAAAGAGTGTGAGGATGGCAAAGGGCACGAGCCACAAGTTCAAGGAGCCCGCCACAAAGCCGTGGTCGAGAAGAGGCTTTAAGAGGGCCGGGATCATGGGCTCCGAGGCCGAGACCACGACCACGGACACCACGGCAGCCGCCCAAACGCTCCAAGGCTTGGAGAAATACGGTAACACCCTCTTAAATCGCCGCCAAAAGGAGTCCACTGGGATGTCGTTCATGCAAAAGGGTGAGCGTTGGGTTTAAAAAATGGTGTCGTTGTGGTTGAAGCGATCCTTGTCGCGCCATGGGTTTTTCAATGCAAACAGCTAAAATGCCGGGGAGTTTTTTTCTCTGAGCCCGGGTGCTTGAGCGTTCGGTCCAATCCTCCATTGTAGGGGATCGGCTCCAGGAGTCTTTTTCTGGCTTGGTCGTGCCTTGAGGGGCGAATTTTGGAGGTCTTCTCACCTGGGCCTTGACAGTCTGTATGATGCATCCCCAGGGCACTGGTGGTGTTCAATGCTGTGCATTGCCGCCCAATCCTAGAGCTTGGCGCCTCATTGTTGCGTTTCAATGCCCATTTTTGCTTTTATGCTGTGAAGTTTGTCATGACTACCAATATTTTTAAATTCTTGCTGCCCTTGAACCGATTCACGCTAGCGGCACGGGTTCTTCGCCTGAAGGCCTTGGCGCCATCCATGCCCATGCCCATGCCCCTGACAAAGCGCCGCGTGCTGAGCCAGTGCGCTTTGTTGGGGGCGCTCTTGGGCGCTGTGTTGGGCCCACAGTTAGGCCAAGCCCAACTGCGAGTGGATGTGACGGGACTTGGGGTCACCTTGATCCCACTGAATATGAATGCGTTTCGAGACGAGCCCAGTGCCGGTCAAAAAATCTCAACCATTGTGCAAGCCGATTTGGAGCGAGCGGGGCAGTTCAAACTCACCAGCACGGCGCTCACCTTGGATGAGACTTCGCGCCCAGACTTCGCCGCCTTGAGAGCGCGGGTCATGGAGAACTTTGTCTCTGGCAGTGTCACCCCATTGGCCGATGGCCGATTTGACGTGCGCTTTCGTTTGTGGGACTTGATGAAGTCGCAAGACCTTGGTGGTGCAAGCTATGCCGTGTCCCCTGGGGACCTCAGGCGTTCGGCCCACCAAATATCGGACTTCATTTATGAAAAACTCACCGGCGTCAAAGGCATCTTCTCCACCCGCATCGCCTACGTGACCAAGGCCAAGACGATGTATCACCTGTGGATTGCCGACGCCGATGGAGAAAACGCCCAGGCCGCGCTGAGCTCACCCGAGCCCATCATCTCACCGAGTTGGTCTCCCGATGGTCAGCAGCTCGCCTACGTGTCTTTTGAAACCCGCAAGCCCGTGGTCTATGTGCACAATGTGGGCACTGGCAAGCGCCACATTGTGGCCAATTTCAAAGGCTCCAACAGCGCGCCGGCTTGGGCACCCGATGGTCAAACTTTGGCCGTGACCTTGAGTCGAGACGGTGGTTCACAACTCTTTTCTGTGCCGCTCTCAGGCGGTCAAGCCAACCGACTCACGCAAAGCAGTGGCATCGACACCGAGCCCACCTTCACCCCAGACGGCAGCGCCATTTACTTTGTCAGTGACCGGGGCGGCTCGCCCCAAATTTACCGCATGCCCGCGCACGGTGGTCCCACCCAACGCGTGACCTTCACGGGCAACTACAACATCTCCCCCGCAGTGAGCCCAGATGGCAACACTTTGGCCTATATTTCTAGGCAAGGCGGGCAGTTCAAGCTCTATGTGATGGACCTCGTGAGTGAAAAAGCCCAAGCCTTGAGCGACACAACGCGCGATGAGCGGCCCAGTTTTGCGCCCAACGGCAAACTCATCATCTATGCCACACAGTCGCAAGGTCGAGAAGCTTTGATGATGGTCAACCCAGACAACAAAATGGCGACCCGCTTGGGTGGCAAGGAGGGTGACATTCGTGAGCCGCACTGGGGGCCTTATGCCAAGCCCAATTGACTGTGATGTTTCCCGAGAAAGACCTTTTGCCATGGGTTTGTATTGAAAAATTGAATACAATCATAGTAATCACCAGTCTGCGTGGATTCAATGCCTTTCTTTCTTTAACCTTGCTTTCAATCTATTTAACCCTAGGATTAACATGAGAATCAAACTGTTCACTGCATTGGTCATCACGGTCATGGTGGCCCTTGCCGGTTGTGCCTCCAAAGTCAAACTCAATGACGTGCCAGTCGAAGACAAGTCGAGCAGTTCAATGGCTGTGGATCCCTCCCTGAGCGCCAAATCCGGCTCGGGCGTGACCAATGTTCAAGCCCAGTCTTTGTCCGGCATGAATGCTGGCCCTGCCGGTGTCGACAAGATCATTTATTTTGACTACGACAGTTACTCCATCCGTCCCGAGGCTCAACCCGCCATTGCAGCGCATGCCAAATTTTTATCCACCAACAAGTCACTCAAAGTGTCCTTGGATGGACACACCGATGAGCGTGGTGGTCGCGAGTATAACTTGGCCTTGGGCCAAAAAAGAGCCGATGCGGTGCGCAAAGCTTTGTCACTTCTTGGCGTGACCGAGTCCCAAATGGAGTCGGTGAGTTTTGGCAAAGAAAAACCTGCCGCCATGGGCGATGATGAGGTCTCGTTCGCCAAAAATCGCCGCGTTGAAATCTCTTACCGTTGAAGTCTCTCATGAAGCGTTTTCTCCCAAGCTTTGTGCTTTTGGGCTGCCTTTGGATTGGCGTGTCGGCCCAGGCCTCTCTTTTTGACGACGACGAGGCCAGGCGCGCCATTTTGGATTTGCGCCAAAAAATTGAATTGCAAAAAAACGCACTCGAATCTGCGAAAGTGGAGATCAAGGCCTTGGGCCAAGAAAATGCGCAGTTGAGAACGTCGATATTGGACTTGCAGTCGCTCATTGAAAAACTCCAACAAGAGACCGCCAGTCTTCGTGGCGACAAAGAGGTCATTGCGCGGGAGTTGTCGCAAACGCAAATGCGAATCAAAGACCAAGCGCAGGCCATTGAAAACCGACTGAGCAAGTTTGAGCCTCAAAAGGTGAGCTTGGATGGTGTGGATTTCACCGCTGATACTGCAGAAATGCGCGAATACGACAATGCCTTGGCGGTCTTTAAAAAGGCCGATTACCCAGGCGCCGTTCTGGCCTTCACCGATTTCTCCAGACACTACCCCAGCAGTGGATTCAGTGCCTTGGCGCTTTACTGGTTGGGAACAGCCCAATACGCTTCTAGAGACTTCAAGGGCGCCATTCAGACCTTCAAGGCTTTGAGCATGTCGTCTCCCAATCACCCCAAGGTGGCCGATGCTGAACTCTTGAGTGCAAGCTGTCAAGTGGAGTTGAAAGACAACAAGGGCGCGCGCAAGACCTTGGAAGAGTTGGTCAAGAACTTTCCACAAAGCGAGGCTGCCCAGGCCGCCCGTGAGCGCCTGACCAAAATGAAGTGAGCGTCGGCAGGGACAACCCATACTTTGCTTTGGGCTCTTGCGTGTTTTGACCTCGGTTTCATTTCATCGATTTGGGGCCTGCGCAGTCCCCATGCCGCTTTTGCTGGTCCCGGGCTTTGTAGCCGCACTTTGGGATGTTGACACTGCAGTTTTTTTCCTCGGTCTTGTCCAAACTCAAAATACTCTCGACTCTAACCCTGACCCACCATGCAAGAAGCTCAGTTTTATGCGCTCAACAGCCAAGTCTTGTGGATGACCTTTGCGCTGATGGGGGTCTTGGGATTTGTCGCGCACCGCACTCATTTTTGCACCATGGGCGCGATTGTGGATGTTTTGAGTTTTGGGGCGTGGAAGCGGGCGAGCCAAGTGCTCTTGGCCATGTCGGTGAGCCTTTTGGGGTTTTCTGCTCTGGTGGGACTGGGTGCCATCCATCCAGCCCAAACCTTGTACGCTTCTTCCAAATGGTTTTGGCTCTCTGACGCCTTGGGTGGCTTCATGTTTGGCGCGGGCATGGTCTTGGCCTCAGGGTGTGGCAACAAAACCCTGGTCCGCATGGGAGCGGGCAACCTCAAGTCCTGGGTGGTGTTTGTGGTGATGGGCTTGTCGGCTTGGGCTACCCTTAAAGGCATCACCGCGGTCTTTCGAGTTCATGTGTTGGAAACGTTTTTTGTGAGCTTGCCCGGTGGCGGGAGTTGGGCCGAACTGCTCTGGGGTGCACAGGCCTTGGAGAGCGGCACATGGGTCGGTCTGCCACTGCAAGCGAGCGTCTTTACGCTGATGGGCGGGTGCTTGGGGGTTTTGCTCATTGTTGCTTGTGTTGGATTACTCCTGCGCAGTCAAGACAAGCCCACGGGGGGAGTGGATACTTTTAAGATGCTCTGGCCCGGCCTTGTGGTGGGTCTCGTGGTGACGCTGGCCTGGATTTTGAGTGGTGTTGTGGGCCATGTGACTGAAAGTCCGCTGAGTCTGGAGGAGGTTTTTTTGGCAAGTCAAACGGGCAAGATCGAGGCCGTGACCTTTGTCTCGCCGATGGCCTATGTGCTCGATTGGTTGATTTTTTACTCAGACGAGTCCAAGGTCTTGGGCTACGCCGCGGTGAGCGCTTTGGGGGTGGTGGCGGGGGCTTTTGTGAGCGCGCTCTTGGCTCAGAGTTTTCGTTGGGAAGGTTTTGCTGACACGGCTGACTTGGGTCTTCATCTGTTGGGTGCCATGTCGATGGGAGTGGGCGGTGTGGTGGCCATGGGCTGCACCTTTGGTCAGGGCATGAGTGGGTTCTCAACCCTCAGTGTCAATGCCTTGGAGGTCATCATCTTTATTGTGCTCGGCGCCGTGCTGGCTTTTCAGTATCAGTCTTGGCGGCTTGAGCGTATGCTCTGAATATCCCGCACTTGAATTCACACGGGGCTAGAATATTTTGGACCAGCACGCAACACAACTTGAATTTGATCGACGCTTTGGTGCCTTGGTGAGGCTTTATGGGGCTGAGGGCGCACAGCGTATTTTCAAAGCCCATGTGGTGGTGGTGGGCGTTGGGGGTGTGGGGTCGTGGGCGGTGGAGAGCTTGGCCAGGAGCGGTGTGGGTTTGCTCACCTTGATTGATTTGGATCACATATCAGTCTCCAATGTAAACCGACAAATTCATGCCTTGAGTGACACCATTGGGCAGTCCAAGGTACTGGCAATGAAATCAAGAATTTTGGCCATCAATCCTCGCTGCCAAGTCAACACCATCGAGGACTTTGTCGAGCCTGACCGTTGGGCGCAGATGGTGGGTCAACTCCCGAACCCCATCGATGGTCTGATCGATGCGTGTGATCAAACCGTGGCCAAAGTGGCGCTCTGCGAGTGGGCCATGCTCACCCACACCCGGATGGTGACGGTTGGGGCTGCAGGGGGGAAAATGGCGGCCCACCTAGTCGACATCAAGGACCTCATGGATGTCACCCATGACCCCTTGATGGCACAGGTGCGCTACCGTTTGCGCCGTGCTGGGGGATGGGTCAAAGATGCCCGAAAATCCAATATCCAGTGTGTTTTTAGTCCAGAAAAAGTCATCAATCCGTGGGCTTCAGAGGATGGGGGTTCTGCGGGCAATGATTCATCTTTGAACTGCCATGGTTACGGCTCAAGTGTGGCGGTTACCTCCACGTTTGGGCATTGCGCGGCCGGTTGGATGTTGGGTGAAATCGCACGTAACTGACCGAACCAAGGCCTCATTGGGGAGGGACTCAAGGCGCAAATTGGCGAAATTGGTAATTCTCGCTGTTGGCAAAGCGCTGGGGTTCAAATGGGGTGAAAATTTTGTTACAATATTAGGCTTGGCGGAGCTTGAGAGGCGCGTCATAGTATTGAAAATGGGACGGTAGCTCAGCCGGTAGAGCAGCGGACTTTTAATCCGTTGGTCGCGAGTTCGAATCTCGCCCGTCCCACCAAAAAAGCCATATAAAACAAGCACTTACGTAAAAATAAGTGCTTTTTTTACGTCTATAAAACACTACGCACCGCTTACGCACTATTGCCCTTTTTAACTGTTGACTGTATGCTATAAACTTGATAAAAGTTAAGCAAATGACAGCACAAAAATCAACTACACATACGCTTGTTGAAAGACAGCTAGTAATTTTCCAACGCCCACGTAGTAAGGTATGGCAATGCCGTTTTAGTGTGGATGGAAGGTGGCAACGTGCGAGTACAAATGAGTATGACTTAAAGCTAGCTAAAGCACGAGCACATGAAATATTAGTAGAAGCTAATGTGCGAAAAAAAATGAATGCGGCACCCATCACACGATTTTTTAAGGATGTTGCCAAGCTTGCCGTACAGCGAATGGAAAAGGCAATAGAAGAAAAAACGGCAAAAGTTATGTACACCGAGTACATAGCAATTATTAACAAATATCTAATTAAGTTCTTCGGCAAGTACAAAGTAGACAATATTACATTTCCGCTTTTAGAACAATTTGATACTTGGCGAGTTGAGAAAATGAAAATAACTCCCAAAAGAAGTACGACGCTTAATCATAATGCGGCTCTAAATAGAGTATTTGATGAAGCCATAATTAGAGGATTTATGGTAGAAAGTAATCGTCCTAAATTAGTAGCTTATGGACAAAAAAGTGTAAGAAGACCAGCGTTTAGTATGGAAGAAGTTAGGGCGTTAAGATCAAACTTCGATGCTTGGATTGGAAAGGCTAGGGCTGATAGTATTGAAATTAGAGCACTACTAAAAGATTACGTTATGGTATTGCTAGACACAGGAGCAAGACCAGGTACTGAACTAATGGAGCTTAAATGGTCACAAATTGAGATAAAGTATTATCCAATTACGACAAAGAAAGAGATAGAAATTAAGGATACAGAGCATCCAGATTACGAAGATGATTTTGAAATTAATCCTAATATTACAGCAATAGTTAAATTACAAAAGGGTAAGACTGGAGCAAGAAACTTAATTGGAAGAAATCCAACTATTAAAGCCTTTGGAGAAATAGCACGTAGAAATTATGGTAAAACTTTAACTGAAGTAATTAAAGAAAATATAAAAGATAAAGTATTTACATATTGGGAGTTGAT